>CATLGW010000004.1 GCA_949948715.1 uncultured Lachnospiraceae bacterium | reverse complement strand
CATTTTCTAAATCACTCCTTTCAAAGCCGGCAGTTCTGGTGGCTTAAAAGTTATGCTCTAAAATATCAAATCGATTTTTTGAAATTTTCTTCAAAAAACACTTGACTTTTTATTAGCAGGCTTTCTTTTGTCAAGATGATACAACGGTCACTCTATTTCTCTCACAATTTTATCATATTTCAACAAATTTCACAACAAAAATTCATTTTCTTAATCTTTCTGATCCAGCCTGGCTCCCGCCGAGACAGGCGCCTCCTCTGTCAGGGACAGAAAACCTCCCATATCGATGCGTCCCTCCCGGTCCCTGCGAATTCCGCCGTGGATGGCTCTGTCCGCGTCCAAATCCGCAAACCAGTCTGCCGAAACGCGCCGCCCCAGGCTGTTCTCGCTTACCGAACCGTTTCCGTAATAGTTGTTTTCCCCGAGAAGCGCACTCCTCTCCTGGGTCCCCCTGGGCTCCACCACATCCGGCACATTCCCCTTCGTTCGAAAGGAGAGCACACCTTCCGCCGCAAAGTCCGTCTCCTTTGCATCCGTGGTAAAAAGGGCCACATTGTGGGAGTCGTTGTCAAAGGAGGTCACACGGGATACCCGGTCATTGGGACAACTGTTGGAATCCACACCCTTCTCCCCGTTCCAGAAGGCAATGCTGTTCTCCAGCCTGTGTCCGCAGGGCAGACTGGAGCCCCCCAGCTTAAAGCCGTTGCCCAGTCCCACATGAATCTCCCGCCCCTCCTCGTCCAGCACATAGCCGTTTCTGAAGGCCAGGCAGTTTTTGATCAGCACGCTCCCCGTGACCCCCTTCTCCACCTTGGCAAAGAGATCAAAACCGTCGTCCGCATTGTAGGCTGAGATACATCCGTCGAACACATTTCCCTCCCCCACGGTAATCTTGCAGGCGAAGCCGTCCGAATCCGTGTAGCCGGGGTCCGCGTTTAAGTAGGAGGTACAGTTTTTCACCAGATTGTCCGAAGGCCAGTCCTCCCTGTCGTCCCCCGGCATACTGCAGCTTATCTGAAATCCCGTGTTTCCGTTCCGGTATATATTCACCCGCTCCACCACATTGTGGCTTCCCGTCAGCCGGACGCCCCCTTCCGCCCTGCCGGTATTGGTCACGTCAAAGCCCCGGTAATGCCAATAGTCTCCCCCCAGAGCCATGCCCATACACCTTCCGAGGAAATCCAGCACAGGCCTTTCCCCTTCTTCTGCCGCAAGCACAATAGGCCGCTCCTTAGTGCCGCTTATGCCCCGCTCCACCCTCACGGTCCTATCAAGAAGATATCTGCCGGGAAGCAGGGTCAAATGCTGGCCCACGGCCGCACCGCCCACAGCAGTGTAAATATCCATGGGATCCTCCCTGGTCCCCGCTCCCTGCGCCCTTCCCGAGGGCCCTATGTAAATTTGCTCCCCCTCATTGACCTGATAAGTCACCACAAACCGGAGAGAGCAGACCTCATAGCTTGAGAGCCGCTCATAAAGAGAGGGCTGATAACCCTCCTCGGGCGCAAAGCTGACGGTAAAAGGATTTTCCCCCCGGTGCAGCCCTGTCTCCACCAGGCATCTCTCCCCCGCCCGCACCTTCCGGCAGACCAGGCGCTTTCCCGTCTCATCCTCCACGGTCAGTCGTCCGTCGGCATTCCCCGCGCATACCAGCCTGTAAGTCTCCCTGTTGGCCACAGAGGCGGACAGCACGCTACACTCCGGAGGCACCATTTTAAGGGGATGCTCCCCTATGGACTCATCCTCCCGGGGATTCACAATCTTTAATTCTACATTCCTCACCGCCATCCTTATGTTGCGGGAGGCAAAAAAACCCACACATATGTGTTCCCTGTCCAGTCTGGTCAACTCGTCCCCGTTCTCACCGTGATAGAATTTGCGGGTGACAGTGATTCCCTCTTGATCGGTATAGCCAACCTCATATCCCCCGTTCATGCGCCGCAGGGAAAGACGGAAGGAGGTAAGCCGCGCCGCATCCCGCATCTTGTGGGGGTCGTTGGTGTAACCGCCCACCAGATTGTAGGTGCCGGGCGCAAGCCCCAGCCTTGGCGCCGTGGTCTCCAGGGTATACATGGTGCTCTGAAAGCCCTGGATTTCCGTTCCCTCCTCCACCGCCCGGGGCGTCACGCCCTTTTTCTCCTGGGCTCCCACCCCCAGCTTCATAAAGTACTTCTCACCTACGTCGGAGACGCATTGCCTTTCCCTGTCGTACAGGTAGTCCACCCTGGTCACGGAAGCCATATAAGAATTGTTCCAGAAGCTGACCTCGCTTCCGTTCTCCCCCACGGCATCCGCCGCCATCAGACCAAATCCGTCCTGGCCGTTGGAATAGGTCCAGCTCTCCACCTCCAGATCCGCCGACAACACAAAGTTTTCCGTCTCTGCGTTCAGCACCGTGTAATAAAAGGCTAACCCGTCCGTGGAGGCCGGCACCAACTTGCCTCTGCCGTGGAGGCTCCAAACGGAAAGGGTATTGTCCTCCACACTTCCGCTGTATCCGTTATTCTCCAGATCGGTACTGGTCCCGTAAGCCACAAAATTCCATTTTCTCTCTGACCCTTCTCCCATATGTATGCTCCGCCTTTTCTGAGATATTCGTTTTCCTTGATACAAAGGAGCCGTCCGACAATCCGGACGGCTCCCCAAAGTGCTTTTCCTGCCCTTATTTTCTGCGCTCTCTTCTGCTGTAACGGACAGCCGCCCCAAAGACAACTGCTGCGGCAGCCCCAAACACAAGTACAAGCCAGTTTACCGAAGCGCCGTCGCGCTCCGCCGCAGCCTCCACGGCTGCGCCTCCCGTCTTATACCCACCCGCAGATGCGTAAACATACACACTGTCGTCATAGGTCTTGGGACTCTTTACTGCAGTCCCCTCTGCGGGCTGGCTGTCCTCCTCATCGTCCTCGTCATCCCTGTCGGAGTCATCCGGCTTCCCAGGCTCCTGATTGCCGGGGTTATCCGGCTCCTGATTGCCGGGATCATCGGGCTCCTGATTACCGGGGTCATCGGGCTCCTGATTGCCGGGGTCATCCGGCTCCTGATTGCCGGGATCATCGGGCTCCTGGATAATTTTATCCCAGGCAATGACAAAGGGAGAAGCGCTGTAAATATGGATCGTCAAACCGTCCGCTTTCTTGATGGGCGCGAAATACTCCATCGTTCCGGGCAACCTTCCGTTGCTGCTCATGGTAATCAGATGCCCTACCACAAAATTGTATTCGCTGCCGTTTGTTCCCTCGGGATAGGGAATCGTCACCCATACCCCCGTGGACGGGAAGTTTTCAGCGGTCAGATCGCTCCAGGTCGCCCCGCCGTCCTGGCTGATCTGCAGCCTGATATCCATCAAAGCCATATTCTCCGTCTTTACGCCCGGCAGCAGCTTCGCCGCGATATCGCTCTCGGAAACATTCTTCTTCATATACTCGGACAACTCTGCAGCCGTACCGCACCCGGTGGCGCTCTTAATCTCGTCCGTCAGAACATCTTCCGAAATCCCGTTCCCGATCACGGTCTTCTGAACCGTGTCCGCAAACCGCGCCCCTGCGTCCGCGGGAGCCTCGGCCGTCAGCTCCAGGAAACCGTGCATATTGATGCTTCCGTCGGCATTTCTGGTAATCTCCCCCATGGCCCTGTCCATATCCAGTGACACAAACCAGGAAGCCTTCACCTCCGCGCCGTCGGAATTGACAAACTTGCCGCCGGCCGTCTCACGGTAATAATTGCTCGCTCCGTAAATCTTTCCGTTATCCTGGCTTCCCTTGGGCTTGATATTCTCCTTCTCCGAGGTTCCCTTGTCGTCCTTAAAGGAGATGAGGCCCTGGGCGCCGAAATCCGTATTGGCGGCGTTGTTGGTGTAAAATGCAACATTGTAAGACTCATTATTGAAGGAAGTGACATTCTGTACCTTGATATCGGGGCAGCTATTGGAGTCAACGCCCTTCGCCTTGTTGCCAAAGGCAATACTGTTAATCAGGGTATGGCCGCCGGGCAGACTGTCTCCGCCCATCTTAAAGCCGTTGCCGTTTCCCGCATTGACCTCATTGCCGTTCTCATCCAGAATATAACCGTTCTTAAAGGCAATACAGTTGCGGATCACCACTTTGCCAATGGTACCGCTCTGCACCTTTGCGAACAAATCCCATCCGTCGTCGGCATTGTAAGCCGCAATACATCCGTCAAACACATTTCCGTCCGCTATGGTGAGCTTTGCGGCAAATCCGTCCGCGTCCTCGTAGCCCTTATCCGCATTCAGGTAGGAGGAGCAATTTAAGATCAGGTTGTAGGAAGGCCAATCCTCCCATTCGTCGGTGCTCTTATACCGGCTGATCTGAATGCCGGTGTTTCCGTTTCTGTATGCCTTCAAATGATCCAAAGTGTTGTGATCGCCCGCCACCTGGATACCCTTCTGGGCATCTGCCGACCCGGTGACATCAAATCCCTTGAAATACCAGTAGTCTCCCGCCAGTATCATACCCGCGCACTTTCCGCCGAAGGAAAGAACCGGCCGGGAAGCCCCGTCAGGGTCCCCGATCAGATAAATCTTCTCACTCTCCGTGCCGTTGATGCCTCTCTCGACCACGACCGTTCTGTCCAGGTCATAGGTTCCCTCCAGCAGAATGAGCTGCTGCCCGGGAACCGCGGCGCTGACCGCCGAATAAATGTCCGTGGGATTCTCCCGGGTGCCCAGCTTGGGACTTCCGTCCGCTCCCGCGTTGGGACCGATATAGACAATTTTGCTGTCACTGGCCGCCATATTGACCGTATGGACAAACTCCACCGGATCATAGGAGCTCAACACCTCATTCTGGGAAGGGCGGTAATCCGGATTCGGAACCATCCGCACGGCAAAGCGATTCTCCCCCGCATTCAAAGCCACGTTCAGGCGGACCTTTTCGTTTGCCAAAACGGCCCTGTCGAGCAGCACATTCCCCGCCTCGTCGGCAATGGTAAGCTGTCCGTCCGCATTGCCCTGGTAAACCATCTCATAATCTGCCGTATTGGCGATGTTGGCCGACAAAATCTCAAACTTGGGAGTCACCTTTGTGACAGGTCTCTCCTCCGCCGGAGCATCCTGGGCAGGATCTATGGTGGTAAGGGAGATATTCTCAAAGGTGATGTCCGCATTCCGGGAGGCGAAGAAGCCCACATACACCGAAGACTCATCCAGATGGTTCAGCGCCTCCGTATCGTAATATTTCTTCGTCGTTGTCTTTCCTTCCCCGTCGGTGTAGCTTACAAAATAACCCGTATTATTCTTTTGAATGGTAAGCGTAAACTCTGTCAAAGGATTTGCAATGGTTCCCGTAGGCTCCGTCCCCTTGTAACCGCCGACTATATTGTAGGTTCCGTCGCCCATAGCCGCGCAGGAGGTATCTAACGTCGTCATCTGCGTGACAAACACGCTCATGTCGCCGAGCTGCAGCTCCGGAGTGATATTGTCAAGCGTCACCCCCGTCTTTTCCTGGGAACCCACGCCCAGCTTCATGGAAATCTTGTCGCCGGTATCGGATACCTTCTCCCCGTCCCAACTGTACTCCACCTTGGTCACGGAAGCCATATAGGAGTTGTTCCAGAAGGTGCTGTTGTCCCCATGCTTACCCACTCTGTCCGCAACCATCAGGCCGAAGCCCTCCTGTCCGTTGGACAAGGTCCAGGTATTCACTCTGGCGGTTGCAGTCAATGTGAAATTCTCTGCCGCCGGATCGATTTTCGTGTAGTAGAAAGCAAGACCGTCCGTGGACCCGGGCACAAGCTTGCCCTTTCCGCCGTTGGAGTAAACCCTCACGCTGCCATCGCTTGCATTTCCCTCATAACCGTTGTTCTTTGTGTCCACACCTGAGCCAAATGCCGCAAAGGCCCATTCTCTCTGTGCATCGGCCGTGGCTGTGGCTTCAATGCTGCCCGCCTTGGACTGCTCCGAGCCCCTGACAGCCGTTACGCTGATGGTATAGGTGCTCCCCACCGTCAATCCTGTCACAAGCGCTTCCAGCTTGTCGGTCTCAATGCTGACAGCCGTCCCTGCAACCGTCACCAGGTACTTCTCCGCCTCGAGAACCGCATCCCACTTTACCAGTACGGAACCGCTGCCCTGGCTGGTGGCGCTCTTTACATTGGGCGCGGTCAGGGGAAGTTTGAAATCTGCAACGGTCACTTCGTTGCTTGTCTTATCCTCCTCGTCCTTTCGAGCCGCAACCGCCGTAAAAGTATAGGTTCCCGATGCGCCGGGCTTAAATGTCACGCTGCCCGATTCACCGTCCCTACCGTAAGACTGTGTGCCTGCTACCTTGCCGGAGGCGTCCTTCATGGAAACAGATACACTGTCCGCTCCGTCATATCCTATTATCATATCAAAGGCTACTATAATCTGTGCGGCATTTGTGCCGTCTACAGCCGCCGATGTAATCACCGGTGCCGCAACCAGACTCCAGTCCGCCCTGGGGGGCCTGGAGCCGCCGGAGGTCTGAACCACATGAATGCTGTAAACTCTCGCGCCTCTGCCATAGGCTGACTGAGGCGACAGCACCTTATAGGTTCCCGCCTCAAGACCCGTATAGGTCAAGGTAGTCTTTGCCGTGCCTGCCACCTCGGCGATTTGTTCCTGATTCCCAACGGCATTGCCCGACGCGTCCACAAGGCCTACCGCAGACGTATTGCTGCCCCCCGTGCTGCTCATCACCACGGTGACATCCGCGGTTCCCGTCACCGTGAACTGGATTCCGCTTCCGGCATTTTTGGCAACCTCCACAGACGTTACCGTTGTCGTGCCTGCTTTTACCCGCTTTTTTACCGTTCCCACGGTTTTGAAATATCCCTCCCCAAAGGTTGTCCCCTCGGCTATTTCTTCATTGTCCTGGGCCCCCGTGAGAGCTGCCACGTCAAACAGATACTCTGTTGTCGTAACAGCGGGAATATCATCCACCGTAATACTGTAAACTCTGGCGCCTCTGCCATAGGCTGACTGAGGCGACAGCACCTTATAGGTTCCCGCCGTAAGACCCGTATAGGTCAAGGTAGTCTTTGCCGTACCTGTCACTTCGGCGATTTGTTCCTGATTCTCCACGGCGTTGCCCGACGCGTCCACAAGACCTACCGCAGACGTATTGCTGCCCCCCGTGCTGCTCATCACCACGGTGACATCCGCGGTTCCCGCCACCGTGAACTGGATTTCGCTTCCGGCATCTTTGGCAACCTCCACAGACGTTACCGTTGTCGTGCCTGCTTTTATCCGCTTTTTTACCGTTCCCACGGTTTTGAAATATCCCTCTGCAAAGGTTGTCCCCTCGGCTATTTCTTCATTGTCCTGGGCCCCCGTGAGAGCTGCCACGTCAAATATATGCTTTGTCTCGCTGGCCGTGCTCTCCGCCACGGCGGATATCTGTCCGTCAGCCGTTCCCGGAGACCCTGCCTCTCCTTCCGGCACCCCGCTGTCATTGTGGGAAACCGAAGACGCCCCCCCTGTCTCATCCGTCGAATTGCCGGCGGGCATCTCCTGCGCCTGCGCCGGAAGGATATACAGATTTACAGCCAATAATGCAAACGTCATTATGCCTGCAAGCTTCTGCCTCCACTTCTTCTTTCTGGAACCATTAAACATTCCGCTTCCTCCCTTTCCTTCCAAAATGTAACCTCTTACATAATCATAGGTACTATAACAATATCACTCCTGTCCCCAAAATGCAAATACCTTTGTACTATTTACTCATTTTTGGCACTTTGAACATCTTTTTTTGTATATTTTATACAAGCAGTGCGAGCCCTTGTACCAGACGCTCTGCGATCAGCCTTCCGGTCGGAGACCCTATCCCGACAGGAGGGTGTTTTCCGTTTTCCGGAAAACACCCTCCTGTCATCTTAAACCCAATCAGCCGCCAAATCCGACGTTAAGCCTTAATCCTCATATTTAAAATAGTCAAAGTCCGCGGGCTTTCGGCTGCCGCAGCCCCCATTGTTTGCATAAATCCCCACCAAAGTGCCGGTATGTCTCTTGGGGTCGTCAGGCACTCCCTCGTCGCACAGGTAAATGCAATTTTCCAGCTTGCCCACCACAAGCCACTCCTGACCGTCATAGCTGTAATAGAAGGTTCTGGTGAGCTTCTCCACCACCACCTTCAAATAGACGGGAGCCTCCTTCACATCCTCCACCTCAGCCATCAGCTCCTCGCCGTGATTTCGGTTGATGACAAGCTGTATCTTTCTGCCGCCCTCATAGCACACCGCGCAGCGGGCGTAGGTTGCCGTGCTGTAATAACAGGTAAGTCCCGCCTGCTCACCGTCCTTGTCGGGATAGTATTCCACCTTGGTCTCCGCCACATAGGACAGCTCCTGTTCCCTTCTCACCAACGTGTTCTTTGTCCGGATTTCATTTAACTGACCGTCTCTGGTCCAGATGCGGAAATGTCCCGGTCTCTCTGTCAGCGACCAGGAGCCGTTGTCCGGGTTTCGCACAAACTCCCACTCCAGGTTTAAAGCGGTATCGTCAAAATCATCCTGCAGGTTTCTGGGGAAAATACACTCCGGCAGATCCGGCGCCGTCTGAGTCAGGCTGGGCCCCTTCCCCTCATTTATGGTAAACCAGCCGTCCTCGGTCCACTGTACCGGATCCAGAGCCGACTCTCTGCCCACGGTGGTATATTTTCCACCGTTGGGTCTGCCGCACAGATAGTAGCACCACCACTGCCCGTTCTGATCCTGCACCAGCTTTCCGTGACCGGCCCTCTGGATGGGGGCTTCGGGATCCTTCTGGCGCATAACCGGATTGTACGGGGAATTCTCATATTCGCCGTAGAGCTCCCTGCTCCTGCCCACATTGATGCCGTGGCCGTAGCCGGTGCCTCCCTCCGCCACGATGGCATAATAGTATCCGTCCTTCTTCATCATGTGGGGTCCCTCGGAACAGCGTTCCCCCGTGCCTTCCCAGGCGGTCTTCACAGGCCCGGCCACCCGCAGCCCGTCCTCGCTTAAGGGAACCGTTTTAGCCGCCTTGGCAATCACCATATACTTTTGTCCGTCGTCGTCCACAAAGAGGGAGGGGTCAATATCGTCCACCTCCAGGCATACCGGCTTGCTGTAGGGCCCCTCAGGCTTATCGGACACCATAACCAACTGACGGCGCATGACATTATTGTCCCTCTTGCCGTCCGCATTCAGACGAAGCGTGGCATAGATGTAGAATTTCCCGTCCACATACTCGATATCCGGCGCCCAAATGCCGTGAGAATCTCTGATATCACTCAAATCCAGCCACTCCGGATTCGCAATCGCATGCCCGATGATATGCCAGTGCACCATATCCCTGGAATGTGACACGGGAATAGCCGGAAAATACTGAAATGAGGAATTCACCATATAATAGTCATCCCCCACCCTGATCACGGAAGGATCAGGGAAAAACCCCCTCTGCACAGGATTGTGGTAAACTCTTTGCTCGCTCATAGCACCCTCTCTTTCTTTTTGATTGTACAATGTACTTTTGAATCTATCTGTCTATATGCACCAGCACATATCCATTCCACGCAATGACGGAACCCTCCCGGGGCCAGCAGGGCATATCATACCCTGCCTGCGCGGCCCGGGCCAGCACCTCCCTGTCCGTGACCAGCGGAAAAGAGTGCCCGTGCATCTCAAGGAACCGCATCAGCTCCCTGTTGGTGCCGTCGAAGGCCGTGACTCCCCAGTCTATCACGGACAACTCCCCCTCACAGCCAAACCGGTATCCGTATTCCGAAAAATACTTCTCCTTCAAATGCTCATCCACCGGGTCCGAGAGCGCTGCAATCACACGATACTGCCAGGAATCATAGCCCACAAAATAATCCTCGGCAAAGGCATGAGGAGTATAGTGTTTTCCCGTAAATATAACAGGTGTTTCCTTTCCATAGAGCCGCTCTACTTCATATGCAATGGAGAGCATGGTCTCTCTGGCATCCTCATATTTGAGATATTCCTGATAGAAATAAGCATTCATGCGGGAGGCCTGATTCAATATCAGCACAAAGGCCGCCACTCCCGCCCCTGCCCTCCAGAGCTTCCCGCCCTTCCAGACCGCAGCCCCAAGATACAGAAGGCAGAGCCCCAGACCGCATACAAAGGGCAAAAACTGACAGGTGCGGTATTTTGTGAGCTCCGTTCCGATCACCGTCATCAACACCGGAATCAACTGCATCCCCGCAAAGAGCATTAAATACCATGCGTTTCTTTTCTTCCATGTAAGAACCGCGGCCATAACTCCCGTCACCGCGGATGAAATTACATATCCGGTCACGGGCAGATACACCACCGCATTGAGATAATACACCAGGAAATAGCGCTTTAACAGCATTGCCAGGTCGCTTCTGCCCTCCGGCGTGACAAAAAGCTCCAGCATTTCCGTCATGCTCCGGGGCTGGGCGATCTGCTGAAGCTCCTCCAGGCCAAACAGTCTCACCAAAAACACCGTGTTAAAGGAGCGAAGTATGACGCACACGGCCAACAGCAACGCCGCCGCGGAAAGGTGTCTGAACAGATGTAAAAACGTCAGACGGTCCCGCCCTGTCATCCCCCGGAGGAACAGGACAGCCGTCACTCCCACCAGATACAGAATCAGAAAGGATTCATAGCAGCCCATGGCCACCCAGATACAGCCGGCGCTGGCCAAAAGCCTCTTTAGCCTCCCCCAGCCCTTCCCCTCCATGGCCTCCAGATAAAAGAGCAGGGACAGGGCCGTAAAAATATACCCCAGCTCCACTCCGTTGTGTGCGTAATAGTAATAGACCTCGGCAATAATGGGATTGGTCACAAAGACGCAGGCAAATATCACATAGGGCGCGATTCCCGCCCCATCTCCCAGGATTCTCCTGAGCAGCACACAGAACAGGGTAACGCCTGCCAGCAGCAGAAGCACCCCCGCAAACTCCAACAAAAAGGGAGCAAAATCCGCCAGGGAAAATACTTTGTTCAGCAAAAACAAAACCCATCTGCCCACGGCTACGGACAGCCCCTCCTCAAAATACAGACTCACCGCCGTGTCATCCGTTCCGATGCTGTGATGGGTTATCTCAAAACCATAGCTGCAGACAGCGGCCAGAGAAAGCAGGGCCACATATATTTTCTGACGAAGGAACCACATGAATTCCTGTCCTATCTTTTTCATATTTCCAACCATCCGTTATTCTTCGAATCGGACCCGCACATATCCGTTCCACTCCGCAATAGAGCCGGTCTGAGGCCAGCAGGCCATATGCGCTCCCGCTGAGGCAGCCTGATTCATCGTCAGCGCACCGACCGCCAGCACCGCGCCTTTCGTCCACAGCTTCCCTCTTTTTCCTGACGCCCACAGATACAAGACCACAGCTCCCAGAGCGGTGACACAAGGGGTTGGCTTTCCCCTCCTGCCCGGCGTGTATTGCCCCATTGCGCCATATGTGTTTGCTATATTTTACCACAGTTCCCGGCTTTTCACAACAACAAAAAAACAGGCACGAAATCTCGTTTCATGCCTGTTTCCGTTTTATCGTTCCCTTAAACGACGGCCTTACATCATGCCGCCCATTCCGCCGCCTGCGGGCATTGCGGGAGCTTCCTCCTTGATGTTGGCCACAACGCTCTCCGTGGTAAGCAGCGTGCTGGCAACGCTGGTAGCATTCTGCAGTGCGCTCCTGGTAACCTTGGCGGGATCCAGAATACCTGCCTCCACCATATTCACATACTCCTCCTTGAGAGCGTCAAAACCAACGCCGATCTCGGATTCGCGAACCTTGTTGACAATCACGCTGCCCTCCAGCCCTGCGTTTGCCACGATATGGTACAAAGGCGCCTCCAGAGCCTTTAATACCAGGTTTGCGCCGGTCTTCTCGTCTCCCTCCAGGGACTCAGCCAGCTTGGCAACCTTCTTGGAAGCGTGAATATAAGCGGAGCCGCCGCCGCAGATAATCCCTTCCTCCACAGCCGCTCTGGTCGCCGCCAGAGCGTCCTCCAGACGAAGCTTCGCCTCCTTCATCTCGGTCTCGGTAGCCGCGCCCACACGGATCACCGCCACGCCGCCTGCCAGCTTTGCCAGCCTCTCCTGCAGCTTCTCTCTATCGAAATCAGAGGTGGTCTCCTCGATCTGCTTCTTAATCTGTGCGATTCTGGCCTCGATGGCATCCTTTGCGCCCTCGCCGTCCACGATCACGGTGTTCTCCTTCTGAACCTTCACGGACTTTGCATGGCCCAGTTGATCCAGAGAGGTATCCTTGAGCTCCAGACCAAGCTCAGAGCTGATCACCTGTCCTCCGGTGAGAATGGCGATATCCTCCAGCATAGCCTTCCTTCTGTCTCCGTACCCGGGCGCTTTTACAGCCACCACATTGAAGGTGCCCCGCAGCTTATTCACAATCAGGGTGGTAAGAGCCTCGCCCTCCACATCCTCGGCGATGATCAGAAGCTTTGCGCCGGACTGCACCACCTGCTCCAGCAGCGGCAATATCTCCTGAATATTGGAGATTTTCTTATCCGTAATCAGAATATAAGGATTCTCCAGAGTAGCTTCCATCTTATCCATATCGGTGGCCATATAAGCGGAGATATATCCTCTGTCGAACTGCATACCTTCCACCAGATCCAGCTCCGTCAGCATGGTCTTGGATTCCTCGATGGTAATCACGCCGTCCCCGCTGACCTTCTCCATGGCATCCGCCACCAACTGTCCCACTTCCTCGTCCCCTGCGGAGATCGCCGCCACTCTGGCAATGTGGTTCTTGCCGTTCACCTTCTGGCTCATCTCGGCGATGGCGTCCACGGCACAGTCCGTAGCTTTCTTCATGCCCTTTCTCAGAATAATAGGGTTAGCGCCCGCCGCCAGATTCTTCATTCCGCCGTTCACCATAGCCTGTGCCAGAACGGTGGCCGTGGTAGTGCCGTCGCCCGCCACATCGTTGGTCTTGGTGGCAACCTCCTTCACAAGCTGCGCTCCCATATTCTCAAAGGCATCCTCCAGCTCGATCTCCTTGGCGATGGTCACACCGTCGTTGGTGATTAACGGAGCTCCGAAGGACTTGTCGAGCACCACATTTCTTCCCTTAGGTCCCAGGGTCACTCTCACAGTGTCCGCCAGTTGGTTCACGCCGGACTCTAATGCCGCGCGCGCTTCCGCGCCATACTTAATTTCCTTTGCCATAATACATTCCTCCTGCTATCATAAAATAATGTTTGCTGTCACTGACGTTACTGGATCACTGCCAGGATATCGCTCTGCTTCACGATGATGAACTCCTCGTCGTCGATCTTAACTTCATTTCCCGCATACTTGGAAAAGATCACATGCTCGCCGACCTTTACCTCCATCTTGATCTCCTTGCCGTCCGACACTCCGCCGGGCCCGACTGCGATCACCTCCGCCTGCTGAGGCTTCTCTTTATTCTGTCCGGGAAGAACGATGCCCGACTTGGTCGTCTCCTCTGCGGCCAACTGCTTTAACACCACTCTGTCACCTAAAGGCACTAATTTCATAAATAATTACCTCCTTATAATATGCTGTCTTGTTAGCACTCTTTTCATTTGAGTGCTAATCATTAATACATATATTAGTTTTATATGAAAGTCTTTGCAAACGCATACAGGAGAATTTGCATCACTTTATCTCTGCTTTTCTTTTTATTCCTTCTGTTTACTTTTGTTTTCTTATCATGTTCCCTAAATTGGAATTTTATATTTCTTTTATAATTTATTGTCGCAACACGAGAAACAGCTATGTCCGCTTTTGTCGATATGCGCAGATGCACCCCCAGATACTTGCCGCCGCGCAGGCATATCCCAGAGCCAGCTCTGTCTTCAGCCCCGTGTGCCAGTCCCCGCTGTCGGACAGATATTGGGGAAGCTCCCTGATGACCCGGGACAGGGGGACATACCCGAAGACTCCGCTGTTTACGCTTGCGTAGTACAGCCAGCTCCATTCCAGGTAAGCGGCCGGAAGCAGAATGAGCAGGCCGAAAAAACCGCTGAACCATAGGCGTCCCACCCCTCCCCGGGGATTTCCCACCTCATATCCCACATAGGAAAACAGCACCGTCACAGCTCCCAGCCAGAAATTGTAAAACCCCACTGCGCCCACAATGGACCAGAGCATTCCTCCTATCACCGCCCCTGCCAGGGCGCCAAGGGCCCCCTTTGCCAGAGCGGCCCCCTGCCCCACAGGCGCATCCGCCTCCCGGGGACAGGTAATCCTCTTTAAATACCCGCGCCAGTTGGCATAATTGTTGGCTCCCAGAAGAAGGACCACGGCCCCTGCGGCCAACAGCGCCGCAGCGACCCGGATAAAGCGGTAAATCCCTGCGTCTTCCCCAAGCTGTACATAATAATCCCCCAGATAAGATAAAAATGCCTCCCCCTCCGCTTCCGTCCCGAAACTCTCCCGCAGAAACTCACTCAAGTACTCCCTGATCTGACCGTCAAGGGGCTTCGCGTATCCCGTTACCGTAAGCTCCGGGGGCATTGTCTCTCCGCCGTAAAAAAACGCAACGTAAGGGGCAAAGGCCTCCCTCTCCCCGCTGTGAAAACAGAGCACCGCGGGAACATTGGCATAGTCAAAGGCCAGATAAAATCCCATATCCTCCATGGCATCATAGCAGGCAAAGGTCTCCGACAGGCTCTGAACCCTGGCGCACACATACTGGTCCTCCTCCTTCGCCCGATAGACCGGCACAGGCTCCTCCCTTTCCCGTCCCCCCGTCCAAAATCCTGCTGCCGCCGCCAACAGGCCCAGCACAAACAAAATACCGCCCGCCCAAAGCTGTTTCATTCCCTTTTCCAAAGCCCGCACCTGGCTTACCAGTTCCCAGTCCACCGCTTCCCCGGCTTCCTCCGCCTCTGTCCGCGCATCCCTCTCCTTTTCATAACCGCTCTGTTCCATACCTGTCTCCCTCGCTCTATTCTCCCGCCGGGCCCAAAACGCCTCCGGCCGGCGGCTTTCTCACCCTATGTCCCGGCCGCGGGCCCCTCCCGTTCTACAAAAAAGGGACTGCCCGCCCAAGCGGACAATCCCTTTACATACCGTCTCTCTGCCCTTTTTCCGCCGCGCCCTGTCCGCCCTGCGGACAACGGCTAAACCGCCTCACGCAGAAGGTGTCAGCATTTGATCTCCAGATACCCTAACAGCTTGCCGGTGTCGTACTCCTCCAGCACACCCAGGTTAGAATCATAGTACTTTCCGTCAAAATGTACCAGATAATGGCAGAAACGCCCCATCTTCTCCATCAGAATAGCGCACTTGGGCAGCACGGTCTCCCTGCCCTCGGTATACATAATGATGTCGGTGTGGTCGATTCCGTAATAGTTCAGGGCGGATATCACTCTGCCCATGGTAGCCTGCCACTCCCGACAGTCCATGACCGTGATAACTTCCGCCAGCGTAACTCCTGCCAGCATAGCCACACACGCCTGGCCGCAGAGCCCGTCCTCGGGCTGGATAATGACATTGACGCTGTCGATTCTGCGGATGGGATTCTCAAAGCTGTAAGGACTGTTCTGATCCATTCGGATCAAAGAACCGTTCACATGAAGCAGAATCTTATGGGTGACGCCTATCTCCACGTTAATCCCGTCCTGCTCGGGGATATGAATCTCATAGTTTCCCTTCTCCCGGGGCCACAGCTCACAATCTATAATTTTATTGTCCAGAACCACATCGCCCTTGATCACTTCCCGCTGCTTACATACCTCCCATACGTTAAAAGGGATCTGTATTGTGTACCCCTCGTCCTTTTTCTCAACCTTGGATTCAAAAAAGTACCTCATCGCTCCTCCATTCCGGCATATGCGCCTGATTATATTTGCATATCTGCAAAAACCATGCATTCAATATTATGTCTATTGTAACAAATTCTATTGAAGTTGCAAACTGTTTTATGTAAAAAAATTCTAAACCGGAAGGCCGCCTCCCTATCCGATTCCCAGCACCCTGCTGGCCACCTGGAAATATACGATCAGGGACAGCGCGTCCACGATGGTGGTGATAAAGGGACTGGCCATGACCGCCGGGTCAAATCCCAGTCTCTTGGCTCCGATGGGCAGGATGCAGCCCACCAGCATGGCCAGAACCACCGCCGCCACCAGCGTAACGCACACCACCAGGGATACCGACAACCCCACCCGGTCAAACAGCATCAGCTTGGCGAAGTTGGCCGCCGCCAGGGACACACCGCACAAAAGCGACACCCGCACCTCCTTCCAGATAATCACGGGCACATTCCTGTATGTGATCTCCCCTAAAGACAGACCGCGGATCACCGTCACACTGGCCTGGCCTCCCGCGTTTCCCCCGGTATCCATCAGCATCGGTATAAAGGCGATCAGAGAGGCGTACACGCTGAGGGCCTCCTCAAAGGTGGTGATGATGGCTCCCGTGAAAGCGGCGGAGACCATCAGCAAAAGCAGCCAGGGAATCCTCTTTTTGTAAGTCTCCCACACCGTGGTCCTCATGTAGGGCTTGTCGCTGGGCATGATGGCAGCCATCTTCTCCATGTCCTCCGTGGTCTCCTCCTGCATGATGTCCACAATATCATCCACCGTGATAATACCCACCAGCCGGTTCTCATTGTCCACCACGGGCATGGAAGTAAAATCATATTTCTGGAACTGCCTGGCCACCTCCTCCTGATCCATCATGGTATTGATGGAAATGACATTCTCATGCATGATGTCCCCGATAATGTCGCTTCCCTGGCTGAGCAGCAGATAGCGGAGAGCCACGGTGCCCACCAGCTTGCGCTGAGGGTTGAGAACATAGCAGATATTGATGGTCTCCGAGTCCAGCCCCACCTTGCGGATGCGCTCGATGGCCTGGTCCACGGTGAGATTCTCCTTCAGATCCACATACTCCACCGTCATAATGCTCCCGGCGGAATCCTCCGGATAGCGCAGCAGATGATTGATATCCCTGCGGGCCTCCGGGCTGGCATTGGCCAAAAGCTTCTTCACTATGTTGGCCGGCATCTCCTCCAGCAGGTCCGTGGCATCATCCGCCATCAGATTATTGATGATGCTGGCCGCCTCCCGCTCCGACAGGGAGACTATGATGGTCTGCTGATTCTCCACATCCAGGTAGGAAAACACATCCGCCGCCAAATCCTTCGGCAGTATGCGGAAGATTTTCAGCCGTTCCTCCTCCGGCAGCCTCTCCAGCAAAACAGCCGTGTCCGCGTCGTTTAACTCCGACAGATACTGGCGCAGCTTGGTGTACTGCCTGGCCTGCAGATATTGGGTCAGCCTGTCCAAATCCCTGAAATCTTCCATTTCCCCACCTCCTTCATCTATTTTTCGTCAACATAATAGCACTGACATTCCCTCTCCGCCCGCACCCTGCCGCCGGTGGCCTCCGTAAGCTCCCGCACAAGGCCCTCCTCGGCGTCTGCCGGAACGAGAATCACGAGCTTCACCGCCTCCGCGTACTCGCTGTTTACAGGCGCAATCCCCCTTTGCCCCAACAGATACAAAATCTTTCCGATATCGTTGTAATCCGTGCCCAGAGACAGTCTGCTGCCATACCGCATGACTCCCGTCCTGCAGTTTGCCAGCCCCTCCTTTACCGCCCGGGAGTAAGCCCTGACCAATCCTCCTGCCCCCAAAAGCGTCCCTCCGAAATACCGCGTCACCACCACGGCCACATCCCGTATTCCCTCCCCCAGAAGCACCTCCAGCATGGGCCTGCCCGCCGTGCCTCCGGGCTCGCCGTCGTCGCTGCACCTTGTGATCTCCGCCCTGCTTCCCAGCACGAAGGCCGAGCAGTTGTGGGAGGCATCCCAATACTTTTTCCTCATCTCCTCGATAAACCCAAGAGCCTCCGGCTCACAGCTACAGCGTCTCACCGTGGCGATAAAGCGGGATTTCTTCTCCACGATCTCCCCGGAGCCATCCTCCAATAACACTCGATATTCTTCCACCTCACCCGCCATAGCCCGCTCCCCTCCTTTTGCCCCAAAGCCTCCGGCCGGGCAAAAGCCGGCCAAACTTTTCTAACATTGTAGCATAACTCGGAAAAAATGTGAAACAATTCTTAAATAAAGAAACAAAGCCTTTCTTTACATAACTTTTTTTGTTATAATGTTAGCGTCCATAGAAATCCTATGTCTCACGCCCCGGCGGCTTTGGCGTTGCCTGCCGTCATTCACGGGAAGGTCAGCATGAGACAGAAAGTCGAGGCTTTATGAATTACGGAAAGAAGGGAGTCCGCGCAAAGCAGCGGGCACTAAACGCAAAATCTGCCAAGTGGGGACGAAAGCTGGTTCTCACCTGCGTTAAACTGATGATTCTGGCTGTCGTAGGCTTGGGAATCTGCGGTACGGCCGCAGGCATCGGCGCATTCAGGGGCATCCTGGCCGGCACCCCCACCGTCCGCCTGGATCAGATTGTGGCCTCCGGCCAGGCTTCCATCGTGTACGACAGGGAGGGCAACGAGATCGACCAGTATGTCAGCTCCAACTCCAACCGCATCGAGGTGACCATAGATCAGGTGCCAAAGCATTTGGGGCAGGCCTTCGTGGCCATCGAGGACGAGCGGTTCTACCAGCACAACGGCATTGACATGACGGGAATCCTGCGTTCCGCCTACCAGTTCGTCAAGACCGGCGGCAAGGAAAAGCAGGGAGCCAGCACCATCACCCAGCAGCTCTTAAAGAACACCATTTTCACCTCCTGGACGGAGGAGAACGACAATCTGATCAAAATGGTGAAGCGTAAAATCCAGGAGCAGTATCTGGCCCTGGAGCTCACCAAGAACTGCTCCAAGGACGACGTGCTCCTGCGCTATATGAACGCCATCAATCTGGGGCAGAACACCCTGGGGGTGGAGGCGGCCTCCCAGAGATATTTCGGCAAATCCTGCAGCGAGCTCAATTTATCCGAGTGCGCGGTGATCGCCTGCATCACTCAGAATCCCTCTTATTATAATCCCCTGCGCTATCCGGAGCACAACAGAAAGCGCAGACAGAACTGCCTGGACAATATGCTGGAGTTAAACTTCATCACCAAAGAGGAATACGACGAAGCCATACGGGATACGGAGGATGTGTACGAGAGGATCGGCACCTACAACACCGACTACCAGACCGGCACCAGCACCACGGGCTCCTATTTCTCGGACGCGGTGTACGAGCAGGTGAAAAAGGATCTGGTGGCCGCCGGGTACAACGACACTCTGGCGGAGATGATGCTGACCTCCGGGGGCCTGCGCATCGAATCCACCCTGGATCCCACCATCCAGAAAATTGCGGACGAGGAATTTGTGAACCCCGACAACTACAATCCCACCGTCAAGTGGTATCTGACCTACGCCCTGACCGTCACGGATTCCGCCGGGGACAAGCACAATTTCAGCAAGGAAAACATGATGAGCTGGTTCAAGGCAAACGGCAACCGCTCCTTCAACCTCATCTTCTCCTCCCCCGAGGCCGCGGAGGACGCAATCCTCACCTACCGCGCCGCCATGCTGGAGGAGCTGAACGTGACGGACGACGCGGACAATTACATTGAGAGTATCTCCATGACTCCCCAGCCCCAGGTGGCCATGGTAATCGAGGAACAGAGCACCGGCTATGTGGTGGCCATGGTGGGCGGCCGAGGCACCAAGGAGGGCCGCCGTACCTTAAACAGGGCCACCAGCGCCCGCCGCTCCCCCGGCTCCACCTTCAAGGTGCTCTCCTCCTTCGCCCCCGCTTTGGACAGCGACGGCAGGACATTGGCCACCGTCTACAACGACGCGCCCTTCAACTATGACGACGGCACTCCCGTGAAGAACTGGTACTCGGGCCACAAATACAGTATCTGTTCCATCCGCTACGCCATCGAGCAGTCCTTAAACATTATCGCGGTGAAAAATCAGACCGTCATCGGCCCGCAGTTAGGCTATGACTACCTGATGAAATTCGGTTTCACCTCCCTGACGGACGGCGTGACCATCGGCGACAAATTTTACACCGACGTGAACCAGACCATCGCCCTGGGAGGGCTGACCTATGGCGTATCTCCCTACGAGCTGAACGCCGCCTACGCCACCATTGCCAACAACGGAGTTTATGCGGAGCCCAAGCTCTATATTCGGGTGACGAATTCCGACGGAGACGTGATTTTGGACAACACGACGCCCACCACCCGCCAGGTAATCAAGGACACCACCGCATACCTTCTTACAGATGCCATGGTGGATGTGGTCACCATAGGAACCGGCGCCAGGGCCAGATTCAAAACCGATATGGCTCAGGCCGGCAAGACCGGAACCTCCAGCGACTACCGCGATTCCTGGTTCGTGGGTTACACCCCCTACTATACCGCCACCGTCTGGACGGGCTATGACAATAATATCGAAATGACCACGGCCAAGTCGGGCAACGATGAGACCGTCTGCTCCAAGCTCCTGTGGAGGTCCATCATGGGACGCGTACACGAAAATCTGCCCGTTCAGCAGTTCGCCATGCCAAGCGGCATCGTACAGATGGAGATATGCACGCAATCCGGAAAGCTTCCCACCCCCGGACTGTGCGACGGCCACACCCGCAACGAATTCTTTGCCAAGGGCACCGAGCCCACGGAGAACTGCGATATCCATTACAGCGGCAGCATCTGTGCCTATGACAATCTGCCCGCCGCCGGCCCCGACTGCCCCTTCGCTTACCAGGGCACCGGAACCTACCCCCTGGCGGAGGAGCCGGAACTGGTCAAGGGCTCCACGGTGATCATGACGGCTCCCGACGGATCCCAAGTTCCCGTAGAGCCGAACACCCGCAGCCACTGTCAGCACGATGCGGCATTCTTCGCAAACCCTGATTATGAGGCCATCATAAATCAGCAGATGTGGGATCTTAACGGCGGTAATATCCCCGCCGAGGACGACGAGGAAGAAGAGGAATAAGGAAACAGGAAAACCCCCGGATACTTATAGTATCCGGGGGTTTTCCGAATCAGTACGACTCCTTTTCAAGCTCACATATGCCTTCTTCACATATATGTCAGGCCGTCATAAACGCTCACTGACCCTTGCGCTGGTTGATCTTCTCCTGCAGGTCCGCCACGCCGCGCTTGGCGTTGGTGATGGCCCTGCACTGCTTCTCAAAGGGCTCCTCGGGCACATCGCCGTACTGCTCATAATAAATCTTTCCGATCTCCATGTAGTTCTTCCTGACAATATCTTCACAGGTATTAATCTGGTTCTTAAGGCTTGCGACATCCACAAATTCCTTGGCCTTCTCCGCGGCCTCTCTCCCCACAACCGTAATGGTATCGCCCACTTTTTCAATAAAATCCATCCGCCTGCACTCCTTTCTGTTTCTCCTACCCTCTAGTATATATATTTCTTCCGCCAACCGCAAGTATTTCGTTGCACTTTTCCCTCAGATTATGCTATAATACACGGGAGAGGTGATATCATGCAACCATTGTATACGAATGTGCAAGTAAACAACGAAATTGAGCTGTGTGAGGTGGCCGACCCGGACTGCAAAAACCTCATTGAAAAGGCCCTTTTGAAAAGCAGGATCTCATACTATATCCGATGGGCCAAAGCCTCCTTTTTCAGCCGCAGGAAAAACGTCTGCATTATCTGCGTCAATGACAACGCCAGGGAGGAGGCGGAGAATGTGGTGCGCGCCATCTGCGACGAATCCGGTTTCTCCGTGAAGTTTCTCATGAAGAAATCGCCCAACAATTACCTGTAAAATCAGGGCTTCAGCACCACCTTCACAAGCTCGTTCTCATATCCGGCCCCTGTCACTATCTGGACCAGGTCTCCGGTCAAAATATCCCTGTGATAAAAATGAATATGTCCGGCCAGCACCAGAACCACCGGACTCTCCTCGGAAAGGGCCAGGTCCAGAAATCTCCGGGTGTCTCCGTCGGGAACGCAGGACCGCGGCCCCAACAGCACCTTGGAATTGCCGTCCTGGTTCGTTCCCCACACTTCCTTGGATTCCTCCAGCAAGACGTCGTCCTCCAGGGGCTCTACGGGTACGTGCATCACCAGAATCACAGGCTTGTTTTTCTCACAGAGAGCTTCCAGGGCATCGGCCGCTTTCCCGCTTACTTTGTTGCTTTTGTCATCCACCGCGAGAATCGTGAAATCCTCATGTTCCCATAGCTGGTAACCGTCCGTCGTATCGCTGACACTGCCGAATCTGGGCAGATAGTCCGTATACGCTTTCTCCGAAAAATATTCCTCACCGTACTCAAAATCATGATTTCCCATGGCATACACCCAGGGCAGCCCCAGCTCGTCCAGCCTTTCCTTCAAAAAATCCAGGGAAGCCCACATGGCCGAATCCAGGATATCCCCGCCGAGCACAAGAAGATCCGGCTCCTCCAGCGCCGCATATTCCATAAGCCCCCGAAAGGTTTCCTCCGCCCCTTTTTGGGAGGGACCGCGAAACCCTTCATAGCGGGCCCGGGCCTTGTCCAGCAGTCCCTCGTCCCGCTCATCGCACAGAGATATGTGCGTGTCGGCCATAAAGAGAATCTCAAACTCCTCCTTCAGTCCCGGAACCACAATCTCCTCCTCATGTACCACAGGGGTTTCTCCCCCGCCGGACACCGGTTTGTCGTCCAACGCCGAGTTTCCGTCGAACGCCGACTTCCCGTCGGCGGGGAAAACTCCACATCCCGTAACACATGTTATTAATATTCCTGCCCCGGCAATATTCTTCAGCACTTTTTGTTTTTCCATTTTTCCTCTCATCCTCCGTCAGCCCTTCACAGCGCCTCCGGTCACACCCTCCACGTAGAATTTCTGCATAATTACAAACAAAGCGGAGATAGGGATGGACACCAGAACGCCGCCTGCGCAGAACTGGGTAAAATAGCTGTTGATCAGGCTCTTTTCCAGCATATTGTACAGTCCGATGGCAACCGTCCACTGGGAGGAAATGCCGGAATTCAAAATCATCTTGGCATAGACGAAATCCATCCAGGGCACCAGAAAGGAGCTGATTACCGTGTACACGATAATGGGACGGCTCATGGGGAGAACCACCCTCCAGAAGATCGTAGCCTCACTGGCTCCGTCCAGATGGGCCGCTTCCCTCAGAGAGACGGGAATGGTGTCAAAAAATCCCTTGGCGATCAGATACCCTAAGCCTGCGCCCGCAGAATACACCAGTATCAGACCTATATGAGTGTTGGTGAGATTGAAGGTCTTCAGGATAAAGTAAATAGCGATCATGGACAGCACGCCCGGAAACAGATTGACAATCACAGCCATATTCATCAGCGGCTTGCGCATTTTAAACCGCATACAGGAGGTGGCGTAGGCCACCATCAGCACAAAGGCGGTGGAAATCAGACAGGTGAAACACGCGATAATAAAGGTGTTCTTAAACCAGTTGGGGAACTGCGCCACACTGTCCGCGGAAAACAGCAGATTTCTGTATCCCTGGAGACTCCACTTTTCGGGGAAAAAGGTACTGGTGTTCATGCCGGTGTACGCGCTGAAGGAGGTGGCAAGCAGCCACACAATGGGAATCAGCCAGATAAAAGCCAGCACCGCCAGAACCAGATTGTTTCTGAGAATTCTGAGAAATTTCTTCATTATCTGTACGCCTCCTCTCTGTCACCCCGTAAGAAGCGGTTAAAGGCCACCAAGGTAAACACCGCACAGATGACGAACACCACAATACCGATGGCGGAAGCCATCTTATAGTTATAATAGTTTTGTGTCAGATTGAACAGCCAGGTGATCAAAAGATCCGTCTCCTTGGCCTGGGAGTTGGCCATGAGCTGATCCGTGGTGGTGTACACATCCTGGGTCAGCAGATAGATCACATTAAAGTTATTAATATTTCTCACAAAATCCGTCACCAGGGCGGGACCCGTCACAAAGAGCATATAGGGCATGGTGATGTGAATGAAGCTCTGTCTGGGGGTGGCCCCGTCGATCCTGGCGCTCTCCAACTGGTCCACGGGGATGTTCATCAGCACTCCCGTGGCAATCATCATCTGATAGGGCACGCCGATCCAGATATTGATGAGGATAATCATCACATGGGCCCAGCCGGGGGCAGACAAAAAAGGAATATAACTGGTGCTTAACAGCCCGATCTCTCTGAGCCATCCCGTCAGTCCTATCCCCTGACAGATGGTGTTCACGATACCGTTGTTGGCAAAAAAGTTCCGCACCAGCAGCAAGGACACGAACTGAGGCACCGCAATAGTGAGAACGAACAGAGACCTCCACATTTTGGGCAGCCTGGTGTACTTGCTGTTGACCAGCATGGACAGCAGAATGCCCCCCAGATAGGTGGTGAGGGTGGCAAACACCGACCATACCAGCGTCCACACCAAAATTTTGCGAAAGGCGTAGCCGAAGGTCACCGTCAGGCCGCCGTCGCTGAACAAATCCTTAAAGTTCTTCAGCCCCACCCAGCCAAAAAGAGCCGCGGGAGGCATATGCTGCTGGTCGTAGCTGGTAAAGGCCACCGCGATCAGGATAAACAGCGGCACCGCCGTAAACAGCACCACGCCTGCCACAGGCAGAGCCAGCAGAGTGATATGGAACTTCTCATTCACGAAGGATTTCAAATCCTCCCTGAAGGTATTGATATGCTCCCCTGCCTCCGCCCTCCTCTGGAGCCTGTAGCACGCCACCATATTGTAGAGCCAGACCACCAGAAAAACCGCCCACACCAGAAAACTTATCACGGAAAACAAAAGAATTATAAAGGAATTGTCAAAGTCGTTAAACTCGTTCTGCATGGTGGCGATATTGAAAACCACCTCCTGCTTCACCGTTCCCAGGGTAGCAAACTTCGCCACATACTTCCCCGCAAACAGCACGGAATAGAGGATGACCGCCGCCTCAAAAAGCGTCATCAAAATGCCCTTCGCAATCTGCTTTCTGCGGATATAGCCCGCCCCCATCCAAACCAGAGACAATTTCACGAACAGGTCTCCCTTTGCCACGCTGCGGCCAAATTCCCTGAAAAAACCGCCCACAGCGGCAAAAAAGGTCTGCAGCCCCGCCTTGACCTTATTCATTTTCCACCCACTCCTTCCCACATAAGATTAGAAAGGCGTCCCTCCACTACGTTCTCCTCTCATAGCTTCAGGACGCCTCTATTCCCGCAGACAGCGGGTTATTCCCTATTCTGCCGCCGGAGCTGCCGCCGTGCCTACCACCAGAGTGTCAAGGGCAGTCTGAATCGCCGCCTCGTCATCCCTGGAAAGCTGGCCCTGGGCAATCATCTCCCCGAAGGTAGCGGCGGGATCCCAGTAACTGCCGCCCACCACCTGCACTATGCCGTAGGCGGACTGTTCCGCCAGAGCCGCAATGGCAATGTTATTGCTCACTGCGTCGGAGGATGCCGCCGCTGTGTTGGAGGGCCCGATCTCCCTCTGCTCGAAACGGATCTTCTGGTTCTCCTCGTTGGTGATCCAGTCGGCCAAAAGAGTCGCCCAGCCCGCATTCTTGGACTGCGCGTTCACCGCCACCAGCTTAAATCCGGCCACGGAGCCCTGCTGCACCTGCTTGCCGTCCACGGTAAAGGTGGGAAGCTTGGTCGCCCTGTAAGCGTCTCCCCAGGCATTCTGCGCCGCCGTTGCGTCCCAGGTACCGGACACGATAGCGCATACATTGCCGGAGGCAATCTGATTGGCCGTGTCGCCGTCTGCCACGGGAAGAAAGGCGCTGTTTGCGGCAATGTCCAGCATGGCCTGGGTCACCTGCACGCCGGTAAATCCGTCCGGGGAGGTGCCGTTCCAGTCCAGGGTCGTGCCTCCGTCCTCCTGCAGGGCAGTGGTAAAGCCCGCCCCATAGAAGAAGGAAGCATTATACCAGCCGGAGGCATAGACAAATCCCACTTTCTTTCCTGCCGCTCCCGCAGCCGCCAGAAGCGTATCCCAGGACTGCACGTCCGTCTCCGAAATCACGCTGGAGTCATACAGCATGAAATAGCCGTTGTCGGCGCTCATGGGAAACGCGTAGAGCGTACCGTCCTTGGTGGCCGCATCCACGGATCCCTCCACATTTGCGCTCTTTACATCCGCCACGCTTTTGCCCGCATAGGTCTGAAGCACCTGATCCATATTGCCGTCCAGGGCCTGAAGGGCGCCGGCGTTCACCAAATCGTTCAACTGGTCGGAGGCAAAGGCATACACATCGGCCGCCGCCTGAATATCCGTGAGAACATCATCCTTGGCATCCGCCTCGGACTCCACGCCCAGCTCCACCGTGATATTGGCGTACTCCGCGTACTTAGCTACGAAGGTGTCGATCATGCCCTGCAGCATGGTCTGATCCTCCTCCGCCCCCCACATTCTGAGAGCCACATCCTGCTTACCGCCGGAGGAACCCGCCCCCCCGGGATTGCCGGAATCACCGCAGGCAGACAGCGAAAACATCATCGCCGCCGACATCAGTAATGCCACAAGCTTTTTCATTTCTACCATCCTCCTTTTCTTTGATGCCCTCATATCTCCCGGCATCTGCTATGTCTCTAATATAGCAATATTTGGGTATCCTGTCAATTTGTCAATACAAATATTTTTTTTGTCCATTTTTAATGGTTATTATGCGCAAAAGGCTTTGTTTATTGCAAAAAGAGTGAAAATTTGTTATACTTTTTTTAATTTAAATGGGACGGACACAACAGCAGGAGGCACACAGCTCTTTTCCCACTGAGAATACCCGAACGCCGTATGCCGCGCCTTTTGCGTCAGCCCCGGACAGGAGCGCAACACATATGCAGGAAAACACCTCCGGCAGCATTGCCATATCAGATGAAAAACTCAAATACCTGACCCTTCTTTCGGAAAAATACCCCTCCATCCCCTCGGTATACAGAGAGATTATCAATCTCAAAGCCATCTTGAACCTCCCCAAGGGAACGGAGCATTTCATGAGCGATCTCCACGGCGAGTACGAGGCATTTTTCCATATTCTCAACAACGCGGCGGGAGTCATCCGGGAAAAGGTGGAGATGATCTTTCCGGATCGGCTGAGCGCAAAGGAACGCCGGGAGATATGCACCTTGGTTTACTACCCTTCCGAAAAGCTGAAGCTTTTGAAGGCCCAGAACAAGGTGACTCCCGTCTGGTATAAGCTCACCCTGAAAAATCTCATCGAGCTGGCCAAATTTCTCTCCTCCAAATACACCCGCTCCAAGGTACGCAAGGCCCTTCCCGGAGATTTCAGCTATATCATAGACGAGCTGCTCCACGCCCAGCCCGACGAGGACAACAATCAGTACGTTTACCATGAAAAAATTATTGACACCATCATAGACATCGACAGCGCCGACGAATTTATCAGGGCACTCAGTAAGCTGATCAAGCGTCTGGCGGTGGATCGCCTGCATATCGTAGGAGACATCTTCGACAGGGGGAGCAGCGCCGACAAGATCATGGAGCTTTTGATGGTACACCCCTCCGTAGATATCGAGTGGGGCAACCACGACATTCTCTGGATGGGGGCCTGCTGCGGCAGCGACGCCTGCATCGCCAATGTACTGCGCAACAATATTAAATATGACAATATCGACATTCTGGAGAGCTCCTACGGCATCAGCCTCCGGGCGCTGACATTGTTCGCGGAGCAGACCTACCAGAGCCTCCCTCCCATGGATGCCGCTCTGAAGGCCATCGCCGTGATTCTGTTCAAGCTGGAGGGCCAGATCATCCTGCGCCATCCGGAATATGACATGGCGGACCGGCTGCTTTTGGACAAGATCGACACAAAGCGCGGCGTTGTCCTCATCGACGGCAGGGAATACGCCTTAAAGGACGCCGATTTCCCCACTCTGAATCTGCAGGATGCGTACACCCTCACAGAGGAGGAGCACCTGGTCATGGAGAATCTTCGCACGGCGTTTCTCAACAGCCATGTGCTGCGCTCCCATATCGAATTTCTGTATGAGAAAGGAAATCTCTACCGCTGCCACAACGGCAATCTTTTGTTCCACGGCTGTATCCCCTTAAACGAGAAGGGAGAATTTGACGAGATACAGATCGGAGGCCGGATTTACAAGGGCCGGGAATATATGGATTACGCGGGGAAAATTGCCCGCCGCGCTTTCTTTGGCCGCTACGATCAGGACAATCTGGATTTTATGTGGTATCTGTGGTGCGGCAAAAAATCCCCCGTTTCCGGCAGAAATATGAAGACCTTTGAGCGTGCCTTTGTCATAGACGAAAACACCTATCACGAGGAGAAAAACCCCTACTACCGATTTTACAAGCAGGAGGAATACTGTGTAAAAATTCTCCATGAGTTTGGCCTGGACGCGCCCACCTCCCATATTATCAACGGTCATACCCCCATCAAGGTATCCAAGGGCGAATCCCCCGTAAAGGCCAACAAGCGCCTGATTGTCATCGACGGAGGCTTCTGCAAGGCTTATCAGAAGACCACGGGCATAGCGGGATACACTCTGATCTATAATTCCCACGGTATGCGGCTGAAGGCCCATCAGCCCTTTGAGAGCATCGCCAAGGTGCTGTCCGAGAATGTGGATCTGGAATCCTCCTCAGACTTCTTTGAGACGGAACCTGAGCGTGTGATGGTTAAGGACACGGACAACGGCAAAAAGATCCTGGAAACCATAGCCGACCTGGAACTGCTGCTGGTGGCATACAGACAGGGGCTCTTGGTGCACGGCAAGGAAAAATAGCCGGCTGCTCCCCACCCCAGGAAGGAATGCCGGCAGCAAATAGGAGGGTGCCATATGCAGTTTGGAGAAAAATGCTTTACCTGTCGCCGAGGCGGTCTGACCATCCGAGGAATGCAGTATTTTCCGGATAATTTTCAGGAAAACCAAAAATACCCCCCTGTGATTCTCAGCCACGGTTTCACGGATAATTACAGGAACACGGCGGATTACTGCAGATTCTTTGCGCAGATGGGTTATATCGCCTTCGGATTCAGTTTCTGCGGCGGCGGAAGCTTACAGGAGGACAAAAGCGCAGGAAGCGACGGGAAGACTACCGACATGACCCTCTCCACGGAGGTCGAGGATCTGATTTCCGTAAAAAACTATGTGCAAGGCCTTCCCTGGATCGACGCAAAACGTCTGATACTCGCAGGATACAGCCAGGGAGGCTTCGTCTCCGGCCTGGCCGCGGCCAGATGCAAAGACGAGGTCAAAAGGCTGATAATGATCTCACCGGCCCTCTGTATCCCCGATGACGCCATAGCCGGCCGCCTGGGCGGCTCCCGCTATGATCCCGGCAGGCCTCCCGAGACCATCGACTGCGGAAAAACCCTGCTGGGACCAGGCTTCCACGAGGAAGCGTCCAGACTGGACCCCTGGGGAGCGCTGGCCTCCTACAGAGGTCCGGTGCTGCTTTTCCATGGCCTGGAGGACAGGATCGTCCACTATTCCTATGCCCTGCATGCCAGAGACTGCTACAGAGAGGGCCAATGTCGGCTACAGCTTTTGAGGGGAACGGGGCACGGCTATGACGGGACGCAAAAGAAAAGCATCTTTGCCTCCATTCGACAGTTTTTGGCGGATCGATGGGAAATACTGACTCTTCGTGTGATCATCACTCACACGGAAAGCTTTGTGGAAGGCGATGTGCATGGGTGCAATATTTTCTTCACGGGCTACTGCGACACCGAATATTTTCAGGGAACGGTTTTGCCGGGAGGCTGCGATGTGCGGGAACAGCGCCCCGGCGGGGAAACAAAGATACGAGCCGAGTACACCCTTTCCGGCAGAGATTTCAGGGGAGAAAAATGTTCTCTCCACATCGTAAACCAGAAAGACGGGATGGACTGGAAGCCCGTCATCGAAACCGACAGCCGCGCTCTTGACTGGCTGAACCGGGCCGACCTGACCGCCGTGCCGGAAGACGGGGACGGCGGCCCCACGGTCAGGATTTTCGCAAAACTTCCTCACCCTGACCTCAGGGAATGTGACTGACCGGCTTACATCATAGGACGTATATAAAAATCAAAAGCCGCTGTATTTATGATCCTCCGACCACAAATACAACGGCTTCTTCCTTTTGAAGCTGCTAACCAGAATCGAACTGGTGACCTCAACATTACCAATGTTGCGCACTACCGACTGTGCTATAGCAGCATTCCCGGGATGCTTACGCAATCACCGTTATTTATTCTAACAAATGCTTTTTCATTTGTCAACATATTTTTTTGTTTTTTTTACATCCCATTTGGGGAACCCTTTTCGAAAAGCGTCTGCCCTCCCTTTCACGCCCGCGAAACGGCAGACCTTTCCCCATTTGCAGCCCGGCGAAGCCAATCTCACCATTCCTGCCCTCTCAAAGCCCGGGACACCGCCTCCTGGGAAAAACCTCTGCGCATCAAAAAGGCGTAGGTTCGCTGCCTCTCCCTGGGCAGCGCGCAGTCCGCGTCAAAATTTCTCTTCCGGAGCAGCTTCTCAATCATGGCCTGTTCATTTTGCTCCCCGCCCTGCTCCTGCCATTTCTCCCAGGCTCTGCCCAAGGTGTCCCGGGAAATTCCCCGTTTCATCAGATCCTGCTCAATCCGCATACGGCTCCTTCGGTCCTCCTGGGAGGTGATATAGTCCAGAGCATAGCGAAGATCATCCGTGTAATGATAGGATGCCACATAGTCAAGGGCGGCCTGGGCCACCCCTTCGGGATACCCCCCTGCCTGCAGCTTCCGGCGCAGCCCTTCCACGGTGTACTCCCGCCTCTGCAGAAGATTCATGGCCCGCAGCTTCGCTCTCCTGGGCAGCACCTCATCCAGAATCCTGCGGTAATCCTCCTTTGAAACCTCCTCGCCCTCCCGCACATGATAGAGACGGAGCTCGCCCTTGTACAGTACAAAGGCGAACTCCTCATCTATATAAACCCTGCTGCGAGCCTTGGAGATCTCCTCCACCCGGGTCACTTTCATTCGGACTTCTTCTCCTTCCCTGAGGACTTCCTCCCGACGGCAGTCTGGGGCTCAGCGCCGGGCTGCTTCCCGTCGGCAGACTGAGCTTCCGGCGCAGCCGCGCCATTCTCCCCGGCTCCGTCCAGATTAAACTGCGCCCTGACCTTGGCTGCTATCTCCCCGCACACGGCGGGATTATCCTTCAGGTACTGCTTCGCATTCTCCCGGCCCTGGCCGATCTTTGTGCCCTCATAGGCATACCATGCTCCGGATTTGTTCACGATATCCTTATCCGCCGCCAAATCCAAAATGTCGCCCACCACGGAGATCCCCTCGCCGAACATAATGTCAAATTCCGCCTCCTTAAAGGGCGGTGCCACCTTGTTCTTCACCACTTTGACCCGGGTGCGGTTGCCGATCACCTCGCCGCCCTGTTTCAGGGACTCGATACGCCTCACATCCAGTCTCACGGAGGCATAGAATTTTAAGGCCCGTCCTCCTGTGGTGGTCTCCGGATTGCCGAACATCACGCCCACCTTCTCCCTGAGCTGATTGATAAAGACCACGGTACAGTTGGATTTGCTGATGACTCCCGTCAGCTTCCGCAGCGCCTGGCTCATGAGCCTTGCCTGTAAGCCCACATGGGAATCTCCCATGTCACCGTCGATCTCGGCCTTGGGCACAAGGGCAGCCACGGAGTCCACCACCACAATGTCAATGGCGCCGGAACGCACCATGGTCTCCGTAATCTCCAGCGCCTGCTCGCCGTTGTCCGGCTGGGAAATGTACAGATTGTCAATGTCAACGCCTATATTCTTCGCATAGACCGGATCCAGCGCGTGCTCCGCGTCAATAAATCCCGCAATGCCGCCCCGCTTCTGCACCTCCGCAATCATGTGAAGGGTGACGGTAGTCTTACCACTGGACTCGGGCCCGTAGATCTCAACCACCCTGCCCTTGGGAATGCCTCCCAGTCCCAGGGCAATGTCAAGGCTCAGGGAGCCGGTGGGAATGGTCTCCACATTCATCTGCGCGGAGGAATCTCCCAGGCGCATGACGGTTCCCTTCCCGTACTGCTTCTCAATCTGGCCTAACGCCGCTTCCAACGCTTTCTTCTTCTCATCTTTTTCCATGATATGTCTCCTTCTCATCAGGGAACAAACGTTCTCATATCGTAAGTATAAAACATTTGTTCGTTTTTGTCAATTACAATTTTACCACTGTTTGTGTCCCATAAAACTCTCTCTATGCACACCTCCCGCTTTGAACTCTGAAACTCATGGCGAAATGCCGGAATATAAGAATTGCCTCTCCTTACAGCAGAAGTATCAGATAAATAGAATGTACCACAAATTTCCTCCACAGGCAAGAAAAAACAAAAAGGATTTACAGGTCTGAAAGATTCGAATCAGATCCCGATGCAGCGAATTTCAAAATTGCAGGAATCCGTAGCGGAAAATAAGGCTGCCGCAAAACGAAAAACGCCGCGTCAGCCAACTTTCCTCAGACTATGAATCCGATTTTCACCTAATCTATTTCCCGAAGGTCACCTTGCTGAAATACTCCAGGACACAGTTCCGTAACAGCACCAGCGCCGCCGTGACGGAGGCCTCCCTGATTCTGGCTCTGTTTCCCTTGAAATGGTACTCCTGGACGGTCACGTTCCCCTTGACGCTGCAGGCGATATAGACAAGCCCCACCGGTTTCTCCTCCGTTCCGCCGTCGGGCCCGGCTATGCCGGTCACAGCCACCGTCACGTCAGCCTTTGTGACAAAGGCGGCGCCCTTGACCATCTCCTCGGCGGTATGTCTGCTGACGGCGCCGTGCTTCTGAATTACGCCCTTCTTTACGCCCAGCGTCTTTCTCTTGGCCTTGTTGGAATACGTGACAAAACCGCCCTTGAAGATCTCGCTCACCCCCGGGACATTGGTCAGCCTGGCCGAGAGCATTCCTCCGGTGCAGGACTCCGCGCAGACCAAAGTCAGCTTGTTGGCCTGGAGAAGATCCACCACGGCCTTCTCCAGGGTGGTGTCCTCCTCCGTGGAGTATATATACTGTCCGAAACGGTTTTTCAGTTCCTTCACCACCGGTTTGATCAGCTTGCGCGCCTCCTTGGGCTCTCCCGCGGAAGCCGTCACACGAATGTGCACCTCCCCGGTCTTGGCATAGGTTGCCAGGGTGGGGTTACTCTGTGTGTCGATGAGATCCTTCACCATGGTCTCCGCCCGGCTCTCCCCCACTCCGCAGATTTTCACGGTCTGGGAGACAATGACCTCCCCGGTAAGCCCCTTCAGATAGGGCGCCGCCTTCTCCTCGAACATGGGCTCCAGCTCTCCGGGAGGGCCGGGCAGAAGGATCACCCTGGCACGCTCATCCTCAATAATGATGCCGGGAGCCGTGCCGTTGTCATTCTCCAGTACCAGAGCCCCCTCCGGCACAAGGGCCTGTTTCCAGTTGTTCTCCGTGGGTTCCAGCCCCTTGTCGGCAAAATACCGTTCAATGCGCGCCCTGCTGTCCTCGTCCATACAGAGCTTTCGTCCGCAGACCTTGGCCGCCACCTCCTTGGTCAGGTCGTCCTCCGTGGGCCCCAGACCGCCGGAGAGGATCACCACATCCGAACGCCCCATGGCCTGCTCCAGCACCATGATAAGCCGCTCCTCATTGTCGCCCACCACAGACTGGAAATAGCAGGAGAGCCCCAAATCCGCACACCTTTCCGCCAAATAGGCGGCGTTTGTGTTGACAATATTACCCAAAAGAAGCTCCGTTCCCACATTAATCAACTCAACTGTCATCTGTACTCCTTTCCCTCTCTTCGTCTGCCCGCGCGCTTCATCCTAAGCCTTTTCGTCCGCGGACCGGCTCATGCCGTCACTTCGTGTCCTTCATGACATCTTTATTCTTTGCCAGATAATCCACCAGAGAGATCACCGTGAGGGCCACCGCAGCCCACATGACAAGTTCCGTCAAAACGCCGACCCAGGCATATTTAAACGAAAGACCCGAGATCATCAGACACACCATGACCATCTGAAAGGTGGTCTTGAATTTGCCCCAATAGCTGGCCGCGATAACCACACCGTTATCGGCGGCAATAAGTCTGAAACCGCTGATAATAAACTCTCTGCTGATGATAATGATGACCGCCCAGGCGGGAATGCGTCCCATGTCCACCAGGCATACCAAAGCTGCACACACCAGGAGCTTATCCGCCAAAGGATCCATAAATTTTCCGAAATTGGTCACCAGATTGTATTTTCTGGCGATCTTGCCGTCCAGAAGATCCGTCAGACTGGCCACGATAAAGATCCCCAGCGCCGCCAAATCCGCAAGAAGCTGATTCTCCCCAAACCATCCCGCTTTGCCTCCCAACAGACAGACAATAAAGGGAAGGATGAGAATCACCCGCAGGACGGTGAGCTTGTTTGGCAAATTCATTTTACTCATGATATATTTCTCCTATCAAATCATATTCGTTGGAATCCGTGACCCGAACCTTCACAAAATCACCCGTCATAAACTCCGCCCCCGAGGAGAAAAACAGATAGCCGTCCACCTCCGGCGCGTCCCTGTAGGTGCGGGCCACATAGGTGTCCTCTCCGGCCACCCTTCCCTCCACCATCACGGTGAGAATGCGCCCTACCATATCCTCGGCTCTTTCAAAGGCGATGGCCTGCTGGAGCTCCATCAGCTCCGCTCTGCGGCTGTCAGCCACAGCCTCCTCCACCTGGTCAGGCATCCCGGCAGCCGGGGTATCCTCCTCCCGGGAGTAAGAAAACACGCCCAGACGGTCGAACTCCGTCTCGTTCACGAACCGGTACAGCTCCTCAAAATCTTCCTCCGTCTCCCCGGGAAACCCGGTGATCAGGGTGGTCCTCAAGCAGATGTCCGGTATTCTCTCCCGAAGCCGCTCCACCATGGCGCGAAGTTCCTCCGACCTGGTCCTTCTCCCCATCCTCCGAAGCACCGGGTCGGAGGCGTGCTGAATGGGAATATCCAGATAACGGCACACCTTAGGCTCTGTGGCTATGGTCTCGATCAGCTCCTGTGTGATCTCCTCCGGATAGCAGTACAGGAGGCGTATCCAATGAATCCCGCCGATGCCGGCCAGCCCCCGCAGAAGCTCGGGAAGTTTCTTTTCGCCGTAGAGATCCACACCGTAGAGAGTGGTCTCCTGGGCCACCAGAATAAGTTCCTTCACTCCCGATTCCGCCAGAGAGGCCGCCTCCGCCAAAAGCTCCTCCATGGGAACGCTTCGGTAGCTTCCGCGGACCCTGGGTATGATACAGTAGGTGCAGCGCTTGTCGCAGCCCTCCGCAATTTTTAAGTAAGCGTAATGGCCCCCCGTGGTAACGATACGCCGCCCGCCCGGTCCGGGTCTGGCGTTTATGTCCCGGTAGTGGTTCCCGGGATGTCCCGCCAGGGTCTCCTCCACCGCCGCGACGATGTCCGCCGTGGCCGCGGTTCCCACAATGGCATCCACCCCCGGGATTTCTCTCTGTATCTCCTCCCGGTAGCGCTCCGCCAGGCAGCCCGCCGCAATCAGCGCTTTCAGCCTCCCGGTCTTCTTTGACTCCTCCAGCCCCAGCAGCGTGTTAATGCTCTCCTCCTTGGCGTCCCCGATAAAGCAGCAGGTATTCACCACCGCAATATCAGCCTCCTCCACATCATCGGTAAACTCATAGCCCCCGTCCTGCAGCATTCCCAGCATCCTCTCGGAATCCACCAGATTCTTGTCGCAGCCCAGGGATATCAATACTATCTTCATAAGCATCTCCGAATAGAAACAGTAGCTGGAGTCTTGTACGCCAGCTACGAATTGTTAACCCGGAGGCAGCCCGCCCTGGGCGCCTCTCACATTTCTGTTTCCGATACTTCCTCGGTTTCCTCCTCGGCTTCGTTGAGGATTTTAATCTTGCCCTCGTCCAGCTCCTCCACGGCCACCGACAGAGGCTTCCCTCCGTTTCCCGGCACCAGAGCGTCGTCCCCCGCTATGAGCTGCCTGGCTCTTTTGGCTGTGGCCATCACAATGGAATAACGGCTGGTAACCACCGGGGCATCCCCCGACTCCACCTCGCTGTTGACTACCTTCATCAGATCACTGTAAGACGGATGTAACATATCCTTCTGCTCCTTTCCTGCTCTATGGCTTACAAATACTTCAATCCCTCGGTTCCTCCCCGGGCTCCCACGCATCCTCCTGCCCGCCCTGGGCCCGGCCCACTATGGTGTCCGGCAAGAGAGCCGAGAGCACAATCTGCCCGCCCTCCATCACCAGCACGGACTTGGTCTTGCGCCCCTGGGTGGCGTCAATGGCAATGCCCGCCTCCTTGGCGCTCTGCACCATTCGCTTGACGGGTGCGGAATCCGGGCTTACAATGGCGATCAGCTTCCCCATATTTACAATATTGCCAAATCCCACATGTATTAACCTGCCCATGACCGCCTCGCTATTCTATATTTTGAATCTGCTCTCTCACCTTCTCGATCTCCGTCTTCAGCTCGATGCCGCAGTTGGAAATCTCCAGATCATTGGTTTTTGACAGGACAGTGTTGGCCTCCCTGTTCATCTCCTGGGCCAGAAAATCCAGTTTTCTCCCGATGCAGCCGCCTTCTCTCAAGGCGCCGGCCATGGCCTCCACATGGCTGCGGAGCCTTACCAGCTCCTCGTCCACACAAACCCTGTCCGCGAAGACCGCCACCTCCGTCAGAAGCCGGCCCTCGTCCACCGCCGCGTCCCCGATAAGCTCCCTCACCCTGTCCTCCAGGCGGCTTCGGTATTCCCGAACAATCTGAGGGCAGCGGGACTCAATAAAGCTCACCAGCTTCAATATGCCCTCCAGCTTCCCTGACAAATCCTCCTCCAGACGGCCTCCCTCCGCGGCGCGGGACTGTACGAACCTCTGCGCCGCTTCCTCCACGGCTCTCTTTAAGCTCTGCCACAGTTCCTCCTCATCCCCGGTCCGCTCCTCCATGGTCAACACGTCCGGATATTTCGACAAGGCGGACACGCGCACATCATCCTCCAGGCCAAAATCCCGGGCCATCTGCCGCAGATTCTTTAAGTACTCCCCCGCCAGCTCCTTATTATACCGGAGGCCTGCGGTCTTCTCCCCAAACTCCTCATAGCCCACGAAGACATCCACCTTGCCCCGGAAAATGTATTGCTTGAGCTCACCCCTGACAGATGTCTCGAAGACGCCCAGCTTCTTGGGTATTTTTAGGCTGATGTCCAGATAGCGGTGGTTCACGGCTCTGATCTCCACCGTGTATCTCCTGCTGTTGTCCACCATTTCGCTTCTGCCGAAGCCGGTCATACTCTTTATCATAGGCGCTCTCCTCCAGACGGAAAGACAGTTCAAATTGCATACTTCATTTTATTATAAAGTAACTTTCAGGGAGCGTCAAGAGCGAGATTGGAAGTTTCCAAAGGAGATTCCCGCCGGGAGATAACCCTATCCCCTCTTGACACCCCCTGCCAAATATGAGACGATCAACATACGGCCCCTCAAAGGGACCACCACTTAATAGAAAGAGGTATCACTATGGCATTTGACGGAGTTACCGTCGCCGCCGTGGCGGCGGAATTAAGAAAAGAACTGACGGGAGGACGGCTCACAAAGATTGCGCAGCCGGAGAGCGACGAGCTGCTTCTCACCGTGAAACGCCCGGACGGACAAAAGCGGCTGCTGCTCTCGGCGGACGCCGCCCTCCCCCTGGCATATCTGACAGAGTCAAACAAGCAAAGTCCCATGACCGCCCCCAGTTTCTGTATGCTGCTGCGCAAACATTTACAGAACGGCCGTATTCTGTCCGTCTCCCAGCCGGGCCTGGAGCGCATCCTGCGCATCGAGGCGGAACACTTAAACGAGATGGGCGATCTGTGCCGCAAGACCCTGATCATAGAGATTATGGGCAAACACAGCAATATCATCTTCTGCGATGAAAACGAAACCGTCATCGACAGTATCAAACGGGTGTCCGCCGCCGTGAGCAGCGTTCGTGAGGTGCTGCCGGGTAAACCCTATTTCGTGCCCAGGATCCAGGACAAGCAGGATATCCTGCAGACGGATTTCGACACCCTGAAAAGTACTCTGGCCGCCAAACCCCAGCCACTTTTCAAGGCCATCTACGGGAGCTTCACAGGCATCTCTCCCCTTCTGGCCCAGGAGCTGTGCCACCGGGCGGGCCTGGACGGGGAACGTCCCCCGGCGGCCCTCTCCGAAGAGGACTTTCAGGCCCTGTGGGCCGTGACGGAGCAGTTTGTGGCCGACATTGAAAAGGAGCGGTTCGCCCCCTGCATCGCCTACACGGGAAAGCGTCCTGTGGAATTCGCCGCCCTGCCCCTGACCATGTTCCGAGAAGGCGCCGACCACACGGAGGAATGCCCCTCCGTCTCCGAACTGCTGGAGCGCTTCTACGCGGAGAAAAACACCCTTTCCCGCATCAGACAAAAGTCCTCCGACCTTCGCCGCGTCGTACAGACCGCCCTGGAGCGCAATGTAAAAAAGTACGATCTGCAGCTTCGCCAGATGAAGGACACGCAAAAGAGGGAGACCTATCGCATTTACGGGGAGCTTCTAAACACCTACGGCTACGGCGCGGCTCCCGGAGCCAAATCCCTGGAAGCCCTGAACTATTACACGGACGAGCAGGTGGTCATCCCCCTGGATCCCACCCTCTCCGCCGCAGAGAACGCCCAGAGATATTTTGACAAATACGGAAAGCTCAAGCGCACCTACGAGGCCCTGTCGGAATTGACCAAAGAAGTCAAGAACGAGATCGACCATCTGGAGTCCGTCGCCGTCTCCCTGGACATCGCCCTCTGTGAGGAGGATCTGGCGGAGATCAGAGAGGAGCTTGTGGAGAGCGGCTATATCCGCAGAAAGGGCAGCCCCCGAAAGACGAAGCTCTCGAAAAAGCCCCTGCATTATGTCAGCAGCGACGGTTTTCATATTTATGTGGGAAAAAACAATCTCCAAAACGACGAGCTCACTTTCCGCCTGGCAGCCGGGAACGACTGGTGGTTCCACGCCAAGAAAATGCCCGGGTCCCATGTGATCGTGAAAGCGGAAGGGGCCGAAGAACTGCCGGACCGCACCTTCGAGGAGGCCGGGCGGCTGGCCGCCTATTACTCCAAGGGCAGGGATCAGGAAAAGGTGGAGGTGGATTATGTGCAGAAAAAGCAAATCAAAAAACCCGGCGGGGCGAAACCGGGCTTTGTGGTGTACTATACCAACTATTCCATGGTCATAGACAGCGATATCTCGGGAATACAAAAAGCGGAGGAATAGGCTTCATGCGAGCAGCCGGCACTTCTTGGCGATCCTCACAAGCAGATACCCCTTGGGCATCCCCAAAAGCTCGGCCTCCGTGATGCCCCGCAGAATCAGCAGCATGACGAAATAGACGCAGACCGCCGCGATCACCGCCGGAATCACCGCCAGACGCATGGAATCCGACGCCAGGTAAACCCCCTCGTACACCGCCCAGGCCGCCACACCCATAAAGCCGGAGGCAGCTAAAGGCGCCGCAAAGGTTCTCCGGATCTCCTGGCGATACCCCACCGCACGGCGCACGGCAAGCTGGTTTAAGACGCACATGATGCCGGAGTACAGGGTGTTGGCAATGGCCATGCTGTACAGGTCCAGATCCGTGTAAAACAAAAGCAGGCAAGCCGCAACCGTCTGAATGATCAGCGCCGCCCCCGCGTGTATGATGGGTGCGTTAACCTTCCCCAGGCCCTGAAGAATGGAGCTGTTTAAGGTGGAAAGGGCATAGAAAACCACGGAGAGGGACAGGGTCATCAGCATCACTCCCGCCTTCTCCAGAGATTCCGCCGGCGTGCTGGGAAACAGCAGCTTCGTGACGGGCTGAGCCAGCACAAAAAGCCCTACGGCACAGGGGATGGAGATCAGCATGGTGGTCTTCACCGCCATCCCAATCTTGTCCCTGGCCCCCTGAATGTCCTGCGCCGCCACAAGCTGGGCCACGGAAGGCAGCATGGCAGAGGCCATAGCGGTGGCGAATGCGATGGGAATGTTGGAGACAGTCAGCGCTTTCCCGGAAAAAATTCCCCAGCCCGACGTGATGGCCACCATATCCAGGTCTCTCACGGAAGGGTAAATATCCGTGTAAATATGGTTATTTACGGTGCCGCTTAAGTTGTAGACCGCCGTGCTCAGGATAAAGGGCGTCACCACCGCCGTGATGGTCTTCAAAATCGTCCTGTAATCCTCCACGTTTTTATGCCTGTCACGCCTGATCCTTTTCTGAATCATGCCCCGGTTCAGCCCGTACACCGCCAGCATAAAGAGCAGCGCCACCAAAACCCCCGCGCCGGTGCCCATAGCGCTGCCCACCGCGCCGGAAACGGCTCTCTCCACCTGTCCCGCCGTATCCTGAGGCACCTCCATGGAGCCCATGGTGAGATTGATCAGAAGATAGGCCGCTCCCACGGTGACAATGGCGTTGGCAATCTGCTCCAGAATCTGGGAGACAGAGGTCTGCACCATACTCTTGTGGGCCTGAAAATACCCTCGCAGCACTCCCAGAATTCCGTATACAAATATGGTTGGCGCCAGAGTGCGCAGAACCGGCACCGCCACCTCCTCCACCAGAAATCCCGCACAGAAAAACAAAAGCAGACTGGCTGCCCCTCCCACCGCCAGCACATAGCCCAGAGCACACAAAAAGGTCCGGTGGGCATTTTTGTACTCCTTCACAGCCAGCTTCTGGGCAATCACCTTTGAGATGGCGGAGGGAATACTGTAGGAGGAAATCAAAAGTACTATGGTGTAATAATTGAAGGCCGAGGTATAATATCCCAACCCCAGCTCTCCGATCACACTGTCTAAAGGGCCCCTGTAAAGGAGCCCTATCATTCGGCTTATGATCCCGGCCGCCGCCAGAATTCCCGCCTGCATTATAAAATTGTCGCTTCTGCCGCCACGTTTCCTGTCAGCCATGCCTCATCTCCCAGCGCGTCACTGCACTGACCCGTTCAATAGCCAATCAGCCAATCGTACATCTCCTGGTACTTGCCCGCAGAAACCTTCCATGAAAAATCTACGGCCATAGCGCGGTCCACGATCTTGTTCCACTCGCGCTTTCTGTCATAGTAGATCTGCTGTGCGTAGCGGACGGTGCGCAGCATCTCGTGTGCGTTGTAATTGCTGAAGCTAAAGCCCGTGCCTGTTCCCTCAAACTCATTATATGGCTGTACCGTGTCTTTTAGACCGCCCGTCTCCCGGACAATGGGAATGGTTCCGTAGCGCAGCGCCATGAGCTGACTGAGTCCGCAGGGCTCAAAGAGAGAGGGCATCAAAAACGCGTCGCAGGATGCGTATATCTTGTGGGAAAGCTCGTCGGAATAATAGATATTTGCGGACACTTTCTCGCTGTATTTCCAGTCAAAATGGCGGAACATATTCTCGTAGCGCTCCTCGCCGGTGCCCAACACCACCAGTTGAATGTCATCCTGGCAGAGTTCATCCATAATGTATGCGATCAAATCCAGGCCCTTCTGATCCGTAAGGCGGGAGACGATACCGATCATCATCTTTTTCTCATCCACCCTAAGTCCCAGCTCCTCCTGGAGGGCCTTCTTGTTCTTCACCTTCTCCTTGCGGAAATTCACCGCATTGTAGGGATGTAAAATATGGGAGTCCGTGGCAGGATCAAAGGTTCCGTAGTCGATTCCGTTTACAATGCCTCTCAGATCATGGCTGCGGGCCCGCAACAGCCCGTCAAGCCCCTCGCCGTAGAAGGGCGTCTTGATCTCCTCGGCGTAAGTATTGCTCACTGTGGTCACCGCGTCGGCAAACACAATGCCTCCCTTCAAAAGGTTCGCATCCTTGTAAGCCTCCAGCTTGTCGGGAGAGAAATAATACTCCGGAAGTCCCGTCAGGTTCTTCACCGTCCTCACATCCCACTTGCCCTGGAATTTCAGATTGTGGATGGTGATGACAGACTTGATGCCTCTGAAGAAATCGCTCCCCTGGAAGCGCTCCTTCAAATAAACGGGAATCAGCCCCGTCTGCCAGTCGTGGCAGTGAATCAGATCCGGCCTGAAATCAAGGATAGGCAGAGCGGACAGGACAGCCTTGCAGAAATAGGCATATCTCTCGATCTCATAGACAGGGCTGTCATTGTACACCTTATCGCCGCTAAAATAGTACTCGTTATCTATAAAGTAATAATGTACCCCATCCTCAACGGCCTCAAGTATTCCCACATACATATTCTGCCAGTTGTAGTCCATGTAAAAATGTGTCACATATTCCATTTTATCCTTCATATTCTGCTTCATGCAGGCATACTTGGGCAGGAATACCCTCACGTCATAATGCTCCTTGTCAATATACTTGGGCAGGGATCCCACCACATCCGCAAGCCCCCCTGTTTTGACAAAAGGCACTCCCTCTGACGCCACAAAAAGAATCTTTTTCATTTGAACCCTCCACGCAGACTTCACTCTGCCATATGCAAAATCTGTTGCCACTGTTATTGCTTAAGATACATTATACACTAATATCAGAGGCAAGAAAAGGGTTATTTTCTATATGAGAGGCGAATTTTATCCGCTATCAGCGCAATAAATTCGGAGTTTGTGGGCTTCCCTTTGCCGGTGTCAATGGTATAGCCAAACAGGGAATCCAGCGTCTCCATACGTCCTCTGCTCCAGGCCACCTCGATGGCATGACGGATGGCGCGCTCCACACGGCTGGGCGTGGTCTGAAAGCGCTTCGCGATGGTGGGATAGAGTATCTTGGTGATGGAGCTGATCATGGAGGGATCGTCCACGGACATCATGATGGCCTCACGTAAATACTGGTAGCCCTTGATGTGAGCGGGTACTCCGATCTCATGTATCATATCGGTCACATCCTGCTCCAGATCTCTTTCCGACGTCTCCGTCTTCTCCACCCGCTCCTCACCGTTCTTCTGCGAGCCGCCTCCCTTTCCGGAAGGAACGGTGATCATAATCTGGAACTCCTTGCCCGCATTCATCAAATCCCCCAAAATCTTGTACACTTTATCATTATCCTTCGTAGCCGTAATATTTAACTGCTCCATCAAACTACCTCCAAGCTCTAAAAAATTCTAAAATTCGTTACATCCTATTATAAATTGATATTGTTTGATGCTTCAACTCCATTTCATCGCGCATATCTACACGATATTCCATTATATACGGTATATCGTGTAATAATTACCGGTTTCTACATAATATTCTTACTTTCTACATCATTTGCGCCCAAATTTTTACAATTGCCCCTCATCAAAAAATGGTTTATACTGGAAATGAGACCGCGCCTAAGGGACTTCCCCTTCAGAGTGCCGTCGCGCAGCGACTGCAGCTAAAATGTGCAGAAAACACCCAGGGAAGCCCCAAGGGCGCATGAGAGCAGCTTTCAGGCGCTCCCCTGCGCATGAAGGCTGACTCTCAACATATGCGCCGAAGGGACTTCCCCGGGAGAGCCGTCGCGCAGCGACTAAATTAGGAGGTAACATATGATCAAACAGGATATAACCGAGTTGAAAAAGCTTTTTACCCAGAGAAATTGCTCCATCACCCGCATCTGCGGCTGCTACGTGGACGGAGAGAAAAACAAGAAAACAGAATTCAGGCAGGCCTTTCTGGCGCTGCCCGAGGAGGAGATGTTCAAATATTTTGAGATTCTGAGGAAGGCGCTGTCAGGCTCCATCGGAAAGAATATGCTGAATCTGGAGTTTCCTCTGGAGAGCGAGACCGAGGGAGGCGCCCAGGAATTTTTGCTGAGACTCAAAAGCAGCGGCCTTAAGGACGACGCGCTGCTTGGGGAATTTTATGACAGGATTATCGAAGCTTACGAGTATGTGGGCAATTATCTGATCCTCATGGTGCACGACGTCTACGATATCCCCGGCAAAGCCCGGGACGGCATGGAGATGGAGGACGCCTCCGACGAAGTATATGAGTACATACTCACCTGTATCTGCCCGGTGAACCTGAGCAAGCCGGGCTTAAGCTATCACGCCGAGGAAAACAGCTTCCACAACCGCATACGGGACTGGGTGGTGGAGCCCCCCGCCACCGCCTTCCTCTTCCCCGCTTTCAACGACCGCAGCGCGGACCTGCACAGCCTCCTCTATTACACCAAAAATCCCGAGGAGCTTAAGGAGGATTTTGTGAACGCCCTCCTGGGATGCCCCCTGCCTCTGTCAGCCGGAGGACAGAAGGAGACCTTCCATTCCCTGATCGAGGAGACGCTGGGGGATGCCTGCGATATAGAGACGGTAAAAAATATACATGAGAAATTAAATGAGATGGTGGAGGAACACAGGGAGGAGCCCGAACCCCTGATCCTGGATAAAAATGAAGTGAAGACACTGTTTGCGAGCAGCGGTGTGTCCAACGAGAGGATGGACGAATTTGACCGCCGCTACGACGAGACGGCGGGAAGCGATACGGCGCTCCTGGTAAGCAATGTGGCGGACACCCGCACCTTTGAGGTCAAAACCCCGGATGTGGTGATCCGGGTCAATCCGGAGCGCACCGATCTGATAGAAACCCGGAATATAAACGGAAGACCCTGCCTTGTCATCGAGCTGGACGGCAGCGTGGAAGTAAACGGAGTCACTGTGAGGCCTCTTACTCCTCATAATGCTCCAGAAAATGATGCCTGACACCGTTCTCCTTGTAGGCTATGACAGTGCTTAAATTCACATTTTCCACGCTCTTAAAGATATTCCCCTCCACAAAGGGATTGGTCTCCTTCAGGCGGGCGATCAGAGCCTTGATCTCCATGCGCTTGGAATCGCTGCTGCCGTCGCTTTTGCAGAAGGTATGCTGCTCCGTGAAACGGCAGGCGCACTGGAGGAAATGCAGGTCATTATAATCCCGCCACCGCCTGATATCCTCCTCCCTGATCAGGTACATGGGGCGTATCAGTTCCATTCCGGGAAAATTCGTGCTGTGCAGCTTGGGCATCATGGTCTGCACCTGTCCCCCATAGAGCATCCCCATCAGGATCGTCTCAATCACATCGTCATAGTGATGGCCCAGGGCAATCTTATTACAGCCAAGCTTCTTAGCCTGGCTGTAGAGATGGCCCCGCCGCATTCTCGCACAGAGATAACAGGGCGATTTATCAATTTCATACACAGCGTTAAAGATATCCGACGAAAATACGGTGAGGGGAATATTCATGAGCGCGGCATTTTCCTCCAGAGCCGCCCGGTTGGCCGGACTGTAGCCCGGGTCCATCACCAAAAACACCAGCTCGAAAGGAAACTTATCGTGACGCTTCAGCTCCTGGAAAAGCTTTGCCATCAGCATGGAGTCCTTCCCCCCGGAAATGCATACCGCCACTCTGTCGTTCTCCCGAAGAAGCTCGTATTGGTTCAGAGCGCGGGCAAACCTGCCAAACAGAGATTTGTGAAATCTCTTGCGAATACTGTTTTCTATCTGTACGTTGTCCTGGGGCATAACCAATCATCCCTTCGCCGCAATTTCCGCAATCAACCGGCCCACCAGGCGGATCAATCCCAGATCCGTGGTTCCCTGCTTTGTCTTTCTGTTGAAAATGTCAAAGGACACCACCGCCACGGGAACCCCGTCCCGAAGCGCCTGGCACTGCAGGAACTTCCCGTTCTCCTGCTTCCTGTACTCCTCCAGAGCAAAAGGCGCCTTGTTCTCCAGCTTCTGCATGGCGTTCATATCGCAGAATCCCCGCTTGTCAAAGAATTCCTGATAACCTGCATCCTTTGCAAAAGACAGAGACTGGATAGGATTGACATATTTTCCCACCGAATGGGTGCGCATCAAATTTTCCCCTGTGTAAACGGCAATGCCGTCGATGTCAAAATAGGACTGCATCTGCTCCATCACGGGAACCAGCGCTTCCGTCCCCTCTCTATAGAGCCGCATGGTCATATCGGAGGCCGCCGCATTCTTCTTGTCATCGCTGACAGTGGCTTTAAACCCGATATTGAGACGGTTGTCATCCTCCTTCACCACCGCCCCGTGCTTCTTCTCGTCATAGATAATGTACCGGTTCTTCCCCTTCTCCTTGGCTATGTAGACGGATTTGTCCGCCTTCTGGAACAGCTCCTCATAGGTGGTTCCGTCGTCAGGAAATTTCGAGATTCCGATGGAGGCCGTCACCTTCAGTCCCTCCACATCGCTGAAGGCCCACTCGATGTTATGGGCAATGGTGGAAATTATTCTCCGAAGAGTATCCTCCGAGTCGATTCCCTCTAACACCACCATAAATTCATCGCCGCCAAACCGGCCAACCGCGCCTCTGGTCTTCACCACTCCCTTGATAATCTCCGCCGTCCGGGAAAGTACCTCGTCGCCGAACATATGACCGAAATTATCATTGATATGCTTGAAATCATCCACATCCATGATGACCAGATGCAGTCCCGGAGTATTACTCTGAATCTTCTCAATGGCGTATTCATTGATGGCACGCTTATTCAGAATACCGGTGCCGGGGTCAAAGGCGCTGTCCGTGAGATAGTAACTCTGTTTAGGCTTGTTCCTGCTGATCACATCCACCAGACCGATGGCCATCTCCCGGACGTCATCCTGATAGACCATATTGAATCTGATCTCATAGCGGACTGCCCCTTCCGTCTCCAAAAAGAGCGCGGCGTCCACATCCACCTTGGCGTGATCTCTGCCCTTTCGGAGCATCTCGTACATAATCTGAAATTCCGCCTTCTGCTCCTGGCTGAGGCGGGCATTTTCCTCCACCTGCTGTCTGAACTCCTCCAACGGAGCGTGGAATACCACCCGGCTCTGCCTGTTCCTGTACTCATAGAACTTCAGCATATCCGTGCCGTACTCATACTCCAGAAAGATACCGTCAAAGAGCGTCATAAAGCCCCTGTACTTTTCAACCAGGTTCAGATAGTCCATGTATTTGTCAGTGATGGCCATAATCTGGGTCGCACATATATCAAAGGATCGAAAGCCGTCCAGCACCTTACCGTTATATTTCATCAACACATGGAACAGGCGATACTGGTCATTGACGCTCAAAAGACGAAGAATCAAATGCTGCGGACATTGATCCAGCCGCGGCACCGCCTCCAGAAACGCATCTACGTCGTCGGGATGTATAAACTCGGGGACAGACTGGAAGCTTCTGGCCATACCGATATAGTGATAAAACCTTTCGTCGTAATTGGCAAGATAAAAACCGCTTCCCAGAGAAGCCTTACCGCGATACATCAGATATTCCCCGGGCACGCTCCCGTAGCCCGTAATATTTCTGTGATCCATTGCCGTTCTCTCCGTAAAATGTGTCAGCTTGTAATAACAAAAGGATACCATAGATTGAAGGATATTGCAAATAAATCCGTGAAGGCCCGCCGGAAAACCCGGTTAAATGCCCTCCTTTATAAACACTGCCCCATACCCCTCCAGTTTTCCCGTAAAAGTCTCCCCGGTCAGCAGATTCCGTCCCGCAACCGGTGTCTGCACCTCGTAATCATTGTAATTGAGCACCGCCGTGCAGTCCTCCCTGCGCAGGATCTCCACCCCCCGGGGGGCCTCTGTCACGGCAATCCCCGCCTGAGAGGAGATGTGGCGCACCAGCTCTTCCAGAGCCTCCGCCTCCAGGTCGCAGCCCACATAATACACCTTCCCCTTTCCGTAAGCATTGACTGTGACGGCGGCCTTTCCCTGAAAATAGCAGTCCCTATAGGTGCACAGCACCCGGGCGGTGACAGGCTTTATCACATCGCACCACAGCCTGGCAGCACATTGCACAAGCCCTTCCACCCCCACCGGCTTTCGCAGGGGAGCGAATTCCTCCACCTCTATACCCGCCAGCTCCCTAAAGGCGCAGGGCAGCGTATCGGTAAAGAGATTATTCTCCGGGTCCCTGCCGCCGCTTCTGAAGGTGACCACTAAAGTCCCGCCCTCTTTCACATATTCTGCCACGGCCTCCAGCTCCCCGCGGTGCACGATATTGTAGGCGGGCATATAGACCGCCCTGTAATCCTCATAATTTCCTACGGAAACCGCCGTGGGTATATTAAGCCGGGCGTTGGCTCTGTAATACTCATAGAGAAGACTTCGATAGTCAAAGCCCTTCACGTGGCTCTTGATCTCATGTCCCCACACATTGTCGTAGGTTCTCACAATCAGCGCCTCATACCTGCTGTGCTTCCCCACAATGTAGGGGGTAAGCTTTTCAAGCTCCCTGCCGGTGCGCTGCAGCTCATAGTACCTTCTGCGGGGCACGCCGTCATGGTCCAGCACGCCGTACCAGTATTGTTCCATACCGTAAGGCAGAGCCCGGAAGCGGAAATAGAGTATCCCCTCCGCCCCGTGAGCCAGAGCCTGATAGGTCCAGAGCCTTAACTGCCCCGGCTCCGGCTGGGCTCCCATCACATCCCAGCCACAGGGGCCGGACTGCTGCTCCGCCACAATGAAATTCTTTCTTTTTACCCCGTACATAATCTCATGGGCCATGGAGACATACGCATATTCAGACTCTCCCCACTGATTGTCAGGGTAATTATCCCAGGCCACAAAGTCAAGCCCCCTGGCCAGATCATAGTAATCAATATCCGAAAAATGTCCCATCATATTGTGGGTCACGGGCTGATCCGTATATTTCCTGATAATATCCGTCTGCATTTTCTGGTAATTCACCCAGGAATCAGAGGCAAACCGTCTGTATTCCATATCCAGGGAAGGATTATGGGACCAGCTCTGGGCATTTTCCGGCTCACAGGCATTGTACGCCGGCAATATCACGTCCTCAAAGGAGGCATACTGATGGCTCCAAAACACCGTCCCCCAGGCCCGGTTCAGATTCTCTATCTCACCGTATTTTTCCGCAAGCCACCGCGAAAAAGCTCTCCTGCACTGCTCGCAGTAACACCTGGCGGAAGCGTGGCAGCCGAATTCATTGTCGATCTGCCATGCCGCCACTTTGGGATGATCCCCATAATGCCTGGCCATTTCATCCGTGATCAAAGCGCTGAACCTGCAAAAATCCGCCTTGTTGGCGCAGCCCTCCCTGCGGGAGCCCCAGCCCGCCGGGCGGCCGTAGCGGTCATTCTGCAAAATGTCATATCTGTCCGCCAGCCATTTGGGAGGCCCGGCGGTGGGAGTACAGAGGATGACATCCAGGCCCTCCTCCCCCAGAACCGCGACAGCCTCGTCCAGAAGGGAAAAGTCATACCTCCCCTCCTCCGGCTCCAGAACGCCCCAGGCAAAATCCGCCAGCCTGGCCGTATTAAAGCCCGCCTCCCGCATCAGACGGGCATGGTCCCGCCACTCCTTCCTGTCCCAGTGCTCCGGATAATAGCATACGCCGAATTTCATAGTGGCCTCCTGATTTTGAGTTCCGCATCCTCCCTCCCGGCACCTCTCCGGGCATGGAATTCCCGGCCGCTTCGCTTCCGGTCATTCCATGGGCGCCATTCGGGATGATGCTGTTTTGTTTTTGAATTCCGCATAGGTCAGATATTATCTGCGAAGTGAGAAGCTGCTGACAAGCCGTCTGAGCCCGGCCGCCTGGCCGGAAAGCTGTCTGCTGGTGGCAGCGTTCTCCTCCGCCGCCGAGGAATTGGACTGCACTACATCGGATATCTGACCGATTCCCTGGGCCGCCTGTCCGATGGCCGCCGTCTGACGTTCCACCGCCTCCGCCACGGTCCTGCTCTGCTCGGTGATCTCCTCAAAAATCGCCGTCACATTCGCCACGGAGCCTGTCACCTTCTCCACCACCCGGCTTCCGCTCTCCACCGCCTCCGTGGAATTATGTATCAGCTCCATGGTAGCCTTGGCGGCCTGGGCAGACTTTTCAGCCAGCTCCCGCACCTCCCCGGCCACCACCGCAAAGCCTCTGCCCGCCTCTCCTGCCCGGGCTGCTTCCACCGAGGCGTTCAGGGACAGTATGTTGGTCTGCCGCGCAATATCGTCTATGGCGTCTATGATGCGGCTGATTTCATTGGTGGAGGCAGTGATTCTGTTCATGGCCTCGTTCAGACTCTCAATATACCGGCTGCTCTCCTGAAGCTGAGAGCCGGCGCTGCCCACCGACTCCTTGGTATCCTCCGTGAGCGAAGCGATCCTCCTGGCATCTCGGTCCATATCCTCCATGGTAACAGAAAGCTGCTCCACGGCTCCCGACTGTTCCAGCGCTCCCTGAGAAAGACTCTCGCTGGCTGCTGCCATCTGAGCCGAGCCGCCCGACACACAAGCCGCCGTGGATACAATTCCCCCCAGAGTCTGATTGAGCTTTTCGTCGATCATCTTAAGATACTGATGCAGCTCCCGGAAATCCCCGGCATAGTGAACTCCGTCGCTGCTCTTTGTCAGGTCGCCGTCGGCAATGCTTCCCAGCACCATGCCCATGTCCCCCACAATGCCCCTGAATTTCTCCACCAGATTTTTGGTGGAGTCCGCCAGCACGCGAACCTCGTCCCTGCCGGTCACCAAGGGCACAGGGCTTTTCAAATCCCCCTCGGAGAGCTGCTGCAGACGGCCGGCACAGCGGCTGACAGGACCCGCAATGGAGCGGCTGACTCCGAAGGAAATCAAAACCACTGCCGCGCACATCGCCGCACAGACCAGAAACTGCATCATATTGCCCTCATAGGCAGAGCGCATAAACTCGTCCTCGTTGATTGTGACCGCAATGCTCCAGCCGTCCGTTCCCTGGATGGGCGCATAGCCCTGGATATTCTTGGTATGGTCCGAGACATAAGTATATTTCTCAACGCCGCTTTCCCCTGCCACCATCCGCTTCTCGATAGCAGCCAACACCGCAAGATCCGGATCCTTTGGATTCTGCGCCGACTCTCTTATGACATTCTCCCGGTTAAGCACCAGCCGTTCATCCTCGTAGGCGATAGTATTTCCCTCCTTATCCAGAATGTAGGCATCCCCTTTCTCTCCGATCTTTATGCCCTCCACAATGGAACGCAGAATATAGGTATCACACTGAAAGTACACGATGCCCAAAATCTCATCGCCCTTCATGATCGGCGCCGAAACCATCAGATACATGTCATCTCCCTCGATATAGGGCGCAGACATATAATTCTCCCCCTGTATGGCCGCCTGGAAGAAGGGCTCCCCGGAGACATCCACCTCATGATAGGCGTCAAACCCGTTCCCATCCGTCATTCCCCCGGCTCTCATATAATAAGCGTCCGCCCTGCCCTGCAAAAAGAGCTGCTTCTCCTCTGCGGTGGCGTCTCTGTCCGAGAGCACCGGATTAGAAGCCATCTCCGCAATGGTCAGAGTGTAGGTGGCAATCATGTTCTGTGCCGCCAGCGCCGCCAGCTCGGCAGTCTCCATCACATTTTTCTCGATGGCTTCCGTGGTGGATTGCCTTGTGATCACGGCTCCCTGATAACAACTAAACAACGTGACGCCCACCGCCACCAACGCCACCAACAGCATAATCTTGGTCTGAATCTTCCTCATACCGCTTCGCCAAAGCTCCTTTCGCTCTCTGGCTCAAACCTCCTATCCGTCATTGTTATGGTTCCCTGTGCCTGACCGGTCCCCGGAAAACAGTTTATCTTCTTTTGCGGTAACCGTCAACGGACGGGACTATTTATACAGCACGTAATCCTGCATCTCCTTTAGAAAACCGGCTTCCGCCAAAGCCGGGGCCGCGTCCGGGGGATATTCGGACACCAGGATTCGCTTTCTGTTCGTAAAAATCCTCCCCTCGGCGAACTCCCGGGCAAACAGAGCCAGAGCCTCCTCCAGCCCCTCCCGCTCAAAAACCCGCAGGGTCTTCCCCTGCCTCTCAAAGACGGCCGCGGGCAGACCGTCCCGAAGCGCCGCCGCCGTGCCCGGCACATTGACAAATCCCCTGCCCTCCCTGTGGGGAAAAAGCTTCCCCCAGGGCTGTATAGGGTCCGCCGCATTCAGCCAGACCGTCTCACTCTGGGGTTTTCTCAGACAGGCGATGACCCACTCAAAATCTCCGCTTCTGAGAAACTGTGCCCCCGAGAGCCCTTCCACAAAATATCCTCTTCTCACCTGTCCGGTGTATTCTTGGATCCGTAAAAGGGACAGCGCCTCCTGCCAGGACAGGCCGCAGGCGGCGGCCGTTTCCCTGGACAGAATGATATACCGGTCAAAGCACCGGTCCACGGCCTCCTGCACCGGGAGTGGCAAAAGAGGCCTGACCAGATCGAAGCGTCCGCCGCTCACAGCTTTCACCCGGGCTCCCACCCGCTGTCTTGCCGCCGCCCGTTCGGTCCTTTTCCGGTGCAGCAGATGCCGCACCGGGGCAAAGCTGTCGGCGCACACAATCCCCCTCTCCATCAGAGAAAACAGGGCGTCGTAGGGAGAATCTCCCTCCAAAGCGCCTCCCAGGGTCTGCAGAAAGCTGGCTCCCCGCCTGGAAAGGGTCTCCGCCAGAATCCGTTCCTGCCAAGACAGCTCCTCCCAGGGCACCCGGGGCGGAATATCCCAATCCGTCCGCTCCACCCTGTCAAACATAAGTCTGCCCTCCGCCTCCATATGCCAGAAATATTCCCCCTCGGCCAGAAATTCATCCAGCAGCCCTTCCCTGTAATTTCTCACCCTGGCGGGCAGCAGCACCTCCTCCCACAGCGCCGCCGGAAACGCCGTCCCCTCCAAAGACCGGACGGCCTCCCTGAGACGCTCCCGGGGAGGAGCCGAGCTTCCCATGCGGGAGAGTAACAGCGCCCCGTAGGCGGAGGCGGGACAGGTGGAGATCTCCTCCCTGCGGCTTCGCAGGGTCTTAGCCCTCGCCCTGTCATAAACCTTCCCATGGTAATAGACAGTCTCCTCCCCCTCCCCATGGGCGGCCGCTTCTTTCTGTCGGCACAGCTTCTCCAACAGTCTGCGGGCTTCCTCCTGGGTCCATCCGTACCGCAGAGCGGCCCGCCGGACGTCCGCGCCGCCCCGGAAGCGAAGCATACGCCGCAGAATTCGCAGCGCCTCCCCGCCCCCAGGATCCCCAAAGGCCGCGCGGTAGGCCTCCTCCTGCTCCGCCGCTATCCACAGTCCCTGCTCCAGATAGACGGCCCTCCCCTCCTGCGCCAGATTCTCCAGCCATTCCACAGGAATGTCCAGCTCTCCCGCCGCCAGGTCTCCCTCCGCCATGAGAAGGGAGTGAAGCTGCCTTTCGTCCTCCGGAAGCCTCTCCCTGGACTGTGCCTCCACAAGCTCCGCCTCCCCCGGGGTAATCTGATTTTTCTCCCCCTTCAGCGCCTCCTCCACCTTGGCGTGCATTCCCCGGAAGGTGGGCCAGTAATCGTACATCTCCCCCGCCTCCTGGGCCCATTGCAGCGGCAGGGACATGGGGGAGGGAATCTCCGTGTATATCTCCCTCACCGAGATTTGGCCCAGGCGGATCCCTAAAAGCAACTCCTTAAGTCCCTGCACATCCCAGAGCTGTTCCATGCATTCCCGGGTAGTCTCCCTGATCAGCGGATGCTCCGCCCTCCCCATGACCTGCTCCAGCATTTCCGCGCTGCGCAGCCTCTGCATCCACAGCGGCTGCCTCTTTCCTCCCCGCACCCCCGTCATAAGGGCTCTGCCGCAGTTGTATCGAAAGGCCATGTTGAAAAGGGGCGTCCCCGGGAGAAGAACGGACAAAACAGCCTCCACAGACTCCGGGGCAATCCGGTGCAGCAGGCCCTGGGGCAGTTCACCCTCCCCGTAGGAATAGAGCAGGAATCCGTCCTCCTCATCCACGCTTCCCACATGTTCTCCCAGCTCCTCCCCGGCCTTCCAGGCGGCTAAGAGCGACAGCGGGCCGTTGATACGGCCGCCGTATACCGAATGGAACATGAGCTGGCACTTTCCCGACTGGTCCCTGAAATGCTCCGCCAAAATCGTCCTGTCATCCGGCAGCCCTCCCGTGACCGCAATCTGTCTCATCAGATATTCCGCGGCCGGAACGGCCGCCGCCTGATTCAGCCCCAGCTCCTCCAGAGCCTCCTGCAGTCTGCCTCCCCCCGAGGCCTCCCCGAGAGAGCGCAGGATCCGTCCGAAGGCGGTTCCCGTCTCCTTGTCCCTTCCCTTGATCTCCCCCTTCCAGAAGGGAAGCCTGGCCCCTTCCGCAGGAGCCTGGGTCACCGTCACAAAATCCCGGCCGATATGCACCACCCGCCAGGCAAAGGCACCCAGGATAAAACGGTCGCCCAGCCGGGTCTCATAGACGAACTCCTCATCCGCCTCCCCCACCTTCACCCCGTCTTCCGTCCGCACGGTATACAGTCCCTTGTCGGGGATGGTTCCTCCCCCGGAGAGCGCCAGCATCCTGCTGTAGCCGTCCCCCTCCACAGTCCCGTTTATCCTGTCATACAGAACCCGGGGACGGGCAGGAACCTCCCTCTCGTGCTCATAGTCCCCCGCAAGCATTCGAAGCACCGATTCCACATCCTCCCTTGTGAGCCGGGCAAAGGGCAGGGCCCTGGGCAGTATCTCCATCACATCCTCCACCCGATAAGAGCCGAAAGCAGCCAAGGAGACCAAATGCTGGGCCAGCACGTCCAGACATCCCACCGGGGGATTCATGCGCTCCACCATCCCCTCCCTTGCCAACTGGGCGGTCATGCCGCACTGGACGCTCTCCGCCGCCGTCCTGGGAAAAAGATACATTACGCTGGCTCCGGAGGGGTTATGTCCCGCCCGCCCCAGTCTCTGCATGGTTCCGGATATGGTTCTGGGGCACCCCACCTGCAGCACCTGGTCGATCTCCCCCACGTCGATTCCCAGCTCCATGGAGGAGGTGGCGCACAGCAGCCGAAGCCGCCCCTCCCTAAGCGCTTCTTCCGTCTCCTGCCGCTTTTCCCGGGACAGACTCCCGTGATGCACCCGGGCGAAGTCCTCCCCTCCCAGCAGATTCACGTAGTAGGCCAGCTTCTCCGCATATCTCCTGCCCTCCACAAAAGCGATGACGCTGCGCTTCCCCTGGCAGTGCTCATAAACCAGCGCCGAGAGCTCCTGCCAGACGGGATCCTTTCTCCTTTTTCCGTACTCCACGTAGGAACCCAGCACCTGAAGCCTCACCTTTTTCTCCATGGGAGGAGCCACAATCCTCACAGGCTCCGGCGCCAGGTATTTTGCGGCCTCCTCCAGGGGAGCGATGGTGGCGGAAAGTCCGATGCGCTGCAGCGGCTCCCCCCTGAGAATGTCAAGCCGGGCCAGAGACAGCATCAGATGAGCCCCACGCTTGGTGTCGATCAGCGCGTGAAGCTCGTCCACGATCACGGTCCGGGCCGTGCACAGCATATTGCGCCCCGCCTTCCCGGTGAGCATCAGATAGAGAGACTCCGGGGTAGTGATCAGGATATGGGGCGGTTTTCTCACCATACGCTGCCTCTCCCGCTGATCCGTGTCCCCGGTGCGGACCGCCACACTGATAAGCTCCTCCCCGCCGATTCCCTCCAGGGGTCTCTTTAGATTTTCACGGATATCAGAGGCCAGAGATTTCAGGGGCGACACATAGATAAGCTGCAGCTTTCCCGGAAGCGTCCCTGCCAGGGCCTGCTCTTTAAAGCGGTCCAGAAACACCAGAAAGGCGGACAACGTCTTCCCCGTTCCGGTGGGAGCGGACACCAGCACATGTCCTCCCTGAGCAATGGCCGGCCAGGCGGCTTCCTGCACCGGGGTGGGACTTCCCAGCACCTTCTCAAACCACCGGGCCGTTTCCCTCTCAAACAGCTCCAGTGTTTTCTTCTGTTCGGATACCTTTACTCGTCTTTCCATATTTTAGTCCGCTCTCTTTTCTCGCGCCTGCGCCCGTGCTATAATAGGACATATGTTTTACTTTACAAATTACTTACGGAGAAAAAGCCATGCATCAAAAAGATTTAACCAAAGGTTCTGTTTTTTCAACTTTATTCCATTTTGCCCTGCCTATGATCCTGGGCAACATCCTGCAGCAGGGATACAATATAGCGGACACCTGGGTAGTAGGACATTTCCTGGGGCCCTGGGCTCTGGCGGCGGTGGGTTCCGCCTTCACCCTTATGACCTTTCTGACCTCCATACTCCTGGGGCTGTGCATGGGCAGCGGCACCGTGTTCTCCCTCTGCTTCGGACAGGAGGACCATGACCGCTTAAAGGACAGCCTGTGCGCCTCCCTTCTCCTGACAGCCGCCGTGGCGGCTCTGCTCACAGTCCTCTCTCTCTCGGGCATAGGGCCGATCATGACCTGGATGAATATTCCCCCCGAAATCCGGGAAATTATGGGAGAGTATCTCACCTTGATCTTTTGGGGCATCCCGGCCGTGGCCCTGTACAACTTCTTTGGCTCCTATCTGAAGGCCCTGGGAAATTCCGTGGTCCCCCTTTTGTTTCTGGGGCTCTCCACGGTGCTGAATATCGCCCTGGACCTCTGGTTTGTGGCCGACCTGGGAATGGGAACCTCCGGGGCCGCCGTCGCCACGGTCATCGCTCAATATGTGTCCGGCGCAGGCATCGGAATCTATGTTTTTGCCAAAAACAGAGCTCTGCGGGACGCCCTCCGCATCTTCAGACTACGCGGCAGCAGTCTGCGGGAAATCGCAGGCTACTCCGTCCTGACCTGTCTGCAGCAGTCCGTGATGAACCTGGGCATTCTGATGATACAGGGACTGATCAACGGCTTCGGCACCTCCGTCATGGCCGCCTTCACGGCGGCGGTTAAGATCGAGGCCTTTATCTATATGCCCGCTCAGGAGTACGCCAATGCCTTTTCCACCTTTATTGCCCAGAATATGGGAGCCGGACAGACTGTCAGGATCAAAAGGGGCATCCGCTACGCCGTCCTGACCGTGTTCTCCTACTGCGCCGCTGCCTCCGCACTTTTGTGGTTTCTGGCAAGACCTCTTACCCTCATTTTTATAGACGAGGAAGAGGCCCACATTGTAGCGGAAGGCGTCAAATACCTTCGGACAGTGGGCCCCTTTTACTGGGGCATCGGATGCTTGTTTTTGTTGTACGGGCTCTACAGAGCCCTGGGAAAACCCTCCATGTCCGTGGTACTGACCGTGATCTCCCTGGGCACCCGGGTAGTCCTGGCCTACACCCTGTCACCGCTTTCCGGGGTCGGTGTGGACGGAATCTGGTGGGCCATTCCCATCGGCTGGGTATTGGCCGACTCTGCAGGCATCCTTTACTATGCCCTATCCTTCCGGAAGACGCTCTGAGCGCCTTCCCCTCACTTCAATATCCTGTCCAGAGCGGCAAACAAAGCCTCCACATCGATGGGCTTCGCCAGATGACCGTTCATTCCGCACTCCATGGCCTCCTGCTTATCCTCCTCGAAAGCATTGGCAGTCATTGCCAGTATGGGGATGGAGGCCAGCATGGAGTCCTCCAGCTTACGGATGGTTTGGGTGGCCTCATAGCCGTTCATAATGGGCATACGCACATCCATCAACACAAGCTGATAATACCCCGGCTCGGAATTCTTAAGCATCTCCACCGCTATCTGACCGTTTCCGGCTATCTCCACACTGAATCCCGCATCCTCCAGGATCACCCTGGCAATCTCCTGATTCAGCTCATTGTCCTCAGCCAGCAGAATGCGCCCGGTGCGTCTCTTCACCGTCTCCCCCTCACCCTGGGTCTCCTCCCGCTCCTCCACATCCACAATGTTTTTCAGACAGCTTCTCAATTCCGACAGGAACATCGGCTTGCTGCAAAAGGCAGAGACTCCGGCCTCCTTCGCCTCCTCCTCAATGTCCATCCAGTCGTATGCCGTCAGGAGAATAATGGGCACATCCTCCCCCATCTCCTTGCGGATCCTGCGGGTGACCTCCAGGCCGTTCATATCAGGCAGCATCCAGTCGATTACATACACGGTGTAGGTATCGCCTCTGGTGACCGCCTGACGGGTGCGCAAAAGCGCTTCCTTTCCGGACAATGTCCATTCCGCCCGCATTCCGATCTGTCCCAGCATATAGCTGACGCTGTCGCAGGTATTAAAGTCGTCGTCCACCACCAGAGCCCGGCAGTTCTTCAGCTTCGGAATGTCCTGCTCCTCCTTCTTATCGGAGTGCAGACGGAAGGTAAAGCAGACTGACACATCCGTGCCCGCCCCCTGCTCGCTTTTCACAGAGATGGTGCCGTTCATCATATCCACGATATTCTTGGTGATTGCCATTCCCAGCCCGGTTCCCTGTATACCGCTGGCAGTGCTGGTCTGCTCTCTCTCAAAGGGCTCAAAGATATGGGCCACGAATTCCTCGCTCATGCCGATGCCGTTGTCCTTGATATTAAATTCGTAATTCGCGTACCCCTTGGGCGCTCCCGGCTTTTCAATGATCCGCATACTGATAATCCCGCCGGCGCCCGTGTATTTCACCGCATTGCTCAGCAGATTAAGAAGAACCTGGTTCAAACGCAGCTTGTCGCAGTAAATATCCTCATCCGTAACATCCACGGCGTCGATATAGAGCTCCATGCGCTTGGCGTGGATGTCCGCCTGCAGAATATTGCGCAGCCCGTGCAGGATATCCGGCAGACGGCAGGGCTTCTCGTCCAGATGCATTTTGCCGCTCTCGATCCTGCTCATATCCAAAACGTCATTGATCAAACTCAGCAGATGATTGCCGGAGGACATAATCTTTTTCAGATATTCCTCCACTTGCTCCTTATAGTCAATATGTGTGATAGCAAGAGCGGTAAAGCCCACGATGGCGTTCATGGGAGTCCTGATATCATGGGACATATTGGACAGGAAGATGCTTTTTGCCTTGTTCGCCTGATTCGCCTGCATCAGCGCGGTCTCCAGCAGATTCTTCTTCTCCATCTCGGCGCGGGTCTCCTCATCCACGCTGCGGATACCCAGAACCGCATAGTGATGCTGTCCCCAATTTCCGGTGCGGACTGCTTTCAGTTGGAAATAAAGCGTCTCGCCGTTCATGGAAACGCGGTAATTCACATAGTGAAGACTGTTCTCCTCCAGCTCCCGCTTCAGACACTCCAGGGAGGCGGACTGGCGCACCATCTCCCGGTCCTCCTCAAATACAAACTCCTGTATATAGCGCTCCATGCTCTCCTGGAAGAAAATGGCGCCGTTGGAGGCCAACGCGAAAACATGCTCGCCCTCCTCGCTGCGCAGGGGCGTGCCCACACCGGTGTCCAGATCAAAATAGCATACAATATTGTAATCAATGCTCAGCGCCTGAATCAGCTCCATCTGGCGCCTCTCATTCTTCTTCTCCTGAAGCTTCTGAGCGGTGCAGTCGAGAAGAAACCTCTGATAGAACATCTGGCCATTCTCCTGCAGAAGTTTTACATTGCCCATAATGTGCAGAAGTTCTCCGTCCCTGTGACGCACGCGGTACTCCAGGCTGACGCTGTCCCCCTCCTTCTCCAGTCTCTTGATGGCCTCTCTGATTCTTCCTCGATCTTCCTCCACGATGGACTGAGCCACCATGTCAAAGCCTTCCCTCTCCAGCTCCTCCCTGGTGTTATAGCCCAGAATCTTGAGCCCTGCCCTGTTAATGCTTAAAAGTCTTGAGCCGTCCACCGTATGGCAAATAACGCCGCAGTCTATGGTGGTAAAAATCGTCTCCAGGGTCCGGTTCTTCTGTATGATCTCCTGCTCGTAAGCCCGCTCCTGGGTCACGTCAATGGCCACGCCTACCGTTCCCATCACGCTGCCGTCCAGGTCATACAGGGGAGACTTGTAGGTGGTAAGGGTCCTGGTCCCCGCTCCGGTCTGGATGATCTCCTCCGACACGCAGGTCTTTTCCGTGCTCATGACCTCCCGCTCCGACTCGATGCAGGCAGGGTCATCCTGCTCCACATCCCATATGTAAGCATGCCCCCGGCCCTGTACCTGGTCCTTAGTCTTATTCACCGTCCTGCAGAAGCTGTCGTTGACCTTCTCATGGATTCCGTTTTTGTCCTTGTACCATATCAGGTTGGGGACATTGTTGATGGTGGCTTCAAAAAAATGGCTGGTCTCCCAGAAATCCTTACTCTGTCTGCAGCTCTCCTGCCATCTCAGAAAGCGGAAGCGCGCTTCCTCCTCCGACATGGGACAGATCCATATATCCTTAACCTCCGCCAGACTGTCGGCCAGAAGGCTGACCTGGCTTTTGTCCGACAAAAGTATCAGCTCCGTCTCTCTGTCCTTGGCTGACACCAGGGCCTGCACCGCGGCCCCCGCATCCACATCCTGCAGATTGGCCAAAATCACGTCCGCCTTGGCGGCCAATGCTTCCTCCAACCTGTCACTTTCCAAGAATTCATGCGTGAAATGCGCAAGAGGCGCCATCTCCTTAACAATATCAAAAACTTCGCATTGCGAACCCAGCAAATAGAATTGCATATGGCAATGGTACATACCGAATCCTCCTTATCCTTGCAATGAATGAAATGCTGTCTGCCGTGTACGTCAACAACCATATGAAAGAATTATACTTCACAAAGTGTACAAAAACAAGAGTATTATACATCTTAGGTAAAAACCTGTAAACCCGTTTTCGGAAAAACTCCGTTGAATTTCCTGTCCGCCACAGTCCTTATGAAAGCGCCGCAGCCGGTGAGCCTGGAGCGCCGTATCGGGGACAGGGACACGAAAGAAACCCGAAATGCGAATCCTCCGGGATCCGCCTCCGGGTCAACCGCTCCCCTTCTCTATGGCAGGGGAGATCTTTTAATGCCGTTTGCTCTTTCACCCCCCCAGGGGAAGGGCTTACGCTGAGATTCAGTCCTTTCCCTGTCGGTATTTCATATTCAGAAAAGCTTCCCTGTCGTGCTTGAACTGATATTCGTATTCCGGGTTATTCCCCACCACAATATGAGGATACTTCTCATAGAGCTCCATGATCTCCGAGAGACTTCCGTGGCTCATCTTCACCTCATCCGTCTTTCCGTCGGCCATTCCCAGACAGAGATAATAGCTGGTGCCGTTTTTGTTGCGCTCCCTTCTGCTGTGGACCCAGGCGATATTCTCATTATCCACCACAATAAAGCGCAGATGGTGGCTGAAGGTCCACCTCCTGCCGACCCACACATTTTCGATTTTCCGGGCAGCGGCAAACTCACTGTCGAGCTGTTCCATGGTAACCTCCGGGTGCTCCGTCAGATAGCGCTTCACCAGCCTGCTCACCGAGGAAGTGAACTGCTTTACCAAAATAAACAGGCCGATGATCACCATAAGGAGGCCAAACGCCGACATTCCATAGATATTGCCCATAGACTCGTTCAGCCAGGGCACGCCTCCGGAAAGCGCCACCAGGGCATGAGGGCCGTACCGCAAAAGAGCCCATGTACCGGGAATCAGACAAAAAAGAATGAGAAGCCCCGAGTTCAACCACGATTTAAAAGTCAGTTTTTTTACCATTTTTTTCTCTCCTTTTTTAGTTCCGCATCTGCCCTCCCAGCACCGTCTCTGGCAGATCAATGTCCGGCTGTATGGCTTTGCCGGACAGTGTTCTGGGCACTGTCCGGGCAGATGCTGTCAGTTTAGTTCCGCATCTGCCCTCCCAGCACCGTCTCTGGCAGATCAATGTCCGGGCTGTATGGCTTTGCCGGACAGTGTTCTGGGCACTGTCCGGGCAGATGCTGTCAGTTTAGTTCCGCATCTCACTTTGACACGATCTCTACTCCGTCGCCCACCCTCTTTCTCGCCAGCGTCATAAACTGGCCCAAGCCGTTGGCCGTGGGAAAGGACAGGGATTTGTCGCTTCTTTTCTTCGGGACAGCATTCTCGTAATAAAACTGAGCCAGGTAGAATTCATATCTCACCTTCACATTCCCGCTCCGCATCTGACCGGATCTCTTTTCCGTCTCTATCCTTCTAAGACGCGGGGAATCTATAACGCACACCGTGCCGTTTCCGGAGAACACCACCCAATAACGGCTCCCCACGACGCCATAGTACATATCGTCCTTTCCCCGGTCCTGAAACACCCATTCTCTGCCCGCACCGAAAATATCCTCGGCCAGCGCCTCCTGATCTGCGGAAGATGGAAGCTCCTTTTTCATGTGCTTCTCCAGATTTACCAAAATCAAATCCGGCTTAAACTTTACCTTCTGGGTACTCCAGAAAAATATCCCGCCCAGTTCGCCCATGAGCACTCCCAAAGGCACATGGAATGACAGCACATCCGGGAGGGTTCCTCCGGCTAACAGGCCCACCGCCGTCAGCGCCGCCACACAGCCCACCCCAAACAAATAGGCCAGGCGGCGGCTTCTACCCCAGCCGTAAGAGCACCATTCCTCCACCCAGCCCCTCTGGGCGTTCAAAAGCTGCCCCATTCTGCTGCCGGAGCCGAAGTCTTTCTCCCCTGCAGGGCTTTTACCCCCGGCAAACATATTGAACACGCGGCAGAGAAAGAGGAAAAGGCTGAACACTCCGGCAAAAACAGCGGTCCATATATGGTAGTTCTCCCTGCCTTCCACGCTGCCGTCCTCGATATAGTACCAATCCGTCTGCTTCCACCCCTGCTCCAGGGCCTCGCCCATCTGCGCCATGACCTGACCGTAGGCATCGCCAAAGTAGATATCTCCGCTCACACCCTGGCCGTAGGAGGAATAGAGCTCCATCACCTTGCTGTCCTCCAGGGCCTTAAAGATTTGCTCCACCGACGTTTTCTCCATGGGCTCCAGAGTGCCCGCCACAGGAATGGGCATCATATCCCTGCTCTCCCTCATCTCCGCCGCCAGTTGCAGCTTCCACATGAGATTCTCAAACCCGCCCTTGTTCTGCTCCGAGACAATGACATAAATAAACGCCTGCCTCTCCTCGTCATATACCACGAATCCCAGGGTCCTGGCCCGGTCCTGATCCCCCGAATAGACCTCCGCCACCCGGGAAGCCACAGGATAGGCCACCTCATAGCTTATGTACTCCCCTTCCGCCTGGGAAAAATCCTCCCCGGGACCCAGGGGTCTTGCCCCGCCCAGAATTTTTAGAAACGGAGGGCCTGCGTTGACCAGAAAGTATATCCCCGCAGCCAGCGTACAAAGCGTAATCAAAATCTCCACCAGTTTTTTCATTGTAATGCTCCCTCCTGAATCTCAATTTCTTATTTGCTAATCCTTAAAGTTTAGGATTACCGTCCCCTAATGCCATTCCTCAGCCTCGGTGTCTCAACCGTTTCCTCATAAATCCCCTGACAGATCCCTCCCGGTGATCTCAATACCTAAATGATAAGGCCAGACCGACAAAAAAATTGTACCACAAAACAGACGAAAATGAAACCATTTTCGTCTGTCTTACCCGTCATACCCGGTTTTGCCCTATTCAATTTGTGCGCAGCGCCCTCACTCCACCGTCAGTATATTCAAAAACCCTGTAATTTCAAAGATCTCCATGACGGTCTCGTTCACATTCGTCACCCTCATGCCGCCCTGTCGGTTCATGGTCTTCTGCGCCCCCAGAAGAACCCTCAGGCCCGCGGAGGACAGATAGGAAAGCTCCGCCATATCGATGGTCAGCTCCTTGACAGAGTCAAGCCGTCCCTTAAGCTCGCTCTCCAGCTCCGGCGCCGTGTTTGTGTCCAACCGCCCCTCCAGCGCCAGGCAGAGGCTGCTTCCGTTTTCCGTTCTTGTAATCTTCAATTCGATCCTCTCCTTCCGCCGCCCAAGCGGCCCGCTCAACTTAAAGGGAATCCTATAGATGCTTCTTGATCTTTAAGATATTCTGTCCCTTCTTATATTCATAGGAGATCTCGTCCATGCTCTGCTTGACCATGTATATCCCCAGCCCTCCGATCTGCCGTTCCGCAGCGGAGAGCGAAATGTCGGGATCGGCGCTCTCCAGCGGATCATAGGGCACTCCGTTGTCGATAAAGGTAATAATGACGGCCATGGGTTTTTCCGTCACCTCCACCCGAACGGTGGCGGAACCCACCTCCGGATTGTAGGCGTAGTGGGCAATATTGCCGAACAGCTCGTCGATGGCAATGTCAATCTGCATCTGCGCCTTCATGGGACAGCCCAGCAGCTCAAGCTGCTCGTCCACAAAATTTGTGACCACCTGGATATTTTCCACGGTGGCATTGATCGTCATTTCTTTCATAGCCTCTCCCATCTGCCCGCTTCGCGGACGCATCAAACCTCGGATCCCTTTCTTCCCCTGTACTCCAGACATATCATGGTAATATCGTCAAACTGAGGCGCGCTTCCCACAAACATATCTATGTCCCGCTTAACCTCGGGCAGAATGCAGGCCGGCGTCTTAGTCCGGTTCCTGTCCAGAACCGCCTTAAGCCGATCCATGCCGTACAGCTCGCTCTTTGCGTTAGTGGCCTCGGTGACCCCGTCCGTATACTGGAAAAGCTTATCCCCCGGCTCCAGCACCAGACTTCCCGCCTGAAAGCGCATATCCTCCATCCCGGCCAAAACGAACCCGGGACGGATTTTATAGGGCTCAAAGCTGCCCTTATTTCTGCAGATAAACGGCAGCTCATGTCCCGCATTTACAAAATTCAGTTCCCCCGAGGCCAGATCCAGCACGCCCTCAAAGGCAGTGATGAACATTCCCTCGCTGTTGGCTTCGCACAAAAGATTGTTTACCTCAGAAAACACGGTTCCCAGATCCCGCCCCGGCTGGGTGTGATCCTTTATCAGCGTCTTGCCGATCACCATGAACAGAGCGGCGGGAACCCCCTTGCCGGACACATCCGCCACCACCATGGCCAAATGCCCCTCATCCACCATAAAGAAATCGTAGAAATCACCGCCCACCTCCCTGGCGGGATTCATGTCCGCAAAAATGTCAAATTCCTCCCGCTCCGGAAACGCCGGAAAGATACAGGGCAGCATGGACTGCTGAATATTGGTGGCCACATTCAGCTCCGCCGCGTTCCTGGCGGCAGCCGCGCTGCGGTCAATGGAATAGAAAATCATCCAAAATTCCACCACGAAAATCACGCACACCGTGAGATACAGCGGGAAAAACCAGGGATGATCGGGGTAAATCCCATTGCTGTTGGAGAACAGGTTGATCACATAAAAGCCTGCCACCGACACCCCAAGGGCCGGAAGAAAGAGCGTCATATTCCCCTCCACGGACTCGATGGTATGATGCACATACTTTCTCAAAAACCGCCCGTAAACCAAAGCAATGAGCACATAGACCACAACCTTCAGCCCGATAAAAAACAACAGATTCGGCGTGTCATAGGGCCCCTCCCTGATCAGCCCCAGCCGGGGTGCCAACAGAGTGTCCGTGGTGCCGCAGAGCATAAAGGTGGACACGTTTCCGATCAGACATCCCATCAGAGCCACCGCCAGCTTCTCCGACCAGGCACCCTTGTACAGAATCTGGCACACCAGGCAGACCATGGCGGAAAGCCCCAAAATGCCCACCGTATCATTGTACAGATTGACAGAATAGCTCCCTATGGTCATTCCGTACCCCAAGACTGCAGCCCCGGACCAGACAAGCGCCCTGACCGCACCCCCGTATTTCGGCGCCAGCGTGATTCCCGCCAGCACCGCGGCGAATACCGACGCCAGAAAAACCGCAAAGCTCCACAAGGCTATCGTGAACATATTGGATTCCTTATTCCTTTCATTATATTCCCTCTCCTCCTCCGGGCAGACAAACCCTTCGCCGATAAAAACCCGGGAAGAGAAATGTCACGGTTTCCGGCAGGGCGTTAATACATATTCATACCCTCCAGCGCGGACAGATATTGATTCAGATATTCGTCCGTGACGGTGAGCCACCTCTCCCCGGCGGCCTCCAACAGCTCTTGGGTCCGATTCTGGATGACCGGGATATCTCTGTTGATTCCGTCGGGCCGTTCCGTGAGCAGCCCCTCCGCTGCCTGCCGCCCCTCGTCGGTGCGCTTTAAGGACTGAAGCAGCTCCTCAAACCCTTCGTCCTCCAACACTTTCACCTCATGTCCCTGCCTTGCAAGAGCGTCAAACAGTCTGGAAAACTCCACCTCCCGGGGGGGATACACATGAAACACCGGGCAGGCGCAGTCCATCCCCGCCAGCGCGATAATCATATGGGCCGTCTCGTCCACCGGGGAGAAATTGACGCTGCCCCGGTACACCGACCGGGGAACCGCCCCCATGCGGATATAGGAGGACAGACGCCTCGTAAAACCGTTGGATTTTAGGTTCATCTGAAATTCTCCGTCCCTGCTGCGTCCCTGGAGGTTTCCCACCCGCATGATCTTCACGGACAGCCCCCTGTCCACGGCGGACCGAAGCAGCTCATATTCGGCCATAAATTTGGAATAGATGTACTGATTATAAATCCCCTGTCCGATGTAGAGATTCTCCTCGGAAAACACTCTGCCGTCGGCCAGATCCCGGCACATACCGCCCACGCTGACCGTGGAAATCTGGCAGAACAGAGCTTTCCGGGAAAGGGCAAACTCCGCCAGATTCCTCACCCCCGCACGGTTCACCTGATCCAGCGCATCCCCGTAGGCGAAATGGGCCACATTTGCCGCGGCGTTGATGACCGTGTCGATTCTCCCGGCAAAGGGCTTGATGAAAATCTCGTCCCGGGTGATATCCCCCTCCGCCACCTCCCATTTTGGGCCGTAACTTTCCTCAAAGTCTGCCTCGGCATAATAAAAGAGAGAATTCTTCATTCGCTTCTCGGCGGAGACCTTCCCCTTGGACCGGGTCAGGCAGTACACCTTTTGGCAGATGTCCGGATTCTGCAAAAGCTCGATCAGGATATGGATGCCCAGATACCCGGTGGCCCCTGTGATCAGCACATTCCCCAGACCTTTCCTTTCCCCCCGGGACCTGTCTGTCCGGCAGGAAAGGTATGCGTCTATCCCCGTGTAATCCAGACCGTCTATGGGGTATGATTTCCTCCCCTCCCCCGGGCTGCCAAGCTGCGAGAGGAGCAGGCCGGGGGTGGGATGCTGAAACAGACTCTCATAATTAATCCCTTCCGCCTCCCCGCCCAGGGCTTTCTCCAATTCCACAATCAGCTCCACGGCGCTCAAGGAGTCTCCTCCCAGCTCGAAGAAATTGTCGTCCATTCCCACCTGCGCAAGCTCCAGTACCCTTGCAAAGGCATGGCAGACCGCCTGTTCCTTATCCCCTTTTGGGGCGCGGTAGGTCTGCCGGAAAGCCACCGGAAGCTCCTCCAGGGCTCTATAGTCCGTCTTTCCTCCCGGTGTCTGAGGCATTTTGTCCAGGGCCGTCAGGATGTCCGGCACCATATAGGGCGCCAGGCGCTCCTTCATAAACGCCCTCAGGTTCTCCTCCGACACGCTGCCGCCGGGGCCGGCCGCATAAAATCCCACCAGGCGCTTTGTCCTCTCAATTTTCCGCAGAATACAGCAGGCCTGAGCCACGTCGGGATGCGCGCCCATAACCCTCTCGATTTCGGACAGCTCTATCCGCAGCCCCCTGAGCTTCACCTGCCTGTCGTTTCTACCGTGGTACAAAAGCCTCCCCCTCGGGTCCAGGCGGCCCAGGTCCCCTGTCCGGTACAGCCTCATACCCTGCCACAGAATAAATTTCTCCTCCGTCTCCCGGGGCCTGTTCCAATACCCGGTCCCCAGCCCGTCCCCGTAAACGCAGATTTCCCCCGCCGCTCCCCAGGGCACGGCCTTCCCGTTTTTATTTAGAAGCACAACGCCGGTGTTGGCGATGGGCGCGCCTATGGTTTGATTGTCCCCGGCCTCGGTGATGGTGGCTCCTATGGTGGTCTCCGTGGGGCCGTAGCCGTTGTAGACCCGTATGCCGTAGCGCTCCTTCAGCTCGTTGACCAGACTCTCCGGCAGAACCTCCCCCGCCATCAGCATGGCTTTCACCTGCCCCAGCGCCTCCCTGAAGCGGGGGCTGCCCAGGTAGGAGGCCACCCTGGAGGGCGTGCAGTGTAAAATATCCGCCCTGTGGCGCAGAATGTGCTCCGCCAGCTCCCCCGCGTCCAGCATGGACTTTTCGTTCCCCAGCTCCACGAACAGTCCGTTAAACAACGGCACAAAGATCTCAAAGAGAGAAATGTCAAAACAGATGGAGCCGATTGCCGTGATGCCTCTTGCATGCTCCACGATATCCCGGTTGAAGGGATTGTTGTCCGGGTGTACGATATTGACGATTCCCCTGTGGGAAAGCATGACTCCCTTGGGCCGTCCCGTGGTGCCGGAAGTGTAGATGAGATATGCGGTCTGCTCCTGCCTTATCGGGGGAAGGTCAAATCTCTCCTCCCCGCCGCAAATCAGCTCCTCCACATCCAGATACCCGTATTCCGCCGCCTGTTCCACCTCCCTTGAGGAAATCAGTACCTTGGCCCGGCTGTCCGTCACAATATAGCGAATCCTGTCCCCGGGGTACATGGGGTCTATGGGGATGAAAGCCGCCCCCGCCTTGGCGATTCCCAGAATCACCGGGATCAGGCGGATGTCCCGCTTCAGCATAAAGGCGGCCCTGTCCCCGCTTTCCACGCCCCTGGCCCTAAGTCCCGCGGCAATTTTGTCAGACAGCACATCCAGCTCTTGAAAGCTTAACGCGGCCTCACCCGCGTAGAGGGCCGGCCTGTGACCGTATCGGGCCGCGGCCTCCCGAAACAGGGACGGTATGGTGGCCTCCCCGTCGATGGGTATCTCCTTCCCGCGGACGGCGAGAAGACTCCTTTTTTCCGCCTCGCCGATGATTTCTATCTCTCCGGCCCGTTTCCCCCCGAATCCCTGCCTCAGGATCTCCTCCACGGAATTGGCAAAATACTCCGCCCTCTCCCTGTCGTAAATCCCGTCCCGCAGATCGAACACAAAGAAGGGACCGTCCTCTCCCTGAAACACATTCCATCTGAAATGTCCCGTGATCCCACCCGACACGCTGAAATCCAGGGAATGCCCCGCTTTCCCCGAAAGTCCCCGGGGATAGAAATTGAACGAATATTCCGAGACGTTTCCGAAAGACAGTCCTTCCTCCCTCAAAAGCTTCTGTATCCGCTCAAGGCCGAAGCCCTTTTTTGCCGAGGCCAGTCTGGCGGCGTTTTGAACCCTTTGGCAAAGCTGGCCGAAGGTATCCTCCCGCTCCACCTGCACCCGCACGGGCACAGGGAGGGTGTAGCAGCCCAATGTCTCCCGCTCCTCCTCTCTGCGGTTTTGCCTGGCCATGAGAAACACCGCTTCCCCCTTGCCCGAAGCTTCGGCCAGGTAAAGGGCGTAGGCCGCCCCCAGGACATAGGCCGGGGTGACCTGATTTCTCTCGGCGAAAGAAAGGATTTCTTCTCCCAGCCCCTTCTCCGGTTTTCGGCGGACACTGGTCTTTTCCAGTCCCTTGGAAACTTCCGGGAAAATTGCCGCCTCAAACTCCGGCTCCCGGAAATACTCCCTCCAGAACAGCTCCTCCGAGCCGTCCTCCGAAAAGGCAGCCTCCTCCCCCGGGAAACCGTCCTCCGAAAAGAAGACGGACAAGGGCGGCTCCTTTCCCTCAAGCGCATCCGCCACCCGGCGGGCAAAAAGGCTCATCCCGTACCCGTCGATGAGAATGTGGTGAAAGCGCACATAGAGAAGCGCCCCGCCCTCCCGCAGAGGAATCGTCTCCGCCCGGTACAGCTCCCGAGGGGAGTCCAAAGGACAGCGGTCCTTCTCCTCCATATATTTGAGAGCGTCCTCATATGCCGCCTCTGCCAGCAAAACGCAGCCCTCCACGGCCCGGCCTCCGGGAATAAAACAGATCTCATCCTCCTGGCAAAGAGCCGCGGAGAAAATATCCGCGCGCTCCATAACCCTGTCCGCAGCGTCCCGGACCTGCTCTGCCGTATATCCCGCCAGCTTCAGCTTCACGGATATCACGGACAGTTTTTTTTCTCCATAGACGCGCTCATTCTGCCAAATTCCCCACTGCGCCTGATTTAACTTACACTTTGTCATGTCATCCCTCACCTCCGCAGCGCAGATGTCATTCAATGCACAGCATTCCCGAAAATCCCGTCATGTCAAACACCTCCATGATGGCGGGCTTGACCCCGGTCAGCCGCATCTCCTTGCTCTGGGCAATGCATTTTTTCTGCAGCGCCAGAAGCACGCGCAGCCCGGCGGAACTCACGAAGGCCACCTTGTTAAAATCAAGGGTGATATCCCCAAACTCATCCACCATAGGCAGCAGCGCCTCCTGAACCTCCGGAGCGGACATGGAATCGATCCTCCCCTCCAGAAATAACGTCGCATGGTCCTCCTGTTTCATCAGCTTTACCGTCATCCTTCACTCCTCCTTCTTCTGTTTTTTATTGTAACAAAAAGAAATCCAAGTCCCTAGTGCCGTATTTGCAGTAAAACCGTTAATTTTGCTTTCCATGCAAAATTAACGGTTTTGAATCAAATTTGAACATTGAATTGGCATTCTCCCAACTATACAATGAGGGTAGCTTTTAACCCATCTCTAAACGAAAGGAGAATCTATCATGTATGTATTATTAGCAACCAATCCCTTTGAGCAGATGGTAAGCCCCATCGTCAGGCTGCTCAATATGGCCATCAACCCTATTCTCATGCTGGTGGGAGCCGTGGGCGCCATCTACTGCATCTTCTTAGGCATCAAGCTGGCCAAGGCGGAGGAGCCTCAGGACAGGGAGAAAGCAAAGGGAGCTCTCAAAAATGCAATTATCGGTTTTGTGCTGATTTTCGTTCTGATGCTGGCCCTGAAGCTGGGCTTGCCCGCGATGCAGGCGTGGATGAACAGTCCCGCCTAGGCCTGAGGGGGAATACTTATGACCAATGAGTCCAACGCTTTTTACAATCTGATTCTTCCCATTCTGAATCTGGTGAACGGTTACACCGGCACCCTGTTACTCATTGTGAGTTCTCTGGGCGCCATACAGTGCATTTTCCTGGGTGTCCGCTTTGCGAAGGCTGAGAGTGCCGAGGAACTGGAGCAGGCAAAGAAGAACATAAGGGATTTCATCATAGGTTTTCTTCTGATTTTTGTTCTGATCGTCGCCATGCGCGCCGGAATGCCCGGGCTGTGTAAATGGATGACAGAAAACACCAAGGTGTCCTACTATTGAATCACATTGCCTCAAACTGCCGCAGGCGCCTTTTTCAGGCTCCCTGCGGCAGTTTCTACTCTCCATGATATCCGAAGAACAGGAGCGCAAAATTCTCTGCCGGAAATCGGACCGGCTTATGCCCCACATTACCCGAGTCCGCAGAAGGGGCCGGACTAGTGTGCCGACACACCAAAAAGCTTTCTACAAGACCTTCTCCAGAATCACCTCATAGAATTCCCCGTGGGGCAGAAAGCCTCCCACCGTCCTGTATCCCAGCCTGTGATAGAAATGCTGGGCGTATTCTCGGGAGACGGTGGAGGTCATCACCACGGAATATCCCCGCGTCCTCATCTCTCCCTCCCAGAATTCTGCCAGGGCCGCTGCAAACCCCCTGCCCCGGAATTCCTCCAGAATGTACAGCATATTCATAAAGGGCGTATTGTCCCAGAAGAGATTGTACCGAAGCCAGCCGGCAAATTGATTTTCCGTCTCCAGCACATACACCCTTCCCAGTCCGATCAGGTTTGTCAGCTCCTCTTTGGTGATATGCCGGTCCCATTTCAGAATTTTTTCCGCGTTTTTTTCATCTGTTTTCCTGATTTCCATGAATTGCTCCTCCGCTGTTTCTGTCGTTCCCACTTTATGTCTGTTATCATATTTTACCACAGTCTGGAAAGGATGGCAGGGTTTTGTTCCAAGTGACGGCAGAGACAGAGAGGAAATGTTTGAAACAGACCTTAAGCAGCCTCCCCGGCCCTTGCTTTTCCCGGGAGAATGTTGTATAGTAATTTTCAGATTCAACACAAATCTACTAAAATACATAAGTCAGGGAGGCTTTAACCTATGAAAGAAAAAGTAATTTTGGCTTACTCGGGCGGACTGGACACCACCGCCATCATTCCCTGGTTGAAGGAGAACTTCGACTATGAGGTTATCTGTGTCTGCGTGGACTGCGGACAGGATGAGGAGCTGGACGGCCTGGAGGAACGGGCAAAATCCTGCGGCGCATCCAAGCTCTACATTGAGAATGTGGTGGACGAATTCTGCGACAAATATATCGTGCCCTGCGTACAGGCACATTCCGTCTATGAGAACAAATATCTCCTGGGCACCTCCATGGCAAGGCCGCTGATCGCCAAGAAGCTGGTGGAAATCGCCCGCAAGGAGGGTGCCTCCGCCATCTGCCACGGCGCAACGGGCAAAGGCAACGACCAGATCCGCTTCGAGCTGGGCATCAAGGCCCTGGCCCCCGATCTTAAGATCATCGCGGCCTGGAGAAACGAAAAATGGAACATGGATTCCCGCGAATCGGAGATCGCCTACTGTCAGGCCCACGGCATTCATCTGCCTTTCTCCGCCGACTCCTCCTACAGCCGGGACCGCAATATCTGGCATATCAGCCACGAGGGACTGGAGCTGGAGGATCCCGCAAACGAGCCTAACTTTGAGCATCTTTTGGTGCTGGGCGTCACCCCCGAAAAAGCTCCCGACGAGGGCGAGTATGTGACCATGACCTTTGAAAAGGGCGTCCCCGTCTCCTTAAACGGCGAGAAAATGAAGGTGTCCGACATCATCCGGAAATTGAACGAGCTGGGCGGCAAGCACGGCATCGGTATCGTGGACATTGTGGAGAACCGCGTGGTAGGCATGAAATCCCGCGGCGTATATGAGACCCCCGGAGGCACCATCCTGATGGAGGCGCACCAGCAGCTTGAGGAGCTGATTTTGGACCGCGATACCTACGCCCTCAAGACCGAGATGGGCGGCCGCTTTGCCAGCCTGGTGTACGAGGGAAAATGGTTCACTCCCCTGAGAGAGGCAGAACAGGCTTTCATAGAGAAGACTCAGGAGTATGTCACCGGCGAGGTGAGATTTAAGCTCTACAAGGGCAACATCATCAAGGCGGGCACCACCTCCCCTTACTCTCTCTACAATGAGAAGATTGCCTCCTTCACCACCGGCGATCTGTACGACCATCACGACGCGGAGGGCTTCATCAATCTGTTCGGTCTCTCCAGCAAGGTCCGGGCCATGAAGCAGCAGGAGCAGGGCATCGACCCCATGAAGCTGCAGTAAAGGGGCCACGACCATGATCATACAGACGCTTTTGGGAATATATCTTCTGCTGATCAACGCAGTGGGTTTCGCGGTCATGGGAATCGATAAAAAAAGAGCAGTCCGAGGTGCCTGGCGCATCTCGGAGCGCTCTCTTTTTTTGACGGCCTGGCTGGGAGGCAGCCTGGGCTGCTATCTGGGAATGCGGTACTTCCGCCACAAGACCAGGCACTGGTACTTCCGGCTGGGTTTCCCCTGCATCTTTATCCTGGAAACCGCTCTTCTCTTGTGGCTCTATGTGCGGTTCGGCCAGGGCTGAATGCCCCGTTTCCCTTACCTTTGCCCCAGGTCATAGGGTCACCACCACGCCTCCGTCGTTGGCATACATACTGCCGATTCCCGTGGTGTCCGTGATATACACCTTTTGGAACCTGGCCCGGGCCAGAATCATCTCTCTCACCTGCTCCGCCCTCTTTGGGGCATTGCAGTGGGAGATGATCAGAGTCTGTCTGCCCTGGGGGTCTGCCTTGGACACCGCCATATCCGCCATCTTGGCCAATGCCTTCTTGATTCCGATACCCTGGCCCCTCTGAACGATATTTCCCTTATCCCCGGCCATGACGGGCTTGATGTTCAGAGTGGTGGCCACCAGGGCCTTCACTCCGGACAGCCTTCCGTTCTTCCGAAGGGTCTCCAGATTGTCCAGCACGAAATAGGTGTGAATACTGCTTCTGAAGCTCTCTATCTGTCTCACGATCTCCTCAAAGGCAAGCCCCTGCTCCTCCAGCTCCATGAGCTTCAACAGAATCTGGGTCTCCCCCCCGCAGGCGGATTCCGAATCCACCACATGAATCTGCTTCTCCCCATACTTCTCCAGATAGAGCTTCCTGCCCAACATGGCGCTGTTATAGCTGCCGCTTAAGTGAGAGGACAGCGTCACCGCATAAATGTGCTCCGCCTCAACATGATAAGCCTCCATGAACCGCTCGGGGGACGGACAGGAGGACTTGGGGCATTTCGGACACTCCGCCACCTTCCTCAAAAATTCCGCCTGATCAAAATTTTCATCGTCCATTATCCGATAATCCCCCACCTCCAAACCCAGGGGGACCGCTTCAATCCGGCTGTCCTTCTTCAAATGCTCAGGCAATTCACAACAACTGTCCACTACGATCTTATAGCTCATGTCACTTTCTCCGTTCTAAACAACCTTTTCATGTAGTTTTTATTACTACTTATGATAGCATAAGAGAGGACGCTCGTAAAGCAAAAAATGAATATTCTTGTAAAACAATGCTTTTCCGTGATATGATAAAAGATGAAAGATACCTGAAAAATTAGAAAGATATGAGGAATGCCATGACAACCGTTACAATTACCTCTCTGAAACCCCTGATGAATCAGCTTCTGGCGGGAGACGCCTTTGACATTTTCCTCTTGGAGGAGGCCGTCATACGCACGGCTCTCACCTACACGGTGGACGGACATATCAACAAAGAATTCTACCCTCCCGAGGAGCGGGAAAAGGACTGTCTTCCCTATGATCTGAAGCCCTGGAGCGAGATCAAGAGCCTTTGCTTTCATCTGATCAAGGGAAAAAACACGCCTCTGGCCTTTAAGTTTGTGCTGCACCTGAAGCCGGAGCTGACAGCCCCCCTGCTTATGGGGGAGAACTGCCAGACAGACGCTTCCCTGATAAAAGCCCTGGTCCTCACCGTCAAATACGACGGGACCAAAGCCTGCCTCACCACCGGTATCTCCTACGCCTCCTTTGTTCCCACCAAGGAGCCGGACGTTATCTGGGACAGACATATCTCCCGCTTCCTGGCGGAGAAGGGCGTGTCCTTCGAGGCCCTGTAAATTGCTATTTTACTTTTTCATCTTGGGCTTGAAGATCAGACTGGCCAGATAGCCAAAGATCAGCGCCGCCGAGCAGCCCACCGCCCCGGCCTTGAAGCCGCCCATAAACAGCCCCAGAAATCCCTGCTCGTCCACGGCTTCCCTGACTCCCTTCATCAGCACGTTGCCAAAGCCGAGTAAGGGGACGCTGGCCCCGGCCCCGGCAAACTCCTGAAAGGGCTCATACCATCCGAGAGCGCTGATCACGGCCCCCGAGACCACCAAAAGCACCATAATTCTGCCCGGCATCATTTTCGTCTTCTCCATCAGAATCTGCACCAGGAGGCAGATCAGACCTCCCACCCAAAATGCGTTCAAATATTCCATCCCACTTATCCTCCCTGCTGTCAATCCGCGCCGCCGCGAGGCGGCTCCTTTAGGATAGTGTCCGCATTTTTTCATCAAATATGCATCCCCATCCGTCGACAGCAGCCGGGGGAGCGCTATTCCTTTCGCCGAAGGGAAAACCATTCCGGGGGAAGCTGCGCCAAAATGACAGCGGCAAAGACAATGACGCAGCCCCCAATCTGCCTGGTCGTCATACTCTGGTCTGTGCCCAGCATTCCCGCCTTGTACGCGATCCACGCCGCCACCGCCGCCACCACGGACTCCAGACTTAAAATCAGGGCCGCCACCGTGGGATTGACGCCCTTCTGTCCCACAATCTGCAGGGTATACGCTACGCCGCAGCTCAAAATTCCGGCGTACAGCAGGGTTCCCAGGCCGTCCCGAAGCTGGCCGGGAGCAGGCTGTTCCCAGATAAGCGCCGACAGGCCGCACACCAGGCCGCACACCAGAAGCTGGATGCAGGATACGATCACACCGTCCGCCCGTTTTGCATAGTGATCCACCACCATGATATGCGCGGCAAACAAAACGGCGCAGAGAAATACCATAATGTCGCCGCTGCCAAGGGTTAGGCTCTCCGACATACACAGCAGATACATTCCCACCGCAGCCATGACCGCCGCCCCCCAAATGACAGGGGACACCTTCCTCTTTAGAAAGATGCCCCCTATGGGCACGAAGATAATGTACAGGGTGGTAATGAAGCTGGCCTTCCCCACCGTGGTATACAGGATGCCGAATTGCTGCAGAGTGCTGGCCGCCGTGAACACCGCACCGCACAAAAGCCCCGCCTTCACCGTCACAGGCCAGTCGATGGGCTTGGCCCCCTTCCCCGCAATCAATCGGGAGACCGCTATGTAGAAAAGGAGCGCCGCAGCGCCAATCAAGGTCCTTACGCCGTTAAAGGTGAAGGGCTGCATATAATCCATACCCTTACTCTGGGAGACAAACGCCATGCCCCAGATACACGCCGTCAAAAATAAGAGAAAACTGTTTCTAACCGCTCTGTTCTTCATTTTCTGCCTCTCTCCTGCCCCAGCCTACAGCCGGGCTATCACCTCCACCTCACAAAGCACATTTTTGGGCAGCGTCTTTACGGCCACGCAGCTCCTGGCAGGTTTCCCGGTGAAATACTGGGCATACACTTCGTTGAAAGCGGCAAAGTCGTTCATGTCCGCCAGAAAACAGGTGGTCTTCACCACCCCTTCATAGTCCGTACCCGCCTCCGCAAGGATAGCGCCCACATTTTTGATAGCACGGTGGGCCTGCTCGGCAATATCTCGTCCCTCCACCTCTCCTGTTTCAGGATTTAAGGGAATCTGCCCCGAGGCAAAGAGCAAGTCTCCTGCGACAATGCCCTGGGAATAGGGTCCGATGGCCCCAGGGGCTTTCTTTGTGGAAATCTTTTGCATCATTTTTTCTCTCCTTTTTAGTTCCGCATCCGCCCTCCCGGCGCCAATACCGACAGAACAATATCCGTCAAAAAGGCATAGCCGGATACTGTCCCGGGCGCTGTCCGGGCAGATGCTGTAAAAACAATTCTTGACGTTTCTTAGCCGGAATCCCATGGTAAATGCGGGTATCGCGCATATCCGCCGGGGAGCGGGAGGACCGGGTAAATATCAGCCGCCGACCTCCGGCTCGTCAAATTCCGCAGTCACATAAAATCCCCTGGCGTTTTCTACAATGTCCGCCACCACACCCTCCCTGCTGAGCAGGCGGCTGCGAAAGGGGACATTGGGCGACATGGCCAGCGCCGGATCTATGATGTAGTAATAATTGCTGGGGAGCAGCCCCTCCGTCACCGTAATCTTCTGACCCACGGACAAAAGTCCCGGCCTTTCCATCTTAAATTCCATTCTGCGCATGGGATCACCCGCTTTTTGTTCTATTGCTCCCCACACCCGTAAGATAGGGAAGCTGTAACCATTTTAGCAGTTCGTCCCCGCCAATGCAACAGATTTTTCCACGGCTGCTCCCTACCGCTTTTGCTACTCTATATGCTCAAGCACCAGGCCGTGGGCTATCCCCGGCACGCTCTGGCCCTCGTTGAAACTGGTCTTGCTTAACAGGGCGCCCGTGGGCATAAACAGCACCTTCTTCCAGTTGCCCTCCTCAAGCTGCTTTAAAATATACGCTGACAGTGTGACGGCACTGCAGCCGCAGCCGCTCCCTCCGGCGTGGGTATCCTGGGACTGGGCATCGAAAATCTCGATTCCGCAGTCCATGTGCACGGAGGAGATATCATAACCCTTCTCTCTCATCAGATCAAAGAGCACGGTCTGCCCCACAGATCCCAGGTCCCCCGTTATAATCTTGTCATAATCTCCCGGCTGACTGTTCCAGTCTACAAAATGCCTCTCCAGGGTATCCGCCGCCGCAGGGGCCATACAGGCTCCCATATTCATGGAGTCCTTCAGACCATAATCCACAATCTTTCCCACCGTCATTCCCACAATGCGCGCTCTGGCCGTCCCCCGGGCATTTTCCCCGCTGACCACAAAGGCTCCGCTGCCTGTCACCGTCCAGCTTGCGGAGAGGGGCCTCTGGCTTCCGTACTCCAGGGGAAAACGAAACTCCTTCTCCGCGCTGGCAAAATGGCTGGAGGTAACGCACAGCACCTTGTCCCCATATCCCCCCGCAATGGCCATGGCCCCCAATGTAAGGGATTCCCCGCAGGTGGAGCAGGCCCCGTACACCCCCAAAAGGGGAATGTTGTAGGAGGCGATGCCAAAGGAGGTCGCAATAGATTGACCCAACAGGTCACCCGCAAAAATATAGGAAATATCCTCGGCCTTCAGCTTGGCCTTCTCCAAGGCCAGATAGACGGCATCCTTCTGCAGGCTGCTCTCCGCCTCCTCCCAGGTGCTGCACCCAAACAGATCATCCTGTCCCACCATATCAAACAGCAGTCCCAACGGGCCCTCTCCTTCCTTCTTGCCCACCACGCTGGCACTGCTGTTAATATAGACGTCACAACCCAGCTTCACGCTGGATCTCCCCAATCTTTGATTATCACTCCGATTCATAATCCCGCCACTCTCCTTCTCAAAGCTTTGGGACTATTGTCTCCGACTGTGTGAATTTTATTCTGTCTTACGTCAAATTATGGATTGATCACATAGCTGGTTACCACATAGAGTACCTGGCCGTCATATTCCACCCGGGACCACCCCGAATCCGGACTGTATCCTGTTCTATGGGCCTGCTCGCCGTTGTATAGCTGCGCCCTGACCGTGGTCTCCCCCTGGGATGTACTGGGCTCCGTCCGCAGATTTACATACTCCTTGGGCGTCACCGTATCGTCGCAATCCATAAAAATAATCACCCTGCCGTCCATGGTGGTGACACGGTTGGGATCCGACTGGCTCACCGGAGGCTTGTAGCTCAAATCCGCGGTCAAAAACTGCGTCACGGCATAGACCGTCTGTCCGTTCCAGGAAAGCCTGGACCAGCCCGTGCTCTCGTTGATACCGGTGCGCGTCAAGGTCTCTCCGTTCATAAGCTGAGTCAATATGTTATCCGAGTCCTCCGTGCTGGGCACCGAGCGCAAATTGGTCACATCCTTTGCGGTGACGTCCTCCTTCACATCCACAAAAGTCATGGAGGCGTCCCCCGACACGGGATCTTCCGCCATTTCCGTCCCGCCGGAAACGGCGCTTCCCGCCCCGGCGTCCGACGATACCTCGCCGTCCGCTCCCGCCGGCTGCTGTCCCTGGGCGGGCATACTGTCAGAGGGCCCGCCCTCCGGCTCAGACGGACCGGACGGAAGCTCGGAGGATACCTCCGTGTTGCTTTCCGGCAGCCCGCTCTCCCCCTTTTCCTTCTCCCTGTGGGTCAACACCCACACCAGAGTGCAGACCAATACCGCCAAAACGATCAAAACGCCGAAGGTCAGCACATTCAACGCGGAGCCGGAGCCCTTTTCCTCCCCATCGTCCCGGTCAGGCTCCTCCCACTCCTCGTCATAAAACTCTTCGTCGGCAAGAAACTCCAGCACCCTGGACTGCCCGCCGCCCGACTTTCCTTTTCCGGATTTGCCCTGCGCTTTCCCCTTGGTTTGCCCGCCGGTTTTCCGGGCGGTATGCCCTTTGGGTTCTCCCCCGTCTTCCGATAGAGGCTCCTCCTTTTTTGCGTATCCGCCGCCTGGGGTTTCTTCAGCCTGATGTTCCCTGTCCCGTTTTTCTTCGGTCCGGTCTTCCCCCGTCATGTTTTCCTCAGACCTCATCTCTGTGTACCCCCTGGGTGTAAATACTTTTATAGTTTCTTTCATCTGCTCCTATTCATACCGTGCGCTCTGAGCGCGGATCAGCTCCTGATCCTCAAAGTAGTTGATGCGCATGGCGGTTTTCACCTCGGAGAGCGTCTGCGCCGCCGCCTGTCGCGCCTCCTCGCTGCCCTTTTTCAGGATTTCATAGACCGCCGGAATGTCCTTTTCCAGCTCTTTCCTGCGGGTGCGGATGGGCTCCAGGACCTCCTGCATCACATTGATCAGGAACCGCTTCACCTTCACATCTCCCAGACCGCCCCTCTGGTAATGGGCCTTCAGCTCGTCCAGGCTGCCGTACTCCGGCAGATACCGCTCAAAATGCTCCTGTCTGCAGAAAGCGTCCAGATAGATGAACACCGTGTTGCCCTCCAGATGGCCGGGATCACTGACCTGCAGGTGCAGGGGATCCGTATACATACTCATAATTTTGGTTCGGACCTCGTCGGCGCTGTCCGCCAGATAGATGCAGTTGCCCAGAGACTTGCTCATCTTCGCCTTCCCGTCTATGCCCGGAAGCCTCTGGCAGGCCTCGCTCTTTGGCACCAACGCCGCAGGCTCCACCAAAACGGGGGCGTACACCGTGTTGAACTTGTGCACGATCTCCCTGGTCTGCTCGATCATGGGGAGCTGATCGCTGCCCACCGGCACCGTGGTGGCCTTGAAAGCCGTGATATCCGCCGCCTGGCTGATGGGATAGGTAAAAAATCCCACCGGGATGCTGGCCTCAAAATTGCGCATCTGAATCTCGCTCTTTACGGTGGGGTTCCTCTGCAGCCGGGCCACCGTCACCAGATCCATATAGTAGAAGGTCAGCTCGCACAGCTCCGAAATCTGAGACTGGATAAAGAGGGTGGACTTTATCGGATCCAGGCCGCAGGCCATGTAATCCAGAGCCACCTCGATAATATTCTGCCGCACCTTCTCCGGATTCTCAATATTGTCCGTGAGAGCCTGGGCGTCCGCAATCATAATAAAGTTTTTCTTATATTCCCCGGAATTCTGCAGCTCCACACGTCTGCGCAGAGAGCCCACATAATGCCCCACATGCAGTCTTCCCGTGGGCCTGTCTCCCGTCAAAATAATCTTGTCCATTTCCGTACTCCTTTTATAAATGTTGAAACTTCTCCTGTGTGTGAAAAAGAGGCATGTCCATATGAAGCAGACATACCAATTCAAACACCTTAAGAAATTCCTACGCCAGAAACATTTTCATCATACTACAAGAGGTCATATCTGTCCACCACTTTTCTCCTCTGGCCGCGTTTTTCCCTGTGGCCGCGCACGATTAGTTATTTTTTCCAATGTCCGCCAATGCGCACAATTATAATTTTGTGGCTTTCAATTTCGATGCGTCCCCAACAGAAATAAATCCGTTCATCCGTTCTCTTGCCATGAAGCTTTGTATGAGGATTGCAAGTCAATTGATAGGACTGTTTTCCATATGTGATCTCCTTATTGTAGCTCTCTCCTTCATTAGAGCCCTTTCCCGAACATTCTATCTTATATTTTGCTTTAAGCTCTGATAATGCGGACTTTTCATTCTGACCATAATATAAATATAAGCTTCTGCCAGCATCATTCAGTGCAGCCAGGTGTCTTGACAATTCTTCCGCCATATCCATACAACTCCCCATCTCGGAAGCATACAAAAAAGCGTCATCATGAAAAAAAAGATCAGGGTAGCAGACTCTCGCCCTGTCTTCATAAACACTATAGTTATCTGTGCTTACAATATACAAGCGCTTTATCCTTACCACATCATTGACCTTCCTGCATTTTTCTTCTTCGATATCCCTGACTCTTCCAACGCATAAAGGTGCGGTTTCTTCCGGTATGTCGACAGTGCTCACAGGCAAATACCCGTATTCCGCTTTTTCCTCTATTTCATCATATGTATCGGAGCACATTCTCTGCTTCAAAATTATTTCCCTAAGCAAGGCCGAACTGTCGCTTTGCTCATTCACAAAAAGGAAATCCTCCAGAGTTAAACCGTCCCTGTCCTCCTGGGAAAATATCGAATCCGGAACATATAGATTTTCCCTTTCACTTAAATATCTTGCCTTTTCATCAAAATCAAGGATAATGTCATCATTCAGGTCCCCGTATCGATCGGGCGGCAATACATAGAAATCTAATTTCCACATCTTCTTATCTCCAGCAACTCTCGTAAATCCAACCGTTTCTGATCAAAAAATCCTTCGGGCCAAGTCTCCAGCTCGCCGTTTTCCTGTATCTTAATCTGTGAGCATACACTGTCATTGTCTTTCTTCTCAAAAAACAGGATCTGCATATTCTCACATTGCTTTTCTTTAGCAGCCTGAATCCGACAGCCGTCTATAATATGCTCACTGTGCGTTTCCAAAATGATTTGAACTCCGTTTGCCCCAACCAGTGACAAAAATTTTCCAAGTCTTGACTGGCTTAAAGGGTGTAAATGCGCTTCCGGATTTTCAATGATCAGCAAAGAATCTCCGACAGCACTGGCCGCTAACGCCTGTACCACAACAGGCAGCACATAAGAGATACCAAACCCTGTCGCCACAGGTAAATGAAATTCACCCTGATTCTGCATCATAAGCGTGGTAAAATTCTTTTCCAAATCCACACTGTACCGCAGTCTTGTTTCGGGAACAATTAAATTAAGCCAAGCCTCGCAATTAGCCGAAAACCTGTCAATATCAGAAATTTTCAGTGCCTCAGGCAGCCGGAGTCCGCCTTTCCGCTTTTGGTTTTTGTCCATCTCGCTCAATATAAATCCTGTATTCTCCCCGGCTGTACCTACCGAAAACGGCATCTCCTCCCGAATAAAGGAAACGATTCGGGGACCCTGCCGTTCCGCGTTCAAAAAGAAAAGGCGTATTTTGTCCAAATTTCTGCGAAGCGTCTTTTGTTCCACAATCTCCTCATAATTGCGGATGTTCAAATAGATTTCCTCATTATCCTCCGGAAGGTCCAAAACAATCCTGTTTTCAATCCCTTCCATGAACAGCCCGATCTCAATATCTTTCTGTTCCAGTTCCTCCGACACAATATTGATAGGAATACCAAGATTCACACCAAACACCTTATTAGTGCTCACCTGCCTCTTTTCACTGCTTTCCCAGCCTTTAAATGCCAGCAGCACCGCCTGTACCAGACTGGATTTACCCGAAGCGTTGCTCCCTGTCAATATATTCAAATTACGCATCTGTGCCTCGAAATCTTTATGGCATTTGAAATTTTTCAATACTATCTTATCGATCATTGCACCAGGCATTTCTCCAATACCTCCCTGGAATATCCAAAGTTTGCATACACATTCCGCCGGTCTCCCGTGCCGATTGTTATAGAGTTGGTGTAGTAATAGTTCTGCAATGCATCCGCCAATGTATACAATAATTGATCCCGGCATTCCTCGATTTTCACGCCGTCATATTTGGAATGAGCCAAAAGAACGGAAAAGGAAGAAAACAAAGATTTGTTGATATAATCCATGTTTCTCATTATCTCGCCGCCTGATCGGTATATCTTTGAAAAGGCATATTTTCCAAAGGCCTCATAAGCCCGCTCCATGGCCGTGTCGAAGATTTTATACAGCTTCTCTCTCTCTTCCGGCGGCATATCATTCAATTTTTCAATCGCCGCATCCAGCATTTCAGCTATATTGGGAGAATTATACTGCAATTCTTCCCTCTCAAAATCGTAAGCCATATAAAAAGCGTAAAACCGCAAAACCAGCTCCTGGGCATCCATCCTGTCGTCCTTTACCCTTCTCCTGGTGGCTATTAAATAATTTTGATTCCATGTGCTCCGGACCAAAAAATCCCGCACTTCCTGTCTGCAAATCGCATTTCGCATTTCCTGCGGATTTAAATTCATACCGCCGGTATTCACCCGACGGAAAATTTCATAAATCACCTTTTTGGGAGACCTGGCATCAAGAATATTGACGGCAATCTGCGTCCTGTATATTCTCTGGATATATTTCTGTTCCAAGTCAGAGAACCGCTTTTTGTTGCAATCCGCCCCCAGATATTCCAGTCCTGTCAGCTTGAAATCACCATTGACAAATTCCTTTATGGTTGCAAGCCTTTGCTGGCCGTCTATAACCTGAAACTTTCCGTCCTTATTCTCATAAAAGTAAAATGCCGGAATCGGAATACGCAATATCAGAGATTCAATCAATAAAGACTTGCGCTTGTTATCAGTCCATACTCTCCTCCTCTGATATCCCGGGTTCAACTCAAGCAGATCCTGTTCCATCAATTCCAGCATATATTTGACGGACAGCATTTGCTGGTCAACTCTTATCTTATCAACATTGAAGGGCTGTTCCATGCTTTCCTGTTCTTCTTCGCTGTTTTCGGCCTCTGTATCATATTCAATACCAAGAAACTCCGCCTTTTTCTTCTCAATCTCTATTTCCAGATTGTCCGTGTTGTTATTTTCAGAATGCATAGATTCCATCCACTCCTCCCTAAGAAACTGTAAACTTTCAATTATCGCAATGCATATGGAATTATCCCTCCTCGCACTAACACTATCTTATCATACTCCCATTCATAATACTAATGTTTTTTACAGTACCTCGGCGGCACATCCCCCTCCCCCCAGGCAGCCTGTCACCCCGGCCTTCTCTGCAGCAGCGCAATACATTCATGGGCAAGCAGCGGAAAGGCCGCCAGAATCCCAAGCCTTCCCCATTCCTGCCAGGACAGATGGGAGGTGCCGAAGGCGTCGATCAAAAAGGGCACCTCCGTCACCGCAAACTGCAGGACAAATCCCATCGCCAGCGCCGCAAGCATCAGCTTGTTCTCCCAGTGGTTCATGCGAAATACCGACTTCTGGGTGTCCCTCATGCCGATGGCATGAAAGAGCTGGGACATCCCTAACAGGGTGAAAGCATAGGTCTGGGATTTGGACAGCAGCACATCCTGGCGCAGCACCATGGCCAGGTTCTCCAGATTCACGGGCAGCTCCTGCACCTTCAGCCAGGCGCAGGGCAGCATCAGAAACGCAGCCAGACTGATTCCCGCGATCAATAGCCCGTAGAAGCAGGTACACGCCAGCCCGCCCCTGGAAAAAAGGCTTTCATCCGACTTTCTGGGAGCATTCTGCATCAGGCTTTTGCCGTCGTTTCTGTCAATCCCCAGAGCCAGCGCCGGCAATGTGTCAGTGATCAGGTTAATCCATAAAATATGGCTGGATTTCAGAGGAGAGGCAAGCCCGCAGATCACCGCCAAAAACATGGTCAAAATTTCTCCCAGATTGGAGGACAGCAGGAATATCACGGATTTGCGTATATTTTCATAGACTCCCCGCCCCTCCTCGATGGCCTTCTCGATGGTTGCAAAGTTATCATCCGTAAGAATCATGTCGGAGGCCTGCTTCGCCACATCCGTGCCTGTCATACCCATGGCGATCCCGATATCCGCCGCCTTTAAGGAGGGCGCGTCGTTGACGCCGTCCCCCGTCATGGCCACAATCTGTCCCCGATCCTTAAATCCCTTCACGATGCGGACCTTCTGGGAGGGGGACACCCGGGCAAAAACCCTGGTGTCAGCCAGCCGCTCCCTAAGCTCCTCCTCACCCAAAATCCCCAGCTCACTGCCGGTCATGCACTGTCCCATATGATCCACGATCCCAAGCTGCCTGCCGATGGCATAAGCGGTCTCCACATGATCTCCGGTGATCATCACCGTGCTGACTCCCGCCGTCTTGAAGGTGGCCACAGCCTCCGCGGCCTCCGGCCTGGCGGGATCTCTCATTCCCACCATCCCCAGAAAGGTGAGCTGCTCCTCCACGGGATAATTCACCCGGTCCCGCATAGCCACCGCCAGAGTCCGCAGCGCCTCCGAGGACATCTCCTCCACGGCCTTTAAGATCTGTCTGCGGTACTGCTCCGTCATGGGCAGGACTTTGTCCCGTATCCGGATAAAGCAGCATTTGCGCAGCACCTCGTCCGGCGCTCCCTTGGTATAGGACACTCCCCCGCATTCCCGGGAAATCTGAGCGGCTGCCAGCTCCCCCTTACGCATATGGCAGGTGGTCATCATCTTTCGGTCCGAGTCAAAGGGCAGCTCCCCCATGCGGGGCAGCGCGGTCTCCAGCCCTTCCTTCTCCACGCCAAACCGGGCCGCCAGATCCAAGAGCGCCAGCTCCGTGGGGTCACCCAGGCGGCTACCCTGAGCCAGAGAGGCGTCATTGCACAGAACCAGCCCCTGGACAAAGTCCCTGTGCTCCAGAGCCCTGCCGATCTCCGACTTTTGAGCCGCTTTCACCGCGCCCTCCGACCACTGTCCCCCCAGGGACTCCATTCGGCCGTCCCACCAGCATCTTTCCACCGACATCCTGTTCTGGGTCAAGGTGCCCGTCTTGTCGGAGCACACCACGCTGACCGCCCCCAGGGTCTCCACGGAGGGCAGACGGCGCACAATAGTGTTGACCTTCACCATCTTGGTGACGGAAAGGGCAAGGCAGATGGTCACCACGGCCGGAAGCCCCTCCGGCACCGCAGCCACCGCCAGGGACAGAGCGGTGATCAGCATTTCCAGGGCATTCCTCTGCTGTATCACAGCGATGAAAAACAGAGCTCCGCACAGCGCCAGGGACAAAAGGCTCAACACCTTGCCCAATTCTCCCAGGCGCTTCTGCAAAGGCGTCATCTCCTCCTTGGACTCCGTGATCATAGTGGCGATCCGTCCGATCTCCGTGTTCATACCCACGGCGGTGACGATCCCCTCTCCTCTTCCATAGGTGACGATAGTGGACATATAGGCCATGTTTCTCCTGTCCCCCAGAGGAATCTCCCTGGCACAGTCCGCCAGAAACAGCGCGTCCTTCTCCACGGGCAGAGTCTCTCCGGTCAGGGCCGATTCCTCCACCTTCAAATTGACGGATCTGGTCAGTCGCAGATCCGCGGGCACCTGACATCCCGCCTCCAGACACACCAGGTCTCCCGTCACAAGCTGCGATGCCGGAATTTCCCTGCGCACCCCGTCCCGGATCACCGTGGTCTGTGGGCTTGTCAGCTTTTTTAAGGCCTCCAGGGCCTTCTTGGCCCTTCCCTCCTGAATCATCCCCACCAAAGCGTTCACAAGCACCACCACTCCGATGATGACCGCATCGCTTATCTCCCTCAAAAATACGGACACCACAGCCGCCACCAGAAGCACATAGATCAGCGGGTCGTTAAGCTGCCCTATAAAATTTTCCAGAGGCGTCTTCCCCTTTGGCTCCCGCAGCTCATTCTTTCCGTTTACGGCAAGGCGCCTGGACGCCTCCAGCGCCGAAAGCCCGGCCTCCCCGTCGCTGTGTAATTTATGTATGGTATCCTGAATCCCACTCTTTTCAAACATAAGAATCCTCCTGCAAGCTTGTTCAATTCATTTCTATGCTTGGCCGAAGGAAACTATGCCATCCTGCCGCCGGATGTTTGACAGCGCGCAGGGCAGCCGGACAAGCATAAATCTTTAACTAATCTTTAGGTTCCCCTTACCTTTGCTTCAGCTTTGTGCTTTAAAATGAAAGAAACAGAGAGGAGCGAAAAAATGGAGGAATTAAAAATACTTGAGTGTAATAATCTGACAAAGTCTTATCATAAAAAACCCGTTGTAAATCATCTGAGCTTTCATGTGAACCGGGGGGAAATATTTGCCTTTATCGGAAGCAACGGCGCAGGAAAAACGACCGCCGTCAAAATGATACTGGGCCTGGTCCCAATGGACAGCGGAGAGGTGAAGTTTGCCGAAAATATCCGGGTGGGCTATTCTCCTGAAACACCGTACTTTTTGCCGTTTCTTACAGGCTATGAGGCCCTTGACTATTATGGAGGACTTCAGAAAATCCCCAGACCGGAGCGCAGGAGGGAAATTGTAAAGCTGCTGGATACGGTGGGACTTGAAAACAGCCGGACAAAAATAAGAAACTATTCAAAAGGTATGCTCCAGAGGCTCGCTCTGGCACAATCCCTCCTCGGCAGTCCGGACCTTCTCATACTCGACGAGCCTACGGCCGGCCTCGACGCTCCGGGGCGTGTCGAGATTATGGGGTTAATGGAAACGCTGAAAAAATCGGGCAGGACGATTATGATAAATTCCCATATTCTCAATGATCTGGAACGAATCTGCGACAGAGGCATTATCATCAAAAACGGCGCCCGGGCCGGAACCTGGAACAAAACCGATCTCGGCACGAAAACTCTTGAAGAAGTCTTTCTTGATTTGGTGGGAGGTACGACAAAATGATTATCGCGTTCACTTCTTTAAAAGAAAAAATACGGAGAAAAGAGTTTACTATTGTCTCGGTGATCGGAGCCCTTATCCTCCTTACCTTTGGATCAGGCTCAGGGTCTCTTACCATAAACGGCAAGGCGGTTACCGATTACAGTTCCCTTGCTCCCATTCTGCTGACAGTCGTAAATGCAATCTGCTGCGGTCTGTCCGTTGTCATGAGTCTGGGTACCATACCCAACGAATATGAACGGAGAACCAGTCATCTTGTGTGGATCAGAAAGATTCCCCAGCATCGCTATCACGGGGAACTTGCCGTGGCAAACATTCTTTCGGGACTGGCATCAGAGGCAATCCTGTTTCTTGCAATCCTTATCTTTATGATTTCTTACGGCAAGACGGGGGAGCTGTGGAGACTTATTCCGGCCTATCTGATCCTTGGAATAAACATTACGATTGTGAGCGCAATGACAAGCGCATTCAGCATAATCCTCCCCAGACCTGTATCGGGGGCAGTCTCTGCCGCGGCGGCACTTGTGGGAATTTTTCACGGTTTACTGTCCATACTGAAAGACATTATAGGCGGTTTTGCCGGAGAAATGATAAAATATTTCCTCAAAGTGATTCCAAACCTTCACGGAATCCAAAGGGAAGCGGGCAATGTGCTCTGTGAAAAACCGATTGACCTGCATATCATTCTCACAGGTCTGCTCGGCGCTTACGTATTCGGGGTACTGATTCTTGTGTTCAAACGAAAGTCCAGCTAAGAAATGTAATAATTTAACAGCAGATGCCCGGACAGTGCCCGAACAAGGTCCGGATGGTTCTTTCAGACGGACCTTGTTCTGTCTGTCAAGGTACCGGAAGGGCAAACGCGAAACTCAAAAAAGGAAAACCGATTATGAAAAAAGAAATAGCTGTATCTCTTTTAGGCGCCGCCCTTACTGCGGGAGTTATCGCCACAGGCAGCTACGGTCTCTCAAAAGATAATATTGCTATATATGAGCAGGCGGTAGCGTTGGAGCAGGAAAACGGTAATTTTGGATTTGAGGGTTTTGCCATAACCGATTACCCGGTGGCCTTTTATGACGGCGATCACGATTATGTGATCCGGTGGAAAGACAACGGCTACCTTATAGAAAGGCGAAGGCCCGTCATAAATTCCATAGCCGCAACGGCATACTCCGTGGACGATCATTATGAAGTTCTTTCGCCCACCGTTGAAAAAATGTCGTCGTTTCTGGGTATGATGAGCGGGGGAAGCTGGGAATACGAAAGGGAAGATTGTGTCGCCACCCTATGGCACGAAGCCTTTCACTGCTGGCAGCTTACCAATTATCGCGGCCCCATAGAAGCCCTCTGGCAGGGGAAAGCGGCGGAAAATCTGATTGTCGAACACGCCGACACAAACCGGCAGGCGGTCAGTTTATTCGAGCAGCAGGCGGCTCTGCTTGAAAACGCGGTAAAGACAGATGATATTGACAAAATAAGAGAGTATATTGCAGAATATAAGAGGCTGGACGGTGAGAGAAGGGCACTGCTTTCCATTGACGTAACAGCTCTTGAAGAATATTATACAAGAGTGGAGGGATCAGCCCGTTACATCGAGGCCAGCGTATATTACAGGCTGGCTCCCGAAAGCTTCAAAGTCAATTATATCGATAATATCGGCGAATACGGGGAAGGCTCAAATAAATATTACAGGGCGGGAATGGCGCAATGTATGATATTGGATGCCCTGAACCCTCAGTGGAAAAAGGACTATGATTTTTCCCAACCGCTGATTCATCTGATTTATACAGAACTGAATATACCGCAGGAGAAGAATTTCTAGCGCTCACGGCACAGGCCCTTTCGTAAAGGCAGCATGGCAGCCTTAGAGAAATTTCTCCGCGAAGCGGAAGTCCGGAGGTTTGCATGGAATATAAGGTGCTTGCGGCAGATGATGAAACAGAGCTTCTCGACGCTCTGGAGCTATACACCGAAAGAGAAAATATAAAGCTTATAAAGGCAGATAACGGCATTGCAGCTTTCGACCTTTTCAGAAGGGAAAAGCCTCATCTTGTGCTGCTGGATATCATGATGCCGGGGCTCGACGGCTTTACGGTGCTTAAGAAAATTCGTGCCGAGAGCAGCGTTCCCGCCATCATGTTTACCGCAAGAGGCGAGGATTACGATAAAATTCTGGGACTTTCCCTGGGCGCCGACGACTATATCACGAAACCCTTTAACCCCATGGTTGTTGTGGCAAGAATTAAGGCTCAGCTTCGCAGAAATTACGACTATAAGGATAACGGCGCCATCCCAGGCGATGAAATGAAATGCTTTGATATTGTGCTGAATAAGACGGAGGGGACGGTTACGAAGAACGGAAGGGCTGTGGAGCTTACGAAGACGGAATTTCTCATCCTTGAACTGCTGCTGCAGCATAGGGGCAGAATTTTCACCAAACAACAGATTTTTGACTATGCGTGGGACGGTGATTATATTGCCGATGACAAAACGATTATGGTGCATATCAGCAATCTCCGCTCAAAAATTGAGGACAATCCCAAAACCCCAAGGATTGTTAAAACCATAAAAGGGCTGGGATACAAGGTGGAAAAGGAATAACATTTTGAGAATAAAAAAAAGTATTTTCACAAAGCTGGTAGCCAGCTTTATACTGTATGCAGTCGTTATGATTTTAACATTTATTTTCTGTATTTGGCTTGAGGCCACGTTCATCGGCGAGGGCAATATGCACAGGCTTCACCCTGAAAATGTCATTGACCCAAAAGGCAATGTGGTAAATCTTGAAATTATCAAAAAAGTAGGCGGCTGGATTGAAGAACTGGATGAAAACTATCATGTCATTCATGCATACGGCCAAAAGCAGACCGACAAATATGCCTATTCCGCCGAAGACTTGCTGGAACTTACGGCCTCCTTCGGAACAGGCAAATATATCGGTTTTTTCATTCGGCCCGAAGAAAGCGACAAAAAATATCTCTGTATCTATGACAGGGATATTATGGAGCCCGGTATAACCGTCAAACTAAACAATGTGGACAATTTTGACACTCCCAATCTGTTTTTTATCTTCTTTCCGCTTTCCTTCCTTGAAATTGTGCTGATCAGCCTGTATCTGAAAAAGAAGATAAAAAATCCTTTAGCCAAAATTATTGAGGGAATGGAAGGACTTACTTCCGGAGCAAACGGCTCCGGAATCAATATAACCACCGAGGCGGAATTTGAAAAAATCGTGGACACCTTCAATCTTATGACGAGACAGCTTGCAGCGGAAAAGGCTGAAAAGGAGCGGCTTACCCGGAACAAAAACCAAATGCTGCTGGAATTGTCCCACGATATAAAAACCCCTGTTTCAACCATTAAAAGCTATATAAATGCCCTTGAAGCAGGGCTTGTCCCCGATGAAAAGAGAAACGGGACCTACCGTATCATTGACGCAAAGATCAATCGTGTGCAAAAGCTTATCGACGATATGTTTATGATGCTTAAAATGGATCATCCTGATTACCGTCTGAACCCCGAATCCGTAAATCTATGCGAGTATCTGCGTCAGCTTTGCGCGGAATACTACGACGAAATAACAAAGGCGGGCTTTGCGTTCGACATCGACATCCCGGAGACCGAAATAAATGTCCTGATTGACACAGACCTCTTTTCCAGAGTGGTAGGCAATCTTCTCTCCAACGCGAAAAGGTACAACCGTTCCGGCAAGGTTATCTCCGTAAGGTTAACCCGGGATAACAGCCAAATAACTCTTGCAGTCTGTGACGACGGCAGCGAAATTGACAGGAATCTGGCGCCACAGATATTCAACGCCTTTTCTCGGGGGGACAAGGCAAGAAGAACAGACGGCGGAACCGGTCTGGGTCTTGCTATAACCAAAATCATCCTGGAAAAGCACGGGGGAGGTATCCGCTATTTTCGGGAGGGGGAGACCAATGTGTTTGAGGCGGTTTTGCCAAAGGATATGCCTACTCCAGTCCCCGCCTCCTGTATACGGCGGCAAACAGCAGAGCGGCCAGAAGCCCGTTGCCCGCAATGACCCAGACGCCGGACACCTCCATCCGCGGGGCGTCGATTTGATTCAGCAGGATACTGATCTGCTCCGAATAGGTGTATTTGGCCACCGCCGCGATAGAATCGTTGAACATGGACAGCATGGGCAGAAAGGCCAGAACCATCATCACGGGCACGGTGACGGAGGTAGCCATCATCTGCGTCTTACTCCATACGCCTATGGCCGCCCCGATCAGTGCGGACACCAAAATACCCGCCGCCATGACGGACAAAAAGACAAGGCTTCCCCGCAATCCATATCCCCCGGCGGCGCATATGACGACAGCTCCCAGCATACAGGCAGTCCAGATATAGACGCCCACACCCAATAAATACTCACAGGGCTTTACATTTGACAGAAGCAGAACCCGCAGGGTGTTCTTCTCCTTTTCCTCCGAAATGACGGCCGCCATGCCGGTCAAAGGAGCCATCCCTATGTACATGGAGGCAAACAGTTTCACAAAAAAATTCTCCGGCATTCCATCGATTCTCACCGCATTTTCCATGATTGGCACAAGGGCCGGAAACATGAGAAACTGAATCAAAATCGTTTTGTTTTTGAAGGTGTCCTTCAGCTCTTTTTTGAAAATTGCTGCTGCTTTGCTCATGTCATATCCATTCCTTTCCTGTCAATTCAATAAAAACACTTTCCAGCGTGGGCTCTGTGGAATGTATGGCCCATATGGCGTCCTGCTCCAAATATTCTCTCATTCTCAGGGCGGAGGCCGGGCTGTTTTTCAGTAAGACCTCCTCCCCGCTCTTAAGGGTCACCCGGAGCAGATTCAAATCATTGTATTTTCTGCAGATTTCCCCGGGACGTCCCTGCTCTATGATTTTCCCCTCGTTCAGCAAGGCCACCCGGACGCAGAGGCTTGCCGCCTCATACATATTGTGGGTCGTGAGAAAGATCGTCACCCCCTTCTTCTTAAGCCCCGCCAGAATTTCGTGCATCTGCCTTGTGGTGACCGGGTCCAGCCCGGAGGTGGGTTCGTCCAGAAAAAGAATCTTCCCTTCCCTCATAAGAGCCCTGGCCAGAGACAGCCTGTTTTTCATCCCCTTGGAAAGCTTTGACACCGCCCTGCGGCGGGCCTCATACAGGCCGACGCTTTCCAAAAGCTCCTCGATTTTGCCGCGGGAGATATGATAAATATCGGCGTAAAAGGCCAGATTGTCATAGACGGACAGTCTCTCGTAGAGTCCCAAATCATCCATCATCACCCCGATCTGACTATGCTCCGCCGCACCCAGCCCACCGGTATCCCTTCCCAAAAGCCTTGCATATCCGGCATCCTGTTTTAACTGTCCCGTGAGAAGCTTTATGAGCGTGGTCTTCCCCGCTCCGGAAGGACCCAACAGACCGAAAATTTCCCCTTCCCCCACCCGGAAACTGATCTGGTCCAGAATCTGCTTTTTTCCAAGGCTCAAGGAGATATCCTCCGCCTCTATCACATAGCTCATTTTTTCCCTCCTTCTTTCTCCTTCCATCTTTGCAGCGCCTCCTCCATCCTCCTGTTTTCCGCTCTTTCTTTTAGGCTCATCACCCCAAAGCTCCCCAGAAACGACAGTCCGAAACAGACAAAAAACATCGCCCAGGGCTGCCACATATCTGTGGGAAACCAGTCAAATCCCCTCACAAACGCCGCTATGACCGTCACTACCGCAGTCAGCATACAAAGGGTCCTGAGACGGGAAGACATTTTCTTAATCAGAATATCCGTAAAAAATACAATGCGGATTCCCACAATCAAGGCAGACACACATAAAAACTGAAAGGCGATCCCCGCAGGTACACCCTTGCTCCCCAGCTCAAACAAACCCGAGAACCCCCTGGCCGAATCTCCGAAGAGAAGACAGAAAATATTTAACATCAGCATGGCAAAGCCAAAGACGATCAGCACCTGCGATAAATAATCAAATATCGTTCCCTTTTTTTCCATTCTATTTAACCCCCAATCTCTTCTTGAGCTCGTCGGCATACTGCCTGGAGGCGATTATTTGCTCTCCGCCTGACATGGTGATGCGGATTTTGCGGTTGAGGTCGGCTCTCAGGGACTGAATCTTATGCAGGTGGATCAGAAATGACTTGCTGACCCGCATAAACCCGTATTCCTCCAACCTCCGCTCCAGCTCATACAATCGGAATTCCGATTCGTATATTTCGTCGGATGTATAGACAAAGCATTTCCTGTCCACGCTCTCGATATAGACAATCTGCGCGATATCCAACAGATAGATCTCCCCTTCCTTTTTTACCGTGAGCTGATGATTCATCATCCGTAGCGCGGCCAAAAGCTTTTCCACATCGGGGGTCAACTGCTTACAGGTAACGGCAATCGTCAGATCCTCCTCTCTCTCGTCCACCCTGATCTCTATCTTCAAATTCCCACCGCCCTTCTGGTTCCATTATACGGAATATTCCCGGCTTATCAATCCTTCTAAACGCAAGCTGCCGCTTTTCCCGCATAAACTGCCCCTTATGCCAGACAACCGGAGCACGCATTGACGAAGAGTATTCCTCTGTGATAAAATCAAGAAAACTGTGGGAAAGGCAGGTTTCGGAATGAGGGAAAGAGTATATGCCACGGCCCTGGGCAAAATTCATTATTGGACGGAGGGCGAACCCAAGAAGGATGGCTGCACTTTGGTCTTTTTGCCCGGCCTGACCGCCGACCACAGACTGTTTGACAAACAGGCAGCGTATTTTGCCGGCAAATACCCTCTTCTTGTCTGGGACGCCCCCGGCCACGGCTCCTCCCGGCCCTTTTCTCTCACCTTTTCCCTGTCGGACAAGGCCGGATGGCTGGGGGAAATCCTGGACAGGGAAAACATCCTCCGCCCCGTAATAATCGGACAATCCATGGGCGGATATGTGGGACAGGCATTCGCGCAGCGGTTCCCGGGAAGGCTCAGGGGCTTCGTCTCCGTGGATTCTGCGCCCCTTCAAAGACGGTATGTCACCTCGGCGGAGATCTGGCTTTTAAAGAGAATGGAACCCGTGTATCGCCTTTATCCGTGGAAATGGCTGTTAAAGTCCGGAACAAAAGGATGCGCGGTATCCGATTACGGCAGACAACTGATGTACGATATGATGATGTCCTATGACCAGGACAAGAAACGATACGCCGGGCTGTCCGGCCACGGCTTCCGAATGCTGGCCGATGCCATGGAGGCAGATCTGCCCTACCGGCTCGAATGCCCGGCCCTTTTAATATGCGGAAAGCAGGACCGGGCCGGTTCCACAAGGAGGTACAACAAGGCCTGGCACAAAGCTTCCGGAATCCCCCTGGAATGGATTGAAAAGGCGGGGCACAATTCCAACACGGATCAGCCGGAGACAGTAAACTCACTGATTGAACGCTTTGTAGAATCCATAGAAAGCAGTCTGTAATTTCGTTCGGCCCAAGCGCCCGGCGCTGCATTTATAGTAAACGGAACACGGAAGCTCCCGCCCAGACCACCGCCACAGAAAGGAAACACAGAAAATTGGACTATTTTGTACGGCCTCTAACTTACAAACAGACGGCAGAGATTTATTCGGAATATCTTCACCGCCATTTTCCGGCAGGGGAAATCAAGCCGCTAAAGAGCATCGCCCGTATGTGGGAGGGGGACGCATACCGTGCCTACGCCCTCTATGCTGGATCAGACTCCCCGGTTTCCCCCCGCTCTCTGCCCCCCTTGGCAGGGTACGCTTTTTTTGCCGCCCAGCCGGGAGGCGGCATGATTCTCCTGGATTATTTGGCAATCCTGGAAGAATACCGCTCCCGGGGCGCGGGCAGCGCCTTTCTCCGGGCGCTGAGCGCCCGTCTGCCGAACTGCAGGGGGATTCTCATCGAGACGGAGGACATAGACTTCGCCCAAAATGAGGCGGAAGCTCGGGAGAGACAGAAGCGGGATGCCTTCTATGAGAAAAACGGAGTCCTGAAAACCGAAATCAGGAGCTCCGTCTACGGCGTGCATTATGCCATCTGGCTTCTGGCTCTCGGGGGAAACGCGGACCGGGAGGAATGCGAACAAAACCTGAGGGATATCTACCGCATCATGGTTCCGGGAGAAAAGTTTGAGAAATATGTGGAGATCCGCCGGTCACAGGAAGTCTTCCCTCCCGAAACCCTGTGAGCGGTTGGAAAGGCCAAAGAACTAAATCCTCTCTATCTCGCAGGTGTGTTCTTTGGTCTTCGCATTATAATTGATTCCAACCAGCACAATCTCTCCCCCGTAATCCTTAAGCACCGCGGGGTAGTCGTTTTCTTTAATCTGACGTACAGCCCCGCCGGACGACTTATCCCATTTCAGCTCAATAAGCAATGCTGGAAGCGCCGATCTCCTCTTCGGCAGATACACCACATCCGCAATCCCTTTTCCGGACGGCAGCTCTTCAATCTTTATATACTGATCCACCGCGGCAATATACGCGAACTTAACCACATACCGCAACGCCTGCTCATCATTGTAGAAAGTAGGCGCATACTGTGTGCCGCGTATCCTATCCACTGCCCCGGCCACCGCCTCCGAATTGCCTGCGATCGTATCCTCCAGCAACTTCCTGGAACTGCCTATCAACTCCGTCCACCTCCGGCTTACCCCCGTTCCCTCAAGAATCTTCTCAAATTGAATCCTCACCTCCTCATTGGGAATGCGCGCTGTCTCATGTTCCTCACGATAAGTAAGATAACCCAGATGGATCAACAACGTCAGCACGTCATCCTTGCTCTTGAAGGTCTCAAAATCATTCTCAAATCCGTCTGTTTTAACCTCCACCTCTTCACCGGCTATCAGCCGCGCAATAATTTCCTGCAATCCTTCAAAATCCATGTTGACGTAAGTCATCAGCGACTCTGCCGCGGAAGTCTTCTGCCAATAAGAACGAAACTTTCCCTTTCTGACTGCCGACATAACGGAATAGGGATTATAAATCGCCCCCGCGTCAGGGAAGTCATAACCGTCATACCATCTCCTCGCATCCTCAAAGGACATCAGATGTTCTTCACATAGTCTTCTTACCTCTCCTTCCGTGAAACCGGTAAACGAAGCAAATCCGTCCGGTTCCAGTATCGGGTACTCCATAAAATCCGATACCGCCGACTGTGAGCCGTCCTTTTTAATCGGAAGGATCCCGGTCATATAGGCTGCGGCCACAACCTGCGGCGTAAAATTATTATTCTTAAACCATTCCCGCAAAAGATTAAGATAAGCCGTCTGTGCATCGGCATCCTCCTTTGCCTCACGGATTGGCGCATCCCACTCGTCAATAATAAAGATAAACTGTCTGCCCGTCTTCTCCACACATCTGACCAGACAATCCGTAAGGTAATTTTCCGTTCCGAATTCCGGATACAGCAAGACCAGTTCCTCAAGTATCCTCTTTTCAATCAATCCCGGCATACTTTCCATTGCCTTGCACTGCTTTTTAGCGGCAGAAACAAATCCCGCAACATCTATACTGATAACATGGTACTGATTCAGGTAATCCAAATACCCTTCCGTCCGTGCAATCTCCATACCGTCAAAGAGTCTGCGGGAATCGCAGGAGCAGTCATAGTACGCACACAGCATCTTTGCGGCATAAGATTTACCAAAACGCCTCGGTCTGCTGATGCAAGACAGCTTCTGCATGGTTCCCACAGTCTCGTTGACCAATGCAATCAAGCCGGTTTTATCCACATATTCCGACTGCAGAATTTCCTGAAATCCCCTGTTTCCGGGATTAAAATATGCTCCCATCGCACTCCTCCCATAAACCGCCTTTCAACACTCTGTATGGGTCAAGTTTATGTCCGAACCGTCGAAAAGTCAATGCTTTTGCTACAAATTTCTGAATATCTGATGCGGACATCCTAAATCTTTGGAATCGGATAAAGCTTGTCGTCAGCTACGCCTATGCTGACTTTCACCTCACTCTGTAATAAACAGCGCCGCCTTGTTCCAAGATTCTCTCAAACCGCTCCGGATGACTGCTCAAATACACATTAAGAGGTCTGTCAACCCTGATCACTATACCGTCAAACTGGTATTTTTGCATTAACTCCTCCAGGTCAAAGCCTCTGCCCTCTATTTGTCTCAGGAACAACAGGGTATTTCCCTCCGCAAAAATCCCTGCTGCCGAATAAAGATCGGCTCTGCCGTCATAAAATACCGGGATCTCCGCAAATATCAATTCACCGCCATAATCGTAATCATTGAACAGCCGATCCGGTTCCTCTTTTTTTATCACCTCCAGCACTTCGTCCGGTAGTATATGCGAAATCACTCCGCCCTCTCCCCCCTTCTGAAACAGAACAAAAACGCCCGAGGCAAAACCGATGTATACGACGACAGTCAGGCACTGGCAGACCATCCTGGCAATCCCCGCACTCCGTGTCCCAATCTGCCGTTTCTTGCAAAACCCTTCCCCTTCCACATAACGCGAACACCAAAAGGGAGCCGCCACCATGTAAAGGAAGCAAAACCGCACACTTCTGAAAAAGAGATAGGTAAAAACCAGCATAAACAAAAAATCCGCCAGACGTATTTTCTTAGGGGAAAGCATCAATGTGGATAAAGGCAGAAATACTGGCACAAACAGGAGCAGAAGCTGTGCCGGGTCTTTAACATCCGGCGGCTGCCACTCGGAAATATACTTGAGCATAACACCATCTTGCATCTGCTCATAAGGATACAGAAAAATTTCCCTTCCCACCGGATTGACAAACACTCCCAATACCGTCAGTGTAAACACAGCACCCAGGCGAACAAGTGACTTTGCCGGCATCTTCCAGGTCTCCAGCCTCCCAAGGGAAAAATGTAAGCCACCGCCCGCCAGCACTGGCAAAATCAACAGATAGCCCAGATTGGCAGATCCTCCGTGGGTATTGCTCCAAAGGACAGAAATAATCGGAAGCCAGAATATGCCTCTGCTCTCCGGCTTCTCCATAAAGCGGTAAAGCAGAACCAGCTCCACAAACAAAATACAACAGGCAAAAATTTGGGGTCTGCCGCATTGAAAAAGCTTTGTAAGGAAGAACAGATATACAAAAAACACCCCCCAAAATAGGTTATTTTTCTCAATCTCCTCACGCCGCAGCGCAAGCATACCAAAATTAAACAAAAGCGATATGAAAATAACGAAAATAAAGATTCCATATTCCCCAAACGCCTGGTGCAGAAGATAAAAAATCAGCTCCGAAAGCCATTCATGGGGCGTCCACGCAAGACTGCGGGTGGCGCTTACCCAGGAAAACGCGTCCTCCGCAGGAATCCGTCCATGTTCCGCAATCCATTCCCCCGCCTTAATATGCCACCAAAGATCATTCCCGGAAATTCCGGCTGAAAACAGCCAGCCAACAATCAAAAAATTTAAGCCGCACAATAGATAGAAAAACGAGTGATCGCTCTTTTTCACTTTCAAACCTTCCAACCCTTAACCGACTGTCCGCCCGGCGTTGATTCCGGGCGGACAGCCTAACCTATATCTTTCTTTTTCCTACTACCCCTTAATGCAACTGCGCTTTTGATTCCTTGCCCCCAAATATTTACTCCGCAATCTCACGCCTCCGGCAAAATCAAAACCTGTCCCACAAAAATGCGGGAAGGATCGGCAATCACATCCGCGTTGGCCTGGTAAATCTTTCTCCACCGCCAGCCGGAGCCGTAGACCTTCTGGGCGATTTTCCAGAGCGTGTCCCCGGGCTGCACCGTATAGGAGGTTCCTCCTGCCGCCACTGCGGCGGCTCCCGCTCCCCCCGCCAGATAAATCGTGAGCTTCTGCCCCACGTAGATTCTGTCGGGGTCGCTTATTACGGATGCATTGTCCTCATAGATCTTCTGCCAGTATATGCCGGAGCCATAATATTTCTTCGCAATCTTCCAGAGAGTGTCCCCTGCCTCCACGGTATAGGAAACCGCCGTCGCAATGCCGCTTGAAAGGGCAATTTCCAGATTGCTTTTGCCGTTTCCGCCGCTCCCGCTTCCGGAACCGCCGCCATCGCCGTCCTCTCCGCCATGGCTGCCGCCGCTTCCGCTGCCGGAGCCGTCTCCGCCGTCATCCTCACCCGGCCTCTCGGCCTCTACGGTATAGTTCTGGGCCGCGCGGTTTAGGGTCTCCGTATCCTCCGTGCGGAATTCCAGCCCCAGGGTATGGGTTCCCGGGGTATTGTTCGCAAGAGTCTGCTCCAGGATGGTGATCCGGGTGCTGCCGGATTCGGATATATAATCCTCCCCCTCCGCCAGCTTCACGCCGTCCAGATAGATATCCTGGAACTCCCCGTAGTTTCCCTGGGAAACCAGGATCTGCCCGCCCGACAGGGAATCCAGGTACACGGGCTGCACCCGCTTGGTGAGCTCATAGCCCGCGTCCGTGGCGGCGTTCACATTCTCATCCGTGTTTTCCTTCACGACCAGAGTGTACGTCTTTGTGCTGTCCCGGAAGGAACTGCCGTTGTTCATGCGCACCGTGAAGGCAAACTCCCCTGCTTCCATGGGTACGCCGTACAACTCCCCGTTGGGCCTGACTGTCATACCCTGGGGCAGTTCCCCTTCCATCCAGCTATAAGTCACCCTGTTCCAGCTATACTTGTTGTTGTTCTGGATAGCGGCGCCGTAAGGCACATATTTAACCGCCTGGGGTATTTCCTCCGTGGTGATGCAGGGGTCGCCCACCGTTCCCGTCAGCGTCAGCACCGCCAGCACGGTCTCCCCCGCCTTGACCGTCAATGTGCCGGCCACGTCCGCCCCGGCCTCCATGCCGTCCTTCGCCTTGACGCGGATCTTTGCCAGATTCCAGAGTTCCCCGTAAGAGGAGGATTCCCATGTGCCTGAAAAACCCGCCAGATCATAATCCCCGCTCAGCGTCCAATAGTCGTCCAGCTCCACCGCGTCCGACTGCAGATCCACGGACAGGGCCTCCAGCGCCTGGGTCCCCATATTCGCGATGAAGATATCATGCTTATAGCCATGGTAGCCGTCCAGCATCATCTCCCTGGTGGAATAAGCCACCCCGTTCTCCCACCGTGTGCCCGCGCTTGCGTCCGCCAGGCTGTTGATGTAAATCCGCCCGGCCCCCTCGGTTGCTTTCACCACCTGGAGCCAATAGTTGCGCTGGTTCTCTCCGTCCTCCGAATATGCGGTGTACTGCACCGGTCTCTGGGAAAAGTCGTGAAAGCTCTCCCCGCTGACCTCCGCCGTGGTGCTGCCGGAGACACGCAGATTTAAGCCTTCCTCCGTGTAAAATACCGGCGCCAGGTCCGTCACATCCTGATCCGCCCCCACCAGGAAGGTGAGGAAGGTATATTCCCCGTAATCGTCCTCCCGGCTGTCCACCCGGTACGCGCTGATCCACTTCCCGTTTCTGTCGTTCAGGCCATAGAAGCTTACCCACGTCCCGCTGCCAAGGACCTCCGAGGGGGCCGGAGGCGGAGTCTCCCCCTCTTTTGTGATCACTTTATAATGGTAAATTTCCTGCTCCGGGCTGCCGTCCTCCCCCACAAAAACGGTAAAGTCCACGCCGCCGCTGTAGTCTGCGGCATATCCGCCGGAGGAATCCTGTCCAAACAGGGTTTCCTTAATATCTACGGCCCCCGCCGCTGACGCTTGGGCTATGGAGGAATAGGTTCCCGCATAAGCCGCCGTCACCGCAACCAATGCGTTAGAGACGGAGGAATTGTTTACATAATAATTAAATACTAAATGATAAATGCCGTTTGCCGCATACCCCTTGTACAGGGTCCTGGTTTCCGTGACAGCGCCGTCCACCGTCCTCCTGGAATATTTGTCCGTAACAGAAGTCCCGCCTGTTTCTCCCTCCGACCTGTCATACAGACCGTATACCCTCACATAATTGCTGGCGGTTTGCCAGTAAAGCTGAAAGGGCAGGCAGCCTGTCACATTTCCTCCCGCGTCAAAGGTCACCAGGGTAACCCACCGGTCAGTAGAGCGCGGTATCCGGTAACCGGCATCTCTCTGCGTCATGTTTTCACAGAACACTTGGGCGGTGATATCCTTCCCTGCCAGCGCCTCCGCGGCATCGGCAAACTGCCCCTCATACACCCTGAAATGATCAAATGCGGTATCGGGAAAAATCTCTTTATTTATCTTCAGGCTTATGTAAACCTCCCCGTCCACCTCATCCTCCGGCACACGGATCCTCATTTCGCGGTCATTCTTATTATAATCATAATAAGCGTCCAGAACGCTGTCAAACTCCACCACGGACACCGGACTGCGCCTCCCGGCACTGTTCTGGGAATAAACCATAGGCAAAAGCCACCGTTTGGAGGATGTAAGTTGCATATCCACAATACAGCGGATATTGGAGGCCGCAAGCTGGTCGCCGTCCCCCACAATCATCTGCCAGGTGGTACGGGAGCTGTTATAGGTGTGGCTGCTCAGGTCAAGCTGATCCCCCGGCAGATTTACGGTATAGTCGTCACCGGCGGAATAGGTCCACACCACCTGATCCCCCTCCTTCGCCTGGGTTCCCGCAAAGATCTCCACGGCCACCCGGGTCAGCTCCGCAGGTGTGTAAGCGGTTAAATCCGCATGGAGTCTCCGCTCCTCAAGGGGCAGCAGGGAGATCGGCATGGTCCCGTCCCCAGAGTTGTCAAACCGCTTCTTCTCCGGGTATAGCGGCACCTTCTCCCCCGCCACGCACAGGTTCATCCGGGTCACCGACACGCCGTCAAACCAGGCGTCCACATAAAAGATATGCCCGCCCACCTCCACGCTGTCGTCCGGGGTCATAAACCATCGGCTGAAAACCTCCCCGCCATGGGTAAACTGCACCTCATAGGGGAAGAAGGGATTGTCTTCCGGAATATGGATGGTATAGCTTCCGTCCTCCTCAAAAAAGCCATCCCCCGTTCCATTCATGGAAACGGACTCGGGAACGATACAAAACACATGGTTCCCGGTGTTAAACAGGACCTGGTCTGTCTCCGCGGATGCCACAGGCGAGGCCGCCTCCCCGGTTTCCGTCATTTCCGTAGGCTTCTGGTCCTCCGCCGGGACCACGGCATCCGCAGCGGCCACGGCCCCCCTGTTCTCCGCTGCGTCTGCTGCCTCTATGGCCTGTGCCGTATCCGCTTCCTCTCTGATTTTCGGCGCGTCCGCAGGCTCCCTGACCCCCGCGGATGCCGACAGGCCGGGCATAATCAGCAATGCCGCCATGAACACCGCCAGACACTTTTTCATCAGTTTCATTATTTAAGCTCCTCCTTCTATTCAGGCTTGTACCTGGTAAGTTATCTTTCGGGAATCAAGATTTCCTGTCCCGCATAGATCCGTTTAGGATTGGAAATCTTGCCTTGGTTCGCCCGGTAAAGCCTCTCCCAGAACCGACCGTTTCCGTAGACCTTCAGTGAAATTTTCCATAGACTGTCTCCGGCAGCCACCCGGTAAAGCGTTTTTCTCCCGTCTGCCCCAGAGGCCTTGGCCGCGCCTCCTGCGTTCTCCCCGGACAGGAGAATTGTGAGGCGCTGTCCCGCATAGATTCTGGCGGGATCCGTAATAACAGCCCGGTTGCCCTCGTATATTTTTCTCCAGTAGCCGCCGGAGCCATAAAACTTCACTGCGATTTTCCACAGATTGTCTCCGGGCAGAACCGTGTAGATGATGGTGGAGGCTCCTGCCTCCCGGGGCGGCTGAGCCTGGACTCCGACTCCCGGATCCGCGCCGCCGTCATTGCCGCTGCCGCCAGTATGCTCCGGTCCGCCCTCCGTCTCGTTTCCTGAGCCTCCGTTATTATTTCCCGGCTTGCTGCCCGGATAGCCGTCGTCTGGTTTCTGGCTGCCTTCCCCGGAGCTTCCCGTGCTGGTGACGGCAATATTTTGCGCCGCACGCTTCAGCTCCCCCGTCTCCTCAGCGCGGAACTCGATGCCCAGGGTGTGGCTCCCCTCCCCCGCGTCGATAAAGGTCTGGTCGGTTATGGTGATCCGGGTGCTCCCTGCCTCGGAGGTGTACTCCGTCTCCCTGGACAGCCTCCTGCCGTCCAGGTACACATCCACGAATTCCGCATACTCGCCGTTGGAGACCACCGTATGGCTGCCGCTTCCCGCCAGGCTGCCCAGATCCAGGTCGGACACGGGCTGGGTGATCTCATACCCGGGATCCGTGGCCGTTCCTATGTTTTCATCCGTATTTTCCAGCACGGTCAGGGTCAGTTCCGCATAGGAGGGGAGATAATTGGGATTGCTGAAATCCGCCCGCACGGTTATCCTGAATTCCCCCGCCTCCAGGGGAACGCCGTAGATTTCACCGGTGGCGGGGTACATCTGCAGACCCTCCGCCAGCCTCCCCTCCACTACGTAGAAGGTGACCTGGTTTTCACTGTCCTGGTTGTTGGTTCGAACGGTGTAGGAATAGGGCACATATTTCACCCGGATTACGTCCTCCATATTCAGGTCCACCGTGGTGGTGGTGATAACCGGCGCCCCCTCCTTGGCGCGCCTGGTGAGGAGGACGCTCTCGCTTAGGTTTTTCGGAAGCTGCGCCACCTCGGTGCCGTCCGGAAGATACCAGGCATAGCCGGGGACGGAGGGAAGGGCGACTGCCTGGAGCACATGGCAGGGCGTATGTATGGAAGTTAAATTTATGCAGTCATCAAATATACCATCAAACCAATCCCATTCGCCAGCCATTTTTCCAGTATCAAAACTACTCAAATCTACACTTTTCAGGCTACTGCAGCCAGAGAACATCCAACGCATATCTCTTACTTTTTCAATATTAAAACCGCATAAATCTATACTTCTTAGGCTGCTACAATCTTCGAACATCCCATACATATACACCACATTCCCAAGATTAAAACTGCTCAAATCTATATTACTCAGGCGACTACAGCCAGAGAACATCCACCCCATATTTGTCACATTCCCGGTATTAAAACTGCTTAAGTCTATATCACTCAGGCTACTACAGCCAAAGAACATAGCCCACATTTCACGCACATTCCCGGTATTAAAACTACTCAAATCTATATTACTCAGGCTGCTACAACCAGAAAACATTCCCCCCATATCTGTCACATTCTCGGTATTAAAACTGCTCAAATCTATACTAATCAGGCTGCTACAGCCAGAGAATATCTCATTCATGTTTGTCACATTCCCAGTATTAAAACTACTCAAATCTATATTACTCAGGCTGCTACAACCAGAGAATATCTCATTCATGTTTGTCACATTCCCAGTATTAAAACTACTCAAATCTATATTACTCAGGCTGCTACAACCAGAAAACATTCTCCACATATCTGTCACATTCCCGGTGTTAAAACTGCTCAAATCTATACTAATCAGGCTACTGCAACCAGAAAACATTTCCCCCATGCCTGTCACATTTCTGGTATTAAAACTGCTCAAATCTATACCGCTCAGTTTGCTGCACCCTCTAAACATATACGTCATGTTTGTTACATTCCCGGTATAAAAACTGCTCAAGTCTATATTACTCAAGCTGCTACAACCAGAAAACATTCTCCACATATCTGTCACATTCCCGGTGTTAAAACTGCTCAAATCTATACTAATCAGGCTACTGCAACCAGCGAACATACTCTCCATATCTGCTACATTCTCAGTACTAAAACTGCTCAAATTTATACTTATCAAGCCGCTACAGCCCCAGAACATCCCCCCCATATCTACCACATTCTCAGTATTAAAACTATTCAAATCTATACTACTCAGACTTTTACAGCTAGAAAACATACTCCCCATATCTTTCACATTCCCGGTATTAAAACTGCTCAAGTCTATGTTACTCAGGCTGCTGCAACCAGCGAACATACTCCCCATGTCTGTCACATTCCCGGTATTAAAACTGCTCAAGTCTATGTTACTCAGGCTACTGCAACCAGAAAACATCTCCCTCATGTCTGTCACATTCCCGGTATTAAAACTGCTCAAATCTATACTTCTTAGGCTGCTA
>CATLGW010000003.1 GCA_949948715.1 uncultured Lachnospiraceae bacterium | reverse complement strand
AAAGTTCTTCCATTGTCACATGGAGCGTCCTCGCTAATTTATATATTGTTTCTGCGGTACATTTTTCAATCCTGGTTTTCCCTTTCACAATATCTGATAATGTAGTGTATGGTACATGGCTTTCTTTCGCACACTGATAAACAGAAAGCTGCTTTTCCTTTAACAAATTCATCAATTCCATTGCTCTATTCTCCATTTCAGGGATTCTTTTTTTATTGATTATAACGGTATATCGTGACAGTGTCAAGAAATGAAAATTCAACATAAAACATTAAAAACCCTTGCAAATGGCATTCCCACACCATTCACAAGGGTTTTTCCTATCTCTATTCGCCTGATTTCGACAAATTTCTACGCATTCATCTGAGCCGCAACCTCAGCCGCAAAGTCCTCGTTCTTCTTCTCCAGGCCCTCGCCGGTCTCGAAGCGGACAAATCTCTTGACGGTAACTGTAGTTCCGTTCTCCTTGCCCACCTGCTCCAGGTACTTTGCTACAGACTGCTTGCCGTCCTCGGCCTTGACATACACCTGCTCCAGCAGACATACCTCCTTGAGTTCCTTATTCAGACGGCCGTCGATAGCCCCGCTGATCACCTTCTCAGGCTTACCCGCCATCTTGGGATCCTGCTCGATCTGTGCGGCGATGATTTCTCTCTCATGCGCCTTGTACTCCTCAGACACATCGGAGGTAGCCACATACTTGGGATACAGTGCAGCCACCTGCATTGCGATATTGGTCAGCGCCTCCTTCACGGCATCATTGACAACGGAGGTCTCAGCCTCCACCACAACACCGATCCTGCCGCCGCCGTGCACATAGGTGGCAACGCAGCCGCCTGCCGCCTCCACCCTCTCAAATCTGCGAATGCTCAGCTTCTCGCCGATCACCGCGATCTTGTCGATCAATGCCTCACTGACAGTCTTGGAAGGATCCTCCTTCCACTGCTCTGCCAGAAAAGCCTCCATGTCGGCAGCCTGGGACTCCACAGCCTGCTCGGCCACAGCCTGAACAAACTGCTGGAAGGTCTCGTTCTTTGCCACAAAGTCGGTCTCGGAGTTCACCTCCACCACCGCTGCCAGACTGTCGCCCTTGGCAGCAATACGGCAAATGCCCTCCGCGGCAATCCTGCTCTCCTTCTTCACAGCCTTGGCCTGTCCGTTCTTCCTCAGAACCTCCACAGCCGCTTCCATATCTCCGCCCGTCTCGTTCAGAGCCTTCTTACAATCCATCATGCCTGCGCCGGTCTGCTCGCGCAGTTCCTTTACCATTGTTGCAGTAACTTCTGCCATCTCTATATCCTCCATTCCCTCTGCTTACTGTTCAGCCTCAACCACTTCCTCAATATCCGACGCGCCCTCTGCCTCTGCCGCCACATCCTCCGCGGTGTAGACAGCCTCGCCCTGGTTCGCCTCGATGACAGCGTCGGCCATCTTGGACACAATCAGCTTCACGGCCCTGATAGCGTCATCGTTTCCGGGAATAATATAATCCAGCTCCTCCGGGTCACAGTTGGTATCGCCGATACCGATCAGAGTGATTCCCAGCGCATGAGCCTCCTGCACACAGATTCTCTCCTTCTTGGGATCCACCACAAAGATAGCGTCGGGAACTCTGCCCATATTCTTGATACCGCCCAGATTCTTCTCCAGCTTATCCCACTCTTTCCGAAGCTGGATCACCTCCTTCTTGGGCAGAACATCAAAGGTGCCGTCCTCCGACATGGTCTCAATGGCATGAAGCCTGTCGATACGGGACTGAATGGTCTTAAAGTTGGTAAGCATACCACCCAGCCATCTCTCATTCACATAGTACATACCGCAGCGCTCTGCCTCTGCCTTCACCGCATCCTGAGCCTGCTTCTTGGTACCTACGAACAGGATAATCCCGCCCTGGGCCGCAATCTCGGAAACCGCCTTGTACGCCTCATCGACCTTTCCCACAGACTTCTGAAGGTCAATGATGTGGATTCCGTTTCTCTCGGTGAAGATATAGGGAGCCATCTTAGGGTTCCATCTTCTGGTCTGATGTCCGAAATGAACACCTGCTTCAAGTAACTGCTTCATAGAAATAACGCTCATGTCTTTCCCTCCATTTGGTTAAATTCTTCCGCAGTCTCTCGCATGGCCGGGCTCTCCGATGCCTTCGGACGCCGTAATCCATGAGACCTGCTCCGCGTTAAGAGTCTGTCTGCTCCGGGGACAATCCGATTTCCTCAAAGTGAAAGGAACGGACACCATCCGCAGATAGAAACTGCGTGTTTTTTAGTCACAACGCTGTGATTATAACATAAAAAAACCCCTCTTGCAAGGGGTTTTTCCGCTTTTTACAATCTTCTAACGCCCGGTGATTATCTCCACGATCTCCTCTCTGGCCGTACCCGGTAAAATATAATAGGTGCCCGCCTGCAGACGCTTGCTGTACCCATTGTCACACAAATACCGGTTAAATTCGCCTGCATCCTCCACCAGACCGGCTTCCTCCAGGAGTCTGCTGACGCTCTCGGAGCCTGCGCCCTTTTGGATTGTAATGCATACTTCTCCCTCCAAAGCGGCTCCGTCGCTTTCAGGCGGGACGGAATCCGTCTGGGAGGCCTCCTGCCCGTCGCCGCCCGCAGACTGACCTCCGTCTCCCTGGGCAGCCCCTTCCCCGGATGTCGGGTTGTCATCCTCCCGGGGCTTTGAATCTCCCGAGGCCTCAGATCCACCTGAGGGATCCGACTCCAGAGATTGTTCGCTCTCCCCGGATGCGGAAGGCGTTGCCTGGCCGTGGGCTCCCCCGGTTCCTGACGCATTATCCCCCGAATCCTCTCCTGACACCTCCGGCTGTCCCCTGTCCGCAGGCTCCCCGGTCTGCAGATCGCTGAGCACCTTGGAGGAGCCCTCCACCATTCCCAACTCATATGCTCTCGCCCGGATCTGAGCGTCACTCATTCTCTGCCCGGATCCTCCGGCAATTCCTAAAATCATTGCGGTTACCAGCATACCGATACCCAGTCCCCGCAGATAATATTTCAGCTTCATATTTCTGCCATCCTTTAGCTCCCATGCCGTCCCCGCAATAAAGCGCGGACGAATCACCGCCACCAATTTCGATCCGTCACCGCCTGTGATACAGGTCGATAACCAGCTTTACCTCGCCGACGCCCAGTCCCAGCTCCTTGGCAATTTCCACGGTAGACCATCCCCGTCTGTGAAGTATCAATATTCTGTCGTTGCCGGCGGGCGTCTCCTCCGCAGCCTGGAGTTCCTCCAAAGAGGAAACCTCCGGCTGTGCAGAATTTGCATCAGCTTCGTCCGGGACAGAAAGATCTCCCTCTCCCGGCTGCGCCTCCTCCTGCACCTGGGCCCCCCGTATCCCGGCATCCACCGTGGCAGGGGACGACTCGGGGACAGCATCCTTCTCCGAGACGCCCGACGCCTGACAGATACTCTCCGCAATGGCTTCCGCCGATCTCCTGGTCTCCTCCACCGACTTCACAGCCTCATTGACCTGTGCCACCGTTTGCTTCAGACTGGTCTGCTTTTCATTAAGCATATCATAGAGAAATACCACTTCCTCATGGTTCTTATGTATCTCCTGCAGCACTGTGTCCGAATATTCATTCACCGCCATGATCTTCTCATTGGACAACCGCTCCAGTGAGCGCTCGGTCTTTTCCACGGCATAGTCTATGGCCTCGCCCACCACATCCTCCACATGCCCCTTGATCTCACTCATCTCCTGGGATACCAGCTTCTTTATCTCATCCTGGGCCAGGCCCTTGGTCTCTCCCGTCACCGCTTCCTTACCTGCGGGAATCAGAAAACTCAATATAAACACAACCGCGCCTGCCGCCAGCAGGCAAATCTCCAATACTCCCATACTTCCGTCTACCTTCCCGTTATGCCACAGGCAAAATGCTAAACCTTCATGTCAAAACCGCCGCGTTCCTTGGTAACCATTCGCTCGGTCTTCTCACGATTACGTCTGCTACCGCCGTCTCCCGCATATTCATTCCGCCCCTTTTCCTTGGCATCCGGATTTTGATTATGCCACTCAGCGCTGTCTCCCGTATTGACCCTTTTAGCCAAATTGTTGGTCTGTTTTTCCATCTGCTGGCCGAAATTGGCCTGATCCATCATGGGCTTATTATCCTCGTTATGCTTGATGGTGGTATACTCCTGTGTGCGGGTCATCGATACAATTTCTATTGCTCCAAATGCCATATTAAGCCTCCCTGAATAAACCTAATGCCGTCCCGCCCCTCACAGCGGCAGCATCTTAACGTCGCCGCTCACCCTTTCAAACCTGCAGTATTTGAGATTACTCTGCACCACCGTGGAGGCGTCCCCGATAATAATGGTGGTTCCGGGATACACCTCGCCCCTCACCAGTACCGCCGCCCTTTTGTCGGTGGAGAAGAGGTTCTGCAGCTCCTTCATCTCCTCGTTCCTTCTCTCCAGCTCCAGCTTCTTGGTCTCCAAAAGCTGAGCCGCCTCCTTCACATGCTTCAACTGGTCCGGCGTAAACCGCGCGCCCTTGGCCTTCTTCTGTGAAAAATTGACGATCACAGGCTGCGCGTCGCGAATCACGCGCACGATCTCTCCGATTTCCTTCTGTAGCTGCTGGTGACGCGCCTTGAGCTGAGGATTTACTCCCACCTCCACCAGAGTGGCGGCGCCCATAACAGCCCCGAGAGTTTTCACATCAACCTTCTCTGCCGCCTGAACATGTCCGCCGGTGATAAAGCCTCTCCTCCCGGTTACAACAATCTCGGTTCCCGCGGACACTCTGCTGTGCAGAATGGAAGATGTACTGACATAGCCGTCCGCCTCGGCGGTGGCATTCTCCAGGAATTTTGTCACGATATCCCTGCCGGCCTTGAGACAGCCCTTTCCCATGCCGTTCATCCCCCGGGCTATGATAATATCTCCCCCGGCCTCAATGTATGCGCCTTCCACCACGCCGTTCACAATCACATTTCCCTTTGCCTTCACCTGGAAATTGGATGAGACGTTTCCGTTGACCTGAACGCTGCCCTGAAAGTCAATGTTCCCGGTGGAATTGTCCACATTCTCCACCTCGTAGACATCGGAGACGAACACATTGCCCTCCACCAGAGAAACATGTCCGTTGACCAGAGAGGTCAAGGTCATGCAGTCCTCCGACAGAGCTATATTATTTCCGTACTTTAAAGTCTTCTTCCTAACTTCTCTGGGCTTGACCCGCGTTCCCATGATATTGCAGCCGGGCTCCCCCTCGTCCTCGGGAATCAGTCTGGCAAGAACCTCCCCCTCTTTGCAGTGATTCACCACATTCAGATGGAAATAGTCCACGCTGCCGTCCTCGTTCATCGCAGGCTTTGCATGGATATCCGTGTTAAAATAGTATTCTATTTTGGAGTCCTCCCCATGCCTGGGAGGCTGCCCTTTAGCCACTACAATATCCGTGCAGTAATCCCTCTCCCCGCTGAAAAACTTCTGGAGAACATCCTTCAGAAGACCAAACACAACTCCCTTATATTTCAAATCATTGATAAATTCATCCGCCGACATGCGTTCCCCATTTTCAGACGCGGGATAAAAACGCGCAGTGGCAGTCATATTATCACTGCTGATCTCCAACGTATAGCTTTCCCTCTGGGACGGGCATTCTCCATTTCCCAGCCGGACCACAATGTCCTTGCTCAGGGAAACAGCCTGCTTGAGCTGGTTCATATCGAAGTCAATCCGCCTGTTGTCAAGGTAATTCATCACCTCCGCCAGGCCGATCTCCTCTCCCCCCTCGTCAGGCGGAATCAGTCTGACTCCGTATCCGCCCGGCATACTAACCAACTGAAAATAACCATTCCTCATTCACATATTCTCCTCTGCCCTATGTGCCTGAAAAAATACCCATATAGCTTCCCATCTTCACCTTCATCTTTTGAAGCGCCCTGGTATGGAGCTGTGAAATACGAGACTCGCTCACCTCCAGAATGCTGCTGATCTCCTTCAATGTAAGCTCCTCAAAGTAATAGAGGGTAATCACCTTCTGCTCCTTCTCCGTGAGCAGCTCCAAGGCCTCCCCCAGCACCTTCACCAGCTCCTGCTTTTCAATCCGCTCCTCAGGGTTCTCAAATCCCGCTGCCACATATCCGCTGTGGTCCTGAGACACATCGCTGCCCTGCTCCATATACTCGTTCAAGGACACCACACCCGTTATCTTCATCTGAGACTGCCAGCTTTGATATTCCTCCTCGGAAATTCCGAGAGCCTCCGCAATCTCCCCGTCGGTGGCGCCCCTCCCCGTACTCTGTTCTATCTCCTTGACGACAAGGTCTATCTTCTTCTGCTTCTGCCTGATGGTGCGGGGGATCCAATCCATCTTCCGTATCTGATCCAGGATTGCTCCGCGAATACGCAGACTGGCGTACGTCTCAAATTTGACCTCCTTAAAACAGTCAAACTTGTCGATGGCATCAATCAGGCCGAATATTCCATAGCTCACCAGATCCTCGTACTCCACATTATACCCTAAGTACATACTGAGCCGCCCCGCCACCACCTTTACTAACGGCGCATACTCCAAAATCAACTTCTCCCTGGCCTCCGCCGACCGTTCCCTCGCGTATTCCTCTAAAAGTTTCTTTCTTGCGGTTTCGTCCATGGACATTTATGCGACCTCCATCAAATCGGCTTACTTCTCACTCCTAAGCTTCCTGTTGTTCCTCCGACTCGACATCCGTGTCCTTCTCTATGACCTCGCCCTCGCCTTCCGCTTCCTCTTCCTTTTCCTCACTCTTTTCCTTTTCCTCGTTCTGTCTGTCAAAGTAATCAAGGACCCACTTCATCACCGATCCGAGGAAATAAAAAACAAGCAGCACAATCAGCAGAATAAGCAATCTGTCAAACATCGAATATTCCTCGATGTATGTAACTACAAAGGTAACCGCTCCGGCTACCAGCATTAAAATCAAAGGCATTATTTTTCTGTTCATGATACTCCGTCTTCCAGTTAACTGTCCACAGTCATACCGCCTGCGGAAATCAAATCACCGTCTCAGCCCTTCCCACAGCCCTAATATGATAGTCTCCGGTCTCCGGGAAAAAAATTACGGTCCTCCCGTAATTCGCCCCCGTATCCCGCGCCAAAATCGGTATTCGAAGCTCGTTCAGCTTTTGTATGGTAGCCTCCACATTGCGGTCCCCCACCTGCATGGAACTGGCCACCCTCCCCTGAACCTGGAACATGGTGGCTCCGCCCGCTATCTTGGCAACCATACGGCTTCGCTTTGCCCCCAGCGCCTCCATCTGACGCACCAGCTCCGCAATGCCGGTATCTGCAAATTTTGCAATGTTTAAATAGGAATTTCGAATTGCCGTGCTGTCCGGAAGCATGATATGCGCCAGGCCGCCCACCTTTGTAACGGGGTCCCTGATGGCGATACCCACACAGGAACCAAGCCCTAAGGTGGTCACTCCGTTAGGGCTGACACAGGTTTTTAAATCTGCCATACCTACTTTGATTATCTCACTCATCTGCAATTTCCTTTTCCTTAAAATCGTTCGTAATCTGTCAGAAAATTATACCGGCATACCAAGTGAGGACAGAATCTTACTGTAAGATTCTATATCCGGAATCAAAATAAAATAACCGTCAATCGATATTTCATCAAAAAATTGTGACTGAATCAGTAACAGCTTATCCCCGTATATACCGAACTCTATGGCAGGGACGCTCAGGATCGCACCCGCCATATCCACCGTCAGAGCCGGAGGAGACGGGAAAATCTTCAGATTCGTGAGTGTGGAGAGAGAGTTCAGGTAAGCGCCCGTGATGATGTTGCCCACCTCCTGCATGGCAGACAGCTCCATATCCGTAAAGGTTTCTCCCTCCGATGCCATACCCATCATAATCTTGTTCACCAGATGCTTGCCGCTGCCCTGTTCTATCAGAAACATCATGCTGCCGGTGATGTCGCCCTCCACACCCAGAAGGACACCCACCATGATCTGCTCCTCGCCTCCCATGAGCGCTCCCACCTCGGAGAAATCCACCAGTCTCACCTGGGGCACCTTCATATCCACCTTGCACTGCATCATCTGGGACAATGCGGTCATGGCGTTTCCCGCGCCGATATTGCCCAATTCTCTCAAAACATCATAATAATTGTCTGTAACATGCTCTAAGCTGAGTTCTCCCATACTTTCTCCTTACTGACTGTTGACAAATCTCACGTATTGTCTTCCAACGTGATAAAACTTAAATCCAACAGAGAAATCAGCTCTCCGTTGTGCTTTCCTATGCCGGAAATGAAAACAGGCTTGCCGTCTCTGGACTCGTGAGACACCTTCTCAATCTCATTCACAGGCAGAGTCACGACCTCTTTCACCTCGTCCACAACAACGCCCACATTTCCCTCCTGCTCCGATTTCAGTATAATAATGCGGGTGGCCCTGGTAAATTCATCAGCCGCCAGTCCCATCTTCACCCGGATGCTCATAACGGGAATTACCTCGCCCCGCAGATTGATGACTCCCTTCAGGTACGCGGGCACCTTGGGCACCCTGGTGATGTGCTGCATCCTAACGATATTGTCAATATACCGAATGTCGATGCCATACTGTTCTTCCCCAAAACGAATCACTATATACTGGAAGGTCTCCACCACTTCCTTGTTTTCATCCTCCGCCATAGCTAAGCTGTTCGCAATATTAAGCTGTTCCATGTATCTCTCTCCCTTCCGGTTCACTGCGGCAGAGCGCCCTGTCAAAGGAGGGCGTCCTGCCGCCACTCCTGCATTAAATCAGTGCGTTGGCATCCAGAATCAATGCCACCTCGCCATCCCCCAGGATGGTGGCGCCGCTGATAAATTTACACTGCTTAATATATCTTCCAAGAGACTTGATAACGATTTCCTGCTGTCCGATCAGCTCGTCGATCACCAATCCGGCCAGACTGTCCCCCTTCTTGACAATCACCACCACCAGACTGTCTCCAGGCTCGTTGGTACTCTCGATGTCCAGCACCTCATGCAGACGAATCAGGGGAATAACCGTCCCTCTCAGATTGATGACTTCCTCATTCTGTACCAGCTTAATATCGCCGGGCTCTATGGTTTCCAAGGTCTGTATGGTATTCAGGGAGATAGCGTACTTCTCGCCGCCCACCACCACCATCAACGCCTGTATGATGGCCAGCGTCAGAGGCAGACGAACGATCCAGGTACTGCCCACTCCAAGCTCGCTTCTGACCTCCACCTCGCCGCTTAAGGCCTCAATCTTGGAGCGCACCACATCCAGGCCGACGCCCCGGCCGGAGATATCCGTAACCTGCTTCGCCGTGGAAAAGCTGGGCAAAAACAGCAGGTTGATAATTTCCTTATCCGTCATATTGACAGCCTGCTCCGGAGTAATCGTCCCCCGGTCTATGGCCTTGTTCCTGACGGCCTCCACGTCGATACCGTTGCCGTCGTCCCTGACCTCGATCACCACATTATTTCCGTCCTGATAGGCATCCAGGAAAATAGAGCCCACCGGCGGCTTCCCCCTCTGCGCCCGGACCTCCGCCGACTCCAGACCATGGTCCGCGGAATTCCTAAGAAGATGCATCAGAGGATCTCCGATCTCATCCACCACGGTGCGGTCCAGTTCGGTCTCCTCACCGCTCATGTACAGTTCCATCTTCTTACCCAAAGTCTTGGAGAGATCGCGTATCATGCGGGGGAACTTCGCCACAACGCTCTCGATGGGCACCATTCTCACCTTCATAACGGATTCATGCAGATTGGTGGTAACGCTCTCCAAATATTCTATCTGGTCATTGAACGCCGCACTGTTGCTCTCCCCCTGGCTGGAAGCCGACACAAGGGAGTTCTTGGCGATGATAAGCTCGCTGACCAGATTCATCAGACCGTCCAGCTTCTCAATATCCACGCGTACCGTGCGGTTGACCACAGGCTTTCCTGCCTTTTTCTCATTTGCCTTCACCGCGGGAGCCGCCGCCCGGGGCGCTTCCTCCTTGCCTGCGGGTGCCGGGGCAGGAACCTCGCTTACAGGAGTCTCCTCCTTCACGGGCTCCTCCTTGTGGACGGCCGCCGCCTGATAGCTCTTATTCTCCTCCAGCACCAGGGGGGCGCCCGTCACATTGGCAATCTCGGACACACTGGACGCAGCCTTGATCAATTCCTCCAGTTCCCCGTCAAAGACGACGATCAGAGAGAAATCTCTGTCAAATTTCTCGTCCTCCACATCCTGGGTGCAGGGGTCGGACACCAGAATCTCGCCCTTCTCCTCAATGGACTTAAACACCAGAAACGCCCGGGCAGCCTTCAGAATGCAGTTCTCCTGCACCTCCACGTTCAGCCCGTAGACCTCCTTGCCCTGAGCTTTCGCCTCACAGATCACCTTGACCTGGCTCTCGTCAAGGACAATATGATTCCACTTCTCCGATACTCCGGCCTCATTAGCCGCCTCGGCTTTCACCTGCTTCCCGGGCGCGGCGGCAGGCTTATTCCCGCTTAGGATAGCGTTAAGCTGCTGGATCAAAGGCTCATTGTCGTTGGTACCCTCGTCGGCGCTGGTCTGAATATTGTTGGTGTACTCCTCCAGAGCGTCCAGGCACTGAAACAGTACGTCAATCATATCAGGCTGCACCTTGATATTGCCGTTTCTCACCTCCGAGAATACATTTTCCATATCATGGGTCAGATTCTGCATTCTCTTGTATCCCATGGTTCCCGCCATACCCTTCATGGAGTGAGCCGCCCGGAAAATCTCATTCACCGTGTCCATGCTCTCGGGATCCGCCTCCAACTGCAGGATTTGAGTATTCAAGCTCTGTAAATGTTCTTTTGTCTCATCCAGGAAAATTTCAAGATATTGGCTTACGTCCATTTTTTTCTCCAATCCGCCTTAAGGCATCTGCGCTCCGGCAGAGCCCCGGGGCCCTACCGATTCTGTACTCCTACGTGTAAAACAATCTCCTGTGCAATCTGATCCAGAGGAACCACCTGATCCGCAAGTCCCGCGCTGATCACGCTCTTGGGCATACCGAACACCACCGATGTGGCCTGGTCCTGGGCGATCACATGCACATTTTTCTTGCTCTCAAGATTCCGTATGCCCTCTGTCCCGTCCGCCCCCATACCGGTCATCACCACACAGACAACGCTGTCAAAATTGCTGTCCATAAGCGACTCGTACATATAGTTGGCGCAGGGCTTGACTCCCTCCCTGTTGGGCTCGTCGGAAAGATGTATGGTGTATTTTCCCCCCGGCGCAGTCCGCACATTCATGTGCTGACCGCCCATGGCCACGTAGACAGTGCCGTTTTCCAGCTCCATACCCTCGGCAGCCTCCTTCACGGTGACCTCGCTCATGACATTGAGGCGTTCCGCCAGAGAAGCGGTAAAGCCCTTGGGCATATGCTGCACCAGAAGAACGGGAGCGTTCAGGCCTGCGGGAAGCTTCGGTATCACCGCCTGAAGGGATTTGGGGCCGCCCGTGGAGCTGGCCAGCGCCACGATCTTCTTGCCCGCCGTGCTCACCGTGCTCCGCTTAAGGATATCTGCCAGCTTTCTGTCCACAGTGGGGGGCTTTGCCGGCTCCACCGCCTCGAAGACGGGCATCTCGCTCTCAACGGCCACGTTCAGCATCTGCAGCAGACGCTTCCTGAAGGTGTCCACCCTGCAGTCCGCGGCATTGTCAGGCTTATGTACAAAGTCCAGCGCTCCCAGCTCCAAAGCGTCCAGCGTGGTCTTTGCCCCCTCCTGGGTGGCTGTGCTGGCCATAACGACCCTGACGGGAATCTTATACTGCCGCAGCTTTCTCAGAAGCTCAAGCCCGTTCATCTTGGGCATATTCACATCCAATACCACTGCGTCGTAATTGTTCCTGCTGATCATATCGAAAGCTTCCAGACCATTGACCGCTCTGTCAACCGGCTGGAATCTTGTGTCACTTGTAATTATATCATAGAGTACCCTTCTCATAAGTGCAGAGTCGTCTACGATCAAAATTTTTTTTGTTCTCATCTCGCCTCCACCCTTCCGCCGACCTTTGCGTTCTCCTATCCTGACTAAATATCCAAATCCTTCTTAAGGTTCTTGCGCTCCTCCTCAAATATAAACTTTATGATCTCTTCCCTGGTATTCATATCCATATTGTAATACTGCACTCTGTGCTCATAGGTGCCGGGCCGGTTTTCAAGCTCCTTCACCGCCAAAACCTTCCCCACCACCTCATACTGCTTTCTCTTGCTGCCCTCAATCAACTGATAACCGCAGTAAATGAGACTGTCGGGCTCATATCTCTGGGAGGACATAAAGCGCAGCCCGCCTCCGCTGATATCCACAATCACGCTCCGTTTGATGGGAAGATTGGGCTGCAGCACAAAGGAATCCTTCTCCTTCAGCGCCTGAACCTCCTCCTCCTCCAAAGTCCTGGCGCACATCTCCAGCGCACAGCTGAAGCGGTAATACTCCCTCCTCTGATACCTGCGCAGATTGCTGGTGAGCTCCACCGCCAGCATATAGACATTGTTGCTCTTATAGCGGTCTATGATCCTGGCAAAGCACTGATACAGCGTACCCTTTCCCGCGTAAAAAACCAGCTCATACTCCCCGTCAACAGGAAGCAGTATCAGCTTGGTCTGCTCCATGGGCATGGTGATCTCCAGAGTATCCTCCGACAATATTGTCAGCACCTGACTGTAATAGGTCTTCTGTTTTTCATCCGTCTGTCCGTCGGTCTTTCGATCAATTGCCTGCAGCTCCACTTTATCCCCTTCTGTGATGCACCTGGAAAGCATAATCTCTTTACCTCCTGTCTTTTATCTTTAATAAACGCCCCTCATTCCCTGATATAATATGCGAAAAAAACGCCGCCATGCCTCGTTTCGGCTGCCGTTCCTCCTCCTCCCTGTCCAGGAGCCGCTTGGCTATTCTCTCATAGGCAAGACTGGACTTGGCCAGGGGATTTTGTATGGAAACCGGCATTTGCTGCATGACCGCCCTGGATAGCTGTGCGTCCTGAGGTACGCTCCCCATATAAGTCATATTCAGCTTCAGATATCTGGCCACTACCGCGTTGAGCTTCTGGTACAGAATCTCTCCGTCCGGAGTCTTTTCCACCCGGTTGGCGATCATTTTAATCTTGGTGTCCTCCTCCCTGTATCTGGGATGTCTGTACAGAGCCTTCAGCAGGGAATAGGCATCCGTTATGGAGGTCGGTTCCGGCGTGGTCACCATCAGAATCTCACCGCTGGCAACCAGAAATTCCAACACAGCGTCAGCGATACCGGCGCCTGTATCCACAATAATGATATCCGCAATAGCGTCTAACTCCGTCAGATTCTGTATGATATAATTCAGATAATCCCTGCCTAAATTGGACATACCGGCGATTCCCGAACCGCCGGAGATAAATCCCACCTCCTTAGGCCCCCAGGTAATGATATCCTTGATATTCTTTCCCTGATAGATCAAATCATATAAATTGTGCTTGGGCACCGCTCCGAACATAATCTCGATATTTGCCAGTCCAAAATCCGCATCCAGAATAATGACCCTCTTTCCCAGCTTTCGAAACTGAACGGCCAAATTGATGGCGGTGTTGGATTTTCCCACGCCACCCTTGCCGCTGGTGACCGTAATCACACGAGCCAGAGGCTTTGATTGTTGATTTGCCTTTATAATACGTAATTGTTCCGCCTGATCCATACACGGCCCTCCTGTAAAAACCGGCACCCCATCCGAAAATTTCTCAAGTCTTACCTCCCAGAAGCTGCTTCACCGTCTTCTGTGGATTGAACCTTTCAATGTCACTGGGAACGTCCTGTCCGTAGGTAACATATGCGATGGTAGTATCTGTGTGCAATTTCAAATTCAGAATGCTTCCCCAGCTTATGGTCTCATCCAGCTTTGTGAAAATCAGCTCATAGTCCGCCACACTGCGGTACTTTTCGGCCGTTTTGAGCAAATCCCGATACTTTGTGGCCGCGCTCAGCACCAAAAATGTCTGATACTCCGCCTTCGACTCCACAACCTCCAAAAATCCCTTCATCTTGTCAAGCTGGTCGTCGCTGTGAGGGGAATGTCCCGTCGTGTCCACAAAAATATAATCAAAATCTGCAAAGGCCTCCAGCCCCTCCGCCAATTCCTCCGCCGTATAGATCACCCTGAAGGGTACCTCCAAAATGTTTGCATAGGTGCGAAGCTGCTCCGCTGCGGCGATACGGTATGTGTCAGTGGTAAACAGGGCCACCTTCTTCTTCTCCTCCATCACAAAGCTGCTTGCTATCTTGGCGATGGTGGTGGTTTTACCCACCCCGGTGGGGCCCAGGAAAAGAACCGCCTTCACGCCATCCTCCGCCGGCTTGATGCCCTCGGATTTACCGAATTTCAACACCATTCTCTGATAAATATTTGCCAGAATATAGTCGAAAGGAATGTTAGGCTTTTTGTTCTTACCCGCATCCTCCATAATCTGATTGGCGTACTTTTCATCCACCTCATTTTCCAGCATGGTATTGTACAAAAGACGCAGGAACTTATCCAGCTCCGTCAGCTCAGCAGACTCCTCCAGTCCCTGTCCTGACGCCTCCTGGCTCTCGCTCTTCCCCAGAGCTGCGCTCCCCTCGGTCTCCTCCCTTTTGATCTGACTCTCCAGAAGGCTCTGCAGATTATCCAGCCTCCGCTCGATATCCTGGGAGCTCAGACTGACTCCCCCCCGCTCCGAATCCTCAGGTGCAGGTGATATGTTCACCGAAAGCTCCTTCTGAAACCCGGACGTCTCTGCCGAAGGGACAGGCTGGGGCTGCTCACGCCTCACAGCCTTCATCGCATCCTTGTCATCCTCCAGCGCCACCGTCACTTCCACGCGTTTGGCACCAAAGAGCCTTCTGAGGCCCGTTCGCTTCACCTCTTTCACGTTCAAGATGACAGCGCTCTCACCCAGCTCTTTTTTGGCCGCCGCCACCGCGGCTTCTTCACTTTTTCCCTGGAATTTTTTTATAATCATTATGCTGTCACCATCCCAACTGATTGCAATTCAACATTTGATTCAACTTCGTTATAGGAAACCACCACCAAATCCCTGTAATAATCCTCCGTCAGGCGTTTGAAATACATGCGCACAATGGGGGAGGTAATCACAATCGGGTTCTTTCCCAGGTTCTCCAGCTTCTTGGCCTCATTGCCCACAGAATCGATAATGGCCCTGGCTTTGGCGGGATCGATATTCAAGAACGCCCCCGTCTCCGTCTGCTTCACACTGCCCATGATCTCCTGTTCCACCTTCGGATCCAGAGTCACCACACTGGTGGTCTCATTGGGCGAGAAATACTTGGTGGAAATCGCTCTCTTTAAGCTCTGCCGCACATACTCCGTGAGGATATCTGTATCCCTGGTAGTGGTGGCATAATCCGCCAATGTCTCCATGATGGTCAAGAGATCCCGAATGGAGATGCCCTCCTTTAACAGATTCTGCAGAACCTTCTGTATCTCGCCGATCCCTAACAGCTTGGGAACCAGCTCCTCCACCAGAGAAGGATTGTTCTCCTTCAAATTGTTGGTAAGACTCTGCACATCCTGCCGGGTCAAAAGCTCCGCAATATGCTGTCTGATAATCTCCGTCAGATGGGTAGCTATGATGGAGGGAGGATCCACCACCGTATATCCCAGGCCTTCCGCCCGCTCCCTCTGCCCCTCCGTTATCCAGATAGCCGGAAGGTGGAAGGATGGCTCGTAGGTGGGAATACCCGTAATCTCCTCCTCCACATAGCCGGGGTTCATGGCCATATAGTGGTCGAATAATATTTCCCCCTCGCTGACCTGTATGCCCTTGATCTTTATGATATACTGATTGGGATTGAGCTGGATATTGTCCCTCAGACGGATAATGGGAACCACCGTGCCAAGCTCCAGGGCGATCTGCCGCCTGATCATAACCACTCGATCCAGAAGGTCTCCGCCCTGATTGACATCCGCCAGAGGAATAATACCATAGCCGAACTCCAGCTCTATGGGATCCACCTGCAGAAGGCTGGTGACATTCTCCGGCTGACGTATCTCCTCCGCCTCCGCCTCCTCCGTACTGATCTCCTGCTCAATCTGGGCCGTCTCTATGGTGCCCGCGATATTCCGGCCCACCACAATGAATGCCAGACCAAAGCCCACAAACAGAATCGTGTTCAGCTCCGTCACAAATCCCAGGAAAGCCAGCATGGCTCCCACCAGGTAGAGAACCTTGGGAATGCCGAACAACTGCCTTACCAGAATTCCGCCGAAATCCGCGTCCTTGCTGCCCTTAGTCACCAAAATACCGGTGGACAGGGAGATCAGCAGAGAGGGGATCTGGCTCACCAGGCCGTCGCCGATGGTCAGGATCGCATACTTGCTCAGGGCGGATGAAACATCCAGCCCCAGGCTGGTGACTCCCATAATGATGCCGCCCACTATGTTGACCACCGTGATAATCAGACCCGCGGTAGCGTCTCCCTTTACATACTTCACGGCACCGTCCATGGAACCGAAAAAGCTTGACTCCGCCTGTATCTTATCCCGACGTCTCTTTGCCTCCGCATCGTCGATGGCTCCCGTGTTCAAGTCCGCGTCGATGGCCATCTGCTTACCGGGCATGGCGTCCAGGGTAAATCTTGCCGTCACCTCAGACACACGCTCGGAACCTTTGTTGATCACCATAAACTGAACCAGCACCAAAATAATAAAGATGATACCGCCGATTACCAGATTGCCGCCGCCCACGAACTCGCCGAAGGTCTTCACCACATTTCCCGGCTCCCCGTAGAGCAGAATCAGTCTGGTGGAAGACACGTTCAGAGCGATTCTGAATATGGTTGTAAACAAAAGCATGGTAGGGAAAAACGACATATCCAGCACTTCCTTGCTGAACATGGCCCCAAATAAAATGGTAAGAGCGATGGAAATGTTAAACGCCAGCAAGACGTCCAAAAGCCAGGCCGGGATCGGCACGATGAACATTATGATGGCCGCTACAATATATAACGAGACACCTATATCGGCTTTCTTAAGCTTCATTCCTGCTCATGCTCCTTTCATACTTTGCCTTTCAAATGATATACAAAGGCCAGAACCTCCGCCACCGCCTGATAGAGCTCCGGCGGAATGGTCTGCCCTATATCCACATTCGCGTAAAGCATACGTGCCAAGGGCTTGTTCTCCACAATCTCAATATTATTCTCCTTGGCCACCTCTTTAATTCGCGCAGCCATATAATCCTCGCCCTTGGCCAGCACCATGGGCGCGTCCGCGACCTCGGGATCGTACTTGACGGCCACCGCATAGTGGGTGGGGTTGGTGATGACCACATCGGCCTGGGGCAGCGCCTGCATCATGCGCCTTCTGGACGCCTCCTGCATCTTTTGGCGAATCTTTCCCTTGATCTGCGGATCGCCCTCCTGCTGCTTGTATTCGTCCTTGACCTCCTGCTTGGTCATCTTCATATCCTTCTTAAACTTGAATTTCTGATAAACCCAGTCCGCAAAGGCAATGATCATATAAAACAGGGAGATCCGGATCCCCAGATCCGTCACGATTGTGCTGATCACATTCAGCGCCTGCATCAGGGACATACCGTAAAAATCAAATAAAATCGGCCATTTATCCAACAAATAATTATAGCAAATGATAATAATCAGGCTGATCTTGGCAACGGATTTGATCAGCTCCGCCAGGGAATTGGCGGAAAATATTTTCTTGAATCCGGATATGGGATTCAATTTGCTCATCTTGGGCTTCATGGGTTTGCTGGTGGGCTTCCACTTCACCTGAACAATATCGCTCAAAAAGGAGATCAGAAAGCCAATCACCATGATCGGCGCCATGATAATCAGAGCCTCCGACATCATTTTGCGGAACATAACCAGAATATCCTGCTCCGACATATGTCCCTGCCAAAAATCCAGAGTTTCCGGAATCCTGTCGTAAAAGAGCTTAAACAGACCTAAAAACTGAGTCCCCATTCTGCCCACCCAGAACCGGAGCACCAGAAACACCGAAAGAAGACACAGACCGTTGGCTATCTCACGGCTCTTGGCGACCTGTCCTTCACTTCGGGCATCGCTCAGCTTCTTGGAGGTAGGTTCCTCCGTTTTCTCTCCGCCCGGCCCGTCGGCAAAAAACTGAAGGTTGTACTTTAAAATCACATCATCCCTCCTACAAAGGACATGATCATCTTCCGCATCTCCTGATAAAGAAAATCAGACGCGTCAGACAGCATTCCCACCGTCAGAAAGATCACGGACAGTCCCGTTATAATCTTAAGCTGAATACCAACGGCAAACATATTCATCTGCGGGGAGGTCTTCGCCATAACCCCCAATACCGCATTCAAAAGCAATATAGCGCAAAATACCGGCAGAATAATGCGAAAGCCCAGTATTACATAATCCACCATAAAAGAAATCATGGACTGGAGCAGGGAATCCGACTTAAAAACCGCCCCGCTCACCGGAATCAGAGAGAAGGTATCCGCCAGCGCGCTGATGAGATATCGGTACATCCCGCTGGCAATGAGCATCAGAGTGAAAGCGTACTGATACATGACGCCTGTGATGCTGCTGCTCTGCCGGGAGGTAGGATCCATCAAAGTCATCATGGACAGACCGATCTCCATATCCGCCACAGCGCCGGAAAAAGTCACCACAGCGGAACAGATATTTGCTCCAAAGCCGATCAGCAGTCCCACCACCGCCTCCTTCATCACAATCACGGCATACTCCATCACCGTGTCATATACAATGGCGTCCGCCGGCGTCAGGACATGATACAAAAGTATCGCGGTAAAAAAACTGACGGCGACCTTAACCCGCCTGGGCGTGTTTGTCAGACCGAAAAAAGGGGCCACATGTACAAAACAGGCAACTCGTGTGAGAATCAGCATAAAATATTCTAAATCATAAATTGAAAAAGAATAATCGACCATGTCCGTCCCTGCTATTTATGCACATACATACTGAAGCTGGTCCACAGGTCCGTGGCAAACTCCACCATGCTGGTCATCATCCAATTGCCTAGAATCATCAGAGTGACAAAAATACTGATTACCTTGGGTACAAAGGTCAAGGTCTGCTCCTGGATAGACGTGACTGTCTGAAAAATACTTACCATCAGTCCCACCGCCATAGAGATCAGCAGCACCGGCATAGATACCTTGATAATCACAAACAGTCCGGATTTCATCATATCAATTACCGCTTCAACCGTCATTTCCTAACTCCACCTCCTGTTCCAACCGATGCAGTGTCAATAAAAGGTTCGCACCAGCTCGCCTACGATGACGCTCCAGCCGTCCGCCAGCACGAACAACAGTATCTTAAACGGCATGGAAATCGTGGTCGGCGGCAGCATCATCATACCCATACTCATCAGTGTGGACGCCACCACCATATCTATCACAATAAAGGGAATATATATCATAAAGCCAATCCAAAAGGCAGCCCGAAGTTCACTGATCATAAAACTGGGAATCAAAACGGAATTGGGAATCTCCTCGAGATTTACGCCGTCCCATTCCAAACCGGAAATCTGCATAAACAAATCTACGTCCTTCACCTGGGTCTGACGATACATGAAAGTTCGCAGGGGGGCCATCCCCAACTCCAGCGCCTCCTCCTGTTTTATCTCACCGTTTTCAAAGGGCACCAGAGCCTGCTCGTTGACCTGTGTCAGAGTGGGCTCCATCACGAAAAATGTCAGAATCAAAGCCAGCCCCACCAATATCTGGTTGGGCGGAGCCGTTTGGGTATTCAAAGCCGCCCTGGTAAAATGCAGAACAATGATAATCCTTGTAAAGGACGTCATCATCAGCAGCAGAGTGGGAAGCAGCATAATCAGCGTCAGCGTAATCAAAATGCGCAACGCACCGTTGATCTGACCGTTGTCCCCGTTTACTCTGAGCTCCAAAATATTCTGCGTGTTCAGTTGATTCAATTCCTCGGGCGTGTTAGCCGTGCCGGGGGGATTAATGGTCGTAGAAAAATCCGTATCGCCGGTGAGATTGTTCTCATGCTGCCCAATGGAGGAGCCAATGGCAGATACTTCCACGCTACCGTAAAACCACAATATGCCCACCGAAAACAGCAGGCATATGACCATCCCTATTCTTTTTCCAGCATACTTAAATCTATCCATGCGTTTTAGTCCTTTGGTCCCTTATCGTCACTGGAATTTCTCCTGATTGTCCTGTCAAACAGCTCTCGGAAGCTGAGTTCACCGCCTCCCGAGCTGATTTCCTTAAGCTGCTCCTTAGGTATTTCCCCCAATAACGTCACGGTATCCTTACAGACCGCGATCGCCACAAAAGTATCGCCCGCCCGCACAATCTGAAGCCACTTGTTGCTTCCCAGTCTGGCAGTCTCCATCACCTCCAGATTCCGATTGACGGACTGCCCTCTCTGGTAATTGGCTGCCCATTTTGTCACCACAGCCGTAATTGCAAGCACTAAAACGAAAACCACAAGCACAGTTATAAACTGCGTGTAGCTGTCGGCGCCCGTCAGCAGCACAAACATTAGCCGACTACCTTCTTCACAGCCTCAATCACTCGCTCCGCCTGGAAGGGCTTAACAATGAAATCCTTAGCGCCCGCCTGAATAGACTCGATAACCATCGCCTGCTGGCCCATCGCGGAACACATAATAATCTTGGCGCCGCCGTCAAGCTGGCGAATCGCCTTCAAGGCCTCAATGCCGTCCATCTCAGGCATCGTAATATCCATAAGTACCAGGTCGGGATTAACCTCCTTGTACTTCTCCACTGCCTTGGCGCCATTCTCAGCCTCACCGGCCACATTGTAGCCGTTCTTCGTGAGAATATCCTTAATCATCATTCTCATAAAAGCAGCGTCGTCACAAATCAAAATATTCTTTGCCATTCATCCATCCTCCATTTTACCTTTCTGTAGGCAATTGTTACATTCTGACACCTTTACTTAATAATCTCTGTCACCCTGATACCAAAGCTCTCATCAATGACCACTACCTCGCCCTTGGCTACCATCTTGCCGTTAACGAGAACATCTATAGGCTCACCAGCGATCTTATCCAATTCTATGATCGTTCCGGGTGCAAAGTTTAGGATCTCGGATATGGACTTAACGGTTCGGCCAAGCTCTACCGTCACCTCCAACGGCACATCCATGATCAGGCCGATATTCTCCTGGCCCTGAAAACCGTTCAAATCTCCTGAAAAACTCTGGAACTGTGCAGGCTGAACATTGACGTTCTGCATATTCATCTGAGGCATTCCCATCATACCCATCTGAGGTGCCATCCCCATCATGGGGTTCATACCCATCTGAGGCGCCATCCCCATCTGCGGCATCATGCCGCCCATACCCATCTGAGGCATCGCTGCGCCGTTCATACCCATCTGAGGCGCCATTCCCATCTGAGCCATACCGCCGCTCATATCCATGCCGCCTGGAGCAGGCTGTGCCGCCCCCGGTGCAGGCGCAGATTGTGCCGGACTCGGCGTGGGCGCCGCCTCGACAACGGGCTCCGACAATATCTGTGAATTGTAAAAGGTGTCCACCACCTCCTTAGCCAACTCAATGGGGTAGAGCTGCATGATGGAACTGTCCACCAGCCCATCGCCTATCTCCATGCGGAAATTAATTCTCACAAAGGTTCCGCCCAAGAAAGGAGCAATCTCAGCCCCTGACTGATACTGTGTCAGATCTAACAGGGTGGAATCCGGCGGGCTGATATCTATCATCTTCTGAAGCATGGTGGAGAGAGAGGTTGCCGCCGCTCCCATCATCTGGTTCATGGCCTCGGAGATCGCGCTCAAATGCAGTTCTCCCAGCTCCCCGTCCGTGTTGGTGCCGTCGCCGCCCATCATCAGATCAGTGATGACTTTTACATCGTGCTCCTTCAAAACCAATATATTGGTGCCGTCCAGGCCCTTGGTGTACTTGATCTGAATAAATACGCAGGGCCTCTCGTATTCTGCCAAAACGGCATCCCATGTGGCAAGAGAAACCACGGGAGTTGTAATATTCACTTTCTTGTTTACCAACGAATACAGAGTGGTAGCCGATGAGCCCATACTGATATTACCGACCTCACCGATGGCATCCTTATCTGATTCCGTCAGCAGACTCTCATCTATCGCCGCCGCAGCGTTCGAAGAACCGCCGCCACCCTCTGAGGCTCCTTCCGCAGAAAGATCCATTCCATTGAGTAGTGCGTTTATCTCATCTTGAGATAACATTCCATCCATTTCTTACTCCTCCTCCCTGATCACCGATGTTATACGAACGGCATAAGAATCTCCATTGGAACCAGGTAATGCGGTAAATTTCTTAATATTGCCTACATATACATCCATGTCATTATCTACCTTGGAATCAAGACGAATACAGTCTCCTACCTGCAGATTGATGAAATCTGCAACGGATATGCGGCTCTTGCCAAGCACAGCCTTGATAGGCACACCCACCTTACGAATCATGGTCTCAATATATTCTTCATAGTCGTCATCCTGATTCTTCTGTATTGTGGAGAACCAGAACTTGGTATTCAGCTTATCCATGACATCTTCCAGAGTAAAGAACGGAAGACATATATTCAGGAGCCCTTCCACATCGCCAATCTTCATATCCAGGGTAACGATAGCGATCATGTCGTTCGGCGCAATCACCTGCGCAAACTGAGGGTTTGTCTCTATACGGTTCAGAACCGGACTGATATCCACCACATTTTTCCAAGGCTCCCTAAGATGCTGTGTCAGCATTACCAGCACCTTTTGTATGATCATTAGCTCTATTTCAGAAAAATCTCTGCTTTTCTCCAAAGGAATTCCCGTCCCGCCAAGCATTCTGTCCAACATGGCATATCCCAGATTTGTCGCCAATTCAATGAGAACCGTGCCGTTTAAGGGCGCAAAGTTCACAATTCCTAAAATAACCGGGTTGGACAGAGCGTTGGAGAACTCACTGAAAGTAACCGTCTCCGAGCTTACCACCGAGACCTGTACGCTCTTGCGCAGATACACGGGAAGATTGGTGGACACCAATCTGCAGTAATGCTCAAAGATAAATTCCAGCGTTCTCAAATGCTCCTTGGAGAACTTTGTAGGGCGGCTAAAGTCGTAATTCTTTACCTGCTTTTCTTCTTCTCCACTTACCTGATCCACATCCAACTCGCCGGTAGACAAAGCTGCAAGCAGGTTATCTATCTCGCTCTGCGAAAGGACCTCGCCCACAAAAGTCACCTCCTACTGTTTTACTTTTTATGGAAGGTCATCAGCCGCCTATCTGTACTTCGCTGACAGCCACCTGATAAATGAAATCGGACTGGAACAAAGCCTGTACAGAGCTCAGTATATCCGCCTTCAGGGTTTCCAGATTGCTACTGCAATCCTCCGAAGTGTACTGGAGTACCACAGAACCTATGGAATCCTTGATCACATTCGCGCTGGTCTCCACGGAATCCTTGTACTTGGAGTAATCGTCATGCTTGGTATTGACAGAGAGAGAGATGGTGCAAACCAGATATCCCCCATCCTTTAAAAGCATCGTCATCTTGCCCAGATCATGAACCTCCGTATCCGCCAGAGACACCGCTCCCGCAGGACCGTCCTGCCCGGGCATCGTCAGCTCCAGATTCATGGCCGAAGCAATATTCCCCACCAAAGACGCCGTCTTCTTGTTCGTGCCGGTAACGCTGATCATCATAACGCTGGTCAAAACAATGTTGACGATCAAAAGTGCTAAAATAAGTACTGTCAGCAAATTCTTTTTCATTTCATCCAACCATACCTTTCCTGCTTCTTACCTACTGCCATTGCGTATGCGAATCTCTACACGCCTGTTTCTGCTGCGCCCCTCCTCGGTGCTGTTATCCGCGATAGGCGCTCTCTCCCCCATACCCTCATGCCTGAGATTGGCGGGATCCAACGCTGTGTTGTCCACCAGATAGTAGAATACGGCCAGCGCCCTGGCACTGCTGAGCTCCTCATTATCCGCAAAGCGGGAGTTGCTGATGGGCACGTCGTCCGTATGTCCCTCTATCTCAATCAAGCCCTGACTGTAATGCATCAATATGATGCCTACCTTATCCAGAACAGCCTCGGCATCTGTTTTCAGCTCCGCGCTTCCCGAGTCAAACAAAAGCGCCCCCTTCATGGTAAGCTGCACATACTGGGCTGTGAAGGTCACTTCAATCTGATCTGCCAGTTGGCCCTCGGAAACGGATTCCGCCACGGATTCGGCCAGTTGCTCGTTGTCCTTCAGATTCTGTTCCTCCAGTATTTCCTCCAATTGTTCCTTTACACCCTCGGGAGGATTGTCATACTGCTGCAGGTCCTTGGGATCGGTCTTGCTGTCCGCAGCCGCCCCTGTACTGTTGATATACTCGCTCAGCTCATTGAGCTGACTCACCCCGTTACTGATCAGCATCCCGTCTCCGATGGCGGAGGCACCTCCGTCAAAAACGCTGAATGAACTGTTCATAGCCGCTACTATCTCTGCCAGCTTCGCCTCGTCTATAGTAGACATAGAGAACAGAAGCACGAAGAAACAAAGCAGCAGGTTCATCAGGTCACTGAAGGTCGCCATCCACGCCGGTGATCCGGGGGGTGGTGATTCTTCCCTTTTCTTTGCCACTATTCTTCACCTCCTCCTTCTTCTCCTTCTGAGGCTTCTCTCTCCTTGGGAGCAAGGAAGGATTTCAGCTTTTCCTCAATGACACGAGGATTCTCACCTGCCTGAATGGAGAGCAGGCCTTCTATCATAACCTCTTTCTGCTGCATCTCTATGGCATTGTCAGCCTTCAGCTTATTGGCCGTAGGTATGCAGATCCAGTTCGCCAGAAGGGAACCGTACAAGGTAGTGATCAGTGCGACTGCCATGGAAGGACCGATGGTGCTGGCATCCTCCATGTTGTTAAGCATATTTACCAGACCTACCAGAGTACCGATCATACCCCAGGCAGGTCCCATGGATGCCACCGCCTCCCAGAAGTTAGCGAACTTCTTATGCCTGTCGTCCACACAGACCATTTCAGTCTCCATTATGGCGCGCACCAGGTCCGGATCCGTGCCGTCCACCACCAGCAATATGCCTTTTTTCAGAAAGGGCTCCTCCAGATCCGAGGCTGCCTCCTCCAGGGACAGCAGTCCCTCCTTCCTGGCGATATTGGACAAATCAATGATCTTCTTAATCATCTCGGAAGTATTCATGGAAGGCGACTTAAATATTAAAGTGATACTCTTAAGCCCTGCCAGGAAATCCTGTAAGCTGTAGGAAGTAAGTATCGCCGCAAAGGCGCCGCCGAATGTAATAATGGCGGAAGGAAAATTCAGGTAACTCATAAATCCACCCAGGCCGGCTGAATCAATAATACCGTATATCAACATCGCGCCACATATCAACATACCAAGTAAGGAAGCTATATCCACGAGAACCACCTGCTATTCCGCATCTGTAATCTAATCGTCCGCCAGAATATCCTTTCTATATGATTTTACAAGATTTTTGAGCTCTTGTCTACTTTCTTTTACAATTAATTTTCGCCCTGTTGTCAATGTGATTACGGTGTCGGGCGTTTCCTCCACAACCTCCAGCAAATGCGGGTTAATCAGTATTTTCACACCATTTATTTTCGTCACTTCTATCATGCTGCGTTTACCTTTCCTCTGCAAATAGAACAATTTTCATCAAATCTTACAAAAAACCGGCATCTTTTTCAGCATATTGCTCAGAACGAACTTGCACAGATATAAGGGACGGAATAGAATCCGCCCCTTTTAGCTATTTACCTTAGCGCTTAAGGTTTGTCAATTCCTCCAGCAGAGTGTCCGAAACGGTGATGATACGGCTGTTGGCCTGGAAACCACGCTGTGTGGTGATCATTTCCGTAAACTCGCTGGAAAGATCCACATTACTCATCTCCAACTGTCCGGTAGAGATATATCCGCCGTTGGCAGTCACATCCACACCGATTCCGTCGAAAGCACCGGAGTTCAGAGTAGCCGCATACATATTGTCGCCCTGCTTCTCAAGACCTGACGCGTTAGCGAAAGCCGCCGTGGCAATCTGGCCCAAAAGCTTCGTCATTCCGTTGTCGTAGCTTGCATAAATCATACCGTTATTCTGAATGGATACACCGATCATGTCGCCCAGACGGCGGCCCGCTCCGCGCCCCTCCTTGTCTCCGCTGTCCGCTCCCACGGTGGATGTTCCCTTGTTGTCATACATACCCACCCCGGAGAAATCAATGACAATATCCGAGAAATTGCCGCCCAACTGGGAGAGATAGAGCGTTGAGGTAGCCTGTGTCAGCACGCCGCCCATTCCGTTGAAGTGGCCGTTGTCGGCATCAAAGCTTATGGTAGTACCGTCATAGACGCGTCCCTGAATCTCCATCTTGCCCCCCGCCGCGGAGCCGCCTGCTGCAAATGCCGTTGCAAAGCTGCCGTCCTGCAGCATCTCCAGCACCGTCTTATGGGTGGTGGCAGCAGAATCAGGAGTGGCGGGATTTCCTGTGGCGGTGTCCGTGATGGTAGCCAACTGTAAGAACTCCTCAGTGGAACCCTCGTAGCCGTATACCTTTGCGACCTCGTCCAGAATCTGCTGACCGGTCATAGCGTTTCCGTTTGCATCCAACTGCGTAGTAGCCGCATTCAGATCGTTCCAGTCAATCACTCCCAAATCGGCAATAGTGGTGGGATTAGCGCCCGCAGTCTGGAGCTGCTGTCCGTTCCACTGGTAATTGGATGTGTTAAGCTGCAGAGAGGTAGCCAAAAACTGCACCTGCTCGGCAGTGCCAAACAGCGGCCCCGTGGCTCCGGTGAGAGGCACCTCGTCCCCATTGGAGTCCAAGATCTTGTCAAGCTGCACGCTGTAATTGTTCTTATCCGCTCCGTCAGACTGCTTAAACACAAACTTTGCGGTGTAATAGTAACCCAAAGCGTCATAGAAGCCCAGGTTAATGGATTTGCCGTTGGGGCTGGTTACATCGGTGTCGTTCTTATCCAAAATGCCCGCCACCGTGCCCAAGGAAGTGGCCTCGGGAGGATAGGTCATGTTCTCCGCGCTCATAATGCGCAAAGCCGCCACGGTGTCCTGCTTGATATTTCCGGTCTCAGGATCCACTTTCCACCCCATTACATTGTAGCCAGTGCTGGTCATAGCCAAATTGCCCGCCCCGTCCACATAGAATGAACCATCTCTGGTGAACAGGTTCTGGGTGCCGTCGTTTACCACGAAGAAATTCTCGCCAGTAAGCATCAGGTCAAAGGGATTGCCCGTAGACTGAGCGGAGCCCTGTCCGGTGATGTTGATGTTGATGGCTCCGGACTTTACGCCGAGACCGATCTGTCTGGCATTGATACCGCCTGTGCCCGTGGCTGCATTTGCGCCGCTGGCCCTCTGAGTCGTCTGGCTCATCAGATCGGCAAACACAATAGAACTGCCCTTGTAAGCCACGGTGTTTACGTTAGAGATGTTATTACCGATAACATCCATCTTGGTCTGGTGGGTCTTAAGTCCTGCCACACCAGAAAAAAGTGATCTCATCATAGTGATTGTTCCTCCTAATCATGCTGCGGAACGTCCGCCCTCCCTCTGTCATTCGAGAAAGCGGTAACCTCCATTCAGGTCCGGTTACATAATGACCGCTCCGTTGATATTTGTGAATACGTTCTCGCTGGTCTGTGTACTGTCCATGGCCGTGACGACGGTCTGGTTCGGCACATTCACGATAAATGCCAGATCATCCACAATGACCAGGGAATCTCTGATTCCTTTCTGCTCCGCTTTCCTGGCTCCGCCCTCGAGCCGCTGCCACTGCTCCATGCTCAGCTCAATGCCCCTGTCGTTCAGCCGATGAGCCGCATGCTTGGAGAGCTTAAGCGCCCCTGTCTCGCCGGATGATCTTTGCTCTAAAATTTCCTGAAAGGTAAGACCCTCCGTGGTCTTCGCCCCGTCCGTCCTGGGCGTCCTGCCATATAGCCGGTCGGCCAACTGCTCTATGGAAAGGAAACTATTTTTTTGAATCTCCATATTCCTTCAGCTCCTTCCTTGCGCCCGCTGTATACTACACAGCCCCGGCTGCTCCTGCTTCGCCGCCCTCGCCGGTTCCGCCTTCCTCCGAGCCGCTTCCCTCGCCGTCCCCGGTTCCTTCACCGTCGGTCCCATCCTGGTCCTCACCGTTCAGCTTTCTCAGCTCCTTCAGTCTCTCGACATACTTGTTCAAAAGCTCTGCGGAATCCTTAGCGATAAAGGTCTTCTCGTAATCGTTCATTTCATTGTAGATCTTCTCAAGCTCGTCGATGGTTTCCCCGTCGGACAAATCGATACCCTTTACGCTGGGAAGCTTTGCCAGTTTTCTTGTCCAGTCGCGCGCCTTGTTGTATGCGTCCAGATAAGTGCGGTCCACAACCGTATCCAGATCCTCCAGCGCGTACAGAGACTCGTTGACGGAGAGATACGCCTTACCGTTCTCATACACCACATAGTCCACCTGACCGATAACATAGTCAATCTCACCTGCAGAATTGGTGGTCTTGATATAAACTTCCTCTCCCACCAGGCCGCTGGCTCTCATCAGATCCATGCTGCCGGACATATTGGACAATGCCTCCACCTGTGAGAACTGAGCGTACTGAGCTATGAACTCCGTGTTGGAGGTGGGCTCCAGGGGATCCTGATACTGCATCTGCGCTACCAGAAGCTGCAGAAACGCATCCTTATCCATACCGTTTTTGCCGCCGTCGGCCTTCTTTAAAGACGACTCGGAGGGGGTCTCCACAAACTGTCCGTCCTTTACCGGGGCCATAATTGCTGATGCCATATGATTTCTCCTTTCTGATACTTTTTAAAAATTATGCGGTGTAATCCACCGTGCTGCCGTTTGCGGCCATCATCTGTGCCGTCAGGCGTTCCTCGTTTGGCAGTGCTTCCAGCTCCTCCGCAGAAATATCATCCAGTTTAAGCCTTCTGCCCTTTTGTCCCTTGGAGGTATTTTCCTGGCTTCTGCCGCGGCCCTGCTCCAGATTCTGCTCAAATTCATGGGTCTGCACGGTGACCTCGATGGCCTCCACCTTGATCCCCTGCTCCGCAAAATTCTCCTTGAGCTGTACCATCTGGCTCTCCAGCGCCGCCTTTACCGCCTCGTTCTGTGCGATAAAATTAGCGGTGACCACGCCGCCCTTGGACGCCACCTGGATCTGCAAGGTTCCCAGACTCTCCGGATGAAGCTGCATCTGCAGGTTTGACAGATCCGACCTTACCTGGATCTTCATGTAGTCCATAATCTGCCGCATGATATCCTGGGTCTCCATACGGAAGCCGCCAGCCGCCTCTGGGGTCTCCATGGGCTGCAAAACAGGCTCCTCAAAGCTTCTGCCCGGCAGGAAGGAATGATCCGTCTGATGATGTCCCTCGTGCTCCGCATGTTCTCTGTGACCGTCCTGCTTTTGTGTCTCGGGTTCTGTCCGGGTCTGCTCCGGCTCCTCCTGGCGAAGATCGGGCTGTTCCTGCACATCCCGGCTTTCTTCCCGGGACTGCCTCGTTTCACTCACCGCGTCCTCCACAGTCACCTCCACCACCGGCTGGGGTATTTCTTCCTCCGCCGTCGTGGTTACCACAGCTTCCTGCATTTTGGGAGCTTCGTCCTGAGGCACACTGAATTCTGTCATGCTGACGGCTTCCGCCACAGTCATATCACCGATACCCGCATCCTGTGCAAGCATGGTGTCCAGCTCTCCCATCAGAGTTTTGAAATCTCCGTAGAGCTTCTCGTCCGTCACCAGAGCGAAAGTATCCTCCGCACCCCCTGCCTTAAGCAGAAACGCGCTCAGATTCTCCGGGTTCAGCAAGCTGACAGGCTCCATATCCATCTGACCAAGCAGGTTCCGAAGATCTTCCACGCTGATTCCCAACGTATCCGAAATCAAATCCAAAAACTGAACCGCCATAGCGCCCAAAACTTCCATGGCTTTCTCCAAGGTCTCCTCATCCGGCATCTCTCCTGTCTGGTCAGCCGTCTCCAAATCTCCGTCAACCGGTGATTTGGCATCTGTGGGCGTCGTCTCCTGAATCCCCTGGGAATCTGCCGCTTCTTCATCCCGGGCCGTCTGCTTATGTACGGTTTTCTGAGGCGTCTGCGTCTGGGCCGTCTGGGCATTATCGCTTTTGCCCGTCTGGCTGTTCCATACACTCTGGAAGCTCACCGCGCCGGTCTTGCCCTTTGCGCCCGCCTGCCCCGCCGCACCGGTCGTAAGCTGATTCAGGACATTGCCCACACCCTTTACTGCTGTGCTGGTCATACACACTCTCCTTTCTTTTTAATATTTATATATTTTCTGTACCTTCAAGTACATAAAATATATCGGAAATATTTCCCCGAAATTTAAGCCCCGGGGTTCATAATGGTGGTCAGACGAGCCGCCACCTCGGGATCCATGGCCGCCAGTATCGCTCCCCTCTCCTTGGAAGGGATGGCCATCAATATATGAGCCGCTAAATTCAGATTGTCCGTCATGGCATCGGCCTCCAAAATCTTGGCAGCAGCAGCCGGCTCCATACTGGAATAAGCCGCCGCAAAATCCTGAACCTTCTGGCTCTCCACCGATCCTGCCACAACCTGCTTATACAAAAACTCCGCCGTAGTGGGATTGATCTCCTCGTAATACTTTCTGTACTCCTCCGGCCCCGGCCCTTTCTCCGCGTATATGACATCATTATAGAAATCGTTCATAACGCGCTCCAGCTCTGTCTGTTTCTCCTCAAAGGCCTGAAGGCGCTCCACCTCCGCCTCAAGCTGACTCACATACGCATCCTTGCTTGAGGATTCAACCCTGGCCGCCTCCAGCTCTACCTCAAGCTGGCCGATCTGATTCACCGCATCCTGCAGGCTGGTGTACCCGCCATAGCTTCCCGGATCCGTGGTCTGACTCACCGAGCCCTTGGGCAGTATCTTGTTGATCACAGGAACATCCTTCAGCATGGGCGCCAGCACCGTGCTGCCGAAACCGCCGATATCCATCTTCACCACAATGCAGATTACCGCCAGCCACAATACGACAATGATCACCGTGGCAAGAAAGGTCACCAGGCCGCTGCCCCTGCCGTCGTCATCCAGCTCCTCCTCCTGCCTGGCAATCTCCCTCGCCCGGCGCTTGGCCTCTTTCTTTTGTTCCTTCTGGTCTCTCTTTAATTTCTGCCTCTCGTCCTTCAGCTTTCTTTTTTCTGTATCCGTCGCGACTTCTGCCTGCGTTCTTTCCCTTGCCACGTTTTCCACCTGCCTATGCTTTCTTTTGACCGTAAGTGTAACTGGTCAGCTCATCCACAACCTTGCTCTCCGCCCTGTTCTCCTCCTGCAGGAAAGCCTCAAAGGCTTTATCCCGCAGCGTCTCATGGGTCTTTCTCTCCATCATAACGCCCATCAGCGCTACTCTCGCCTGCTCCAGCTTCTCCTCGGCCCTGCGGACCTGCTCCTGCTGGGTATCTATATGGTTCTCCATAACCAAGAGCGATCTTCTGTTCTCCTCCAAATCCCGGAAGACCAGGACGCCCGTTCTCAGCCGCTCCGCCTCCGACTCATAAAAGCCTTTTCTGTGCTGCAGCGCTTCCAGCTTTTCCTCCTCATCGTCCAGAGCCCCCCTGGCGGCGGAAAACTCCTGTCTCGCCTGGGTCTCCATTTTCACCTTGATATCCAGGATGCTCTGCAGAGAATATCGGAATCTTGCCATTGCTCCTCACCTTACCTATTTGTCAAAAAGCCCCTCCAGCAGCTCCACGCTCTCCTCAAAGGTAAATTTGGCCTCCGTGTCCTGACACAAAAACTCATTCACCGCATCAATCTTGGAAATGGCATAATCGATGGAGGGATTGCTGCCGCTCTTGTAGGCCCCGATATTGATCAGATCCTCGGCCTCGCTGTAGGTGGCCAGCACATTCTTCAGCTTGTTTGCCGCCTGCTTGTGGTCCCTGTCCGCAATCTGACTCATACATCTGGAAATGCTCTGCAATATGTCGATAGCGGGGTAATGATTCTTATGCCCCAGCTTGCGGTTCAGCATAATATGTCCGTCCAGTATACTCCTGGCCGTGTCCGTGATGGGTTCGTTGAAATCGTCGCCGTCCACCAGCACCGTGTACAGTCCTGTGATGGACCCTACCGCCGCCCGGCCCGCCCGCTCCAAAAGCTTTGGCATCTCGGAGTACACACTGGGAGGATACCCCCTGGTCACGGGAGGCTCGCCGCTGGCCAGGCCGATCTCTCTCTGGGCCATGGAAAACCTCGTGAGGGAGTCCATCATAAGCAGCACATCCCTGCCCTGATCCCTGAAATACTCGGCGATAGCCGTGGCCGTCTTAGCGGCCATCTTGCGCTCCAGCGCCGGCCTGTCGGAAGTGGCCACCACCACCACCGAACGCTTCATTCCTTCCTCTCCCAAATCTCTCTCTATAAATTCACGCACTTCCCTGCCGCGCTCTCCGATGAGAGCGATCACATTGATGTCGGCCTTGGTGTTGCGGGCGAACATACCCATCAGTGTGGATTTTCCCACGCCGGATCCGGCGAAAATACCGATACGCTGTCCCTTTCCCACCGTGATCAGTCCATCCACAGCCTTCACCCCCAGGGGCAGCACCTGATCTATGATAGCCCTGCTCATAGGGTCGGGGGGCGCAGCATCCACCGGATAGCTTCCTCCCTCCACCGCCGTGCCGTCGATGGGTCTTCCCAGGCCATCCAGCGCCTGCCCCAACAGTCTGTCGCTCACCGTCACGCGCAGAGGATATCCGGTATTCTCCACGATACAGCCGAGCCCGATGCCGTCCACCGCGTCATAGGGCATCAGCAGCGTTTTTTTGTCCTTGAAGCCTACCACCTCAGCCATGATGGGAGCCTCCCCGTCCGGCAGTATTCTGCACAGATCTCCCAGACGTGCGTCCGGCCCCGCGGATTCAATGGTCAGTCCTACCACATTGACAACCTTCCCCAGCTTTCGGTAGAAGGTATCTTCTCTTATGATATTATATTTTTGAAAGTCAATCGCTGTTCCGATCAAATTATTCACCCGATCTGTCTCTCTACTGTCCGTAAGAGAGAAGCTTTAGTTTCTGATTCAGCTCCGAAAGCTGCGTCCCCAGACCGCAGTCGAAAATGCCGCCCTCCGTCTCAATCAGGCACGCATTCTTCGCCAGCGTCATATCCTCCACAATCTCGATGGAACAGCCCGGAGATGCGGCAGCCGCCATAATCTGCTTCTTCTGCATACTCACATAAGGATAATCCTCCTTGCTCACATGCACCAGAAAACCCTGGCTTCCCTCCGCCTTGCGCATGGTGTTCCCGATGAGATAAATCAGGATCTCCCTGTGCGACTGCAGATCCACATGAAAGATATGCTCGTATATACCCGTTAGTGTGTCGATAAACTTGGGCTCCAGCTCGTCGATCATCTGCTGATACTGTGCCTCCAGCTCCCGCTCTCTCTGGGCAAACTGCGCCTTGATCTGTTCGGCCTCCCTGGCCGCTTTCTCCATACCCTCCTGGTATCCCTGTTCCCTGGCCTGGGACAAAACCTGCCCCTTTTCTCTGTCTGCCTGAATCCCGGCCTCCGCCACTATGGCCTCCGCCTGGGCTCTGGCATCCGTCAACATATCCTCTGCCTCCTGAGCGGCCTGAGCCTTCATCTGCTCTATATCCTCGGAGACCTTTATGATGTTCTCTCCCTCCTGTTCCGGGGAGATGGATGACATATCCAATGTTTCCGCCTGCAGTCCGGCGGTAAATCCATCGGCTCCCCCGGATGAATTCAAAATCGCCAGCTCTGCCAGACGCTGTTCCATAATCTCATTTGTATGAAGGACCCTCTTTTCCTCCGTCTGTATCTGAGTAAAATAGCCCTTCACAAGGCTCTGCCTAGACAACGATCTCGTCACCTCCACCTCTGGAGATCACAATCTCTCCTGCATCCTCCAGCTTGCGGATGATATTTACAATCTTCTGCTGTGCTTCCTCCACGTCCTTCATACGGACAGGACCCATGAATTCCATATCTTCCTTGATCATTACAGCCAAACGCTTGGAAAGGTTGTTGAAGATTGCACTCTGCACCTGCTCGTTGGCGCCCTTCAGGGCGATGGCCAGGTCGTTGTTGTCCACGTCCCGAAGCACACGCTGAATGGCCCTGTCGTCCAGGAGCAGCACATCCTCGAACACAAACATCTTCTTTCGGATCTCGTCTGCCAGCTCGGGCTCCTCGATCTCCAAGGTCTCCATGATATGCTTCTCCGTCCCCCTGTCCACGGTGTTCAGGATCTCCACCACGGAATCTACGCCGCCGATAATGGTATAATCCTGGTTCACCAGGCTTGCCAGCTTGGACTCCAACACTTTCTCCACTTCCTTTATCACGTCGGGACTGGTTCTGTCCATGACGGCGATACGTCTCGCCACGTCCGCCTGCCTGTCGGGAGGCAGCGCCGATATAATCTGAGCGGCCTGACCCGGTGACAGATAGGACAGAATCAGCGCTATGGTCTGAGGATGCTCATCCTGAATAAAGTTGATCAACTGAGTGGCATCCGTCTTACGCACAAACTCGAAGGGCTTTACCTGGAGGGATGCGGTCAGCTTGCCAATGACATCCATGGCTTTCTCGTTGCCCAAAGCCTTCTCCAGAAGCTCTCTGGCATATCCGATACCGCCCTCCGCGATATACTGCTGAGCCAGACACACCTCATAGAATTCGTTGATCACTTCCTCCTTCACCTGGGGCGTGACGCTCCTGGTGTTGGCGATCTCCAAGGTCAGCTCCTCGATCTCGTCTTCCTTCAGATGCTTAAATATGTTGGCGGACTTTTCCGGTCCTAAGACAATCAGCAATATTGCAGCCTTCTGTAGACCGGATATCCCTTTCTCCCCCGTCTTTGACATATGTAAAACCTCCTCATCTCCGCATTATGTAACATCTGACGGACTATCCCCAATCCTCGTTCAGCCAATTGCGCAGAAGGATGGCAACCGATTCCGGATTTTCGTCCACAAATTTCTCGATAATCTTGCGGGCCTCGGATTTGCTCTCCTCTCCGATCTCCTCCAGATCCGGCTCCGGCGTGGACTGCAGCAAATCCTCCACGGAAATTTCTTCCTCCTCCTGATCTGCGCGTCTGACGATCATGCTGCGCAGAACCACAAAGGCCAACAGGGCCAGTATCACAATAAACAGAAGCACGCTGCCCACCGCGGTGGGAGTGATGGCCGAACCCGGCGCGTCATAGAACACGGGCTTCTCATATGCCACAATCGTGATGGCGTTTGCCGGAATACCTGTGGCGTTAGACACCAGAGAATAGAACTCCTCGGGGACCTCCACCATGACATCCGCGCCGTTGTTAAACTTATATTCCTCCCAGGACATTCCCTCCAACTCGCCCCGACGCTCCACATCCTCCTCGCGGATCTCGCGGTAACGCAGCAGGGACACTCCCATGGAAGCGTCCGAATAATTGATTGCTCCCGAGTTGGTGAGAATATTCTCTATCTCCTCGTTGGGCAGGAAATCCTCCGCCACCTCCGAAATGGTGGTATGACTGTTGCTGTTGTCCGGCCATACCTCCACAGTACCGTCGTTGGAACTGGTGCCGGGCGCCCCGGAGCCGTTGTTCACCGTTTCCTCATTGTAGGTCTGCCGCTTGGCAAGGTAAGCCTCCTCACGGCCCTCTGCCACGCTGTATGTCTTGATGGTCTTGTCATAGCTGTTGAAATCCACAGGCAGATGGCTGCTCACCTCCACCATGTCATAGAGGTGAAGATTGTACATCACATTCCTGACCTGGTTTGACACCATGGCTTCCGCCTGATTCTGCAGCTCCTGCATGGAGCCCGCGATTCCCGCCGCGCTGTAGTCGTCTCCGCCGGAGAAGAGCATATTGGCGTTCTGATCCACGATGGTGATATTCGCCGTGGTCTCGTTGCCCAGAAAAACCCTGACCGCCTGAGCGATATTGGTGGCCTGACCCGTAGACATATTTCCGTCCGTCTGAAGCTGGATATACGCGGAGGACTCCCTGGTCTGCGCCAGCAGAGTGCCGTCATTGTCCGCAAGATCAATATGTACCTTCGCCCCCAGCACCGACGCAAAATTCGTCAGATCTATGGAAAGCTTGTTGGAGAGGTACTCGGCATAACGCCTGCTGCTGTCGGTGGCCGTGGTAGTCAAACCGCTGGACATATAGCCGTCATAATTGTAATCGTCCGGCACATATCCCGCGGAGCCTATGGCAATGTTCGCCGCCGAAAGCTGACTGGTCTCCACTTCAATCCGCAGGCCGTCCGAGGACTCCCTGTGCTTGATGCCCGCGCTCTCCAGAATATCCACAACCTTCGCCGCATCCGCAATGCTGTCACAGCTCGTCAGACGGGTGTACTGAGGTTTTGACAACGCATAGATGATGATTGCAAAGGTAAAGATCACTACTGCCGCAATACCAATGATTATACTTTTCTGCCGGGACGTGAACCTTCCCCACCAGGCCAGTAACCTTCCAGGTATTTCTTTTAACCTATCTGCCATGATAGTTTTCTCCTGATTCCTTTATTTCCGTAGGACAAAAATTTCTCATTCTCTCAAACACCCTCTTAAATCTGCATCTGCATAATTTCCTTGTACGCCTCCATCACCTTGTCTCTGATGGCGACGGTATACTGCAGGGCCACGGAGGCTTTCTGCAGCGCGATGGTCAGATCGTGCGTGCTCTCCGTCTCGCCCAGCATAAACTTGATTTCCTCATTCTCGGCATCCGAAAGATAACCGTTTGTGGCTTTGATATTGTCGATGGCCGTATGTAAAAAGGCGTCAAACATTGTGCCCCTGGCAGTATCCTTTTTCTCGGACAGCGTGCCCGTCAAGGAAGGAATGTCGCTGATACTGCCTGCCGGAAGTCCGCTCAACGCGGTAACTGCAGCTAAATCCATGATCTTTCTCTCCTGTTTAAATTTACTTTTTAAAATTCATGCAAAAAATATCTGCCGTTACTTAATCAGATCCAAGCCCTGCAACGCAATGGCCTTGCTGGCGTTGAAGGCCGTAGAATTCGCCTCATATGCGCGGCTGGCATCTATCAAATCCGTCATTTCCTGGATCATATTGACATTGGGATAGGACACATAACCGTTCTCGTCCGCATCGGGATGGGAAGGGTCATACACCATATTCATCTCCGTGGTGGTATCCTCGTATACACCGTCCACCTTGACTCCCTTGGCGGTATAGCCGTGAGTATGATTGATCGTGTCCAGCACATGACTGAAGGAACTGCCTCCCTTCTCCGCAAAAGTCACAAGCTTGCGGCGGTACGGAGTCCCGTCCTCGGTGCGGGTGGTATTGGCATTGGCCACATTCTCGGAGATCACATCCATGCGGTACCTCTGGGAGGTCAGACCAGATGCATTGATGTTAAAAGAAGTAAACATACTCATAGCCGTTCGTCCTTTCATTCTTCGTTATCACTGTTTGCCACTATCTATCATTATAAAGCAAAAGCCTATTTCATCACAGTCTGTAAATTCTGGAATTCCTGAGAGATGCTGGTCATAAGTCCCTGATATACCACCTGATTCTCTGCCAGATAGATATTTTCATTCTCCGGGTCCACATTGTTGCCGTCCAGACGGTAGGAGAAATTCTCGTAATCCGTGTAGACCTTCCCCCGCAGCCCGTTCAGGTTGACCTTGGCCACCTTCGCATCCATTGTCTCGTATCGGCTGTTTCCCAGCGCTCTCTGGAAAACAGAGCGGAACTCCACATCCTGTCTCTTGTAGAAAGGAGTATCCACATTCGCCAGATTGTTGGAGATCGCCTGGTGGCGCAGCCAGGAAGCGTCGGCCCCGCGGTCCAGCACGTTTATGTAATCAAAAGCATTCGTATTAACCATACCCTTATCTTTCCTTTCCTTAATCATCCTATGGCCCCGTCCGGGACAAAAACACCCCTTTTAGACCATTCTATTCTATTATAAATTATTTCGCCGAAAAGACAACCTCCTTTTGCATATTTTCAAAAAATAGGAAAAAGGACCTATTGCTCGCCCCAATAAATCCTTTTAACGCATCCATGCTTTCTATTCCTCTCATTCCTGCTGCCTTTGACGCTTCAGCTCCTCTATCTCGTCAAAGACCACATCGTTCAACACCTTGATGTAAGTTCCCTTCATGCCGGAAGAACGCGATTCTATGACTCCGGCGCTCTCGAACTTACGCAGAGCGTTAACAATCACGGAGCGGGTAATCCCCACACGGTCGGCAATCTTGCTGGCTACCAGGATCCCCTCCATACCGTCCAGTTCGTCAAAGATGTGGGTGATGGCCTCCATCTCCGAAAAGGACAGCGTGCCGATGGCCGATCTGACCACCGCCAGTTTGCGGCTCTCCTCCGCGTTCTCCTCATTGACGGCCCGCAGCATCTCCAGCCCCACCACGGTACTGCCGTACTCGCACAGTATGATATCGTCAATATCGTACTGCTCGTCAATCTTGTAGATAAACAGTGTGCCCAGCCGTTCCCCCGCGATTTCAATAGGTGTGATGATGGCCTGAAATTTCCTGATATCCTCGCCCTCAAACCCCAGGGTCTCCAGATTGACGTTCTCCTTGGTGGAGAGCACTCCCAGCAGCCGTTCGTTCAGCATGGGATCGATAAATCCTCCCACATTTTCGTCGATCATCTCGGTGATGGGTTCAATCCCATCCAATCTGTCTACCCCCAGCACCTTCCCCTTCCTGCTAATTACCAGAACATTGGAACTCAGAATTTCGCGCATTACCTTGCAGATATCGTTAAACACTACCTTACTGGAATTATTGTTGTGGAGGAGCTTTTCGATTTTCCTCGTCTTATCCAATAGCTGCACACTGCTCATATCTGTCCCTCCGTTTCTGAAACCTCTGGAACGTCATCGACTGTAAACATTATTATCTTATCACAAGTTAAACAAGATTACAATGGAGAATTAGCCTTTGTTTTGCTTTCAACATACCCGCACTGCCCGTCGGAACACACAAGCTTGCCGCCCTTTTCCAGCAAAGGAGCGCCGCATTTGGGGCAGTTTACCCCGGCCGGCTTCTGCCAGGTCATAAATTCGCACTCCGGATAGCCGACGCAGCCATAATATCTGCGCCCTTTTTTTGTCATTTTTACCACGATATCCCTGCCGCACTTGGGGCAGGCCACGCCCGTCTTCTCGTAATAGGGCTTTGTGTTGCGGCACTCCGGGAAACCGGGACAGGCCAGGAATCTGCCGTGGGGACCGTATTTGATCACCATCTGTCTGCCGCAGAGCTCGCACACCTCGTCGGACACCTCATCCGCTATGACCACCTTCTCCAGACTCTCCTCGGCGCACCTCACCGCTTCGTCCAGATCCGGGTAGAAATTGGACACGATGGTTTTCCACTTGACGCTGCCCTCCTCCACGCCGTCCAAAAGGGCCTCCATGTTGGCCGTAAAATGTACGTCCACAATGCTGGGGAAAGCCTCCTTCATCATGCCGTTGACCACCTCCCCCAGCTCCGTCACATAGAGATTCCGGTTCTCCTTGGCCACATAATGTCTGGCCAGAATCGTAGTGATGGTGGGAGCGTAGGTGCTGGGCCGCCCGATTCCCAGCTCCTCCAGCGCCCTCACCAGAGAAGCCTCCGTATAATGGGCGGGAGGCTGGGTGAAATGCTGCTTGGGGTCGAAGGAGAGAAATTCCAGCACGCTGTCCTCCGAAAGGCCCTCGGACAGCACATTCTCCTCCTCCCTGTCCTCCTCCGAGGTGTAAACGCTCATAAATCCGTCAAACAGCATCCTGGAGGCCGACAGGGTAAAGAGATGCTCCCCCGCCTTAATCTTCACGGAGGTGGTCTCGTATCTGGCGGCCGCCATACGGCTGGCCACAAAGCGCTTCCACACAAGCTGATACAACCTGAAAAGATCCCTGGGGAGCTGCTCCTTTACCGCCGCGGGAATCCGGTTCAAATCCGTGGGCCGGATCGCCTCGTGGGCATCCTGAATCCGGTCGTTCCCCTTGCGCTCCCCCGAACCTCCCATCTGATACTCCGGTCCGTAATGAGAGGCTATAAACTCCTCGGCCATGCGCTGGGCCTCCTCGGAGACCCTGGTGGAATCGGTACGCAGGTAGGTGATCAGGCCCACCGTCCCCTCCCCCTTGATATCCACGCCCTCATAGAGCTGCTGCGCCAGCCGCATGGTCTTCTGGGTAGAAAAATTCAGCACCTTGCTGGCCTCCTGCTGCAGAGTGGAGGTGGTGAAGGGCAGGGGCTGCTTCTTCTGCCGCTCGCCCTTTTTCACCTCCGACACGCGGTAGACGGCTCCCTCCAGGGACGCCAGAATGCCGTCCATCTGTTCCCTGTGGGAGATGCTCTGCTTTTTCCCCTCCGTCCCGTAGTACTTGGCCGTGATGGGCTTCCTGCCGCCCCCGGCCTTGAGATTCACGTCCAGAGACCAGTATTCCTCCGGTATGAAGGAATTGATCTCCTCCTCCCTGTCGCAGATAATGCGAAGGGCCACCGACTGCACGCGTCCGGCGCTTAACCCTCTCTTGATCTTTGCCCACAGAAGGGGCGAAATCCGGTAACCCACCATCCGGTCCAGCACTCGCCTGGCCTGTTGGGCATCCACCAGATTCATGTCGATCTCCCGGGCGTTTTTCAAGGATTCCTTCACCGCGGTCTTGGTGATCTCATTGAAGGTGATGCGGTAGACCTTTTTGTTCTCCAGCTTCAGCGCATAGTACAGATGCCACGAGATGGCCTCCCCTTCTCTGTCAGGGTCCGTTGCCAGATATATTTTGTCCGCCTTTTTCACTTCCTTGCGAAGATTCGCCAGAAGCTCTCCCTTGCCGCGAATGGTAATATACTTGGGCTCGAAGTCATGCTCCACATCGATTCCCAACTGACTCTTGGGCAGATCGCGCACATGTCCGTTGCTGGCTGCGACCTGATAGCTGGGTCCCAGGAATTTCTTGATTGTCTTCACCTTCGCCGGTGACTCCACTATTACTAAATATTTCACCCTTTGTCTCTCCCTTTTAAATGAATCGTGAATTACTATACACCAAAATACAAAAGGGCGCAAGTTCTTTTCAAAAAAAGAAACTGTTATGTTCACGATACGAATCGTAAATATAACAGTTTCTTCTCGGGTTGGGCTGTTCTTTCAAACAGTCAACAGCTGGTAGGGGAATCGAACCCCTGTTTCCGCCGTGAGAGGGCGGCGTCTTAACCGCTTGACCAACCAGCCATTCAAGTCCGCAACTGCGGTACTTGATTATCTTACTACAGCTTTCTCAAAAATGCAAGTACTTTTTTAAAAAATTTTCAAATTTTTTTAAACAAAGTCGAAAAGGCTGATTTGATTGGATTCCGGCAGCTTTCCCAACACCCCCAGGGAGGCCATCAGATCCGCGATGGTCTTGGAAACCTTGGTGCGTTGTATGAAATCCTCCTTGGACAGGAAGGGTCCGTCCTTGACCGCCTCCACAATGGCATCGGCCGCCTTTTCCCCCAGACCTTCTATGCTGTTTAAGGAGGGCATCAGCCTGCCGTCCACAATCTGAAAGGAACGGGACTGAGCCCTGAAAATGTCGATGGGCTCAAATGCAAAGCCTCTGGCGTACATCTCCTGCACCACGCGCATATCGCCGTAGGCGTCCTTCTCCCGGTTGGACAGCGTGTCCATACGGCCCTTGTAATCCGCCATCACCCGCTCCAGATGATCCTGACCCTGACACATAATCTCATAGGAAAATGCCTTGGCCCGAATACTGAAGAAAGCTCCGTAATATGCCAGGGGATAATGAATCTTACAGTAGGCGATACGCCAGGCCATCATCACATAGGCCGCCGCGTGGGCCTTGGGGAACATATACTTGATCTTCTCGCAGGACCAGATATACCAGTCCGGCACATTGTGATCCTCCATGTCCTTCTTCCACTGGGGCCACTTCTCGCACTTTCCCTTGGCCACCATCCCCTTTCTCACCGCCTCCATAATCTTGAAGGCCTCCTCCGACTCCACCCCCATCTGTATGAGATAGGTCATAATGTCGTCTCTGGTGCAGATGGCGGTGGAGATGGTGGCCTTGCCCTCCTGAATTAAGGTCTGGGCGTTCCCCAGCCACACATCGGTGCCATGGGCCAGCCCGGCGATCCTCACCAGATCGGAGAACGCCTGGGGCTTGGTGTCGATGAGCATCTGCATGGCAAAATCCGTTCCAAACTCCGGGATTCCCAGGGCTCCCAGCTTACAGCCCCCGATCTGATCCGGGGTGATGCCCAGAGCGTCCGTGTTCTGAAACAGACTCATCACATCCCGCCCGTCCAGGGGGATGGTGGTGGGCTCCCTGCCGGTCATATCCTGCAGCATACGGATCATGGTGGGATCATCGTGCCCCAGAATATCCAGCTTTAGCAGGTTGTGATCAATGGAATGGTAATCGAAATGGGTGGTCACCGTGTCCGTGGTCATATCGTTGGCGGGATGCTGCACCGGGGTGAAGGAATTGATGTCCTGCCCCAGGGGAAGGACGATAATGCCTCCCGGATGCTGTCCCGTGTTCTTTCTGACTCCGGTGCATCCCACCGCCAGCCGTTCCACCTCGCTGTTTCTCTTGTGAATCTCCCGCCCCTCGTAATACTTTTTCACATAGCCGAAGGCCGTCTTGTCCGCGATGGTACCGATGGTGCCCGCCCGGAAGGTCTGCCCCGCGCCGAAGATCACCTCCGTGTATTTATGCGCCTTGGACTGATACTCGCCGGAAAAATTCAGGTCGATGTCAGGCTCCTTGTCCCCCTTGAAGCCCAGGAAGGTCTCAAAGGGTATGTCAAACCCCTCCTTGTGCAGCGGCTCCCCGCATTCGGGACAGAGCTTGTCCGGCATATCGATCCCGGCCTTGCCCGCGTAAGCCCTCACTTCCTCGCTGTCAAAGTCCACATAGTGGCATTTGCTGCAGTAATAGTGGGGACTGAGAGGGTTCACCTCCGTGATTCCCGACATGGTGGCCACAAAGGAGCTTCCGACGGAGCCTCTGGAACCCACCAGATACCCGTCCTCCACGGATTTCCAAACCAATTTCTGTGCTATAATGTACATCACGGCAAAGCCGTTGGAGATGATGGAGTGGAGCTCCCTCTCAAGCCTGTCCTCCACAATTTTCGGCAGATCGGGGCCGTAAATCTCGTGGGCCCTGTTGTAGCAGATCTCCGTCAGGTTTTTGTCGCTGTCCGCTATGACGGGAGGACATTTGTCAGGCCGCACGGGGGCGATGGTCTCGATCATGTCCGCGATCATATTGGTGTTTGTGATGACCACCTCCCTGGCCTTGTCGCTTCCCAGATAGTCGAATTCCTCAAGCATCTCCTCCGTGGTGTGCAGGTACAGAGGCGCCTGCTTGTCCGCATCCTCGAAGCCCCTGCCGTCCATAATGATGCGACGGTAGATCTCGTCCTCCGGATTCAAGAAATGTACGTCGCAGGTGGCCACCACCGGCTTGTGAAACTGCTCCCCCAGCTCCACAATCTTTCGGTTGATATTCCGGATATCTTCCATGGAATTGACGGTCCGCACCTTCTCCGAGGCGATCATAAACCGATTGTTCCCGCAGGGCTGGATTTCCAGATAGTCGTAAAATCTCACCAGCCTGGCGATCTGGGCGTCGCTCTGGCCGTCCAAAAGCGCCCGATAGAGCTCCCCGGCCTCACAGGCGCTCCCCAAAATCAGTCCCTCCCTGTATTTCATCACCAGGCTTTTGGGTATTTTGGGGCGCTTGTAAAAATAATCCAGATGGGACGCCGACACCAGACGGTACAGGTTGATACGTCCCAGATCGTTTTTGGCCAGGATAATGGCGTGATAGGAGGGGAGTCTGGCCGCGGCGGCCCCGCTCTTTTCCCCCAGGGCATTGATATCCCCCAGGGTGCGGACATCCCGTTCCTCCAGCATCCTGATAAATTTGACAAAGATCTCCGCGGTACACTCCGCGTCGTCCACCGCCCGATGGTGATTGTCCAGCACAATGCCCAGGGTCTTTGCCACCGCGTCCAAAGTATGCTTTGCCTGATGGGGCAGAAGCACCCTGGCGATGCCCACCGTATCCACATAGGTAAACTCTCCCGGCAGGTTCTCTCTCCTGCAGTTCTCCTGGATGAAGCTCATGTCAAAGCCCGCATTGTGCGCCACCAGGACGCAGCCCTCACAAAACCTCAGAAATTGGGGCAGCACCTCCTCCACCGGCGGCGCATCCATGACCATGTCGTCACGGATACCCGTGAGCTTTTCTATCTCGAAGGGAATAGGCTCCCTGGGATTGACAAAGGAGGAAAACCGCTCCGTGATCTTCCCTCCCGACACCTTCACCGCCCCGATCTCTATGATCCTGTTGTTTATGGGGGAAAAACCGGTGGTCTCCAGGTCAAAGACCACAAAGTCCTGACCCAGATCCTGTCCCCTGTCCCCCGTGACGATGGACTTCAGGTCATCCACCAGATACGCTTCCACGCCGTAGAGAACCTTGAAGAAATCCTGCTTGTCCGGATTCTCCTCCCCGGCCTCCTTGCGCCTGGCCTTCTCCGCCTTCCACAGATCGTCCCAGACATGTCCCGCGTCGGTAAAGCTCTGAACCACCCCGTGGTCTGTGACGGCTATGGCCCTGTGCCCCCATTTGTAGGCGCATTTTACGATATCCTTCGCTTCGGAGACGCCGTCCATCTCGCTCATCTTGGTGTGGCAATGAAGCTCCACCCTTTTATTGAGCGCCGTGTCCATCCGCTTCTCGGTGAAATCCGGAATCCTTTTGATGCCCGCCAGAGAGCCGATGGTCAGCTCATGGTCAAATTTGTCCACCAGACTGATGCCCTTCACCTTGATAAAAGCCCCTGTCTTCAGCTCCCCGGTCAGCTCAGGCACCTGGTCGTTTCGCAGGAAAAGCTTTACCGTCATGGTATCCGTGAAGTCGGTCATGTCAAAGATCACGATCGTTTTTTCGTTTTTGATTGCTCTGAGATCCAGCTTCAAGACCTTCCCCCGGATGACCACCTCGCCCATCTCCCCGATGAGCTCCTCCATTTTCATGGCCTCCTCCTCAAAGTCCCTGCCATAGATCACATCCGGATTGTCGGAGCGCTTCAGCGCGTTCCGGCCATACTCGCCGCTCCGGCGAAATTCTCCCTTCTTGAATGCCCCCCGGCGAATCTCGCCGCCCTCAAAGCTGCCGGTGCTGCCCTTCCCGCCGCCCGAAAACACGCTCCGGTTTTTACCGCTTCGGGACGCCGCGCCGTCTGCGGCAGCACTGCCCCTTCGGTCCTCTTTGCCGCCGGATGCCTGGCTTGCCTGCGCGCCGCCCTGCCGGACGCCGTCCCCTTCCCCCGACAAGCCGCTCTGTGCCTCCGCGCCGGATTCCGGCCAAACCTCCCGGTCCGGGAAACCGCCGCTGCCCGCCCCGCTCTCTGCGCGTCTGCGGATCTCCTCCACCTTCATGCGTATTTTGAGCGCATCCTCCCGGGCATACCTGCCGGTCTGAGCCTCCCTGTAATCCACCGACACGGACACGGAAAATCCGCACCGCTCCACCAGCACCTTCTCCAGTATCCTTACCAGTTCCCCCTCCCGCTCCCGCGCCAGCACGGAGTCCTCCAGCGTCAAAAGCACACGGTCCTGACCGGGAAAGGTGATCTCGGCCGTCCGGAAAGCATTGTACTCTATGTGGCTGTAGCCTTTTAGCTCCTCCAAAATACTGTCCCTGTAAATCTCCAAAAGCTTCTCGGGAGTGTACTGGGCCGACAGCTCAAACCGCTCGTATATCTTCACGGTCAGATTGGCCCCGGGAAAGAGCTGCCTCTTGATCTCGTGCTCCGCGGACCATATGTCCTCCTTCAGAATCAGTCTGGTGCTGAAGATGTAAACCCGCAGGTAATCCCTGCGTCTGGTGGCGGAGACCTTCTCCACCTGGGTCTGTTCCATAATATCGTGGACGCTTTGATTTAATTGTAAGGTGGGAAACACCTCAAAAAACGGTTTGGACATTTTCTCTCCTTATTGCTCCCAGTGATCCAGTTCCTCCTTCAGGGCCGCCAAAAGCTCCTCCTCCGGAACCTTTCGGATAATCTCGCCCTTTTTGAACAGAAGTCCCTCTCCTGTGCCTCCGGCCACGCCCAAATCCGCTTCTCTGGCCTCCCCGGGGCCGTTGACCGCGCATCCCATGACCGCCACCTTGATATTCAGAGGATAGTCCTCCACCAGCTTCTCCACCCGGGAAGCCAGGCCGATGAGGTCGATCTGCGTCCGCCCGCAGGTGGGGCAGGACACCAACTCTATTCCGCCCTCTCTGAGTCCCAGGGTACGCAGAATCAGCCTGGCCGCCCGAATCTCCTCCACGGGGTCCCCCGTAAGGGACACCCGAAGGGTGTCTCCGATGCCCTGGTGCAGAATCAGCCCCAGCCCCAGGGCAGATTTGATACTGCCGCTTGCCACCGTGCCGGCCTCCGTAATGCCCACATGCAGAGGATAGTCCGTCTGCCCCGCCAACAGCTCGTGGGCCTCCACGCACATGAGAACATCGGCGGATTTGATGCTGATAACCAGGTTGTCATAGCCCGACTCCTCGAACATATGCACCTTGTCCAGGGCGCTCTCCACAATACCCGCCGCGGTTACGCCGCCGTATTTTTCAAGAATGGGTTTCTCCAGTGAGCCGCTGTTTACCCCCACCCGGATGGGAATCCCCCGCTCCCTGGCCGCATCCGCCACGGCCTGCACCTTATCCCTGCCGCCGATATTGCCGGGGTTGATGCGTATCTTGTCCGCCCCGTTCTCCATGGCCGCAAGGGCCATCCTGTAGTCAAAATGAATATCCGCCACCAGGGGAATATGTATCCGTTTCTTAATCTCCGCCAGAGCCCCGGCCGCCTTCTCGGTGGGCACGGTACACCGCACAATCTCGCATCCGGCCCGCTCCAGCCTTAAAATCTGGGCTACCGTGGCCTCCACATCCTCCGTCCTTGTATTTGTCATGGACTGTATCAAAATAGGACTGCCTCCTCCGATCACCCGGTCGCCGATGCGGACGGTCCTTGTATTTCGCCTCGTAATGGCTGCTGTGACATTCTGTTCTCTCATAAGCGTTCCTGCTCCTTTCCCCAAACATTATACCCCAGGCCGCGGACAGATTGCAAGAGGACCGTATAAACTCCCGCCAACCACGCATACTACTCCCATGAGAAAAAACTCCTGCAAAACCCTTGAAAACTGCATCCTGCTCTTTTTTGCCGGCTCCCTGGCAGGCTACCTTTGGGAAGTGACGCTTTTCTTCTTTCTGGAGGGCCGCTTCTGCAACCGCGGCTTCTTTCACGGCCCCTGGCTGCCCGTGTACGGCACGGGAGCTCTCCTGATCTTTCTCCTGCTCTGCTCCCACAGAAAACGCCCCGTCTATTGTTTCGTCTGCTCCGCCCTGATCGGAGCCGCGGTGGAGTTCTTCACAGGCCGGCTGCTGCACACCGTCTTCTGCCGCCGCTATTGGGACTACACGGGAGAATTCATGCACATCGGCGGCTATGTCTGTCTGTACTCCGTGCTGGGCTTCGCCCTGTCGGGCACCCTCTTCAACTGCGCCATAGCGCCTTTTTTGCTCTCCCGCTTTTCCCGTCTTCCCCGGAGACCAAGACGGCTGATCCTGGGCGCGGTATCCGCAGCCTTCCTCGGGGACCTGGTCTTTTCTCTGTATTTTCCCAACGCCGGCGCGGGTATCGCCTGGCCCTCCCTGTCTATGCGGTGAAAATCCTGAAGGAACCGGGACTCACCTGCACCGCCAGCTTCCTTACGCACAGCTCCATCAGGCACAGCCCCACCTTTCTCGGACCGTATCTCTCGGACAGCCCCGCCTGGATTTGGGACACGGATTTGGGATAAAAATCCAGTTCCCCGTATATGGCCGCCAATTCCTCCGAAAGCTGCAGGCTCCGGTTATCTTCCGCCAAAAAAACGCTTCCGTCAGAAGCCTTTTTTTGCTCCCGCCCGTCTCTGTCCCTCTCCCCGGAAACATCCCCGGCGGCGCCCTTATGCTCCGGTCCCCTCCCCGTCTTTCGCCGAAAAAGCTCCTCCATCTCCTCCGCAAACTCTGCGGGGGACAGAAAGATCCCCGCCCCCTGCTTTAAGAGCCTGTTGCACCCGTCGCTCAATCTGTCCGTCACCCGGCCCGGCACCACATAGACCTCCTTTCCCTGCTCCAGCGCCATATCCACCGTGATCAGCGTGCCGCTTTTCTGCCTGGCTTCCACGACCACCACGGCGTCTGCCAATCCGCTGACAATCCGGTTTCTGGGCGGAAAATTCCGGGCCAGGGCGGGCGTCCCCGGGGCAAAGGTGGACAGCAGGCCCCCCTTCTCCCTCAACCGTTCATACAACTCTCTGTTCTGCCTGGGATAGCACAGATCCACACCGCATCCCAGCACCCCGAAGGAGCTGCCGCCCGCCTCCAAAGCCGCCCTCTGACCGATTCCGTCAATCCCCCTGGCCATGCCGCTGACTACCTGGACGCCCCGTCTGCCCAGCTCCCTCCCCAGCCCCTCCGCCACGAATCTGCCGTACTCCGAGCAGTCTCTGGCCCCGATGACGGCCACGGACAGCCGTTCCTCCTCCGGCAGTCTTCCCAGATAAAATATACCCCGGGGCGCGTCGGGAATCTCCAAGAGCCGTCTGGGATACTCCGGATCCTCCCTCGCCAGAAATCCGATGCCTCTCTCCTGTAAAAGCCCGAACTCCCGCTGCGGATCCCGGTCTCTTCGGCTCTCCAGCACCTCCCCCAGCTTTTTCTCCTTCAAGAGCAGTCGCAGCTCCCTCTCCGGCGCGCGGTAGACCGCCTCCGCCGTCCCGAAATACTCCAAAAGTCTGTCTACGGTGCGGCTGCCCAGGCTTTTCATACTGCACAGCCAATAAACGCAAGCTTTCTCCATCCTCTCCCCGCCTTTCCCGATATTTACAATAAACGAAACTGAAATAAAAAAACAATTTTTACGGTTCCTTACAGCCAATAGTCCTGGGCCGGACGATAGCCCGCCGCCTCCAGCAGATGCTCGTCCCCTATCTCATCCGCATCCGCCAGGTCAGCGATGGTCCTGGCCACCTTGAGAATCCTGTGATAGGTTCTGGCGCTGAGCTGCAGACTGTGGTAAATCTGCGCCGCGCACAGTCCCTCACTCTCCCCCAGTTTACAGTATCGCTCCACATCCGCCGCCTGGATATCCGCGTTAAAACGGTATCCGGTTCCCCGAAAGCGCCGCTCCTGTCGGCTTCTGGCCACCATGACCCGCTCTCTGATCCGCCCGCTGTCCTCCCCCCGGCCCCTCTCTCTAAGCCCCATAAGCTCCACCGCTTGAAGCTCCACACACAGGTCGATGCGGTCCATCACAGGGCCGGAGACCTTCCCCATATATCTTCTGATCTGGGCTGGGGTACAGCGGCAGCGGCCCAGATCGGGATAATATCCGCAGGGGCAGGGGTTCATGGCGCAGACCAGCATAAATTCCGCGGGATAAGTCACATTTCCGAAAACCCGCGATATCTGCACCCGGCGTTCCTCCAGGGGCTGTCTCATGCCGTCCAGAAGCTTTCTGGGAAATTCCGGCAGCTCGTCCAAAAACAGCACGCCCCGATGGGACAGGGACAAAAGCCCCGGCTTGGGCACGGCGCTTCCCCCGATAAAGGCGGAGGCGGAAACCGTGTGGTGAGGGCTCTGAAAGGGCCTGTCTGTCACCAGCGCCGCATCCCCCAGGTTTCCGGCCACACTGTACACCGCCGTCACCTCCAGGCTCTCCTCCAGGTTGAGAGGCGGCAGGATGCCGGGAATCCGCTTGGCAATCATGGACTTTCCCACGCCGGGAGGCCCTGTCATCAGCAGATTGTGAAAGCCCGCGGCGGCAATCTCGGCCGCCCGCTTTGCCCCTTCCTGGCCGTTCACCTGGGCAAAGTCCCGGCCGGCATCCTCTCCCCGATAAAACAGCTCCTCCAGATTCACATGGGCAGCCTCCAGCACAGGGCTCTCTCTGCCCTCCCGCAAAAACTGCAGCACCTGTCTCACATTCTCCGCTCCTCTCACGGTGATCCCCGGCACCACCGCCCCCTCCGTGGCATTTTCCAGGGGGACAATGCATTCTTCGATTCCCCCCTTGGCCGCGGCCTGCACCATGGGCAGCACTCCGTTGACCCGCCTCAGCTCTCCGTCAAGTCCCAATTCCCCCAGAAACAGAATATTCTCCGCTGCTCCCCGGGGAAAATATTCCATGGACTGCAAAAGCCCTACCGCAATGGGAAGATCAAAGGCAGTTCCCTCCTTTCTGCGGTCGGCCGGCGACAAATTCACGGTAATGTGAGCGCAGGGGATCGGGAAGCCCGCATTTCGTAACGCCACGCTGACCCTCTCTCTCGATTCCCTCACCTCCGTTCCCAGAGAACCTACCATATTAAAGGTAGGAAGCCCCGGCGCAATGTCCACCTCCACTCCCACCGGATACGCTTTCACGCCCTCCAGGGCGCTGGACAAAACTCTGCAATACATAAAAACCTCCTTTGGGCCCCTGGGGGTACACAAAGAAAAGCCGCAGACGGCCCGGACCTGTGTTCACCCCTTTGGGCATTGTAAATTTTACAGTATACTTGATTGGGTAAATAAAAGAAAATACCAGAAATAGAATAGACCAGATCTCTTCGCCCCGAATTGCCGTGGCTGCCCCCCTGGGGCAAAACCCTCGCTGCTCTCTCCCCGGGGCCGGTTTGAACTCCCGCCCCGTACGCCTTCCTCTAAACCTTGCCCGTTCTGACGCCTCTAAGCTCCGCCCTGTTCTGAGCTGTCACCTGCAGAACCTCATAGGAAATGCCATGGTTCTCCGGGGACCTCCTCTGAACCACCACCGCCTGCAGCACTCCCGCCAGACGATTTCTGATTTGCTGCTGCAAAGCCGCGGGAAATTTGTGAAGCAGATATTCCAGGGCGCCGTTGGCTCCCGTCACCGCCACCGCCGTAAACACCAGACATCCCGCTTCCACGGCGTCCAGCGCCGCGCAAACGGTATCCGCATCCTCCAGCTCCCCTGCCAGAATCACATCCGGATCCTCTCTGAGAGCCGCGCGCAGGGCCATGGCATAGCTCTCCGAATCCAGACCGATCTCCCTCTGGTCAACCACGGACTTGTCATGAATGTGCAGATATTCCACCGGACGCTCCAGAGTAATGATATGAGCCTCCCTGTTTTTGTTGATATGGTCCGCAATGGCCGCCAATGTGGTGGTCTTGCCGCTGCCAACGGGGCCCGCCACCAGCACCAGACCGCTCCTCTCGGCGCAAAGTCCGGCCACTGCCTCCGGGGCGCTCAGACTCTCCAGGGAGGGCACATGGGGGGATATAAGGCGAAAGGCCAGAGATACGTTTCCCATCTGCTTGTACGCACTGACACGACACCTGATGTTCCCCGCAAAGGAACAGGCCATGTCAAACTCGCCCTTCTCCTCAAAGCGCTCTCTCTGAACATCGTTCATCAGATTCACCAGAATATCCAGGGTATCCGCCGGCGAAAGCCTGGGAAAATCCATCTCCGCCAGCTTCCCCCTCACGCGCATACGCGGGGTCGCACCCACGGACAAATGCACATCGCTGGCATCCGCGTCCGCCGCCGTCCTCAATATCGCTTCCACATCCTCAATTACAGACATCCCAGTTTCCTCCCATTGTCCGCGCCGCGCGGCACAGGCATCCGCCCTAAAGTAGTTGTTATTATACTATATTTCGAAATAAAGCACAATACTCATACGCCGCCTCCGAAAACATTTTTCCGCAGCCCTTTGCCTGCTGCCTGCCTTACAATCCACTCGAATTCTGCACACCTCCCTGTGCAGTTCATCCAATTGCGCCACGTAATACCGGTCATACTTGGCGCAGGTTTCCCATAGAGCCTTCTTTTGGCACCTCTTCCGGCGATTTATATTTACCGGAACCGAAAATTTCTTATGGATTACCCCTTGTCGCTTCTCTTATGATCCCTTTCTATCCTCAATAATCGAAAACGGTCTCCTTTCCGATATCCGAAACACCTCATCCTGCTGCTGAAACGAAATTTCATAATAGTCTTATCGCTGTAAACCGTATTACGAAACCAGTCTTCCTCGCTTGAAGCCGGCGTGTACTTTTTATATTCCAATCCGTCATCCAATCCGATGCTTTCCCATGATTCATGTTTCACAAACTTGTCCAGGGTTCCCATAAGAAGGGCATACTCTTCTTTCTCCAAACCCTCTGCCCCGTATTCTCTTTCCAAAAGGGAACAATCCAGGCGCGTTTTGGCATAACGTGCCTTCAGGCACTCGTCCCGTTCCAGCCCCATCCGTTCACCCAGGCATTCTGCCAGATATGCCGGGCTATATATGGAAAGCACGGAATATTCTTCTCCGTCAAACCTGATACAAAGCCTGCGGTCAGAATAATCGGCGGAATCAAAAGATAAAAGGCTTTCCTGCCGCGCTGTTGCCTCCGCCACTGCCGTAGCCGCCATATCCTCCTCCCCCATCCAGTAGGGCTTACCATAATCATGAGCCGGCGTCAAATCCCAGTAAGGCTCAGTTCTCATCTCCTTATCCAGCGCAATCCTGAAGCGGCTCAATTCATCCGACCTGGGAAACTGTTTTAAATCTCCCAGGCGCAATTTCTCTGTGATTTTGCATTTATAAAAATCCGCAATCTTTCTGATTTCTCCGTCTCCCTGGCTTCTCACCAGCCTAAAGCACCCCAGGTTAGTCTCCAGACTTTTCAGAAATTCCTCTACGCTTTCAAACTGACCGTGCAGAGATTTTTCGTTCAAAATAAAATTCACGCCTCACCACCCCAAAATCACATCCAAATCTTTCTCAATCTGGTCGAACAGCCCATCCTGCTGATTCTTCACATGCCCGTCCTCCTCCACGAAGATCTCCACCGGTATACTTATCTTGTCCTCGTTCTGCCGGAAAAAATAAATCCGCACTTTATCATTGGTGATCCGATCTCTGCTGACACATCTCCGCAGCCCGTTAAAAATATGATCGCTATGGGTTTCCATCACCACCTGCAGACCCTTTCGCGCCAAAAAAACCAAGAATTCCATCAATTCACACTGCCCGGAAGGATGGAGATGGATCTCCGGATTTTCGACGATCAGCACATCGTCCTTTCCACAGGAAAACGCGGCAATAATTATCTCTGCAATATAGCTGACGCCGGTCCCCACGTTTTTAGGCCTGATATCTCTTCCAAGCTCACGGTTTTTGTATGCCACCCGAATCAACTCCGTCCCCTGAATTTCTTCCGCGGACACCCGGTAGCCTAAAATCCTCTCCAGCCAATAGTCCACCTGGCCTCCCAGAGTCGTCTTCGCCGTGCTGTCATAAATAAATGCTTTCTCCTGTATCTCCTCATCCTTATGCCCTGCCAGATAGAAAAACGCATATTCGCAGCGAACTCCGATTTTATCCCTTCCTTCCAGTGATTTCCGGTACGTATCCTCCACGCCGATTCTGTCCGCCGTCAGATAGCGGACATTTATTTTATCTGAAAATTCGGCTCCTTCTCTTTTCTCAAACCCTTCCCTAAAAGTTTTCCTGTACGAGGATTCCTCTCCACAATATTCATACGCTGCCTCCAGAACAATTTCGCTGCTTCCCGCAATCCAGTTTTTAACCTCCCCGACAGTTCCGATGTTCATATACTTTCCCGCCAGCGAACTGGCACTGTTCTGATACAGCGCGAGAACGGCCTGAATAACTGTGGATTTCCCGGTAGAATTTTTTCCCGCAAGCAATGTAAAATTGGAAAACCTGATTTCTGCTTCCTGAAAGCACTTAAACCCTTGTATTCTGATACAGTTCAGCATTATCGCAACCTCTCTTCTATCATATCAAAATGCCTGCGGATACCGGCTATGTTTACCTTGTCGCTTTCAATCCTTCTCCAAAGCACACTGTCAGAAACAACCCGCTCCAATCCCCGCTGTGCCACCCAGTCCTTTTCCCGGCATATCCATACCGTATTATACAGATAACCAAGTACTCTCGCCTGCCGCTCTTTCCCCTTTTCTCTCTCCAGATCCAAATTCATAAATGCCTTCCGCTCCCAATATAAAATTTCTTCGGTTGCCTCCCTGAGGGCATCTGCCGTTTCGCTGATCCAATGACTGTCCTTCTCCAGGGCAAGCGCTACTGCCCGATCCAGCAATTGTTGAAAACTCAAACTTTCTCCCCATTCCTCCTGAATATACTCCAAACGCACAAAACGATACATCAGAATCCGCAGCACCATATATTGCCGGTTTAAATCCACTTTGCTGAAAAAACCGGCGGAGCCTCCAAGGGTTTGCTCCAACAAACGCAACCGCTGTTCCAAATCTCCTCCATACAATTCGTTCCTGATTCCCTGCTCCCTGGTAAAATTCCATCTCTCAATATAGTTTCCCATCTGTATATGCATATACCGAGGTGTGGTATATTCGATCACAAGAAAAGAAAAACTATAATCATATAACCAGGATGACCTTCTGGGAAACTGCCGCTCTAGCCGCTCTATTTTACACTCATCTAATTCCGGGTAAAATTCAAGCCCCCTGACAGGATAGTTTCCTTCCAAAAACTCAATAAGACACCGCAGCCTGTCATCTGACTCCAGGACAAGCAGACTCCCGTCCTGCCGCTCCGATACATAGACGGTGGGCAGGGTAAATCCCAACAAAATGATTTCTACGACCCCGGAAATACGTTCTATTTTCTTGGTTCTTTTCATCAGAGGAACCGTAGGAAATACAATCCTTCTTTCCCGATACATCCGATATATCTGACGAACTGAAATCTTTTTTTCATAGCAATCTATATAATTACCGGAAAATCTCTCCATAGGGACCTCTCAGCCTGCTTTTTACACAATACAATATCGGTTAACCGTTATATATCCAATTTCCGCCGATATTATTATATCGGTTTTCACAGGCCTTTACAACAAAAAACAGTCTTTTTTCCTCGATAGAAATCCAAAGTGAAGAAAAACCATGCCCTGCGAAATTATAATAGTTCAAATTTGCAAGATTTATGGGATCGGCATGATAATCTATTAAAGAAAAATTATAATAGGCTTGTCGAGGAACACGTTTTAATTCAGGGGTTGACAACGCCGGCAAAAGTTATTATAATTTATGTTATATAACACTAATTATAGAAAAGAGGAAAAACAGAGTGCCACCGAGAGCAAAGATTACAAAAGACATGGTTATTGACGCTGCGTTTGAAATCGCCCGTGAAACAGGGGCGGAAAACATCAATGCAAGGACGGTATCAAAAAAGCTGAACTGTTCCACGCAACCGGTGATGTACCATTTTGCAACGATTGAGGAACTGAAAAGAGTTGTTTATGAAAAATCAGATTGGTTTCACTCGAGCTATCTAAGGAATGTTGACGAGGAATCAGAGGAATTTATGCTTGGTATAGGACTAAACTATATCCGTTTTGCAATCGAGGAACCTCATCTGTTCCGCTTTCTGTTTCAATCCGGGTATGCCGTGGAGAATAGCCTGCTTGAAATGATAGATTCCGAGAAATTAAAACCTTTGCTTGCCGCAATGCAGGAAGCCTCCGGAATGAATGAAAAACAAATGAAAGAAGTATTTTTAACCATTGCAATATTTGCTCACGGCTATGCCAGTATTATCGCAAACAATTCCTTTGAGTATGACGAAACCGTTGTTTCCGATCATCTGGAACGAACGTACCGAGGGGCGATATCAGCATCACAGGAGGAAGGAAAATGAAAAGGTGGCTCGATAATCTGTACGAAAGAAATGAACTCTATTTTGCGTTGGTTTGGATTGGCATCTATTGCTTTGTGAACTCGCTGGCTAATCCTATATCAGAAGCAATCGGTATCGATAGCTCTGCGTCTCTCATATGCAATTCAATTCTAACAATTATGCTGTTTATGTGGATCAAGAAAAAGGGACTGACAAAGTATTATGGTTTATGCAGCGCCAATTCTCCGGCAGCAGCTTTTCTTTGGTATATCCCATTGATCTTGTTTATGTCCCATAATCTCTGGGTTGGTTTTGCTGTAAATTATCCGGCAGCGGACACAGTGTGTTATATCCTAAGTATGCTCTGGGTTGGTTTTTTGGAAGAAGTAATTTTTAGAGGTTTTTTATTCAAGGCACTTGCAAAAGACAATGTCAAAACGGCAATCATCGTATCCAGCGTTACTTTTGGTTTGGGGCACATACTTAATTTGTTCAACGGCAGCGGGATGGATCTGGCTACAAATCTATATCAAATAGTTGGTGCGATTGTCTGTGGTTTCCTTTTTGTTGTCATCTTCTATCGCGGAGGCAGTCTGATTCCATGTATCATTGCTCATTCGGTAAATAATGCGGTCAGCGTTTTTGCCAATGAGGCGGGGCTTACAGTAGAAAAGCGTATTCTGTTCTCCGCTGCAAACTTGATTGTGGTTGTGGTATACGCTTTAGTTCTGACAAAGACGCTTCCGAAAAATCGGTGTGAAAATACATTGTCAAAATTATTATAACGTATTTTCTATTCACTTACAATCATATAGGACAGAGTGCCCACAATTAAAAAGGAGACAGTGCCCATTCCGCATTCCGACGCAAAATTGGCTCTCTCTCCTTTTTCAAAAATCTTTCTTTCCCTGCCTACCCCTGCTCAAACCTCTCCCGCAGCTTACTAAGCGCCCTCTTTTCTATCCTGGACACATACTCTCCTGTCAAGTTAGGGCTAAAAATTCATCCAAAAATTTTCATTTACTTTTTATCAGAACTTGTTTCCCTTCAAAGGCAAAGCCATATTTCCGGATTCGGCCTCCAGAGAATCCCCTGCTCTCTAAATCTGCCTGGTATCGCTGCTCTTCAATCTGCTTCAGCGCGGCATCTGCAGTATCCTCCAACGATTTCTCCTCTCCCGAATCTCTGACCTTGAATTCCATTATTACTGCATTATCCGTTGCGTTCTCCGGCTCCATTATCACATCATACCTTCCGAAACCACTCTCCCGGTTGGAGGTAATGATATAGCGGTCTGCCAGTTCCACAGCCAGGCCCAGTACAAAGCCATGGTAGAACCGTTCCGGCTGCGTTTCCATAGAGGGATTTCTTCCGCTGTCAAAATAGCTGAACGTGGCCAGGGCTACACGGTTCATGTAAGCGTTCATGGACTTTACGTCATCCTGTAACATCGCCCTGATAAAGCCGTTGTAGACTGTCCCGGAACGGGTAAACCATTTCCGAATCATCTTTTGGAACATAATCTGTACTTCCTTGTTCGTCAGCGCCAGCTCATACAAATCTGCTCCCGTGTCCTCATTCAATTCGTAACTCTCCGCTTTCAGGTATCCGCTTGTCAGGAACAGGCTCCAGATGGCGTTCTCATCTACGCCTAACTGATCAAAAACGATCTGTTCATCGACTTCCTTGTGCAAATGCTCGCCCTTAAGCAGATTCTCCATGGATATTTTTGTGTCTGCGCTTCCCTCCCGTATCAGCTTATCTACCAGTCCGTTGCTGCTGGTGTTGGCCCAGTAGGTGGAAAATCTTTTTTTATCCAGATAATTGATAATCGACCATGGATTATAGATATCCTTCCTCTTTCCGAATGTGAAACCGTCATACCAGGCTTTTACAGCCAGTCGGTTTTCGTACAGGCCGCATTCCTGCAATGCCGCCCATACCTCTTCCTCCGTAAACCCGAAGCTGTCTTCATATTTTTCCGATGTAGTGGTCACTATTTCCAGATTATTTAAATCAGAGAAAATAGATTCCTTGCTTATCCTTGTGATTCCCGTCATTACCGCCCGCTCCAGAAAGGGGTTCGTCTTGAATGTGGAATTGAACAGGCCTCTGATAAATTCCACCATCTCTTTCCAATAACCGTATACCCAGGCTTCCTGAAGAGGTGTATCATATTCGTCCAGCAGGATAATCACCTTTTTCCCATAGTAACGATACAGGAACTCGGATAGCGTCCCCAGAGATGAAATGGCAGAATAGTTATCCATATTGACAGAAATGTTCTTTATGAAGTCCTTCTCCTTTTCATTCAGGCTGTCTTCTTTCAACAAAAATTCATATCTGTTATACAATTTTTCAATCAAGTATAATAAACTTTTTCTGGCCTCATCAAAAGAAGACGACTTTATCCCGGCAAAGCTTAAGAAGATTACAGGGTAGGTTCCCTGAAGGTTTTGGTACTTCTCGTCCTTCCATATGGATAGCCCATCAAAAATCTCTCCCTGACCTGCATACTCTATGGAAAGAAATCTCTCCAGCATATTCATATTCAAGGTTTTCCCGAATCTGCGCGGACGGGTAATCAAAGTTACATCATCCCCATTTTCCCACCACTCTCTGATAAAGTTTGACTTATCAATATATAAATACTGGTTTCCTATCAATTTATCAAAACTCTGGATCCCTATCCCTACAGTTCTTGCCATGGCAATATATCCTCTCTATTCCAAACATCCATTCCATCACCATATTCTATATCAAACTCAATACCATCCCTTATTATATATGCTTCTCATATAACCTACAAGAAAATTACACAAAATCTCGTAGCATCTATACCCCTACCAAACAAAATAGGACAGAATCAGTACAACAGCCCCAGTCAAACTAACTCTGTCCCATTGCATTAATACCTCTCCCTACTACAATGTATTTATGGTTAATACCCCTTACAGCCAGTAAGGAATTATCCATCTTGTTGCTTAAGCTGTTAGAATGAGTAAGACAATAAGCCTGGCCAATACCTTCCAGGACTTTACGTCCGTATTTAAGTCAGCCAACCAGCCCTCATTCGCAGCATTCGTTTTACGCAGGTTGAACCTTTAGGCGTTCGTGTGATACCCAGTAGATTGAACAGGCAATGAGTAAATCTGGTATTGACCATTGCTAATACATCTTAAAAGAGTATCTGTTATGAACGCTGTTGGTATTGATGTTTCCAAAGGCAAGAGCACTGTCACAATCTGCAGACCCGGCGATTTGGTTCTCATGCCGCCCCGCGACATACCCACACACAGTCCGCTATCAATGACCTGATCGATCTGATACGAGGGCTTGACGGGGATACAAACGTCTACTCCTCAAACTTCTCCCGCAGCTTCGAAAGTGCTTTCTTCTCAGTCCTCAAGACATACTCCCCTGTCAAGATAGGGCTAAAAGCTGCGCATCAAATGAACCCGCTATCTCAAAATCAACATACAACCTTAAATTAGTCCTGGGGCATGAACGTGGTCAGCACCATCCAGTTCATTTAGGCGTTCATGGACTTTATATCATCCTCCAGCAATGCCTGAATAAAATATTTTTACCTGCGTTATCTCGCCAATAAAGACAACACCCTGGGCCTTGCCCCTTTTGCATATTTAAATCCCAAAGCGAATCTGATGATTTCTGGGAAATAGTATTTTTTATCTGCCATTATAAAGTAACCCTGGTTCTCCAACCTGGCAATCTCTTCTCCGGTCAGGCTGATTTTATCCAAGGTAAGCGGCAGCATCTTCTCCTCTTCCGGCATGTCCTCAAATTTTTTAAGTATCTGGTAGATTGCTTTCATCTCATCCCTGATCTCAGTATACTTTTCTCTGGAGCAATCCGGAATGGCCTCCCTAATCTGCTTAGGCATGATATATCTATCTTCATACGGCGGCCGCCCCTCCGGAAACGTACCGGTGGCAAACTGCAGGAATCTGACAATGTCCCTTGCCTGCAGCTGATTCGAGAAGTCAGAAAGCGCCGCGATAATCCATCTTGCCGAATTCGCCTCTTTGGAATCGTATCTCCCCAGTTTTTTCCCCCACAGCTTTTCCAGACGTTCTTCCAGCACTTCCCGGCTGGCCTTCAAGATATCGATGCCATCTCCCAGGGCAGGGGCTGCCTGTTTCGCGATCCACAAAGCCAGCCGAAGCGCTTCCGACGGCGACCATTTCAGTTCATATTTATGGTACTGGTTTTGGAACTGGTCAAAATTGATTTCAATCGCCTCTTGCGCCATATCCTTTCTGGCAAAAATGATAATGCCAATGTTTCCGAACTGGAGGTTCTGCAATGTGTTCATTACATTCTGGCACAGAGTCCGGATGGCAAATCTCCAGGTCTTCTGCTTCTGAATCTGCAGATCCATGAAAAGGTCTTCCAGTCCATCCACAATAAACAGGATTCTTTTTCCCTTATTCTCCAGATAACAATCCAGTTCAGCTAAATCGCTAAAACCAGCCCCCAGCATATCCAGCATCAGCCTTTGCCATATCTCCATCCACTCTGTAAGAGACGTCTCCTTTTCGGCATGAGAAGCCAGCTTGTTGTAATTACGTTCAACAATATCTGCTTTTATGTTTATCTCCTCAAAGGAACGGTTGCAGCTGCTAAGACATTCCCGCACCATGGAAAGCAGCCTTTTCATATTCACCGAACAGGCAAGGGGAAGGACAAATGTTCTGTCCCTGTTTTTCTCCCATGCTGGCTCCACCCCATATGCAAAATTTTCCCAAGTCATATTGGAGAGCAGTTGTTTATAGATGTAAGTTTTTCCGGAGCCTTTCGCTCCCAACACGACCAGTTGGGGAACGGCATCCCGGAATTCCCGCACTATTTCCCGTATGGATGTCGTTGCCAGCATATTGGAGGACGCGCTGCCCTCAGCCGTTATCTCCATGGTGGTGATCTCATGCAGCCGATTTACGGTATCCTTCACGTCCTCAAGGGAGAGGCCGTTCTCCTCTGTGCCTTCTGCCTCTGCCTCTGTCTCCAATATGCCATCGGCAATCCGCGCCATGACATCGGAAAGCATCTTCCCTTTCAGCAGGCTGCATATCTCCTGGAAATCTCCCAGAGAGGCAAACACCGAATCAAAGGGAACCCTGTAGAGATAGTCTTCCCTCAATACATTCATGTTCTCCGGGTCGAAATCCTCCTCCAAGCTTTCCGCCAGCTCATCTTCCAGGCTGCCCACCTTATCCTCTTCCATATCCTTCGGAATCATGGTCAGCAGCAATTTGGAATTCGAATGCCCCTCCGCTACCTTTCGCTGTATTTCCTCCAATATGAGTTTTGTCCCCTTTATCGACTGCATCGACGTGGAGGAAATAAAAAACTTATCGACCCGGGAATCAAACAGGAACGGCGCGGAAAATTCCGTGACCCCGGCCCGCAGATCTACCAGGACAAGTTCCGCTCCCAGCGCCTCGCCTAACCTGGAAAGGAACTCCGTGATGACATACTTATCTTTCTGGACAGCGATTATTTTCTCAGGGCTTGAATAAATATTCATCATCTGAGACTTTTCTCTGTATACCGGGAGAAAATAATGCTCCACTTCCAGTTTCTCCGTTATCACTTTAATGACATTTTTCTCCACAAGCTTTGCCACATCCTTCACAAATCCCCCGTCCACATCGTTGAAATGGAGCAGCTCCAACACGTCAAAATAACTGATTTTCTCATTGCTCATCCCCTGTCCCAGCATCCAGGTCAGGCCGGGAGCCTCCAAATCGGCGTCAATGATCAATACCTTTTTTTGATTCCCATATTTCTCTGATATCTCCCGCACCAGGGAAATCAGCGCCAGCGTCCTCCCTACGCCACCTTTATAGGAATGGAATACCGTGACTGGCCTTCCGGGTAAGTCAGCTGTTTTAGCCTCCCCTTCTTCTTTCGAATACATATCCTTAAACAGCGGAGACTTTACCGGCTCAGTCCTGTCAGCTTCCTCCCCTTCTTCGTAAATGATCTCCAACATTTTTTGGTCGAATTCAACCATCACTTTGCCGTCTGTGTATAGTTTTCCGAAGATTGTCTTAAATGTCTCTTCGTTATCCTCTTTCCTATTTCTCTTTGGGTCAATATTGACTACAATCTCGTCACCATAGACATCAACTCTGTTCCACCACAGCGGCCACAGATTCCGCTTTTTCTTGAGTTCAACCTCAATATCATACCATGTAAACAGACGCATCACTACTCTCCTATAATTTTGTATGAATCCATTCCGCTATCCTTGCCAGCGTCTTCTCTGCCTTTTCTTCCTCATCTCCATCTTCCGGCTCGGCGCCATACCTCCACAGCTCGTTGAACTTTTCCGGAGGAGCATAACCGCCTCTTTTCAAATGGATATTTCGAAGATAATAACTGCTATGAGGATTCAATTTTTTCAGCATGGCGCTTATGTTATGTCCTGTCAGTTCCCTTTTCTCGCTCCCGCAGCATTCCAGAAACTCCTCGTAAGTATTATTGCCCAAGTCTTTCATCAGCAGACTTTTCAAGCCGCATTCTACAGAATAAAACAAAAGCAGTCTTCGTGATTTGCTATTTCCGGTAGTTTCTTTGTACATTTTATAATGTCTGCGGTAGCTGTCCTGAAACTCCCGCCTTGTGATATTTATCCTGCTGCTCATCCTTTTGTTTCTCCCCATTTCATTCTCATTGGAAAACCACACTCCGGCAAGCGATATAATATTATTCTAATATAGGCATATCCCTTTTGCAAGGAAAAGTTAACAGCACTTCGGCAATTTTCACCGCTATCGCCAGCAGGCAACAAAAACGGGACAGAACCTATTTCAGCATTTATAGCTGAAATAGGCTCTATCCCATCGCCCCGGTGTTCCTGTATCTCCTCTATCCTCTGTGCCTACCCCTGCTCAAACCTCTCCCGCAGCTTACTAAGCGCCCTCTTTTCTATCCTGGACACATAGCTGCGGGAAATGCCCAGCTTTGCTCCGATCTCGCTCTGGGTCGCCTCCTGCTTCCCGTTCAGCCCGTACCGCAAAATGATAATTTCCCGCTCCCTGTCCGTGAGGCACCCCTCCATCAGCTCAAAGAGCCGTCTGCAGTTTCGCTCGCATTCCAGCCGTTCCACGATGTCGGGCTGCTGCTGTTCGATCACATCCACCAAATGTATCTCGTTTCCCTCTTTGTCCTGTCCGATGGGCTCAAAATAAGACACCTCCCGGGAGCTTTTCTTCTTACTGCGGATAAACATCAAAAGTTCATTGTCTATACAGCGACAGGCATAGGTGGCCAGCCTTCCCTTTCCGGCATCAAAGGTGTCCACCGCCTTGATCAGACCGATACAGCCTATGGAAATCAGATCTTCGGAACTTTCATCCACGTTCTGGTATTTTTTCGCAATATGAGCCACCAGGCGCAGATTCCGCTCGATCAGAACGTCCTTCGCCCGTCTGGCCTCCTGCTCGTTTCCCTCCCGTAACAAGCGGATAAACTCCGCTTCCTCGACCGAGGAAAGGGGCTTTTGAAAGGTTTTCAAAAACAACCTCCGTGGATATCACTCTCAACATTATTTTATGAGTGTCCGGCCCCCGGCGTGCCTGTCAGCCAAAGAGAAACTGACTCATCACATAATTACTCACATCGATGCCCCGTACCGTGAGGGCCCAGAAGACATCCCCCGGCTCCTCCCTCCGGTACAGAAGCCCGTCCCTTTCATTCCTGGAAAGTATGTCCCCGTACACTGCCTCCAGCCCTTCGCCGAAGGTCTCCCGGAACACTCTCCCGCTCACCCCTCTCATCATGCGCAGTCCCAGAAACATAAACTCCTCCATCTGGGCCCTCTTGTCCAAAACCTCCTCCGCCTCCCGCAAGGCCCCAGGCGACCGCAGGTACTCCTGCAGATCGCTGCCGTTGCGAAACCGGGTGTTTTGAAACAGAGAGGCCGCCCCTATGCCAAAGCCGATATAGTCTCTCCGCTGCCAATAGCCGCAGTTATGTCGGCACTCATACCCCTCCCTGGCATAATTGGAAATCTCATACCGGAAAAAACCAGCGCTTCCCAGGATCTTTTCCGTGTCCGCATACATCTGCCTCTCACAGTCCTCCTCCGGCAGAGACAGCTTTCCCTGCTCCTGCAGCGCATAAAAGGGCGTGCCCTCCTCCACGATCAGGCTGTAGGCTGAGATATGGGCGGGAAGGGGCCTTAAGGCCAGCACCCGTTTAAGCGTCCCCCTCCAATCCTCCTGGGTCTGCCCCGGCAGACCGAACATCAGATCCAGGCTGATATTGTCAAATCCCGCCGAAAACGCAGCGGCGTAGCACTCCAAAAACTCCCCGAAGGTATGGATTCTCCCCAGCCTTTTGAGCTCTCTGTCCCAGGCAGACTGCAGTCCCATGCTCAGGCGGTTGATTCCGGCTCTTCTGTATCTCTTCATGCTTTCCCCATCCGCCGTGCCCGGGTTCATCTCCAGAGTGATCTCCGCCCCGTCCTCCACACAAAAGAGCGTATGCACCCGTTTTAACAGCTCCTCCACCAGCCCGGGCTCTGCCACGGAGGGCGTGCCGCCGCCGATAAAGACGGACGAGACCAAGGATTCCCGGTACTCGTCCGCCCTCTCCTCCAGCTCTGTGCAAAGCGCCCGCATATAGGCCTCTATCGTCCTCCGTTCTCCGGGAAACGACAGAAAATCGCAGTACAGGCACTTCCTTACGCAAAAGGGAATATGAAAGTATAACTCTATGGGTTTCATGGCGCTCATTTCCTGTCATCCAGCTTCAGCACACTCATAAAGGCCTTCTGGGGAATCTCCACATTGCCGATCTGGCGCATACGCTTCTTTCCCTCCTTCTGTTTCTCCAAAAGCTTCTTCTTGCGGGTGATGTCACCGCCATAGCACTTTGCAAGCACATCCTTTCGCATGGCCTTCACGGTTTCCCTGGCGATAATCTTCCCCCCCACGGCCGCCTGGATGGGAATCTCAAAGAGGTGCCGGGGAATCTCGTCCTTCAGCTTCTCACACATCTTTCTGCCTCGCTCGTAGGCGGAACCCCCATGGACGATAAAGGAGAGGGCGTCCACCTCCTCCCTGTTGATGAGGATGTCCAGCTTTACAAGCTCCGACTGCTCATAGCCCTTGATGTCATAGTCAAAGGAAGCATAGCCTCTGGAGCGGGATTTCAGCGCGTCGAAGAAATCATATATAATCTCGTTCAAGGGCAGCTCGTACTTTAACAGCGCCCGGCTACCTTCAATATATTCCATGCCCAGATAACGCCCCCGACGCTCCTGGCAGAGCTCCATGATGGCCCCGATAAACTCTGTGGTCACCATAATCTCCGCGCTGACGATGGGCTCCTCCATATACTCGATCTCTGTGGGGGAGGGAAGATTGGAGGGATTGGTCAGCTCGATGACCGCGCCGTTCGTCCTGTGCACCTTGTAGACCACACCGGGAGCCGTGGTTACCAGATCCAGATTGTACTCCCGCTCCAGCCGCTCCTGAATAATCTCCAGGTGCAAAAGTCCCAGAAAGCCGCAGCGATAACCGAAGCCCAGGGCCACGGAGGTCTCCGGCTCATAGTGCAGGGAAGCGTCGTTTAACTGCAGCTTCTCCAGGGCATCCCGCAGATCCGGGTACTTGGCCCCGTCCGCAGGGTACAGGCCGCAGTATACCATGGGCAGCACCTTCTTGTAGCCCGGCAGGGGCTTTTCGCAGGGACGCTCCGCGTCGGTGACGGTGTCCCCCACCGCGGTATCCTTCACATTCTTGATGGAGGCCGTGATATAGCCCACCATTCCGGCGGAGAGCTCCTCGCAGGGGATAAACTGGCCCGCGCCGAAATACCCCACCTCCACCACCTCCTCCCTGGCCCCCGTAGCCATGAGGCGGATGACAGTGCCCTTCTTCACGGTGCCCTCCATCACCCTGCAGAAAATAATGACGCCCTTGTAGGGATCGTACAGGGAATCAAAAATCAGGGCCTGCAGGGGAGCAGAAAGGTCGCCCGAGGGCGGGGGAAGCCTGTGCACCACCTGTTCCAGCACCTCCTCGATGCCGATGCCGTTCTTGGCGGAAATCTGGGGAGCATCCTGAGCCTCCAGCCCTATGACGTCCTCAATCTCATCGATCACCCTCTGCGGCTGGGCGCTGGGCAGATCGATCTTGTTGATCACCGGGAATACCTCCAGGTCGTGATCCAGCGCCAGATAGACATTTGCCAGGGTCTGAGCCTCGATCCCCTGAGCGGCGTCCACCACCAGAATGGCTCCGTCACAGGCCGCCAGGGAACGGCTTACCTCATAATTAAAATCCACATGCCCCGGCGTGTCGATCAGGTTAAAGATATACTCCTCCCCGTCCTTTGCCCGATAGACCGTCCGCACCGTCTGGGCCTTGATGGTGATACCCCTCTCCCTCTCTAAATCCATATTGTCCAGAACCTGATCCTGCATTTCCCTGCTGGTGAGCAGCCCCGTATGCTCGATAATGCGGTCCGCCAATGTGGATTTTCCGTGATCTATATGCGCAACGATACAAAAATTTCGAATTTTACTCTGCTCCATGTATGCCTTTCCGCCTTCCCTCACACCTTCCGTACAATGGGTGAAACCTTTAATATTTCTACATTGTAGCAGAATTCCCCGCTATTGTCCAGACAATACCGCGTCCAGGATGTGAGCGATGGGATCGCAGGCATTCATGGCCTCCTCCACCGTGTTTGTCTGTGCCCCCAGCTCGATGAGAAGACTGCGGGGGAGCAGATGGAGATTATACCGATAGCCCTTTAAGTATATTTTCCGGGCCAGGCCCGGGTAGTAAGTCTCGGCGGCCAACTGCATCTGAAAGGAAAACGCCAGATTCCCCCCCTGGTTCCCATTGTACAGATAGGAGATGCTGCCCGTCTTTTTCGTGCGGCTTAAGCCGTTGAAAAACATAAACCTGGCGGTGGGTCTGCCGTCCACCTCCGTCACCAGTCTCGTCCCCTCCGCCACCGCGTCCCGGTGCAGATCTATCACCACCTGAATGGAAGGATTTTCGGCGAGGATCCGCTCCAGATCCGGCAGAGACTCCGCGTATGCGTCGTTTCTGGATTCCAGGTCATACTTTGCCCTGTGGTGCAGCACCTGATAGCCGTACTGCTCCGTCAGAATCTGAGCCAGTCTGTCCCCCACGCCGACGATGGAGGTTCCCTCGTCCCCGGGAAGGGAGTCGGCGAAGGCCTCCTGGGAATGGGTATGATAAATCAGAATCTGGGGCCCCTGGGCCGTCTTGTCTATGGTCATGTCATAGGACGTAAGAGCTTCCACATTGAGCTGATCGCTCCCCGCCATGGTGTTGCTGTCTATGGTGTAAAAGCTATGTACCAGAGTCTCGTAATCTGTCAGAAGGGAGAGATCAATCACGCTCTGCACCCCGTGGGGCACAAAGGGGGTTTGAAGTCTGTTCTGCTCCTCCAGGGCCAGCATAGCCGCTTCATTCTCCGCCTTTAAAAGGCTCTCTATGGAATCCATGTCTCCCGCCGGCACATCCCTGATCTCCTCTTCCTCCTCCCCGGCGGCAGGTTCGGTTACGTCGGGGGACGTGTCCGGAAACAACTCCTCATAATAGAGAACCCCCTCATGGGGATCCTCCCTGGTCTGAGCCAGAATTCCGGCATAGCCGTACAGCGGCATCACGTCCGTAATCTGGCTCTGCAGCAGGGAATCCTCCCCCTGCATCCATGAGACGGCAGGGAGAAACTGCCGGTACAGAGCGCTGCACAGTTCCGTGGCCAGCACCTGCTTTGCCGCCTCTCCCAGCTTATCCTGGGCCAGGAAAAGATGATTGCCCATGACGATCCCCAACAGCGCCAGGACTGCCAGGCCTAGATTTTTGGTTTTCGATTTCACATGTCCCTTTACGTCCGCCGCTCCCTTTCCATACGCGCCGTCCCACAGCACGTACCTGCGCTCTCTGCTAATTTTATGCGCCAGGGGCGAATGTCATTCCAACGAAACGTCAGGCCATTCCCCGCTCCATGGCAATGTTGATGCCCTCGGAAACGGTAAAGCTGACCCGCTTGATGACCGCGTCGATGTCCTTGCCCGTCATATACATATTGTTTAACTCCGCCATGGCCATGCTGTTCTGTCCCACATATTTCAGCCCGTCAAACTCCTCGTCGTTGAGGATCTGGTCCAGGGCGTCCCCCACTATGGTGGCGGCATCCACCACCGTGGGAACGCCTATGGCGATGACGGGCACTCCCAGGCTCTCCTTGGTCAGGGCGTTTCTGTGGTTGCCCACGCCGGAACCGGGCTGAATGCCGGTGTTTGTGATCTGTATGGTACGGTTCAGCCTTTTGGTGCTGCGGGCCGCCAGGGCGTCGATCACGATCAGCACGTCCGGCTTCGTCTCCTGCACCACGCCCTTGACAATCTCCGCCGTCTCCATTCCGGTCTTTGCCATAACCCCGGGCTCGATGCTGCTCACCAGATTCATGCGGCTGCAGTTATAGGCGGCCTTCCCGTAATTTTTTACCACATGCCGGGTGATAAACAGATTGTCTACCACCTGGGGGCCCAGAGCGTCCGCGGTCACCTCTCTGTTTCCCAGTCCCACTACCAGCACGGACTGTTCCTTCTCGGAGTCCGGTATCAGCTCCAAAAGCTCCTCCGCCAGACAATCGGATATCTCCCTGTGATAATCCTCGTCCGGCTCCACCAGCGCGGGAGCCTCCATGGTCACATAGATCCCCCTGGGTTTCCCCATGACCTTGGCGGCGTTTTGCGTATCTATCATCACCTTTGTCACCTGGATATCTTCCGCTTCCCTGTAATATTCCTCCACCCTGACGCCCCGCATGGAGCCGTCCGCATCGCTGACGCTCTCCCTGGCCTCCAGCGCCAGATCCGTCCTTATCTGAAAATTGCCCATTCCTTTCCTCTTTCTCCATCAGCGCACACCGCAGATTCCCTTCGGTCCGATGAACATGATTCCAGTCCCGCCCTTTGCGGCGCCGTATAGCCGAACAGTTGCTTCACCACAACAGTTTTTGTAGAAAAATTAAAAATATGTATTGACAAACCTATCTATTTTGTCTAAACTACTATCGTATGTTTAATTAGTCGCCCGTGTCTGGCTAAGGTAAACATTTTCACAACAAAATCAAAACATAGATTTCATACAAATGGAGGTGTGTAACTTGGCTAACATTAAATCCGCAAAAAAGAGAATCTTAGTAAACCGTACCCATGCTGAGAGGAACAAGTCCATCAGATCCGGCGTAAAGACCGCGATGAAGAAGGTCTTTGCCGCTGTTGAGTCCGGTGACAAGTCCGCCGCTGCGACGGAGCTTGCCGCTGCCACCAAGGTGATCGAGATGGCTGCCACCAAGGGTGTTTACCATAAGAACAATGCGTCCAGAAAGGTTTCCCGCATTGCCACGGCTGTCAACAAGATGGCTTAACACTTTCCGGTATACCGTGAGACCGGCTGCAAGCTGCGCTGCCGCGCCTCACTTACAGTAAAACGAAAGAGCATCCATACCGTCATGTGGATGCTCTTTTGTTTTACCGTTTTATGGAACACGGAAAATGCTGCCCGTGAAAATTCCCTGTGTCAGCGCCTGTGTCCTCCGCCCCCGTGGCTGACGCCGCCGCTGCTCACATGGCCTCCGCCTCCTCCGGAACGGCCCCCGCCGCCCCCGGAACTGCTCGTCTCGATCCGCCTGCTCACCACATTCTTATACAGGAACTCATCCTCCCGCCTCTTGAACACGGGATCACGTCCCGCCAGATAGGTGGTGGCCGTGGTGGTATCCCGGGCGGGCGTTTTTCTCAAATGTACCCCTGCATAGATTCCCGCCGCCACCAGAGGCAGCAGGAGCACTGCGCTCCAGGGAAGCACAATAGGGTTTTTCTCCCGGGCAGCCAGCCGCGCGCAGGCCGCCTTGATTCCGTTTTGGTAGCCCTCATAGGGGCTTATGTCAACACGTTTATCCACCTGATCCAGCACATAATCTATATCCCCCATCCCAAACAGCCGGTACACCCTGCCGCAGGTGGACAGCCAGTTCCCCTTCTGGCTCCCGTCCGCGTCCTCGTACCAATTGTCCAGGAGCAGGAAACCGTCTCCGTGTACCTTGTCATAGCCATAATCCCCCTGGTCATAGAAGTCGTCGGCATAATTCATCATGACGTCCTCCCAGTCCCCCAGGCTCTCCACATCCTCACGGATGGTCACCAGCACAATATCTATCCCGTATTTCTCCTGGCAGCCGTCGATATAATCCTGCAAGCTGCTCTCCTCCTCCGGGGAGAGCACCTCTCCGTAATCAAAGACCCTCTGGACAGAGTCCGTGAGATTCCCTCTGCCTCCCCTGCTCCTTGTCATATGTAGTATTCCCGCCACGACACAAATTACCGCCAAAATCCCCACTGCGACAAACCACAGCCTGAAATACCGCATATACTGCCTTGCGGACTCTCTCTTTATCTCCTTATCCATCTTTCGCTCCATTTCCTAACATATTGATCAGAATATACACTCACATTCACAGCCATCCCAGGATACAGTTGGCAGACACCAGAAGCAATGTCAGACATCCCCAAAGGGTACCCGCATAAGCCCAAACCTTTGCCGCGGAAATAGGGGCCGTTCCCACGATCTTGCCGGTCTGCCCGTTCACATAAAAGGGATGCTGCTTTCCCTTGTACTCATAAATATATTTCCACACCGGCAGCATCCCGTAAGTGACGCGGCGCTCTCTCACACCCACGTTCTGATGCTGCACCTTCACGCTGCTGTATCCGCTGTAGGAGGAGCGGAGAAGCTGGGCGATATCCTCATCCCTCTTTGCCTTGGCCCGGCTCTCTGTCAAATCAGCCTCCATATTGTATTTCTCCGCGTAAAATCCGGAGAGATACTCCTCCTTAAACGCTTCCATCCGGCCGCAGTCAAAGGGCTCTATCAGCTCCATCACATCATCCGGCATCTCCACGGAAGCGTCCGCGGGAATATCGCGAAAATCAATTTGCACATTTCGATAGATACGGTAATGAGAGGTCTCCGTGTACCGCATATCGCCGGAGGACCAGGTGCGTACGCGGGTTCCCTCCGCCTGAAAATCACAGTCGGTCTCATAATCATAGAACCAGTAAGGCACATAGGTCCCCTGCATACTCTCAAGTCTTGCCTCCGACAGAAAATCCGTGGGGGCAAAGATACATTTCTTAAATTTATCTCTGAGGGATTTCTTGCAGACCTCCTTTCCCATCTGAAAGGGAATAATGCGCAGAGGCTTATACTTGCCTTCCACCCTCTGGTTGAAGATCAGGTAATTGTCACAATAAGGACATCTGGTGGCAGCGGTGTGCTCCAAAACAGGCACCTGTCCCCCGCAGTTGGGACAGACCTGTAAATCCTCCTCCGAGTAATCCTTTCGCTCCTGGCTGCCCTCGCTTTCACAAAAAGGACAGTACATAGCGCGCTTCTCCGGGCTGTACACCACATTTCCCCCGCAATTTTTACATTTAAAAATCATTGTCTGCTCTCCTCCTCTGCGGAGCCGCCTTCCGCACACCCGCCGGCCGCTTGTGCACAAAGGCCAAAACCAACCGGGAGTCTCTTCATTATTTTACAATTTCCGGGCCCCGCCGTCAATGCGATTTTAAAGCCGGTACTATTTTCCAGCGGGCAGCCAAACCTACTCTCCCTGCTCCCCGGGTTCCCTCCTGCCTCCCTTTCCGGCGGCCCTTCCCCCCTGTCCCAATCCGTCCACCAGCTTCTCGATCAAAAGCTTTTTCATGTATACGTCGAAGCTCAGCTCGCAGATAAAGGCAAATTTCTTCAAAAACTCTACGCTGTCCTCCGGCGCGTCCTCAAAGGTCTCCTCCGCCCGGGCATACTTTCGCCGGATGTCCTCCTTGAGCTGTTCCACCGTCCCCGGCTCCATGGCAAAGACCTCCCTGTAAATACTCTCTATATTAAAACTCTCCCCCCGTCCGAAAAAACGGTCTGTGATGGGATGGAGCAGCGCCTGGATATCGCCGATGGACAGAATGCTCTTATAATAGTAAATAAAAATCAGGATCATCATATGCTCTTTGGAATATTTCTTCTTCACCGGCGGGGGAAGCAGGTCGTTCTTCGCATAATTGTTGATCATTGTCTTGGTCAGAATCTTGCCCTCCTCCGGATAACGGGCAGCGGACCGCATTCTTCTGTCCATAAAGGTGGTCACCTGATCCATGTAGAGATCAATGTTCGGTATATCCTCCGGCCGGATGTAATTCAGCCTGTCCAGACTTTCCATAATTCCCTTCAACAAATCATCAGAATTGTCAATCGTCATATTCCCTCTCATTCTGCCGCAGAGCCCCGAGAGGCCGCGGCCCCTGACCATAATCGTATGCGCTCCAAAGGGACCGGTACGCTCCTTTGCTTTTCCTCCATTATATAGTATTCAAAACTACATGACAATCTTTTTTAAAAATTCAGTTTGGCCCCAAAACAGCCGGCACACTTTTCTTTTGACCCTTTGGCAGAAAGCGTATCTTTACTTTAAGACTTTAATATGTTAAAATATGAGTATTCGCTTTTTACCAAACAGTACAGAAAGAGAGGTATGGGAAAACCCTATGAATAAAAAAATCAAGACAGATTCCGTAGATGCCCTGTTTAGGGCAATTGTCAGCCTTGAGACCAAAGAAGAGTGTTATCGTTTCTTTGAGGATCTGTGCACGGTCAACGAGCTTTTGTCCCTATCCCAGAGATTCGAGGTGGCAACCATGCTTCGGGACAATAAAACATACCTGGAGATCGCGGAGAAAACGGGAGCCTCCACCGCCACTATCAGCCGGGTAAACCGATCTCTGAACTACGGAAACGACGGCTATGAGATGGTGTTTTCCAAGATGAACGCCCGGGCCGCCTCCGGGGACATAGAAAAATAACGGACACAAAATAAGCTATAAGAGCCCCCCGCAAACGCCGAAAGGTCTCCTATAGCTTATTCTCTGGGGCGATATACCCTCTATGTTCTCAGCCTACATTCTGTGAGGCTGTCTGCTGGTCCGTCTGGATTTCGCTGCGGCCTTCCTCCACATCCTTCAGCGCCTCGGCGATAGCCGCCTTGGCGGATTTCCTGCTGGCGCGTGCCGCTTTGGCCGCATTGTTCCTGGCCCTCTTGTCATTCACATCCTGATGCATATCACACTTGCCCTGGAAGACAGCGTGCTCATCGATGACGATGACGCTGGTGATGATATCTCCAAACACTCGGGCCGTGCCGGTCAGCTCCGCCTTGGTCTTGGTCATGATATTTCCCAAAACCTCCCCGCCGATCAAAACCGCATCCGCCTCAATATTCCCGTTGATGCATCCCCCGGCTCCCAAAATCAGGGTTCCCGAGACAGTCACGTTGCCGTTGACCGTTCCGTCCATCCTGGCTGAACCGCTGGTGTTGAAATCGCCGTTGATCTCGGCCTCCTGGCCCAATAAAGTGCTGATTCTGACTTCCTCATTCTTCTTTCCCAACATTTTTCCTCCTCACCTGCCTGTAAGCATTCCGCAGTTTCCCTAACCGCTGATGGACACGACCTCCATCGGATCGATATACTCATTGTCCCTCATCATCTGGTACCCCAGCTTACCGTTATCCTCTCCAATCACAAACAGCGTGGCTCCCTGGGCCACCGTCTCACCCTGCTTCACTGTGACGTCGCCCTGATTGCGGTAGATCGTAATATAACCGTTTCCATGGTTGATCCACACATTGTGACCGTAATCCGCATCGTCATTGACGGACATCACCGTCCCGCTGGCGGTAGCCACCACCATGGTACCCACGGACGCTGTAAAGATACAGATAGGATCACCCTCGGTCGGCTCCTCCATGGAGGCAGAGCCCGTGAGGGGAAATTTGGAGGGAATACTCTGCTGTTCTAACTGCCTTGCCAAATCACTCTCGCTCTGTATCTTTTCATTTACCGTCGCACTGAGAATCTGAATCTGCTCGTTCAACTGAACAATCTGGGACTCCAGGGCAGTCTTCTCCGACTCCAGAGCTGCCTTCTCCGACTCCAGGGTCTGCACCCTGGCTGTCTGCTCCGTGTTTTCCACGAACACAACACCCTTGTTCTGTCCCTCATATACCAGATAACCGATCAGTGCGCCAATGCCGGCGCACAGCACAAAAACCAACGTGTGCAGAAGCCACGACTTGACACGGTACTGCTTTAGGCCTGTGTCTACGGCATCTGAGGTAACAAGCACTACATGATTTTTTTTACGTTTGTGTTTTCTGCTATGCATAAAGGGTCACCTCCGGTAAGCCATATCATTTTACCACAAGCGACCCGGCACATCAATAACAGCTTAATATTTTTGTAACATTTTTCTGAATTTCTTCATTTTTAAGAGCGAAATTCACTATAAAAACCTTTATTTTTTGTGCAATACTGACAAAATCGGTATTTCCCTATGCCTTGATCTCCATGTCTCCTTGTGCAATCATACCTTTTCTCCGCATCAGTTCGGAGACGGCCAGGGTCAGCCCGGCGGGAAGAACAAAGTGCATCAGAAGGATCAGGGCGATGGCCATAATCCCGCTCATTCCCCCTTCCGTCATGGACCCGTACGCCGCAATCTGCCCCACAAAGCCGGCAGAGCCCATACCGGAGCCCACCGGAGTGCTGGTCATGCCAAGTACCGCGGAGGCAACAGGTCCCAGTATGGCGCTGGAAATAATTGCCGGCAGCCAGATAACGGGCTTCCTCACAATATTGGGAACCTGAAGCATGGAGGTGCCAACCCCCTGGGCCACCAGACCTCCCATCTTATTCTCCCGATAGCTGGCCACCGCAAACCCAACCATATTGCAGCAGCAGCCCACGGTGGCGGCCCCCGCGGCCAGACCGCTTATGCTCATGGAGATGCCGATTGCCGCGGAACTGATGGGCAGCGTCAGTATCATCCCCATCAGCACGGACACAACGACGCCCCCGATGACGGGATGCACCTCCACATTGAAATTGACCAAGGCTCCCAGCCATCCCATAAACGCGGTGATGGGGGGCCCTGCCACCAATCCCGCCAGCGCGCCGGAGAGGATGGACACCAGGGGCGTTACCAGGATATCCACCTTGGTCCTGCCCGCTGCCAGACGCCCCACTTTTATCGCCACCACGGCAGCGATAAAAGCTCCCAGAGGCTCTCCCGGCGCACCAAACTTCAACGTTTCCATGGACGCCACGGCAGGAAAAGCGCCGATCAGTCCCGTCACCCCAGCGGACACCGTCACCAGAGGCCCCTCCTTAAACTTGCAGGCCACGCCCACTCCGATACCCGCTCCCGTCACCGTCTTCGCCACATTGCTGACGGCGGTCAGGTACATTCCCACCGTGCCGCCGATCAAAGTGCCCGCCTGCGCTATGATAGTGCCTATGATCAGAGTGGAGAACAGCCCCAGGGCCATACCGCTCAATCCGTCGATAAAAATTTCATGAAACCAAAACTTAAGCCTGTCTTTCATATCCCGCCTCCTGTGTATACCACTGTCTTGTCAGTTGGCATTACATTATCACAGGGGGCGAAGAAAGTCAACCCCAGACAAAAAATATGTTCCTATTCAAACGGCACTGCGTTAACGGCTCCGTGACCTGTCTGTACTGTGACACACTGCGCCAGCACGTCCTCCCACCTCATTTTCCCGCCGAACAAATCCAGCGCGCTTCCCACGGTGACATTGACGCGTTCCCTGCCTAACTCGCGGATCTGCCTCAGATCCTCCATACTGTGGACACCCCCCGCATAGGTCACGGGGCGGCGGTCAAATTCCCCCAGAAGCTTTACCAGCTCCCGCTCTATCCCCTCCGACTTCCCTTCCACATCCACGCCGTGGATCAGAAATTCGTCACAGTATTCCGACAGCCCGGCCAAAAGCTCCCCGTTCACCGCCTCGCTGGTCTCTCTCTGCCACCGGTCCGTGACCGCCACATACTCCTGCCCTCTCCTCTTGCAGCTCATATCCAAAACCAGCCGTTCTCTCCCCACCGTTTCCACCATCCGTCTCAGCCTGTCCAGATGGATGCGCCCGCCCTGAAATACATAGGATGTGACAATCACATGGGAAGCTCCTGCGTCCAGATACTCCTCCGCATTTTCCGGCGTGATTCCTCCCCCCGCCTGCAGCCCTCCCGGATAAGCCCTCAGCGCCTCCAGAGCCTGCGTCTTTGTGACGGAAAATAATTCGCTGTCCGAGGCGTTGAGCAGAATAACGTGTCCCCCTCTAAGCCCTGCGGACCGATACAAATCCGCAAAAAAGGCCGCGTCCTGATCAGACACAAAATTTTCCTCCGCCCGGCCCTTTTCGTCCCGCAGGCTGCCGCCTACAATCTGCTTAACTTTTCCGTTATGAATATCTATACAGGGGCGAAACTCCATCTTTCCCATTTCTCCTTTTTTCATTCTATTTTGATCTTTTTTGCCGCCTGGCAAAAATATCCTTTTGTATAAATTCATGGTCTCTGCACATACTATCAGCGGACGGCGAAAAAGTCCGAAACTGAGCAAAATGGAGGATCCTATGAAAAAGACAAAGCACATGAACAAGTTTCTTGCGCTGGGACTGATCGCGGCGTATATGTGTATCGCCACCGCCTGCTCCAGCGGTAACAAGAACAACACAAACAACGGCGACATGGCAGGCAGTACGGAGACACAATCCGGTACTGCCTCCGGCGCTGAAAACAGCACAAGCGGCACTGGCAGCAATATAAACGGAACCAACGGCACCACCAACAGTACCATGAACGGCACCGACAGCACCGGCACCACCAACGGTACCATGAACGGCACCGACAGCACCAACGGCACCATGAACGGCACGGACCGTTCCCTGTTGGACGACGCCGGAAATGTGATCAATGATGTCATCGACGGCGCTGTGGACGGCGTAAACGATCTGACAAACGACCTGACCGGCAACCACGGCACAGTAAACGGAACCAACAATAATGCCGATGTCAACAACAACAGCGTGACCAGCGGCAGGAGCACCGGAAATACCGTCAGATAACGTATTCAAAAGCACCTTCTACGCCGACAAACGAGACAACGGCCCATAGAAGGTGCTTTTATGTGGATTCTTTGTCCGATTATTCCGTTTTCATGGTTTCGCCTATGACATCTCCCATGTCATAGAGGCCGGGCTCCCTGCCCGCCAAAAACTTTGCCGCCTGTACCGCTCCTCTGCCAAACACCGCCTTGGAATAGGCCCTGTGGGAGAAGGTAACCACCTCGTCCGTCCCGGCGAAGATCACGTCGTGATCCCCCACAATGGTCCCGCCCCGAACGGCGCTGATGCCGATCTCTTTATGTTCCCTCCGGGTCCTTCTTCCGCTTCTGTCATATACATATTCATAGGCCCCGTCAAGTTCCTCATTGATGGAATCAGCCAGCGCCAAAGCCGTGCCGCTGGGCGCGTCCAGCTTCAAATTGTGGTGCTTCTCCACAATTTCAATGTCAAAGCCCGCCGGCGCTAAAATCCCCGCAGCCTCCTTCAAAATTTTCAACAGCATATTTATGCCCAGACACATATTGGCAGATTTCAGAATGGGGATCCGGTGGGAGGCCTCCCGCACCCTCCCTAGCTGTTCCTCGCTTAAGCCTGTGGTGCAGAGCACACAGGGAAGCTTTTTGTCCACACAGTAGTCCAGCATGGCATCCAAGCCCGCTGCCGAGGAGAAATCAATCAGACAGTCTGCCTGGGCGTCACAGCTTTCTATGTCGGTGAACACCGGATAAGAATTATGCCCGTCGTCCCTCAAATCAATCCCCGCCGCCATCTCGGTCTCGGGATCCTCCTCGATCATGCCGCTGATCACCTGACCCATTTTACCGTTACATCCGTTCATTATAATTTTAATCATTTTTCCTCTCATTCCGCCGCCGGGACGATCCTCTCGCCCGGCGGGCCAAGCACCGCTTTCACGCCAATCCCCATGTCACAGCTTTGCCGTAACTCAAATCAAGACAAGGAAACTTAAAAATCTTCTCACGGTAATAACCCGTAAGCCTTCATGGCGTCGGCCAGTCTTGCCGCGCCGGCCTCCTCCATCTCCGTCAAAGGCCGGCGCAAGGTCCCCTCTATCCTGCCCATAAGGCTCAGCGCCTTTTTCACAGGAATGGGATTCACCTCGCAAAACAGAGCGTTGATCAGCTCCAGGGCCTCCAACTGCATCCTGCGGCTGCCCTCAATATCCCCGTCGAAGAATTTCTGGCAGATTTCATGGGTCTGTCTGGGCGCCACATTGGAGAGCACGGAGATCACACCCACTCCTCCCAGGGCCAGTATGGGCAGAATCTGATTGTCATCCCCGGAATAAATATCCACATAACCGTGGGACAGAGCCGCAAGCTGGGCGATCTGGACGATATTGCCGCTGGCCTCCTTGACCCCCACGATATTGTCAACCTCCCTGCACAGCCTCACCACAGTCTCCGGCAGAATATTGCAGCCGGTGCGCCCGGGAATGTTGTAGAGGATTACCGGAATCTTAACCGACTCCGCAATGGCCTTAAAGTGCTGGTAAAGACCGTTCTGTGTCGCCTTGTTGTAGTAGGGGGATACCACCAGCAGTCCGTCCGCGCCGTGGTCCTGGGCCTCCCTGGAGAGGTAAACGGCCGTCTCCGTACAGTTGGAGCCGGTGCCCGCTATGACAGGGATCCGCCCCGCCACCGTCTCCACACAAAAACGTATGGTCTCCAGGTGCTCCTCATGGGTCAATGTGGAGGCCTCCCCCGTGGTGCCGCACACAATGACCGCATCCGTTCCGTTCTCCACCTGGAACTCGATCAGTTCCCGAAACCTCTCGAAATCCACCTCGCCGTTTTTCTTCATGGGAGTGACAATCGCCACACCCGCTCCTCTAAAAATCGCCATATCCGCTCCTCCATTCTGATACGCAAAAACCGTCGGCACCTGTGGCGCCGACGGATAATATACGCTCCCTATCCCTTCGATAGCGCACCACCTATTGCTAGATGACAGTCATGTGGCTCTTAACCCCATGCCCAAGGATACAGCCGCAGTACACCGCTCCTTTCGGCGTATTTCCCTTTCAACCTTCCTCACCTGTGCCTGCCACATCCGAAGGAATACTTTTGAAACACGCAACCTCTATCTTCTATATCGAATTCTATGATAACATTTTAACCTGCCGCTGTCAACGGCTTTCTTCCCAATGTCACAACTTTATCGTCTCAATCCGTGAAATCTCGTCCGCCAGAGCACGGACCCCGTCGCTTAAATGGATCCCCGTGAGAATGACGGCTGTCTCCTCCCTGCACTGAAGCAGGGATTTTAGCTCCTCCACGGATAGAATCCCGTTCTCCACCACACCCAAAACCTCGTCCAGAATCAGCAGGTCGCATTCCCCCGTTGTGAGCACCTTCTTCGCAAAGTTAATACCGTTTTTGATATTCAGTATCTCCTCCTGCCTTCGCTCTCCGGAAAGCTCCTCAAAATTCTCACCGGATTTCTCAAACTGAAAGAACTTGATATCCGGCTCCATCCTTCTGAGGAAATCGGAGTTTCCGTTTCTGCGCCCCTTCAAGAATTGTATGATCACCACGTTTTTTTCTTCGATGGCAGCCAACACCGCCCGGCCCATAGCCGCCGGAAACTTGCCGCTGCCGTCCCCCGTATAAATGTATACAGTTCCTTTTTCCATACGATACCTCACAGACGATACAGCCGTGGGCCCACAGACCCGGCTGCTGCACACAAGTGTTTAAGTGAGTATAACATACTTTCCAAAATTTGGCAATTTTTTACGGATTATTCCTCCATCAGCTCCAGCTTGCTTACCGACACCTCAAAGGCCACCCTTTTTTCCACATGCTCCTCATCCAGTTTTTTCATATATTCCCTGCTCTGAATGCGCCCCCATATGACACAACGCTCTCCCACCTTGAAGCTGTTGGCATATCGGGCGTTTCTTCCCCAGCAGATACAGGGAATGTAATCCGATTTCCCATAGGGACGGTTTACGGCCAGCAAAAGATCCGCGATTTCCCTCCCCAGAGGGGTTTTTCTGTAGATGGGCTCCTTACAGATATAGCCGTCCAGGCAAATCTGATTCGTTTTGGAGCTCTCCTCCACCTGATCTATAAATTCTATCTCCCGGGCAAATACCGACAGCACCAATCTGTTCTTCTTTTCCTCATGCCGATTGTAGGAACGGAATTGTCCGTTGACACAGACCAGCATCCCTATATAACTGACCGACACATCCAAAAGCCTCTCCGAAACCATCACCGGAATAATGTCATAGCTCTCGCTCAGACGCTTCACACTCACATCCACCATATAAAAGCCTTCCCCGTAAATTTCATGGCTATAGGAAAAATCACTGACGACCTCCCCCATGACCGTTACCTGATTGTTTTCAATAACCTTATCTGTCATCTCCGTTCCCCTTTCTTACACCTTAAGAATTTTTCTTAATGCCCAAGTAATGCAATACCGTTTATACATTTATACTATATTTCCCTGGAAAATAATACCTGCTTTCATCGCGCAAATCGACGTTTTTATCATGTTTTCCCATAATTTCCGCACCGTTATGCTCTGTTTAGCATTATATTAGTTGTGACACACCGTAAAAAAAGACGCCGGGGCTCCTTCCCCTCTTGCGTCCCGGGAAAAATGGTGCTATACTGTAACGGTTTCGAAAACGGGTTGAAAAAGAGTTTGACAAAACAGGGCGGCAAAATGCAATCGTCGACATACCCTGTTTTGTATAGGGAAAGGCTGGGTTTGTATGAGACAGAAACGGGAAGATATCAGAAATATCGCCATTATCGCACACGTGGACCACGGCAAGACCACTTTGGTGGACGAGCTGTTAAAGCAAAGCGGCGTGTTCCGGGAAAATCAGGAGGTGGCGGAACGGGTAATGGACTCCAACGACATCGAGAGAGAGAGAGGCATCACCATCCTCTCCAAAAACACCGCCGTCATGTACAAGGGAACCAAGATCAATATCATCGACACCCCGGGCCATGCGGACTTCGGCGGCGAGGTGGAGAGGGTTCTTAAGATGGTCAACGGCGTGGTGCTGGTGGTGGATGCCTTCGAGGGCTCCATGCCCCAGACCAAATTCGTGCTGAGAAAGGCGCTGGAGCTGAAGCTTCCCGTCATCGTGTGCATCAACAAAATCGACCGTCCCGAGGCGAGACCCGACGAGGTGGTGGACGAGGTACTGGAGCTGTTTTTGGAGCTGGACGCGGACGACGCCCAGTTGGACTGCCCCTTTGTCTTCGCCTCCGCCAAGGCCGGTATCGCCTCCCTGGACGCGGAGACGCCGGGCACCAGCATGGAACCCTTATTTGACACCATCTTAAGCGCCATACCCGCCCCCGAGGGAGACCCCGAGGCCGGAACCCAGGTGCTTATCAGCACCATCGATTACAATGAATATGTAGGGCGCATCGGCGTGGGCAAGGTGGACAACGGCTCCATCCGAGTCAACCAGGAGGTTGTGATCTGCAACCACCACGAGCCCGGCAAGCAGACCAAAGTGAAGGTCAGCAAGCTCTACGAGTTCGACGGTCTGAACAAGGTGGAGGTGGCCGAGGCCGGCATCGGCTCCATCGTTGCCATCTCCGGCATAGCGGACATCCATATCGGGGACACCCTCTGCGCCCCCGATCACGTGGAGCCCATCCCCTTCCAGAAGATCAGCGAGCCCACCATCGCCATGGAGTTTATGGTAAACGATTCTCCTCTTGCGGGCCTGGAGGGAAAATATGTCACCAGCCGCCACCTGAGAGACCGCCTGTTTCGGGAGCTGAACACGGATGTGTCCCTGAGGGTGGAGGAGACCGACTCCCCCGACCGCTTCAAGGTGTCCGGGAGAGGAGAGCTGCATCTCTCCGTCCTGATAGAGAATATGCGCAGAGAGGGCTTTGAATTCGCCGTAAGTAAGGCGGAGGTGCTTTACCGCACGGATGAGGGCGGAAAGAAGCTGGAGCCCATGGAGCTGGCATATATCGACGTGCCCAACGAATTTTCCGGAGCCGTCATCGAGAAGCTGGGGCAGAGAAAGGGCGAGCTTCGCAATATGGGCTCCCTCTCCGGCGGAACCTACACCCGCCTGGAGTTCTCCATCCCCGCCAGGGGCCTCATCGGCTATCGGGGCGAATTCTTGACGGACACCAAGGGCAACGGGATCCTGAACACCGTCTTCGACGGCTACGCTCCCTACAAGGGCGACATCCAGTACCGCAAGCAGGGCTCCCTGATCGCCTTCGAGGCGGGTGAGTCTATCACCTACGGTCTGTTTAACGCCCAGGAGCGAGGCATCCTGTTCATCGGCCCCGGGGAAAAGGTCTACTCCGGCATGGTGGTGGGCCAGACGGGACGGGCAGAGGATATTGAGATCAACGTCTGCAAGAAGAAGCAGCTCACCAACACCCGCTCCTCCAGCGCGGACGAAGCCCTGCGGCTCACCCCTCCCAAGATCCTGTCCCTGGAGCAGGCTCTTGACTTTATCGACACGGACGAACTTCTGGAGGTGACCCCGGGAAAGCTTCGGATCCGCAAGAAAATCCTGGACGCCACCATGAGAAAGAGGGCCGCAAACAACAAAAAATAATTCTCATCCCGCCAGCATCTCTTCTATAAAGATGCCGTATCCCCTGGCGGGATCCTGCACCAGCACATGGGTGACAGCCCCGATAAATTTCCCGTTCTGTACGATGGGGCTGCCGCTCATTCCCTGGATGATGCCTCCCGTAAGCTGCAAAAGCTCCGGATCCGTCACCTGCAGCTCAATTCCCCGGTTCACATTGTCGTGGTCCAGATGCACCGACGTGATCTCCACCTGATAGTACCTGGTCACGCCGTCCACCGTGCAGAGTATTTCGGCAGGCCCCTTCTGAATTTCCTGCTTGAAGCCGATGGGCAGCGGCTGCTCCACCGCCAGGCCTCTTGCCTGCTCGTTGCACTGGCCGAAAATCCCTCTCTCGCTGTTCTCCGTGATATCCCCCAGCATCCGGTCCTTGGCATACACGATCATGCCCGTCATCTCCCCCGGGTTGCCCACCTCTCCCCTGCGAAGAGAAACAATCTCCGTCTGATACAGGGTTCCGTCTTCCATGTCCATGAGAGTACTGGTGTCCAGGTCATTGATGCCGTGCCCCAGGGCGCCGAAGTTCCCCTCGCTGTCCATATAGGTCATGGTGCCCACCCCCTGGGCATTATCCCTGATCCACACGCCCAGCTTGTACGCACCGCTCTGATCCTTCTCGGGCATCACCCGAACCTCCGTCATCTCGCCGTTTCGCTCCACCGTAAGCACCAGCTCCGCCCCGCAGCTTGCCTCCACCCGGCTCATGAAATCCTCCTTATCCGTGACGTGCTCCCCGTTCACCTGGCGGATATAATCGCCGCTGCTCAACACATATTTGGCCGGAGAACACTGCACGCCGTTCTCTCCCGTAAATTCTCCCACGCCGATCACCAGAATCCCGTCCGTCTTCACATAGATGCCCACAGGTATCCCCATGGGCACCAGCTCCATGGCCTCCACCACCTGGATTTCCACCTGCTTGAAGGGAAGAATGCCAAAGAGCTTCACCTGCATCAGATAGGCCTGCAGATCTCCCATGCGCATGGTCACCGGCTCGCTCAGGTCGATGGTTACGGCCCCCCTGGGGATATTGCTCTCCCCCTGACCGCTTGCGCTCACAATCTCCGCCCTGGCGGGAATTCCCAGACTCAGCACCTGTTCCTCCCCCGCCCTCAGCCGGAGGCTTTTGGGAATTCTGCTGTCCAGCATATAATAGCCGCCCTCGAGAAATGCGGCGCAGCTTGCCATCAGCAGGACGCTGAGACAGAACCGGTAAATGCAGTATCTGCGCACCTTCCGCTTCCAGTTTTTCAGGAAAATCACCATATCATCCCCGGCCTGCTTCCTTACCTTATCGTTTGCGTTTACCCACACTTTCATAATCCGTTATCTCCATCACAGGCAAAACAGCCCAATCAAAAATGCCGCACACCGGCATTCAGAAATCTCTAAATGCTAGTATGCGACATTTTTAATTTTTTAGTATTCTTTTTTATCTTGTGATGGCGTTTGGATAAATGCGCTCCATTCTATCGTCGCCAAAACGCAGGTCTATCAACCGCTCCAAACCCGACCGGGGCTCCAAACCCTGTCTGCGGCCGTCATACCGGGCCAGGGCCAGCACGGAAACTCCCAAATTGGCCAGCATAAAGAGAAGCGCTGCCACCGTGAGCCAATGACCCGTGGCATCCAAAATTTGACAGATCAGCTTATGGGCCCTGGGATAGAGCTTTTTGATCCATATAACGGCGGCGATCCCCCAGAAAAAGCAGTACAGCAGATTGATCCTTCCTCCCAGGTTAAAGGGAATGCCGCTGTAATCCCAAAAGACCGTGCCGAAGGCAAGCTCCGTAAACACGCTGCATATGTACTCATAAGCGCCTCCCAGCACGGTGCCGATGACAAAAATATAGCCGTCCGGCTTATCCCTGTCCCGGTAGAGAAGCGCCGTGGCCATCATGATGGCCAGCCCCCACACCACGCTAAAGGGCCCCCAAACCACACTGCTGCGACTCATCCAGGTTCCCATGGTCAGACGGCAGAATACCGTCTCGATCAGATCACCCAAAAAAGACCCCATGACAAAAAGCCAGAACAGCTCCGCAAAATCCCGCTTTCCCACCGCCTGGCCCCGGGAGGAAGGAGTGACGGGATAGACCCGGACAAGCCGCCGCTCCACCCGGTCCGCCACCGCTCCACCCGCTCTGGCGATAAAGGCCTCCACTTTTCTGCTGAAGCGGAACAGACCGGAAACCCATTCCTCCAGATGCCGGACGGAGAACCAGGAACCCAGTATATCCAGACATCCCAGCACCGCCAGTCCCCACACGATCAGAGTGCGCAGGAGGGGAGGGAACAGGTGATACACCGCCTGTATCAGATCGTTCCCGTACAGCACCGCGGCGGTTCCCAGGCATCCCCACAGCAGAGAATACTGGAGACAGATATAGCCGTCCAGGTTCCATCGCTTGCGGGAGTAGTCCCACCACCGCTGGCGGTTCATCCGCTCCAGAAGCTTTCCCGCAAGCCACTCCGTCAGGGTGGCCAAAACCAAAGATCCCACAAACAAAAACAGAGGCTCGCCCCGCAGCTCCTGCAAAAACAGGGTGATGACCACCGCTCCCACCCCGTAGAGATAGCAGAAAGGTCCCGACGCAAAGCCTCTGTTCTGGTACTTTTTCTTCCGGCCGGAGGCCACTGCCGTCTCCGCCAGCCAGCCTCCGAAGGAATAGACAAACCCGAAAATCAACAATTCATATACGGAATAACGCAATATAATAACCTCTGTCCCTACTGAACCGTGATGAAATCACTTCCATCATATTCGACCACAACCTCAATCCCTTTGGATTCCCCCGCCTTGATGGTTCCGCCTCCTCCCGGGGTGACGGTAATGGTGTTGCCTGACAAGGACGCGTTTGCCAGCCAGCCGTTGTACACCTGGGCGCTAACAGCAGTGCCCGCGGTCACAGTGAGCGTAAACGACCAGTCCGAGCTGTCCGCCCCGGTGTCGTTTTGCAATGTCACGGTGTAAATATTCCTTTTGTCATACTGATTTCCCTCCGACGTAAGCTCCACCTGGGAGACAGACACGGAAGACGAGCCTGCTCCTCCCACAGCGCCCTCTCCGCCCGCGGAGCCGCTTCCTCCCTCTCCCTCGGAAACCGCTCCACTGGCTGCGTACACGCCCTCCGCACTCCCCTCGCTTAACCAGACAGCGGGCCTCTCGTAATTCGTCATGGCATTTTCCTCCTATCCCTTTCTTCCAATCCTGTTCCCAATATAGTATGACCGTTATCCTTAATTGTATGGGCAAAGGAGGAATTTGTCAAACAGTTTTTACCGCCCCGTCACCTGAGAGCGCAGATACCTTCTCTTTCCCAGCCAAACAAACAGAGCCGTCACAGCGGGATAGACAAAAGCCGCGCACTGAAAACATGTCAGATATTCCCCAAAAAGAGCCACCGTCCGTCCGTCTTCGAATTTATACCTGTTCAGCACAGAGGTGGGCATCAGCTCCCAGAGCTGGGACAGGCCGCGCCACTCCCTGGGAATCACCGCAAACTGTGTGAGTAACATGAGTCCCACCATGACAGCCATAACAGCCACATTGCTGCCAAGCCTCTCGGACAAAAAGCAGGCGAGAGCGCTCTCCAGCATTCCCGCAAGAAGAGAAAGCCCAAACATGATTAACACCGCCTCTCCCACGGACAGGTCAAAGGGCGCCGCCAATACATCAAGCCTCAAGAGAGCGTCAAATCCCTCCGCTCCATAGAGGGCGAAGCAGATTGCAAAGGATATGCCGTATACCAAAAGCGTACAGCAGACCCCAAACAGGATCCCTACTGCCATCTTTACCCAATAGACGGTATTTTTGCCGTTTTTCATGCACAGGAGAAGCTGGTCCGTGCGAAACTGATGCTCGTCCGCAAACATCCCCGACAGACATACGGCGATCAGCATCAGCACCATAATGCCGTTTGGCAAAGTCTGCTCCAGCACATTTTTCCAGGAGAAGGCATACCGGTAAGTAAGCGGTTCCTCCATCCGCTCCATCCTGCCCTCCCAGTAAGCAGTCTCCTCCCGGGAAAGGTAAAAGCTTTGACCCCTCTGCCGTACCAGCTCCCTCCAGTCGGCATAGAGATCTGCGGCATTTCCATCCATAAGCAAATCCGGATTTTTCCACACTCCAATCAGCAGCCGATAGATCTGCTCATATTTTCGGTCATCCCCTTTCCTCGTCCGAATATAACCTTTCGCGTACCGCCTCATCTCCGAGAGCAGGGCATCGTCTATCTGCCTGCCGTCCAGATCCCTGGCATTGCTCCGGTCCCGCACCATCCTCTCGTAGCCGGATTCCATAAACACCTCCTCCGCTCCGTCCGAAGTTCTGATGGCGGTCCCATAGAAGCGCGTCAGAAAGGACAGATTCAACAGTATCTCAAACATAGCTACCACAGCCACCGCAATCCACACCCTCCTTTTCAGCCATAGCTTCTTCCACTCATATTTCATCAAAACAGTTACATTCTTACACATCGTCCTCCTCCTTGCCCTCTCCAAACTGTCTTAAGTAAAATGCCTCCAGGTCCTCCCCCCCATTGTCCCACTCACCCTGAAAAATGATCTGGCCTTCCCTCATCATCAGAATATCCTTTGCGCTGTGTTCCACATCCGATACGATGTGAGTGGAGAGGAGAACAATATTTTCTTTCCCATATTCCGCAATCAGTTCTCTGAAGCGCACTCTCTCCTTGGGGTCCAGGCCCGCCGTGGGCTCGTCCAGCACCAGTATCCGCGGCTCGTTCAAAAGAGCCTGGGCGATTCCCAGACGCTGCTTCATGCCTCCGGAGTAGGTCTTTACCCTCTTCCCCGCCGCATTTTGAAGCTTCACCACCTCCAAAAGCTCCCTGGCACGCTCCCTCGCCCGGTTTTTGGGAAGGCCCTTCAGCGCCGCCATATAGAGCAGAAAATCCATGCCTGTGAAATCAGGATAATACCCGAAATCCTGAGGCAGATAGCCCAGAATGCTCCTGTATTCCTCCGAGACTACATCCAGACCGTCGTAGGATATGCTGCCGCCATCAGGCCGCAGAATACCGCACAGCATCCGCATCAGCGTTGTCTTGCCCGCCCCGTTGGCCCCCAGCAGGCCGTGAACCCCCTTTCCCAGGCTCAGGCTGACCCTGTCCACCGCAATCTTGCCCTGATATTGTTTTGAAATTCTGTCCGCTTTCCACTCCATCCTTGTTAACCCGTCCTTTCCGCGGTTTATGCGATTCCCGCCCGTACTTTCCTTCGCAAAATTTCCCGTAGCCTTCTCCTTTCCGCCTCAGGCCGGCATCTGTGCCCTCCGATAGAAAAGAAGCAGTTCTCTTCCGGTCAAAAAGACAATGACCGCAAATGCGGCAAACCAACTTCCTGCCATTGATATACCAAACACAAAAGGAGCCGTCTGTTCCACCACACACACCAAAGAGCTCACCAGGACCGATGCCCCCATACACAGATAGACCGATTCCTTTCCCCTGAACTTCCGCAGAATATGGAAACCCAGGCACACCGTCAGAAAATAGGGCACCAGCATATAGAGCACGTCATGGAGCATCGGCATAAGCCGATCCTTCAGACAGATGAGCAAAAGCAGCATAAAGGCGCTGTGCAGCCCGGCCAGTCCGCCCATCCTGGCTAACAGCAGACTTTTCAGGGAAAACCGCGTGGCACACTCCAATTCCTCCATGCCGTGTATATTTGATTTGTCGCTCTCGATTAACAGAGACAGCGCCAGAAAAGGGATAATGGCGTACAACACCCAAGCCTTCTCCGCCTCCAGATTACTGCCCAGCCAGAAAATCAGCACAAAGAGAAAGCCCGACAGAAGCCACACCCACTTTTTGAGATACCATAGCTGCTCCCACATAAACTTCCCCATGGAAATATAGGGGCTTTCAAACTGCCGCAGAAACTCCTTCTTTCTCACCGGCTCCGGAATCTCATACAGCTCTTTTATTTCCTTTTCCAAACTCTTTCGCCTATCGCTCATAACTTTAGTCCGTCAACTCCTTCCGCAATGTCTGCAATGCGCTCTGATATCTCCTGCGGACGGCATACCGTGACAACCCGGTCATCTCTCCGATCACAGAGAAGTCCTCCCCGTTCACGGCCCGCAAAAAGACGATTTCCCGCTCCTCCTCCCCAAGTCGCGACATCGCGCCCCGCAAAATTTCCCGGTCCACAATGCCCTCCTCGATTCCCGCGCCTGCAAGCTCCTCCACCTCCATCCTCTCCACCCCGGCTCTGTTGCTTCTGCGGCATTGGTCTACACACAGGTTCCTGGCTATGACATACATAATTTTGAGGGGATTCTCCAAAAAATGATATTGTTCCCTTCGGAAAAATCGAAGGAAGGTTTCCTGGGTGATATCCTCCGCAAGTTCCCTGTGCCGCAGCCTGTAATAACAATACCGGTATATCCTGTCGTACTGCTCCGCCAGCTCCTTCCTGTTGTCCATGGACGCCGAACCCCTCCTTTCATTATGTATAACGAAATCCTCCCCTCCTGCGGGCGGAGAAATTATAATTTTAGTATAACAAAAAATATGGACCGCATGAATCCGCAGCCCATAAAACTCCGTTCTGTACTCAATCGGCCCTAATCCCCACAGCCGCCGTAGAATTTATTATATTCTTTCTCGTAATGTCTCCCCCGGGCCATCCCCGGGCAGCCCTTTCTCTTCCTGTCCGCCTTGTTCAATATACACCCCAGAACAGGGCAGCCTGTCAGCCGCAGTTGCTCCAACACCCGGCCAGCGAACCGGAAGCTGACGGCCCCGCTCTCCGCCACCAGAATCGCCCCGTCGCAGACTCTCGCCACCTCCGCCGCGTCTATGACGCTTCCCAGGGCAGGCGTGTCTATCACCACCATATCATACTGCTCCCTGGCCTGACGCACCAGTGCGCCGAAGCTTTCACTCCCCAAAAGCTCACTGGGATTGGCAGGGGTCCTCCCCGGAATTATCATTTGGAAATTCTCATTCTCCGCGCTACACAGAGCTTCCTCCAGGGAAGCCATTCCCACCAGACAGTCCACCAGTCCCGCGCAGGTCATTGCCTTCCTCTGTCTGCCGCCCATGGCGGCCCCTCTTAAATCGGCATCCACCAAAAGCACGCGCTCCCCCTTATCCCCAAAGGCTCTCGCCAGCTCATAGGAGAGCTTTGATTTTCCCTCCCGGGGAATACAGCTTGTCAGACAGATCACCCTCGCTCCCTCCCCGGAAAGCTCAATATTGGTCCGAAGGGTCCGAAAAGCCTCCCGGAAGCGAATGTCCGACTCCTCCCGGGCAAGCCCTCCGCGTCTGCCCGCTCCCGCTTCTCCCCGGCAGGGAACCACCCCAAGGGTGCTCAAACCGAGATACTTCCCCGCGTCTTTTGCGGTTCTCAGCGTATCGTCCATAAGAAACAGCGTCAAAATCACCATCCCGGACAGAAAACATCCAACCATCGCTCCGCCCATCAACCATCGCACCGCCCGGGACGGTACGGGCTCGGAGGGAAGATTCGCCTCGTCCACCAGATTCACCGCCTGAATATCCATCACACTCTTGATCCGTTCTGCAGCCGTCTCTCTCACCTCGTCCGCCAAACGTCTCGCCGTCTCCGGATCAGGATCCGTCACCGTGATAGCCACGATCCTTGTGTCCGGCTGAGCGGCCACACTAATCCTCGACGCCAGAGATTCGGCGCTTTCCTCCAGCCCCAAAGAGGCTGCCACCTTCTCCAATACATACCGGCTCTTTATGATTTGGACAAAATCTCTGGCAAGCTGCGTCCCAAGCTGAACGTCGCTGTAGGTCAAGGCGCTGTCATCCTGCCTGTTCAGCACATAAATACGGGTGGTAGACTGGTACTGTATGGTCGTTCGGATCCGGTTGGTACAAAAACCAAGGGCTCCCGCCGCCGTCCCGCACAACAGAATCAGCCACGCTCCGCGCCACAGCGCCCCCAGCAGCTCCCGCAAATCTATCACTATTTCATTTTCCCCATTCCCCATCCGTCAACTCCCCTTCACGCCCCGGGCGCAAAAGTTTCTTCTTCCTGTATCGCAAATTAAGCCGCCCCGCTCCCCCCTTTACAGAGCGCGTCAAAGCCCGGCAGGAGAATCCCCAGGGACAGAATCTCCACAATGCCCTTTATTGTGTGTTACCTCTGTCTCCCACCCCTGTCACAGCCTTCCGCGGAAAGCCCTCCTTGCGCTTAAGCGCCTGCTCCCGCATCTCCCTGGCGTTCTCCAAAGCCGCCTCCGTGAGAGCGTCGCTTCCCAAAAGTCTGGCCAGCTCCGCCAGGCTTTCCTCTCCCTCCACGCTGCGGATGTCCGTGATGGTGCTGTCGTCGGTGCTGCTTTTTTCGATCACAAAATGCCGGTCCGCCATGGCCGCGATCTGAGGGAGGTGGGTGATGCAGATCACCTGGTGGGCGCGGGCCGCCGCGTCCAACTGTCCGGACACCTTCCAGGCGGTGCGTCCGCTGATGCCGGCATCGATCTCGTCAAAAATCAAGGTATCCACATGATCCCGCCCGGCCAGCACGGTCTTGATGGCTAACATCACCCTGGACAGCTCGCCTCCGCTGGCCACCTGGCTCAAAGGGCTCAGGGGCTCTCCGGGGTTCGTGGAAATCAAAAACTCCACGTCGTCGTACCCCCTGGCAGTGACGGTCTGGCCCGGCCGCACCGCAATCTCAAACTCCACCGTCAGGAAATTCAGGTTGACCAGGGCCTCCTTCAAAAGCCCTTGAAGCTGCAGGGCATTCCTGCTTCGAAGCCCGGACAGCTCACCACAGGCAGCTTTCAGCTCTCTGTCCGTCCGCTCCCACTCCTCCCCGAGCTCCTTCATAAAGGAATCGTAATCGGAAAGCTTTTGCAGCAGCTCCTGCCTGGACTCCCCGTATCTCACAACCTCCTCCAGGGTGCCGCCGTACTTTCCCTTTAAGCGATTGATCAGATTCAGCCGCTCCTCCACCCGTGTAAATTCCTCCTGGTCAAACTCGCAGTCCTGCAGATACTCCGCCGCATCCCGGTTAAAATCAGCCAGAAGATTGTCCACCTCCTCAAGCTGTCCCTGGAGCTGCTCCAGCCTGCCGTCCAAGGCGGATACGCTTCCCAGGGCCCGCAGGGCGCGGCTGAGAGCGCTTCCGGCTCCGTCCTCCTCCCCGCTGCCCGTGTATCTGCAGCATTCCGCCAGATTTTCCGCAATCTTCCTTCCGTTTACCATAAAACGGTAACGCGTCTCCAGCTCCTCATCCTCCCCCGGGATAAGGGCGGCTTCCTCAATCTCCCGGCATTCAAACTCCGCCAGAGCGCGCTCCCTCTCTCTGGCAGACTCGTCCATGGTCTCCTCCTCCAGACGCTTTTCCAGCTCCCTGCAGGCATGATAAAGCCGGTCTACCCGGGCGGCCGGCTCCCTGTTGTCCTCCCCGCAGTAAGCGTCCAAAATCTCCATATGCTTCTTCTTATGAAGCAATGACTGATGCTCGTGCTGCCCGTGAATGTCGATGAGGATTTCCGCCAGTTCCTTCACCTGCCTGGCCGTCACCGTCTCCCCGTTGATCTTGTACACGCTTTTCCCCGCCTGCATCCTGCGGCTGACAATGACGCATTCATCCTCCTGAAACGCAAGTTCCCTAAGCTTTTCCGCCACCTTCTCGTCCCCGCCGGAGAACACCAGCTCCACATAGGCGCTGTCCGCGCCCTTTCTGAGCATATCCCGGTCGAACTTTCCGCCTAAGGCCAGGGTCACGGAATCGATCAAAAGGGATTTTCCCGCCCCGGTTTCTCCGGTCAGGATATTTAACCCCTCCCCGAACTCTACCTCCGTCTCCTCCATCAAGGCCAGATTTTTCACATGTAAGCTTTGTAACATTTTTTCTCTCCTTATGTATGCCGCCCTCTCCGACGCGTGGCATATACAAGTAACAAAAATTAGTACCCCTGATCACACTTCCTTCATTTTACGGTTGAGCACCTCCAAAAAGCTCATCTGATTGAGCTGAATGAACTCCGTGGTCTTCTCCGACTGTACAATGCGGATGCGGTCCCCGGTGCTCAGAGCGATCTTGTGGCTGCCGTCAAAGTTTGCCTCCACAGTCTGGGACAGATTCCCTCTGATCGGCGGAATCACAATTTCGATCACATCCTCCGGGGACAGGATAATGCTCCTCTGGGTCAGTGTGTGGGGGCAGATGGGGGTCATGGTGAGGAGCTTTGCCCGAGGCTCCACCAGGGGCCCGCCTGCCGAAAGATTGTATCCCGTTGAACCGGTGGGCGTGGTGATAATCATTCCGTCCGCCTTGTAGTCGTTGAGAAACTGATGGTTCACATAGATGTCAAAATTAATGATCTGCAGTGTGCCGCTGCGGGAGACTACGATATCGTTCAGCGCCCAGCCCTCGTCCATTCTCCCGTCCCCAAAGAGTACCTTTCCGTTTAGCATCATCCGGCTCTCCTGCTCGTAGTCCCCGGCAATCAGACGGTCCAGAGACTCCTCCAGATGCTCCGGCTCGATCTCCGTCATAAACCCCAGGGTCCCCAGATTCACACCGATAATGGGAATGTGCAGCTTCTTGGTCTCTCTGGCCGCCTGCAGCACGGTGCCGTCCCCGCCCAGCACTATCATGCAGTCCACATCGGAGGGAATGTTTTTCGCCTCCTCGCTCTCCTCACCGGCTCCGGACTTCCAATCGGCCTCCTTCAGTTTAAGCGTCGCCCTCTGTCCTCTGCTCTCCAGATGCTTCACCACTCGGCCTGTGACCGCCAGTCCCTTATCCTTATACCCATTGGAATAAATCAGAAAATGCTTCATATGTATAACCCTGCCCTTTCCATAACCCAAACCGCGCTTAGATGTCTGCCTCCTCCCGCCCGGCGCCCTGTCCGTCAGTTCCGGGAAGGCCGTGGGATCTCTCCACCGTGTCCGCGATCCTTTGTTCCCATTCCCCCTGATGAGATTTCCCCCTGCCGGATTCCGCAATCTCCCCCAGGCGCTCCTCGGCCTCATGCTCCGTCAGCGCCCTCACCTCCTCCGGAACGGGTTCCCGCTTCATTATATGCAGGAGGTACTCAATATTTCCCTCCGGCCCCCTGATGGGGGAATACTCCAGATGCAGCGGCTCAAATCCCACACAGTGGACGTAATCCACCATTCTGTGAATGACCTCCCGGTGCACCGCCTCGTCCCGCACCACGCCGTTTTTGCCCACCTTCTCCCGGCCCGCTTCAAACTGAGGCTTAATCAGACACACCATCTCCCCGCCGGCCTTCAGAAGCTCCCTGGCGGGAATCAGAATCTTTGTCAGGGAGATGAAGGAGACGTCCACACTGGCAAAGTCCATCACCTCCCCCACAGCCTCTTTCGTCAGATAGCGGAAATTGGTCTTTTCCATACAGACCACCCGCGGATCGTTTCTCAGCTTCCAGGCCAACTGACCGGAACCCACGTCCACGGAATAGACCCTTTGCGCGCCGTTTTGCAGCATACAGTCCGTAAATCCTCCCGTGGAGGCTCCGATATCCATGCAGACAAGGCCCTTCAGAGAAAGTTCCCAGACCAAAAGAGCCTTCTCCAGCTTCAGCCCTCCCCGGCTCACATATTTCAGTCCGCTCCCCCGGACCTCCAGAGTTTTTATTTTATCCTGGCGAAAAAAGGTGCCCGCCTTATCCTCCCTCTGCCCGTTCACAAACACGCTGCCGGACATAATCATAGCCTTGGCCTTCTCCCGGGAGGGGGCATAACCCCTGTTCACCAAAATAATGTCCAACCGTTCTCTCATTGCCCGTCCGCCTCCAGAACACGCCTTGCGATGCTCTCCGCATCCAGGCCGATTTCCCGTTTTAACTGCTCCACATTTCCGTGCTCCACATAAGCGTCCGGCACGGCCACCACAATACATTTGTTGGACAGCCTCTGCTCGTTCAGACAGCTCAGGACCTTCTCACCGTAGCCGCCGTTTTGCACGTTCTCCTCCATGGTAACGATAATCCGGTGATCCTGGCAGGCCTCCAGCACGGCCTCCCTGTCGATGGGCTTCACGAACCGGGCATTGACGAGGCTCACGCAGTACCCCTCCCCCTTCAGCCGCTCCCGCACCGCCTCCGCCGTCTTCACCATACTTCCCACCGCAAACAGAGCGATCTCCCTCTCCCGGTAAATCCATTCCGCCTTTCCCAGCTCCACGGGCGGCCGGTGCTCCCGCAGACCGGCGTAGGCCTGGCCCCTGGGATAGCGGACGGCGACGGGCAGCCCCAGCTTCACGGCAAACTTCAACATATCGGAAAGCTCCCACTTGTTCTTGGGAGCGCAGATATTCATATTGGGAATGCCTGACAGATAGCTCAAGTCAAAGATCCCCTGGTGGGTCTCCCCGTCGCTCCCCACCAGGCCCGCCCGGTCAATGGCAAACACCACCGGTAAATTCTGAATGCACACATCATGCAGAATCTGGTCGTAACCCCTTTGCAGGAAGGAGGAATACACCGCCACAATGGGCTTCATCCCTCCCGCCGCCAATCCTGCGGCGAAGGTCACCGCGTGCTCCTCCGCGATTCCCACGTCAAAAAACCGCTCCGGATACATATTGCGGAAGCGCTTGAGTCCGGTGCCGTCAGGCATGGCAGCGGTGATGGCCACAATGCTCTCGTCCCTCTGGCCCAGCTTACACATGACAGTGGAAAAAATGTCGGTATAGTTGGCCGCCGTCCTGGGATGGGAGGGAAGGCCCGTCTCAATGTCAAAGGGCTCCGCCCCGTGAAACCTTGCGGGATGACGCTCCGCAGGCCCATAGCCCTTCCCCTTCTGGGTGATGACATGAATCAGCACGGCTCCCTTCACCCTCCTGGCCTCCCGCATCACCCGGGTCAGCGCCGCAATGCTGTGGCCGTCCACCGGCCCCAGATAAGTGATGCCCATATCCTCAAACAGCATTCCCGGAATCACAAGCTGCTTTACGCTGCTCTTGGCCCTGCGGATCTTGGACACCATATTGTCGCCGCCCGGGGTACCCTTCAGGGCATTGTAGATCCCCTCCTTCAGGTCCAGGTATCCGCTGGCAGTGCGGATATTGTTCAGATATTTGGACACGCCGCCCACATTTTCCGAGATGGACATATTGTTATCATTCAGGATAATAATAAAATTTGTCTCCAGCTTGGCCGCGTTGTTCAGAGCCTCGTAGGCCATCCCTCCCGTGAGAGATCCGTCCCCGATCACGGAGACCACCGTGTTTTTCTGCCCCCTTATGTCCCGCGCCTTGACCAGGCCCAGCCCCGCCGAGATGGAAGTGGAGCTGTGCCCTGTGTCAAAGGCGTCAAATTTGCTTTCTTTTCGCTTGGGGAAACCGCTCATGCCATGAAATTGGCGCAGACAATCGAATCCGTCCTTACGTCCGGTCAAAAGCTTATGGGTGTAGGATTGATGCCCCACGTCCCAGATAATCTTGTCCTCCGGCAGATTTAAGGAGAGGTGAAGCGCCATCGTCAGCTCCACCGCCCCCAGATTAGAGCCCAGGTGCCCGCCCGTCACACTGATCTTCTCTATGAGAAACTGTCTGATCTCCTCCGCCAGCTCCCCATAATTTTCCTTGGCAATCTTCTTGATATCATTGGGATTCTCTATTTGTTCCAACCACATATGCCGTTCCTCTCATCTTTAGCCCCTGCGCAAGTTCTTCCCATACCGCTGTGTATGCTGCCGCCCCGGAGGGCACAATATCTGATCACGCTCTGCGGTGTATCAGCATGAGGATCAGCCTCTCCAAAAAGGAATGCTCGCCGGGCAGACCGCTTAAAATATTAACCGCCTCCCGGGACAGCTTCTCCACGTCCGCAATCGACTGATCCAGCCCTTTGACCGTCACATAGGTCTCCTTGTGATTCTGGGCATCGCTTCCCACCGACTTCCCCAGCTCCCCGCTGTCGCCGGTGACATCCAGTATGTCATCCTGGATTTGAAAGGCAATCCCCACATTGAGAGCGCATCTCTCCACCGCCCGGATCTCCTCCTCACTGGCTCCGGCAAGAATGGCTCCTATCATCATGGATGCCTGCAGCAGGGCCGCCGTCTTGTGCTCATGGATAAACAGAAGCAGCTCCTCCGACACTGCCGTGCCCTTCTCTTCCGCCTCCACATCCGCGCACTGGCCTCCGATCATCCCATAGACGCCCGCTTTCTCTGCCAGCACTGCCAAAGCTCTGGCCACCGTCAGGACCCCGCTCCGGTCTTCTCCTCCCCGGGCGTCAGGCTCCCCGGAACCGCCCTGCCTTGCCCTGTCGTCTGCCCGGACAATGTCAAAGGCCCTGAGGGCGGTCTCATAGGCGTAGTTGAGCAGTCCGTCTCCCGCCAGGACGCCCATGCCCTCACCGTACACCTTCCAGGCGGTCTCCCTGCCCCGTCTGTACATATCATTGTCCATGGCAGGCAGGTCATCGTGGACCAGGGAATAGGTATGTATCATCTCCATGGCCGCCATAAAGGGCTCCGCCACCCGGCCGCTTCCCCCGAACATCCGATAGGTCTCCCCCATGAAAAGCGGGCGCAGTCTTTTCCCTCCCGCCAGAAGGCTGTAATTCATGGCCTCCAGAACCGTCCTCTGAAATCCCTCCTCCGGGGGCAGATAGCTTCGAATTATCTGCTCCGCCTCGTCCGTCCTTGTCTTTAAAAGCTCCTGAAATTCTCTCTCCTCCAAAGTGCTCCTCCCTGTCATGCAGGATGCCCGAACCTAAATTCTTCCCTCAGGCGGCCCGCCCTCACAGTTCCTCCAGCTCTCCCTGCTCCGTCAGCTTCAAAACCTGTTTTTCCACCCGGTCGATCTGCTCGCCGCACCGCTTTAGAATCGCCATTCCCTGGCTGTATACGGCAAAGGCTTCCTCCAGTGAGATGTCCTCCGCCTGAAGCCTCTCTATGGTCTCCTCCAGACTGGCGAAATTTTCCTCCAGGCTGCGCTCCCTTTTCTCCTGTGCCGCTTTACCCATATCAAACCTGCCCTTTCTGTTATTCTGCACAAAAACTGCCCGTTATAATCATGCTTTTTCCAGGAACTCGCTCCCCGTCACCTGGGCGTGGATACAGCCGTCCCTCACCCGGATACGCACCGTCTGCCCCGGCTCTGCCTGGGAGACGGTGCGAATATTTCGCCCCTCGCTGTCCTCCACATAGGAAAACCCGCTGTTTAGCTTCTCCAACGGGGACAACCCTCTCATCCTTTCAATGTAGAGAGCCATCTCCTGGCGCTTCCCCAGAAGAACTGCCCGCATACGGTCCCTGAGCTTCTCCTCCAGCTTTATCCCGTCCTGCCTCTGCTGCCTGATACGGGAGAGGGGACTCAAGTACCCAAGCCGCATCCCATATTGCTCGGCCTGTTTTCTGGCCTCCTGCACTCTGCGGTTCATCCCCTGTTCCAGAGCGACGCGATATGCCTCCAGGCTCCCCAGTATTTCCCGGATATCCGTCACCGCCAGCTCCGCCGCCGCGGAGGGCGTGGGCGCCCGCATATCCGACACAAAATCTATGATGGTGGTGTCCGTCTCATGGCCCACCGCCGAAATAATGGGCACCGAACAGTCAAATACCGCCTGGGCCACCTCTCTCTCGTTAAAGGCCCACAGATCTTCGATGGAACCTCCCCCCCGCCCTACGATCATCACATCCACGCCCTGTCTCTCCAGCGCCCGGATCCCGCGGACGACGCTGCCCGCGGCTGCCTCACCCTGGACGATGGCAGGATACAGAATAATCTGGACATAAGGATTTCTTCGCCGGGTAATCTGGATGATATCCCGCACGGCAGCCCCTGTGTCCGCGGTGACCACTCCCAGGGAACGGATATACTTAGGGATCGGCTGCTTGTACTGAAGGGCAAACATCCCCAGCTCCTCCAACTCCCGTTTCAACTGCTCATACTTCTCATAGAGCAGTCCCGCGCCGTCCAGGATAATCTGTTTCGCGTAGAGCTGATATTTCCCGTCCCGCTCATACACATCCACCGTGCCGCCCGCCACCACCTGCTGCCCGTCGGTCAGCCGAAAGGAAAGCCCGGTGCGGTTGCCCGCGAACATAACGCAGTTTACGGCCCCCTTGCTATCCTTCAACGTAAAATAAATATGTCCAGAGGAATGATATTTGCAGTTGCTGACCTCACCCTTTACGAACAGAGCCTGCAACAGATAATCCTGCATGAACATATTTTTGATATAGGAATTCAGTTGTCCCACCGTGTATACGTTTCGAATCTCAACCACCCAGCTTTGCAATCTTTGCCAGAATAGCGTTCACAAAGGAGGCTGCGTTCTCCTGCCCGTAAATCTTGGCAAGCTCCACGGCCTCGTTAATTGCCACACTGACAGGAATATCCTCGTCATACAGGCTCTCGTACACGGCGATTCTCAGCAGGGTCAATTCGACCTTGCCCATGCGCACGGTATTCCAGCCCTCCGTATTCTCATTGATCAGCCGATCCAGCTCGGGAAGTCTTTCCTGGATCTCCTGAAACTTCTCCCTCACATAGTCCGCGTCCTTCTCTCGGAGGGGATTCTCCCCATCCTCCACAAAGAGGCTCACCTGCTCCGGCATCTCGTCGGGGGGATAAAACTCCACCCGAAACAGCAGCTTAAAAATCTGCTCTCTCAACTCATGTCGTCCCATGACCTTTTCCTAATTGTCCTTCTTGTTCGTTATTCCCAAAATACGGATATTGACATCGCTGCAGTTTAATCCCGTCATGTTCTCAATGGCGCTCTTCACCTTGCGCTGTACCTGCTGGCAGGTGGCGGGAATATTGTAGCCGTACTCCAAAAGCACTGCCAGATCCACTCTGACATTGTCCTCCTGCACTGCCACTCTCACGCCCTTGGTAAGGTTCTTCACACCGACTCTGCTCATCAGTTCATTGGTGATATTGCCGGCCATGGCACTGACCCCGTCCACGTCGGTGGCCGCTAACGACGCGATCATGGCCACAACGTCGTCGGCGATCTGCACTGCGCCGATATTCTCATCCGCTTTCAGAACCAGCGCGTTTTTGTCTGTCTCTCTCTCCATGACAATGCCCTCCTGAAATATGATTTATTGTTTAGTATATCATATTTATACCCATTTTGTCACCAAAAAAGTCCAGTTAGGGCAAAAAAAGGGGGAAGGGGCCTTATCCATCCCCTCCCCCCCGCTCTACTTCACCGTCCAAAAGGTAATCGACATCTGCTTGTCATTGCAGGCATACGCAACCGTCTCCTCCGCGTCCAGATACGAAAAGATCTCCTGTCCGTCGATCATTGCCTCCAAAATCAGCTCAAAACACTCCCTGTCGGCGCATTTCACCGTCACGTCCGGCCAGCCCCGCTCCCCGGCCCGGGCAAAGAGCCTCTCCATCTGCCCCCTGTCATAGTCGGTGAAAAAGGCCTCCTCTCTCACATAGTAATTCGCCGCCATGGCCGTGCACTCCGGCATGGGCACCACACAGTCCAGCGTGTGGGTGCAAAGGAGCTGTTTTGTGGTCACACACAGATAGTCGTAGTTGATAGAAGGCCTGTAGGGCTCCGTCTCCTGCAGTCCCTCTAAGGACTGATAGGAGGCGTCCCCCCAGGTGGTATCCACATAGTAGTACTCACCGTCCACCTTCACAAGATTCCAGGCGTGTCCTTCCCCCGTATCCACCGTTCCCTGTACCAGAGTGCATTCCACCCCCAGACGGTTCAACAGATATTGGGTGGCCTTGGCATAGCCCAGGCACACGGAGGAACGATTCACCAGCACGGAATAAATATTCTGGTTTTCCTCCGCTTCCAGATCGTAATCCGTATTTCGGATCAGAGTCTCATAGACATATTTGACCTTATCATATTCGGATTCACAGTCCTCCGCCCCCGTTAACAGCGCCTCGGCTTCGGCCTCTATGGCCTCCTGGCGAAGAACCGCCTCCTGCCAATCCATGCTGTAGGAGCCTGAAAAGGCGATTGCCACCACCTTGTCCCCTCTGGTGTATTTGCTGTAGCTGTAGCCCTCCACGTAGAAAATCTCAGGGTGATCATTCATCACACATTGAAATACGGTGTCGATACAATCCTCGTCCAATCCCTCTGATAGGCCCTCCTCCGAGAGTCTGGTAAATTCCGCCATGCTGCCGAGGCTTTTCTCAATGTCCCGATACCAGAGCTGTTGCGCCTGCGTGAGACAGTCGTAGGCGTAATGTCCGGCTTCCTTTGTCAGAAGGCTCCTCTCCTGGGCGACCTGGATATCCTCCTGGATCTTGCGCTCGCTCAAAGGTTCCCTGTCCCGGTCCTCCCATCCAGACTCCGGTTCCCAATATGTGTTTTTCCATACCCGGGCCGTCAGCTCCTCCACCGCACAGCCGCCAAAAAGTACGGCCGAGCCCCAAAAGGCAAGCAGCGCCAGATACCCCTTCACACCAATTTTCATGCAGTCGCTCCACCAATCAGTTTCGGCTAAATTCCGTCAGAATCAGGCCTTCGTTTCGCTCCAGGGTCATTCCTACGCTCCACGAGTTGACAAAGAGCAACAGCGGATTCCCCCTCATGTCCTTGACCTTCTTCATATCGGAGGTGCCCACAAGCTTTGTCATATCCACCTCATCCTTATTCTCAATCCACCTGATATGCTCATAGGGCAGGTTCTCCAGGCGGATCTCCACATTGTACTCATTCTCCAGGCGGTATTTGAGCACATCGAACTGCAGCACTCCCACCACGCCCACGATAATCTCCTCCAGTCCCGTGTTGAACTCCTGAAAGATCTGGATGGCTCCCTCCTGGGCGATCTGCTCAATCCCTTTCACAAACTGCTTTCTTTTCATGGTGTCCACCTGGCGGACTCTCGCAAAATGCTCCGGGGCAAAGGTGGGAATACCCTCATATCTGAAATTCTCCTTCGGCATACAGATGGTATCCCCGATGGAGAAAATACCCGGATCAAACACCCCGATAATATCCCCCGCAAAGGCCTCCGACAATATTTTTCTCTCGTCCGCCATGATCTGCTGGGGCTGGGACAGACGCATGACTTTCCCCCCCTGTACATGACGAACCTCCATATTTGCGTCAAAGCGCCCGGAGCAGATTCGCATGAAGGCCACTCTGTCCCGATGGGCCTTGTTCATATTTGCCTGTATTTTGAAGACAAAGGCGCTGAACTCGTTTTCCGCCGGCTGGATCAATCCCTTGTCGGCCCGTCTGGGCAGGGGGGTGGTGGTCATTTTCAAAAAATGCTGCAAAAATATCTCCACCCCAAAATTGGTCAGCGCGGAACCAAAGCATACCGGAGTCAGATTTCCCGCCTGGACCTGCTCCAAATCGAATTCTGCGCTGGCCCCGTCCAGGAGCTCCACCTCCTCTAAAAGCCTGTCCGCCGCGCTTTTTCCGATAAACTCAGTCAGCCTCTCTTCGTCGGAGACGGGAATCTCCGTGGCGGTGCCCTCCCTGGTGCCCTTCTCCGTGTCCGCATAGGAGATAACGCATTTCTTCTCCCTGTCGTACACACCCTTAAACTCCTTTCCGGAGCCGATGGGCCAGTTTAAGGGGCAGGTGGCAATCCCCAGTTCCTTCTCGATCTCATCCAACAGCTCAAAGGTGTCGTTTGCGTCTCTGTCCATCTTATTGATAAAAGTAAAAATAGGAATCCTGCGCATGACGCAGACCTTGAACAGCTTCCTGGTCTGGGCCTCCACTCCCTTGCCTCCGTCGATGACCATGACCGCCGAATCCGCCGCCATCAAGGTACGGTAGGTGTCCTCCGAGAAGTCCTGGTGCCCGGGCGTGTCCAATATATTGATACAATAGCCGCCGTACTCAAACTGGAGCACCGAGGAGGTGACGGAAATACCCCTCTCCTTCTCAATCTCCATCCAGTCCGACACGGCATGCCTGGCGGTAGCCTTCCCCTTCACGCTCCCCGCCAGATTAATGGCTCCGCCGTAGAGCAGGAATTTCTCCGTGAGCGTCGTCTTGCCCGCATCCGGATGAGAAATAATGGCAAAGGTGCGCCTGCGGTTAATTTCTTCTGTATAATGATTCACTGTGATGTCCTCCGTGATACTTTTCTGGTTTAATTTCGATAGCCGTCAGAGAGCATACTCTCCCCGGCAAACTCCGGCCGGATGCCGAAATAATCGAGCACCGTGGCCCCTATGTCCGCAAAGGAGCTTCTCGTGCCGAGATTTCGGGGCGGGATCCCCGGCCCGGCCATCAGAAAAGGGGTGTATTCCCTGGTGTGGTCGGTGGTGGCGGTGTAGGCGGGGTCACAGCCGTGGTCGGCGGTCAGCATCAAAATGTCCTCCGGCTTCAGCCTTTCCACAATCTCCGGCAGCCGCCTGTCAAAATAGCTCAGGGCCCGGGCATATCCGTCCACATCCCGCCTGTGCCCGTAGAGCATATCATAGTCCACCAGGTTCACAAAACACAAACCCTCAAAATCCCGCTCCATATACTCCAGGGTCCGACCGATGCCCTCCTCGTTTCCTCCGGTGTAAACCGCCTCGGTGATCCCCTTCCCGGCAAAAATATCCTTGATCTTTCCCACGGCGATCACATCCCTTCCGCTCCCGGAGAGCTGATCCAGCATGGTGATGCCGGGGGGCAAAATGGAAAAGTCATGTCTTCTCGAGGTACGGGTGAAATTTCCCTCCGTACCCAGGAAGGGTCTGGCAATCACCCGTCCTACGCCGTGCTTCCCCTGCAGAATCCTTCTTGCGATAAGACAGTACTCATAGAGCTGCTCCACGGGAACCTTCTCCTCGTGGGCGGCAATCTGGAACACGCTGTCCGCGGAGGTGTAGACAATCAGAGCGCCCGTGCGCAGATGCTCCGCGCCGTACCTCTGAATGACCTCCGTTCCGGAATAGGGTCGATTGCACAGCACCTCCCGGCCCGTGGCCTCCTTAAAGGGCGCCAGCACCTCCTCCGGGAACCCCTCCGGATAGGTGGGCAGCGGCCTCTCTGAGCGCAAGCCGGCAATCTCCCAATGCCCGATGGTAGTGTCCTTGCCCCGGGAGGCCTCCGCCATCCGGGCCACCACCGCCGTGTGGGAGGAGGCGCTCCCTCTCAGTCCCGCCTCCTTTACTCCGTCGATGGCAAACAGCCCCATCCGCTCCAGATTCGGCACATGGAAATGGGCGCTCCCCGAAACGCTTCCCAGTGTGTTCACCTGAAAATCCCCATATTGCTCTGAATCCGGCATGGCTCCGATTCCAAAGCTGTCCAATACAATCAAAAATATCCGCTTCATGTGTACCTCCCGGGCATATTGTAAGAGCCTGACTGTGTTTGCCGGGCTTTTGGACGACTGCGGGCAGAGAGCCGAAACCGGCAGCAAAATTTCTTCCTTTGCCCTGCCCGAGTCGCCGGACGACTACGGGCAGAGACCCGAAAACCTTCGGTTTTCGGGTTCGCTACGCTCGTCAAATGGACGAAAAAGCATATGCTCAAGCAAGCTTGGCATATGCTTCTTCGCCCACTTGACTCTGCCCTGTACGGATATTATACCCCATAAACCGGTGAATGTACACATTTTGTTAGTGAACCACGGTGCTGATCACGATGTTTTCCGCCGCGATATCTGTCTTTCGCCGGATGATATCCTCAATCTGGGCTCTCTGGACATCCGTGAGCTCCGCAGCGTTCACCACCACGTCCACCGCGTCCCCGTTGATGCTGACCACCACGTCGGAAAATCCCTTTGCCTCCAGCAGGATCTCCGCAGCCGACTCCTTCTCGGCGATCTCGGTCATACGGATCATGCTGTCCACGGCCTCCTGCTTCTGTTCGTCGGTGAGTCCCGCGCTGTCAATGACCTCCATCAGAGTCTCTCTGTTCCTGGCTCTCGTCTGCTCCTTCAAGAGCTTCGCCTCGGACAGAATCTCCACGCCTCCCGTGGAGGTGAAAACCGCCTCGCCGGGAACCTCGCCGGCCTCCGGCGTAGCCTGGGCCACATCCATGCCGCCCTGCAGATAGTCCTCTGTAAGTATGTTCCCGTCGGAATCCAGACTTTCAATGTCTGTGAGTCCGGCGGATAACAGATCCTCCTCCGAGAGATCCAATGTACCGTCCAGCCCGACATCTCCCTGCAGTCCAGCCGCCTCCTGCAGTCCGCCCGCCGTGTAGTTGTCTGTGATGATCCCGTTTGAATTTACCGCGCTGGTGTCATTCCCGGATGCGTCCGCCAGGTAGTCCTCATCGAGATCCGTTCCCGCAAACTGTAGATACCCTGCAATCGCAATCATAATCGCAAGCGCGGTGATCATAAGCTGATTTTTTTTGATTAGATTTTTCACGACTTTCTCCCTTTTTGAATTTTCCTACTTCATTGTATGAGCCTGTATGAAAAAATATGTCCTGTCTTCATTTCATCTTCACCACTTTCACCTTGTGGGCCCCCACGTCAAACAGCGTCAGTACCACCTCGGTGATGCTCTTGTCCGTCACGCCGTTTCCCGCGCCCTCCGCCACCACCACCACGCCCTCCACACGGGGCAGCAGCGTCTTGATCACATAGGGCTCGCTCACGTTTCCCTCCGTTCGAAATACCGTGGTTTCCTGCCGCGTGGTCTGAGAAATATGCCTGCTGCCCCCCTGGTTATCCTCCTCGTCGGTCTGGGAACCGTCCGTATCACTGTCCTTCTCTAGCACCAGCTCCCGGGAGGAGGACAGGGTAATCATGACCTCCACCTTACCCACGCCGTCCATTCCCGCCAGGATATCCTCCAGCTTCTCCTCCAGATAATCGGCATATTCCTCCTGGGACAGGCTTCCCGCGTCCTCCCGGGTTTTGTCCTTTGCGCTCTCCGGTTTGGATACGCCCTCCCCCTCCCCCAGGCCGGAAAAGATCCCCTCATTCAGCTCCTCCCTGGCATCCTTTGCAGGCAGCGCGATAATGAACAAAAGCACTCCCGCCAATGCCAGAACAATCAGATTATCCTTTCGAAACCACTTCTCATACCCCTTTTCTTCCAGCCAACGCCTGAACTTCTCCATTATCCCCATCCTCGCTCTCCTCAAGACCCTTCCGCAGCACTCATTCTATCTTCACCGGAACCACCTGCTCCACAGGCTCGACGGCAACCGAATCCCCCGTCTCCTTCCCGTCTCCCTGCGCCTCTCCTGTCCCATACGATTCCTGCTTCTCCTCGGTGTCTCCTGTCCCATCCGGCTCCGGCTCTCCCCCTGCCTCTCCCCTCCCCTCCGGCTCCGACCTTCCCCCCGTCTCATCCGTCACTGCCCCTTCTTCTCTCTCCCCCCAGATTTTTCGAAGCTCGGAAAGGGTCAGTTCTCCCAGCCGCTCCTGAGACAGGACCGCGCTCTCTTCCGCCCGCTGTCTGCTTTGGGCGAGCTGCTCTCTGAACTGCTCCACCCTGGCCTCAAAATCTCCGCGCCCGGCGCCGCCTATCAAACTGACCACAGGATGCAGAAGCTGAATCAATATCATGACGCTCACCAGAAGCTTCAAATACTTCTCATAGGAACGATTGGGCCGAAAGTGGATGATGGCCTGAGAGCAAATCATAAAAATCCCCACCTGGCAGATACTTTTATAAAAGAAGCTCCACATATATCCTCCCTATTTTAGTTCCGCATCTTCCCCTCCAGTACCTCCACCGGCAGAACAATGTCCGTCTGGAAGACATAGCCGGACTTTGTTCCGGGCACTGTCCGGGCAGATGCTGTGAAGAAACAAACTTGACAATTTTAGAGGGTTCTAAAAGCCTCTGTTGGTGGACGCCGCCACCACAGCCAGACAGATGAGGAACAAAAGCATGGACGTCCCCGCCACCCGAAGCAGCAAAAGTCCCGCATTGCCCGCCCGATTGGCGCAGGCGGTGATGCGCTTATCGCTGACGATCCCCATAAACGCCGCGGCTCCCTTCAAGAGCAGCGCGATGAGAAAAATCTTTAAAAGGGGCGCCGTACAGAGCGTAAGCAGGAGAATCAGCAGGACAACCCCCACGCTGTTTTTGATCACCACGGCGGAGCCCACCACCAGATCCATCACCCCGTCCGCCGCATTTCCCACTCCCGGCAGGGCGGAAACCGCCTTCTGCAGCGCGGTGGCCTGCAGGGAATCCACCATGGGCCCCACCGCCGCCTGAAAAATGCTGACCCCAGTCACCAGTCCCAGCGCCGCTTTCAGGATCCATCCCACTCCCTTTTCCAGAAGCTCGATCAACAGCGTCAGCTTTTCCTCCGCCCAGACGCCGTTCACCACAGCCAGCATCACATAGCCGTAGATAAGCGGCATCACCACCCCCGCCAGGATATTTTCCACCCCATAGATCAGCAGGAGCAAAAGCTCATAGCAGGCTCCCACTGTGACGGCCCCGGTGGCCGCGCCCACGGCCAGCAGATAGGTGGGCACCAGAAGCTTGACGAACAGCACAATATTCTCCATGGCCACCATAGCCGTTCCCGCTGCCTGGGAGAAACACTTTAAGAGCACCGCCGCAAACAAAAGGTATAGAAAATAAAAACTTAAATCCGCCACCTGATGCCTGTCAAAGATCTCCACAAAATGAGTCAACAGTGCGGAGACCACACCCAGCACCAGCAGCCAGGCCAGAACGCTCTTAAGCCCGGCGGCCTGAGCTGCAAGTCCCTGCAGATTCCCCTGAAAAAAGCGAGTGAAGGCCCCCAGCACATCCCCTGTCATCACCTGGGAAAAAAGCTCCTCCAGGGAAACTCCCGAGCTGGGAAACAGAGCGTCCATCCCCTCCCGCAGCCTGTCCAGTCCGTACTCCTGCCAGATATCCTCCACTTCCACGATTCCCGCCGAAAGCACACCGCCTCACCTCCTCTCACATTATCCTAAAGCCTTCCTAGAAGCAGCCCCTTGCCGCGAACGGTTAAAAATACTATTCACGCTATCCCAGCCCGTATATCTGATCGATGACGGCAAACAGGATGGGCAGCCCCGCAAACATCACAGAGAGCTTACCCAGGATCTCGATCTGATCCGCCACGGCCCCAAATCCCCCGTCCTTGCATACGCTTGCGCTGAACTCACAGATGTAGGTGATGCCGATGACCTTTAACAGCGTGGACAGATAGCCCTCTGCACCTCCCAGATAGTTCTTTACCAGAGCAAGCTGCTCCATCACTGCAGACACCTGCCGCAGGCAAAAGCCAAAAATCAATATGCTGACCCCAAATCCGATGTACATCCCATACTCCGGCTTCTGCTGCTTGAACTGAATCGCCAGGAGCACTCCCGCCACCCCCAGGATCCCCACCTTTACAATTCCCTCCATCCGCTCCCCTCCTCTTTGTCAAATGGCAAACAAGGCCTGGATCGTCTGGAACAAATCATATATGTACGGCACAATCCAGGTCAGCACCAATATCAGTCCCGCCAGGCTCACCAGAAAGGAATGCTCCTCCCTGCCGCTGTGCTTCAGTACCTGACTCAGCACGGTGACCAGAATCCCTACCGCCGCTATTTTAAAAATCAAACTCACTTCCATAGTCTTCCAGCCTCACGTTTGTCAGTATAACGTCCCTCACCACAACAAAATCACCAACAGCAGACCGCTCATGGCCCCCAGGCTTACGGCTACCCGGCTCCTGCCCGCAAGCTCAGCCTCCAGCTCCTCCACCCTGTGGGCCAGCCGCTCTCTGCTTTCCTCCATCCATTTCAACTGCATCTCTCCCTCCGCAAATCCGCTCTGCTTTGCAAAACGAAGGAAAATGTCCGCATCTGACGGACATATGGGAAGGGCAGAAAGACAGCGCCCCATTCCCTCCGCAAAGATTTCTCCGAATTTTCTCCCCGTATTGCCGCACATCTCCTCATAGATGCCCTTCAGACAGCCCGCCAGCGGCTCCGGCGCACGTTCCGCCACATGTCTGCAGCATTCCGGCAGCGTGGCCCTTTTGTAGCGCACCTCGCTCATCAGCATCTCCAACACCTCCCCCAGACGTCTGAGAGCCTGGATCCGCCGCCGGAACTGTTCTCCGTACCATATGCCCAATCCGAAAGTCCCCGCCAATATCATGGCGCTTCCCAACAAGCGAAGCATAGATCTCCTCCTTCTCACAGACCCGCAGCAGGGTAGGTTTTCCGGCCCTTCTGCCCAGAATGACGCAAAGCTCGAACAGTCCTTCCCTGACAAATCTGCTCTCTCCAAGCTTCGCCGCCACATCCTCTATCCCCTCCCCGTGGGCCGTAGCCAGGAGACTGCAGCCGCAGGAGGCCGCCATATGGAGAGCCTCCATATCCGCCTCGCCTCCCAATTCGTCCACCGCAATCACCTGGGGAGCCATGGAGCGAAGCAGCAGACTCATGCCCAGCGCCTTGGGACAGGCGTCCAGCACATCCGTCCGCATACCCACGTCATTCTGCGGCTTCCCGAGATAAGATCCCGCTATCTCCGACCGCTCATCCACCAGCCCCACACAAAGGCCCCTTCCGTGGACACTTCCGTCGGAGATCTGCCGCACCAGGTCCCGAAGCAGCGTGGTCTTGCCGCACCCCGGCGGCGAGAGGATCAGCGTATTCTTCACCATGCCCTCCCGGTACAGATAGGGCAGTACCAGATCGGCGGCCCCTCTGATTTCATGGGAGACGCGTATATTCATATAATAAATGTGTTTCATGGTCCGGATGCTTCCGTCCGCATTTAACACCGCCTGGCCCGCCAGGCCTACCCGGTGCCCTCCGGAGACGGTGATAAATCCCTGTTTGAGCTCGTCCTCAAAAGCGTAAAGAGAATAATTGCAGATGTGCAGCAACAGCTCCTCCAGCTCCCCCTCTCCCGCACAGTACGCGCCTCCCGCCCGGGAGGTCAATTCCCCCTGCCTGTCCAGATACCATTCCCGCCCCGCCATCCTCACAAACACCGGCCTGTCCGCCCTAAGCCTGATCTCCTCCACATCATCGGCCTGGGCGGCCACCCGGCTCCAGAAGGCTCGTCTCTCTATGGGAAACAGTTGCAGCAATTCCTCCTGCATTCTCTCACCTCCATGCTGGTTTTCTTGCTGTTCTATATATATGAGAACTCGTCCCGGATATGTCTTTCGGGAGAAAATATTTTGTTTTCCCGGTTTGCCTTGAAATGATACTATATAAATGATAGAATCAAAGCAAAAAACCACATATTGAGGGACAATAGAAAAGAGGAGGTGTCAAATGAATAAAAATTTAGTTCCATTTTGGGAAGAAGCATATCGGAAAGACGATATCATTGCATTTTCCAGTGAGCCCAATCGAACCATTACTGAATTTGAACATTTAATCGGCACTCCATCAAATGTATTAGAGGCAGGGTGCGGAGAAGGTCAAAATGCTATATATTTAGCCCGGAAAGGATATCATGTTGATGCTTTCGACTTGTCTGAATATGGGATTGCAAAGCTGAAACATAGATGTGAACTATCTAATGCACAAGTAAACGCATTTGTGGCAGATTTGACTACATATCAATTTAAACAGAATTATGATATGATTCTTTGTTTTGGAACACTGCATTTTGTAGATAAGAATGATTGGAAAAGGTTTATTAACAATGCAAAAGAGTATACCAATATAGGCGGTATTCATATAATTCAAATATTTACAGATACCGTACCGGCATCAGAGGATATCGCACCATTTGCAATTGGTTTGGCAAAAGATGAGGAAATCAAAGAATTGTATACCGATTGGGATGTCTTACAATTTAAGTCTTATGTGTTCGAAGATGAACATCCGAATGTTCCTAAACATTTGCACGCATCAAACAAAATTGTTGCCAGAAGAATAAAGTGACAGGGGAACGTCCCAAGAACAATTAATTGCACCGGCGGAGACAGTTTTAAAGGAATGGCATGGAAAACGTGATTAAATCTTTTGGGTGCCTAAATTCCGAGATGCTTCTTGGGGCTATAACCGGCTTATTTACCCGGCATAATACATCTGTAAAATTTATACAGGGCATAGCGTCTTTTAAAGAAGAATGTTTCATGGTGCCGATTTTAGACTTCTCGGCGGGTGGAAATTATGTTTTCGCCATTGACGGCGTTGTCTTATGGAATTCCATTTTCTTTTATAACGCTCACTTGGCTGGGTACTTGGCGTTTTATATCCGGATATCAATGGGTTGTTTCTCTAAGAGATGGGAGTTTTTAGAAAATGAAAGTGTATATACTCTTTAAAATAATCGTTAAAGAGTTTAGAAAGAATATATTTATTTCCGTTTTCCTTTTTGTTTTAGTGGATTTTTTGTATGCAAATTTTACCGGCGTTTCGCTTAACAGGGAAAACGGCGCTATTCTCTGGCAAGGAGGAAACGCTGTTTATACCTTAAATTTAAGTACGGTTTTATTAAAGCTTTTAAATATTTCCCTTGTTTTTATCACGGCGGGGAAAATTGCCGATAAATTATCCGGCGATATTATGATATATATTCTCGCCAGAATAACAAATTACAGAAAATTCGTGGTTTCCTATTCGGCAGTCGTAATTATGTTGGGGGAAATACTGCTTACAGTCTCCCATATTGTATATTATTGCTTTGCGGGATTCTATTTAGAGCAAGCCCCTTCAAATCTGTTGTATTTACTGATGGATGGCTTGGGATTCTTTGGTATAATGATTCTATACATGATTTTAAATAATTGCTGTTCCTTGGAAAACAGTTTTGCATATATTATTGTTATTTATCTGTTAAACACAGTTCTGCCGTTGCCGATTTTACCCGCAATGTCAACGGTGAGATTTTTAATCCTCAAAAATCAGTTTACAACGGTTCCGCTGTTGCTGCTGACGGCAGGTATGGACATGATTGCGGCAGGTATTTATCTTGTACTGATTAGGAAAAAGCGGGTAAATATATGTTAAAAATAAATAACTTATCCCCCAAAATTAGAGAGACGGCTTATATTGGACGGCTCTGATTTAGAGCTGAATTATTATTGAAGACCGACAGCAAAGCTGTAGTAAAATCTCTCCACCCCTATGTTATTCTCCAGGGGAGTGTGGTATAATGTCCGCAAAGGGCAGAGTCAAGTACTCGAATAAGCATCTGCCGAGCTTGCTCGAGGAGATGCTTATTTGAGTATTTGACGAGCGAAGCGAACCCGAAAAAACACCGTTTTTTCGGGTCTCTGCCCGTAAGTTGCGGGGGCTTTCCCCGTAAGTTGCGGGGGCTTTCCCCGTAAGTTGCGGGGGGCTTTCCCCGTAAGTTGCGGGGGGCTTTCCCCGTAAGTTGCGGGGGGCTTTCCCCGTAAGTTGCGGGGGGCTTTCCCCGTAAGTTGCGGGGGGCTTTCCC
>CATLGW010000002.1 GCA_949948715.1 uncultured Lachnospiraceae bacterium | reverse complement strand
GTAGATGAATGTATCAGCAACACATTCCTCCACATCTTGAACTGACCCGATATGGCTCAAAACTGCCTCTGCCACCGACCATAACAGCTTGGAATACTTTGTGATTGTCTCGTTAATCGCTGCTTCGCTTCGGTTTTTGATGGCTGTTATTATTTTTTCATCATTCAAAAACTTCACCTCCTGTGTTGATTGACCGGTCATATATAGTACGTTAAAAAATGAAAAAACACTGATATTTTTTAAAAATTTCTTGAGAGCATCTGTCCCGATTTATATTACACCTATTTCATATCGAAGCGGGCCGGTATACGGACATCGTTTTCCCCAGCATGGGTTGCCGTTTCATCGCCCTCAATGACGGCGTGGACACCATTCACAAGAACAATGAGATGCTGGTGATTCAGAAAAATGTCATGAACGACCTCTACCCACGCGATACCAGCAGCAAAATCCGCGCCGTCAAGCAGTTCACCTTTCGGAAAATCGCCCGGACACTGAATGAGTAGGGCGTTCCCTCGCCCCGCGGCTTCTATTATATGGCGGAGGGCAGGTCGAACCTGCGGGGCGAGACGCCTTACTGGAACGATGTGACGGTCAGGACCATTCTGCGGAACCTTTTATCAGCTTTTAAGAAATACTTTATAAATTCGTTAGCACTCACCTATTGACAGTGCTAACAATGAATGTTATAGTACATATAGAACAAAGGAAGCAGAGTACCGATACCGCCGAGGATATTCCTTCCGGACGGTTCCTTTCTCCGGCGTTCGAATGGACAACGGGCCAAAATTTATAAAAAAAGGAGAGATGACTTATGTTATTGCCAAGTGTGAATGCTTTTAACAGCCTTATTGGAGAGAACCTGTTTGATGACAATTGGATGAATTTCCCTTTTGAGAGCGATTGGTTTGGCAGGAGGAATCCTCTCCGCGGAAAGAGCGCCGCCGAGGTGATGAGGACGGACATTCAGGAGAGGGAGGAGGGCTATGAGCTGTCCGTGGATCTGCCGGGCTACGCAAAGGACGAAATCAGCGCAAAACTTGAGAACGGTTATCTGACCATTTCCGCTTCCAAGGAGGAGAATAAGGAGGAGAACGGCCAGGACGGTAAGTTCATACGCAGGGAGCGCTATGTGGGCTCCGCCAGCCGCAGCTTTTATGTGGGCGATGCCGTAACCCAGGAGGATATCCGGGCCAGGTATGAGAACGGTATCCTGAAGCTGACCCTGCCGAAGAAGGAGGCAAAGCAGGTGGAGCAGAGTCCCTATATCGCCATCGAGGGATAAGGGTTCAGGAGGAATCCCAGAGATATTTCCCGGAAAAGAGGGAGTCTGCAAAATATAAAGGAAGCGGCCGCCATGCCAAGATTCGGGCAGGCGGCCGTTTTTTATTTCACAGAGAACGGGCTGCCGTTCCAGGCTCGCTCTGTAAATTTCATTCTGTCAATATGTATTGCGGGTAGCAGGTAAATATTTTATAATCAAGAATATCAACTGGAATTCTAAGGAGAAACCTTATGATAACGATTAGGGTGATGAATATTTGTTGCAGAAAATGCTATGAATGCCTTAGACAAAGAGGGTATAAATAAAGTCGGTTTCGTTGCTTTTGGCTGATTGTGAGAATCGGAGCGTAAGGCAGGAGGGAAGGCCATGACATTGGCGGTTTGTGTGGGAATCATGGGAGTGATTTTCCTGGGGGATCTGTGGGTCAAGAACAAAATCGAGGGGAACCTTGGGGAGGGTGAGAACAGGAGGCTTTGGGGCGGAAAGATTCTTCTTTGCCGGTATCACAACCGGGGCATGATGCTTAACCTGGGGCAGGGGAGGCAGCGGGCGGTGGCCTTTACTTCGCTGGCCGTCTTGCTGGTGTGCCTGGCCGTCTTTGTGTTCACCCTGGGGCGGAGGGGCAGAGGGCTCCTTCTGTTTGGGCTGTCCCTTTTGCTGGGGGGTGCGTTCAGCAATACCTATGACCGGCTGCGCAGGAAATATGTGGTGGACTATCTGAGGTTTGGCGTAAGGTGGAGATGGCTTCGGGGAATTGTGTTCAATCTGTCTGATTTCTGCATTATGGCGGGAGCCCTGCTCGTTGTGCTGGGCTCCCTGTAGAGGAATTTTGTCTGTGCCGGGGGAATATACAGGCGGTTACTTTGCTGTGACCACGGTGCCGGCCCTGCCCTTGACGGCGTCCTTGATGCATTTCATGGAGGTAATGAGAACCTTTCCCCGGGGCGCTTTCTCCAGATAGGCGATGGCGGCGTCGATCTTGGGCAGCATGGTGCCGGCCTCGAACTGGCCCTGGCAGGACAGCTCCCGGGCCTGGGCCACGCTCAGGGAGGGGAGGGGAGTTTGGGTTTCGGTCCCGAAATCTTTGTACACCCAGTCCACTCCGGTCAAAATGATCAGTTCGTCCGCCCGAAGCTCCGCCGCCAGCTTTCCGGCGATGGCGTCCTTCTCAATCACCGCGGAAGCGCCCTTTAGCGCGTGCTTTTGCTCGATGACGGGAATGCCGCCTCCTCCGCAGGCTATCACTGTCTGATCCGCATCAGCCAGAGCGCGGATGGCATCGATCTCCACGATGTCGATGGGCTTGGGAACCGCCACGATACGGCGGAAGCCCTTGCCGGGAAATTCCCTTACATAATTTCCCTTTTTGATCTCCGCTTCCGCCTCCTCCTTGGAGATGTATCTGCCGATGGCCTTGGCGGGCTCGTAAAATGCCTCGTCGTAAGGGTCCACCGTCACCTGAGTCAGGACGGTGCTCACCGGCTTCGATATGCCCCGGGAGAGCAGCTCCGCCCGAAGGGAGTTTTGAATGTCATAGCCCACGTATCCCTGGCTCATGGCGGAACAGACGCACATGGGGACGGGAGTGTAATCGGGATAAACCCTGCGCAGCTCGGTCATGGCCTTGTGGATCATGCTGACCTGGGGGGCGTTGCTGTGGGTCACGGTGAGCTGGTAACCGGCCTCCACCAGGTCGGCTAACGCCCTGGCGGTGAGTTTTACCGCGTCCCGCTGTGCCATGGTGGTATAGCCCAGGGCGTCATGCCCCAGGGAGACGACTGCTTTCTTTCTGCTCATATTTCCTTCCATTCCGCCGCGCCAGCGGCAATTCAGTTTATTGTACTTTCGTCGATAACCGGGAGATCATATCCTCCAGGGTCTCGAAATAGTTTTCAAAGGTCTTGCGGCAGCAGCCCGGATCGGAGATGACGATGCCCGGGGCCCGAAGCCCCGTGAGGGCAAAGCCCATTGCCATGCGATGGTCCTCATAGGTCTGCACCAGGGCGGGCCGGGGAAGGCCGGGATAAACGGTGAGGCTGTCCGCCGTCTCCTCGCAGCGGATCCCCATTTTGCCCAGCTCTGCGGCCATGGCGTGCAGACGGTCGCATTCCTGAAAGCGGATGTGGCCGATGCCCCGGATGACGGTGGGGCTGTCGGCGAAGGGGGCGATGGCCGCCAGGGTGATAGCCTGGTCGGAGCAGGCGGACATATCCACTTGGACTCCGCGGTAGGAAGGCTCCCCAGGGGGATTTAAGACAATGCCCTCCGCAGTGTCTGCCGCGGTGCAGCCCATCTGTTCCAGGATTCGGATAAAGGCCGCGTCCCCCTGCAGGGAATCGAAATGCACCTGTGAGACCCGCACCGGGATGTGCAGGAGAGGCGCGCAGGCGTAAAAGTAGCAGGCGGCGGAGGCGTCGGGTTCCACATAATAATCTCTTGCCTGAAAGCGCTGTCCGGCAGGGGTGCAAAAAGCGGTGTGCGCGCTGCCGTCCGCAAGGGTCTCCCGGAGCGTTTTTACTCCGAACTGTTCCATCATGCGGCAGGTCATGTCGATGTAAGCCATGCCGTGGGCGCCCCGTACCTTTACTTTAAAGTCCTCCGCCGACAGGCAGGAGGCGATCAGCAGCGCGCTTAAAAACTGGCTGCTGTGGGCGATGTCCACGGTGATGTCCGCACTTTTAAAACCGTTGCCCCGCAGGGTGAAGGGGAAAAACCCCTGGCGCCCCTCCTCTTCATAGACCACCTCGCAGCCCAGTTCCCCCAGGGAGTTAAGGAGGGGGGCCATGGGGCGTCTGCGCATCTGGGGGGAGGCGTCCATATGATAGACTCCCCGGGATACGCCCAGATAGGCGGTAAGAAAGCGCGCGGCGGTGCCTGCGCTTCCCACATACAGCGAAGCCTCGCCCAGGGGAATCCTGCCGCCGGAGCCCTTTACCGCGATCTGCCGGGCGGCCTCGTCCACTTTGGTCTCAAAGCCCAGTTCCTGAATGCATTTTAGGAAATGCCTGGAGTCGTCGGAAAAAAGCACACCCCGCAGAGTGGAGACGCCCTCCGCCAGGGTGGCTAAAAGCAGGGCGCGGTTGGTGATGCTCTTGGAACCCGGCACCTGCAGACTCAATATGTCCTCAAAAGGGCGGGTCCGGAGGGCGCTGTAGATTTCGGGCACGGGGTAACCGGCCCGGTCGCTGGGGGTCGTCATAGGTGGTTTTCCGCCTTTCTTCCTTTGATTAAAAGCTGTATCCTAAGTATAGCCCAGGGTATTGGGGTTGTCAAATCGGGAAACGCGTGAAAAAGACGGCCGCCGATTCCGGCAGGATTTTGCATGAGATCCGCGGCTTTCATTTTTCTTCCCCGCAGCCGGGCAGTCTGAAGAATAACAGCGCCGCCCCTGTCAGCAAGACGCTCAGACCGATGATCCCTGCTGGTCCCGGACCCAGCAGGCTGCTTTTGGAAGATAACGATATCCATGCGCCCGTTTCTCCGATCACATCGGCGGAGCCATGCATAATTGCCGCGTACATACAATTCTCAGTCTTTAATGTGATATAAGACATCCATGTTCCAAGTACAATGGTCACTATTACCATCAGCAAAATGCCGGTATAGGGCGCGCCGAAATAATCCGTGCCGTAATTCGTGCCATAATAAATGAGGGGGGCATGGGCCAAACCCCATAAGACGCCGTTTATGATAACGGCGCGTCCCGCGGGCATTTTCCGGCACAACAGAGGAAGCATATACCCCTGCCAGCCAATGTCTTCCCCCAGGGCGATGTACCATATCGGGAATGCCACGGAGGATATTGCGTAAACGATGAACCCCATAAGGAGCATGGAACCGATTGTCAGTTCAATATCCTGCGGCGCGCCGAAGGCGCCATATGTTTGTGAAATGTATTTGCCCTGAAAATCTAAATCCTCCGGAAACATCAAGAAGAACAATACCGTGCCCAGAAAGATGGCCCCACCGGGAATCAGCGCCGAGAATAACAGCGCTCTTTTATTTTTCATAATTTTCGTGCTGAAAGGCAGCGGGGTCGTGTCCTTTGTCAGCTTTCGCGTGATAAAAACAGCCAGGGCGGGCGTTCCCATAAACACCGCCGGAAAACGGATAACCCCATAGATTGTATCTCCCAGGGCCGGGGCAATCATACCGATTATCCAGGGAAGATACAATATTCCGAACACAATTGAGAGAAAGAGGAGTATTCGTTTCTTAGTAATGTCTTTTGTGTCAGCTTCCATTGTTATTCACCTCGTTTAAAGGAATGCCGGCCTGGAGCGCAAACCCGTATGCTCCCTGGCTGACCATTTCGTGGACCTCATCTCTGGAGGCCTTTATCAGGCCGGACACAATAAAGCAGGCCAGGCCGTGGGTGTAGATTATGGTGTTCCTGAAAAAGTCCTTCACCTTTTCAGCCGGACACCCTGACTGTTTCGCGATTTGTTCTGCCAAAGCGGAGTTTGCCTCGGCGGATGTTAAAATGTCAAAGCCGCCGGCGTGGTATCCGCTTTCGCCGCTCATATACAGATAGCGAAACAGGTTAGGCTCGTCAAAGGCGAGATCAATATATCCTGCCCCCATCTTTGAAAAAGCCGATACCCCCTGGGAAGCGGAAAGCATTTTTTCATTGGCATAATTTAGAGCATACTCTGTCAATGCGCTGCGAAAGTTTTCCATATTGCCGAAATGCCATGAGATGGGCTGGGTGGAACAGCCGATTTTCGCCGCCAGGGACTTGATGTTAATCGAAGCGTAACCCTCTTGTATCAACAGCTCTAAAGCAGATTTCAAAATAGTTTCTCTGGGAATTTTAGGACTGCTTGGCATATTGCCCCCCATGTTGTAAATTGATTTACTATAAATATGTTTATAGTGTTGCATATTTTTATTAAGATGTCAAGGGCTTTTATATCGTCGCACTTGATTCTTGACAGCGCCGCCTAAACGTAGTATGATTCAAAGCATAATAAACCTAGGTATTTAGTAGGAATTGGGCGGGAGGCAGTTATGGGAAAGATTTATACAAAGATTACTGAGCTGGTGGGGCATACGCCGCTGATGCGGATGGAAAATCTGATGGCGGACAGGGGGCTTTCGGACAGGGAGGTGTTAGCCAAGCTGGAGTATTTAAACCCGGCGGGCAGCGTGAAGGACAGGGTGGCCCTGTCCATGATCGAGGATGGGGAGAAAAAGGGCCTGCTCAAAAAAGGGGCTGTGATCATTGAACCCACCTCCGGCAACACGGGAATCGGACTGGCCTGTGTGGCGGCGGCCAAGGGATACCGCGTCATATTGACCCTCCCCGAGACCATGAGCATGGAGCGCCGGACACTGTTAAAGGCCTATGGCGCCGAGCTGGTGCTGACGGAGGGCGCCAGGGGAATGGCGGGGGCCATTGCAAAGGCGGAGGAGCTTAAAAAAACCATTCCCGGCGCCGTTATCTTAGGGCAGTTTGACAACCAGGCCAACCCTGCGGCCCACGCCGCCTCCACGGGGCCCGAGATCTGGGAGGATACGGAGGGGAAGGTCGACATATTTGTGGCGGGAGTGGGCACCGGCGGCACCGTGACGGGGGTGGGGGCTTATCTGAAGTCCCGGAATCCTGGAATCCGGGTGGTGGCCGTGGAGCCCGCCGATTCCCCCGTCCTCTCAGGTGGCCAGGCGGGACCCCACAAGCTTCAGGGGATCGGAGCGGGTTTTATTCCTTCTGTGTTAAACACACAGGTGTATGACGAGGTGTTTCAGGTCACCGCTAAGCAGGCATATCTGGCCGGACGGCAGGCGGCCAGGCGGGAGGGCATTTTAGTGGGCATCACCTCGGGGGCTGCGCTGCACGCGGCCTTGGAGATCGCAAAGAGGCCCGAAAGCCTTGGAAAGACGGTGGTGGCCCTGCTGCCGGATTCCGGCGACCGCTATCTTTCCACGGAGATGTTTGCGGAAAACTGAGGGAAACTTGCAGTGCCGCGGGGGCGGCGGAATGAGAGGAAGCATGAAGATTTCAACCAGAGGCAGATATGCGGTGCGGGTCATGCTGGATCTGGCGCTGCACAACACGGGAGACTGCATTAAGGTGAAGGATATAGCCGCCAGGCAGGGGATATCCGAGAAATATCTGGAGCAGATTATAGCCCTCTTAAATAAAGCGGGCTTTCTGCAGAGCGTCCGGGGCGCACAGGGCGGCTACCGCCTTTTGCGGGCTCCGGAGGAGTATACGGTGGGAATGATTCTGAGGACTACGGAGGGCTCCCTGGCCCCTGTGGCCTGCCTGGAGGAGGATACCGGAGAATGCAACAGAGTGGACACCTGCGAGACACTGCAGGTGTGGAGGGAATTGTATGACGCCATCAACCGGGTGGTGGACGGGGTCTCGGTGGCCGATCTGGCGCGGCAGCACAGGCGGCATTTGGAGGAAGCTCCGGAAAGCTGACTCACCTCTCCGCCTGATATTCGCAGAGACAGTCGGAGACGGACAGGGTGTCCGTCAGAAGGAAGCCCTCTGGCCCCCGGCGGTAAATCTCCACTGTGCCCGCTCCTTCCCCGCCGCTTAAAAGCGGGTCGGAGGGAAGCTTCCCGGAGGGAGTTTCATAAGAGAGCGCCATCATCCTCTCCTTTGTGCAATACAGGGAGATCCTGAGGGCGGTCTCTTTATTTTGCGCTTTAATATGCCAGATATAGCGTTTGTTGGTCTCCCTCACCCGCCATCGGCTTCGGGAACGCCTCTTTAGTTTGGCAAAGTGAAATTCAAAATCTTCCCCTCTGTAGGTGAGCTGAATAAAGATTCTGCGCCGCAGGGGGAAGCAGAAGAACTTCGGACAGCAGCCGTCTATGGCAAGGGCGGAGTGTTTGTATTCCTGGCCGGAGTCCCGGCTCACCAGGTGTCCGGAGGCCAGGCGAAGTATGGGGCGGTTAAAGCTTCGGCCCCAGTGCTTGTCGGCGTAGCCGTAGCAGGCTTCGGGAGTCACCTCATAGGGAACTCCGTCCAGGGAGACGGTACCCCGGTAGAAAGTGCGGATGCCCTCGCCGTGCCAGAAGCTTGTCAGGGCCTGAATGGCGGTAAAAAAGGGGCTTGAGAGCGCGCCGGTGTGACAGGCAACCGCCTTGTGCACCTCCAGGTCCCATTCTATCAGGCCGGCATCCGTCATGAAGGAACGGTGCCTTGCCTCCTCGTGGGAGATATCCACGAATCCGGCAATGCGGTTCTCGCTGTAGAAGCAGTCCTCGGACTGCAGGATAAAGGGATCCCTGGCGGTCTTTAAAGAGGAGACGGGATAATAGGCGTTTAGCTGCCTGCCCTTTGCGCCCTCCGACGGGAACACCCCGGCTTTTACCAGCACATAGGAGGGGCGCATTCCCCGCTTCTTAAAAAAGGGATGCTGTCCCAGGACGGGCTGTTCCTTGCCCAGCGCCGGGTTCAGTATCCTGTATTCCACAAAAAAACAGCGCGTTTCCAAGGTGTCCGGCCGCACTCCCCGAAAGGAGTGATACCAGCTTACGAAACCTCGTCGTGCCAGGGAACCGCGCGGCATATAGGCATTTCTGTCAAGATCAGATCGATTCATTCGTGCTCCCGTCTGCCCGCCGGAGCGGACATGTGGCTTGCGTATACAACATATCGTAGGGAATAAATCAATTATAATACCAGATATTGAAAATGACAAGTGTGTCAAAGAAAAATTAAGAAATTAAAAACAGCTTGAATTAATGGGGAAAATATGGCAAGGTATAATTAGGGATTTTTACAGGCGGCGGCAGCCGTCCGTGCCGGATGAAACTGTTTACAGATAATTTGCGGAAGACGGGATATACTATGAGTATGATCAGTGACGATAGATTACAAGAGGTGTTTGAGCAGCGGGAGGACGAGGAGGGGCGCAGACAGAGACGGACCGAGCGTCTGGCCCGAATGCGGCAGGAGAAGGAGCAGAGGGAGAGGCTCAATCTTCTGATCGGGAAATACGGAAAATATGCGGTATGTGCGCTGGCGGCAGCGGTGGTGGTCATTACGGGTGTGCTTACCCTGGCAGGGCGCAAGCCTCCGGAGGGGGAGGAGCCTTCGGAGAGCAGACGGGAGGTTTTGACCGCACTGGAGGAGGATGCTTTGACGGATACGGCTTCCCAGGCTAAACCCCGGGACGGGGCGGTCAGACGTTGCGCGTTTTATACGGAGGCGAGCCCGGAGGAGGGACGGGGGATTCCCGGGGGAATCGAAAAGGTCGTGCCCCAGGAGCTGCCGACGCCTTTGGGAGCGGTTCCCCAGGCGGTGGACGGCAGGGTGCAGGTGGACAATGTGCAGTTTTTGGCAGGTCTGGAGGCCCATGTCACGCCGGCCACTCTCACGGTGGGGGAGCCCGTCATAGGCAGCGAGTATGCCATTTTGGTCAACGAGAGCAACAATGAGATCGTGGCACACAGAAGGGCTCAGGAGCGGATTAATCCGGCCTCCATGACGAAGATCCTCACCGTGCTGGTGGCGGCGGAGCGGGTGGTGAATCCGGACGATACCATGACCATCACCATAGAGATGACGGATTATGCCTATGTGAACGACTGCAGCGCGGCCGGGTTTTCCGTGGGGGAGACGGTGACGGTGAGAGATCTGTTTTACGGGACCATTCTTCCCTCCGGGGGAGACGCGGCCATTGCCCTGGCGGAGTATGTGGCGGGGTCTCAGGAGGCGTTTGTGGAGCTGATGAATGAGAAACTGGAGGAGCTGGGATTGTCAAAGACGGCTCATTTTACCAACTGCGTAGGGCTTTACGACGAGAATCATTACTGCACTGTCTACGATATGTCCGTGATTTTGAAGGCGGCGGTGGAGAACGATTGGTGCAGGCAGGTGCTGTCGGCTCACACCTACACCACCTCCTCCACCCCGGAGCATCCGGAGGGCATCACCATATCCAATTGGTTTTTGCGCCGCATTGAGGACAGGGAGAACGGCGGGGAGGTTGTGGCGGGCAAGACCGGATTTGTCAACGAATCCAAAAACTGTGCGGCCAGCTATTTTCTGTCCGACGACGGGGTGCCCTATATCTGCGTGACGGCGGGAGCCTTGAATCACTGGAAATGCATCGCCGACCACACCGCTCTGTACAGCGCGTATACCCAGTGACCAGCCGGGAGGGCGGATCAAACAATTCAGACCCAGCCGCATAAGCGGTGCAATGGGGGAAGCAGGATCATGGAGGATAGCATGAGAATATTCGTATTGGGGGGAAGCTATTTTCTCGGAAGGGCCTTTGTGGAGCTGGCGGCGGGGAAGCATGAGCTTTTTGTGGCCAACCGCGGCAGCCGTCCCCTGAACAGGCCGGGGGTCAGGGAATATTGTCTGGACCGGCGCGACGGGGAGGCTCTGGCGGCCATAGAGGAGACTTGCTTTGACGCGGTGGTGGATTTCTGCGCCTACAGCCCGGGGGACATCCGGCTTGTGTGCCGGAAGTTAAAGGCCTCCTTCGACCAGTATCTCTTTGTCAGCACCTGCGACGTGTACCGCAGGGGCACGGGCAGAGTGATGGGGGAGGAGGACGAACTGGAGGAGAGGGATTTCGGCGGCGAGGCGGGAGCCTACATCACGGGGAAGGCGGCCCTGGAGCGGGAGCTTAGGGAAAGCTGCAGCGAAAAAAGCGCCGCCTTCACCTCCCTTCGGCCCGCGTTTATCTACGGCCCCGGAAATTACGCACCCCGGGAGAGCCTTTATTTTCACTGGATTGCCACGGCCGGGCAGATTCTGCACCCGTCGGATGCCGACGGGGAGTTTCAGATGGCGTATGTGGAGGATGTGGCCCGGGCAATTTTGGCGGCGTGCCATAACCCCAGGGCCTATGACAGGGCTTACAATCTCTGCGGGGAGGAAACGACCTATGAAGATTTTGCCATAGCCCTCAGGGAGGCCGTGGGCACCGATTTTGTAAGGGTGGAACTATCCGTTTCGGATGTGCTGCAAAGAGGGATTCCGCTGCCCTTTCCCCTGACCGCGGAGGAGTCCCAGCATTACAGCGGGGAACGGGCAGCGGAGCTGGGAGTGGATTACACTCCCCTGGCGGAGGGCCTGCGGAAGACCTATCTGGCCTGGCTGGAACAGGAGGGCCGGGGCCGGGAGCCCGGGTAAAGGAAAGGGTAGCAGGATATGGTTTCGGGTTTGAGAGAAGGAGGAAGGGTATGGATGTGAAGGGTTTCAGCGCACCGCCGGATTTACATAAGGTTCATGTGACGGATGCCTTTTGGGGCAGGGAGCAGGATCTGGTGCGGCGGGAGGTTATCCCCTACCAGTGGGAGGCGTTAAACGACCGGGTGCCGGGGGCGGCCCCCAGCTTTTGTATGCGCAATTTTAAGGTGGCGGGAAGACTTCTCAGGGAGAGCCGGACGAAAAAGGATTTTGTGGCCCCGGTCTACACCTTCCGGGGATTTAACGCGCTGCCGAAGGAAAAAGAGGAGCCGGAGGCGGACAAATTTTACGGCTTTGTCTTTCAGGACAGCGATTTTTACAAATGGATCGAGGCGGTGGGATATTCCCTGGCGACCTGCCCGGATCCGGAGCTGGAGAGGATTGCGGACGAGGCCATTGATATCGTCTGCGCCGCTCAGGCAAAGAACGGTTATCTGGACACCTATTATATCATCAACGGCATGGACCGCATTTTCACCAATCTGAAGGACCACCACGAGCTCTACTGCTTCGGGCATCTGGCAGAGGGGGCCGTGGCGTATTATCAGGCCACAGGCAAGGATAAGCTGTTAAAGGCGGCCATGCGGTACGGCGATTTTATTGCCGAATGCTTCGGCCCCGGGGAGGGGCAGCGCCCCGGCTATCCCGGCCACGAGATTGCCGAGATGGCCCTGGCCAGGCTCTACGAGCTTTCGGGGGAGGAAAAGTATCTTGCGCTGAGCCGGTTTTTCCTGGATATGAGGGGGCAAAAACCCTATTATTTCGACCGGGAGGAGCGGGAGCGGGCGGAGTATGAGGGCCGGGAGTTTCAGGCGAATCCGGACCCCGGGCGCTATGCCTACTATCAGGCCCACAGGCCTGTGAGGGAACAGGACGAGGCGGTGGGACACGCGGTGCGGGCGGTCTATCTCTACAGCGGTATGGCGGATGTGGCCCGCCTGACAAAGGATCAAAGTCTGTATGAGGCCTGCAGACGGCTCTGGGACAGCATCGTGAGAGAGAAGCTGTATATCACCGGGGGTATCGGCGGCACACATTTGGGGGAGGCCTTCTCCTACCCCTGTGATCTGCCCAATGACACCGCCTATTCGGAGACCTGCGCGGCCATCGGACTGGCTTTTTTCGCCCGCCGTATGCTTCAGATAGAGGCGGACTCCCAGTACGGCGATGTGATGGAGCAGGCGCTGTACAATACGGTGCTGGCAGGAATGGCCTTAGACGGCAAAAGCTTTTTCTATGTCAATCCCCTGGAGGCAGTTCCGGAAGCCTGTGAGAAGGACGGCAGGAAGGCCCATGTGAAGCCGGTGCGGCAGAAATGGTTCGGCTGCGCCTGCTGTCCTCCCAATCTGGCTCGGATTGTCAGCTCATTGGGGGCCTATATCTACACCGAGCGGGAGGATGTTCTGTTTGTTCATCTGTACGTGGGCAGCAGTATGACCAAGAAGACCCAGGAGGGCAGTCTGTCCCTGGAGATGGAGAGCGCCTTTCCCTGGGAAGGTGAGGTCAGGATCAGGCTTCATGTGGAAGGGGATAAGCTGCGGCATACGCTGGCCTTTCGGATGCCCGGCTGGTGCCGGGGGGCGGATGTCCAGGCGGTGCGCAGAAAGCTCGTGAATCCGGAGAGCGATGTGGAATCGGTGGAAAGCCTGGCGGCTGCCGCCGTGGAGGACAGAGAGCTTCGGACGGTGTGTACCGCTCTGTCCCCGGAGCAGGTGGAGAGCGTGTTAAGCGGAGGCAGCGCCGAATACAGCGAGGTGGAGCCGGAGCTTGCCATGGACAGGGGATATCTGTACCTGACGGCGGACTGGCAGGAGGGGGACGAAATTTTTCTTCATTTTCCCATGGAGGTGCGCTGTCTTCAGGCCAACACGGCAGTGCGTGAAAATGTGGGAAAGGCGGCGTTTGTCAGGGGCCCTCTCTGCTACTGTATGGAGGAGGCGGACAACGGCAAGGACCTGCACCTGTGCCGGGTGGACGGGGATGCGGTGTGTCCCGGGACTCACCGGGACCAGAGGTTTAACCGGGAGGACTATGAGGAGTGGGAGGAGACTGGGCCGGGCGTTGCCGTGGAGTCCGGTTATATACTGGGCACGGAGATACGCGTTCTGCGGGTGCCCGGAAGAAGGAGACCTGCCTCTCGGGAAGGGGAGGCGCTCTATGGGGAATGGGCTCCCCCCAGGGAGGAAGAGACAAGCTTTACGCTGATTCCCTATTATGCCTGGGCTAACCGGGGACCGGGGGAGATGCAGGTGTGGACCGAAGTGTTTTTCCGCACTTGATTTTTTCCGCTTTTCCCACTATGATATAAGTGTGAAACGATTTTTTGAGAAACTATATAACGGAGGTGGCATATGCTGTACATAGGTGTTGATTTGGGGACGTCCGCGGTGAAGCTTCTGCTGATGGACAGCGAGGGGAAGATCCGCAATATCGTATCCAGAGAATATCCCCTTTACTTCCCGCACCCCGGGTGGTCGGAGCAGCATCCGGAGGACTGGTATGAGCAGACCCTGGCGGGAATCGGGGAGCTTTTACAGGGCGCGGACAAAAGCCAGGTGGCGGGCATCAGCTTCGGCGGACAGATGCACGGTCTGGTAGTTCTGGACAAGTCGGATCAAGTCATCCGTCCCGCGATACTCTGGAACGACGGCAGGACGGCGGAGGAGTGCGATTATCTGAACCATGAAATCGGCAGGGAAAAGCTGTCTGAGTATACGGCAAACATTGCCTTTACCGGGTTTACTGCGCCAAAGCTGCTGTGGATGAAAAAGCATGAGCCGGAGAATTTTGCCCGCATTGAGAAGATCATGCTGCCCAAGGATTACATCGCGTACCGGCTTACGGGAGTGCACTGCACGGATGTGTCGGACGCTTCCGGTATGTTATTGTTTGACGTGAAGAACCGCTGCTGGTCTAAGGAGATGTGCGGGATCTGCGGCATCCGGGAAGAACAGTTGGCCAAATGCTTTGAGAGCTATGAGAAGGTGGGCTGCGTGCTGCCCCAGGTGGCAAAAGAGCTGGGCATTCCGGAGTCGGTTGCTGTGGCGGCGGGAGCCGGGGATAATGCGGCGGCGGCCGTGGGCACCGGAACCGTGGGGGACAATATGTGCAATATCTCCCTGGGCACCAGCGGCACTGTTTTCATATCCTCCCGGAATTTCGGGGTGGACCGATTCAATGCGCTGCATTCCTTCGCTCATGCGGACGGAAGCTATCATCTGATGGGATGTATGCTCTCTGCGGCATCCTGCAACAAATGGTGGATGGACGGCATTGTGGGCACGGGGGATTACGCGGCGGAGCAGAAGCAGATAACAGGGCTGGGGGAGAACCATGTCTATTTCCTGCCCTATCTCATGGGGGAGCGTTCCCCTCACAATAATCCCAACGCCAGGGGAACCTTTATCGGCATGACCATGGACACCTCCCGGGGGGACATGACCCAGGCGGTGCTGGAGGGGGTGGCATTTGCGCTCAGGGATTCCCTGGAGGTGGCAAAGTCCCTGGGAATTCGGCTTACCCGCACCAAGATCTGCGGCGGCGGGGCAAAGAGCCCGCTGTGGCGGCGTATTGTGGCCAATATTTTGAATCTCAAGGTGGACATCATCGAGAGCGAGGAGGGACCTGCCCTGGGCGGAGCCATGCTGGCGGCGGTGGCCTGCGGCGAGTATGCGAGCGTGGAGGAAATCGCGGCCAAAGTGGTGAAGGTGGTGGAGACCGTGGAGCCCGATCCTGATCTGGTGGCAAAGTACGAGGCCCGCTATAACGAATTCAAGGAGATCTATCCGGCCTGCAAGCCTGTGTTCGATATCCTGGCGGGGAAATAATCCGAGGGCGGATAGGGAACTGTTAACCTAAGATATATGGGAACAAAGAAATGCCTGTTTTTGGGCTTCTTAAGTTTATAAGTTTAGAAGGAGGATGTGAGTTATGAACAACTTACCAAAGGTGAAATTGGGAATTGTGGCCGTGAGCCGCGACTGCTTCCCGGAAAGTCTCTCGGTCAACAGAAGAAAGGCCCTGATCAAGGCCTACGCTGACAAGTATGACGCTGCCGACATTTATGAGTGTCCGGTGTGTATCGTTGAGAGCGAGATACATATGGTGCAGGCCCTGGAGGATATCAAGAAGGCCGGATGCAACGCTCTGTGTGTGTATCTGGGAAACTTCGGTCCCGAGATTTCCGAGACGCTGCTGGCAAAGCATTTTGACGGCCCTTCCATGTTTGTGGCGGCTGCGGAGGAGAGCCAGGCGGATCTGATGGACGGCAGAGGAGACGCGTACTGCGGTATGCTCAACGCCAGCTATAATCTCAAACTGAGAAACGTGAAGGCATATATTCCCGAGTACCCTGTGGGCACCGCCAGTGAGTGCGCGGATATGCTGCACGAATTCCTGCCCATTGCCAGAGCCATCATCGGCCTGAATGATCTGAAGATCATTTCCTTTGGCCCCAGGCCCCTCAACTTCCTGGCCTGCAATGCGCCTATCAAGCAGCTCTACAATCTGGGTGTGGAGATCGAGGAGAACTCCGAGTTGGATTTGTTCGAGGCGTTCAACAAGCACGAGGGCGACGAGCGGATTCCCGCCAAGGTCAAGGAGATGGAGGAGGAACTGGGCGCGGGAAACATGAAGCCCGAGGTGCTGCCCAAGCTGGCTCAGTACGAGCTGACACTGCTTGACTGGGTGGAGGCTCACAGAGGATACCGCAAGTATGTTGCCATCGCCGGCAAGTGCTGGCCCGCTTTCCAGACGCAGTTCGGCTTTGTTCCCTGCTATGTGAACAGCCGCCTCACCGGCATGGGAATCCCCGTGAGCTGCGAGGTGGATATCTACGGCTGTCTGAGCGAGTTCATCGGCGCCTGCGTCAGCGAGGACGCGGTCACTCTGCTGGATATCAACAACTCCGTGCCCGGAGATATGTTTGACGAGGCGATCAAGGATAAATTTAATTACACTCACAAGGATACCTTCATGGGCTTCCACTGCGGAAACACCTGCTCCAGAAAGCTGGCTTCCTGCAGCATGAAGTATCAGAAGATTATGGCCAGAAGTCTTCCCGTGGAGGTGACCAACGGCACCCTTGAGGGAGATATCGCTCCCGGTGAGATCACCTTCTACCGTCTGCAGTCCACGGCTGACTGCAAGCTGCGGGCTTACATCGCCCAGGGCGAGGTGCTGCCTGTGGCGTCCAAGTCCTTCGGAAGCATCGGCGTGTTTGCGATTCCCGAGATGGGACGTTTCTACCGCCATGTGCTGATCGAGAAGAATTATCCTCATCACGGCGCGGTGGCTTTCGGACATTTTGGCAAGGCTTTGTATGAGGTGTTCAAGTATGTGGGCGTGCCTGTGGAGGATTTGAATTACAATCAGCCTAAGGGGCTGCCGTATCCCACGGAGAATCCCTTCGCGTAAAAAGGGACTGATAAAGGCGCTGTTTCCTTTGAAGGAGCGAAAAAGCCGGGTCTGCCCCAATGGGGCGGTCCCGGCTTTTTGTGCCCTTTCCCGTTGGCGGGTGAAAGCCTGCCATCCCTCCGGCAGGGCCCGGCAGCATTTCCCCCCGGTGTCTGCCGTTAAAGAAGAGGCTCTCTGTTTCCGGCCTGCTCCGAAATCTTTATCACTCTGCGGTCATAGGTTACCAGTCCGTTGACCTCTTCCTCCACATCCGAGAGCTGGGTGTAGACGGCACCGCTCAGGCCCTTTTCCACCAGGGGAAACAACTGTTCCCGAAGCAGCCGGCAAAAGGCAGCCTCCATCTCACCGGGGGAGCCGTACCTCTGGTAGCCGTAGACTCTGTCCACTGCGGCATGCTCCGGGATATGGCATGCGTAGCCGCCGTACTCCGAGATGACATAGGCCCGAGTTCCGTCGTGCTTTACCCGCAGGGGGCGAAAATAATTGTGAATGCTGCGGAAATCCCCCCCTCTTTGGTCGAACCAGCCGCTGGCGTGGTCGATGGGGCGGGTGGGATCCTGCTCCCGCACCATCCCGGCGATGCGCGCCGCGTCGAATTGGCCCCAGCCCTCGTTAAAAGGCACCCACACGGCCAGGGAGGGCACGCTGTAAAGATGGCGGATGGTGTCCCGGCATTCCTGTTCCCAGGACTGCCGCCCCTCCTCGTCCGCCCGGGAAAACAGGCGGTAGTGATGGTCCTTTGTATGGCGGGATATATGGGGAAAAAGCGTGGGCAGATAGCACACCAGCGGCATATGGTAGTTGGTTCCGCCGCTGACCATGTCCTGCCATACGATCATGCCCAGCCTGTCGCAGTGATGATACCAGCGCAGGGGTTCAATCTTAATGTGTTTTCTCAGCATATTAAAGCCGTGCCTTTTGGCCAGCTCAATGTCAAAAATAAAGGCTTCGTCGCAGGGGGCGGTCATCAGGCCGTCCGACCAATAGCCCTGGTCCAGCAGTCCGTGCAGAAAGTAGGGCTTATGGTTTAAGCAGAACCGGGGGATGTCCCTCTCGTCCCGCTCCACCGTGTAGGAGCGCATGGCGAAATAGCTTTCCACCCTATCCTCGTCCGCTGTCAGAGTGAAGGGGTACAGGTAAGGGTCCTCCGGACTCCAGGGGCGGAAGCTGCCGTCTGAAAATCTGACCCGGAGGGTGGTATATACGCGGGGGGAGTCCTGGTGAGGAACATCCGGGGGAGTTGCGTCCTGCGCCGGGTTCCCTTCCCCTTTATGGATTTGGATCTCAAAGGGGAAGTCCCGGTCCTGGGGCTGAAAGGACAGGTTCTGAAAGGCCTTCTTTGAGACGAGGCGAATTTCCACGGAGCCGCTGTCGTAATCCGGGGTAATACGGAAGTCTTCAATGTAATTCTGGGGCACCCACTCATACCATACGCTCTGCCAGATGCCGCTCTGGGCAGTGTAGAACATACCGCCTCTATTCAGAGTCTGCTTGCCCCGGGTGTGATGGGAGGAATCGCTCTCGTCCCGCACCCTCACCTGCAGCAGGGAGGGACGGTTCGACAGATAATCTGTAATATCCACCGTGAAGGGCAGATAACCGCCCAGATGGGAAGCGATCCTGCGGCCGTCCAGATAGACCACGGCCTGCTGATCCACCGCGTCAAAGTGAAGGAGACAGCGTCTCCCAAGCTGCTTTTTTCTGGCGTGCTCCATCTGGGAAAAGGAGAGGGAGCGCTGATACCACAGGTATTCCTCCGGTTTTAGCTGTCTTCCCACGCCGGACAGCAGGGCTTCGGGGGAGAAGGGCACCAGAATTTTGCCCGGCCGGGGCAGTCTTTTGCCGGGGACCACCGATGTGTCCTCTAAGGGAACGATGCAGTAATCCCATTCCCCGTTCAGAGTCTCGAACTGCTCCCGCACAAGCTGAGGGCGGGGATATTCCGGCCAGACACGGTCTCTGTCCAGATTCTCCCCCCAGGGAGTGTAGAGCGGTTTGACGGTATCTTCCGGATGCTCCTGATGCAGACTGCCTATGGCTTCTTTAAGATTCATAAATACCCCCTGTCCCCTCGGTAAAAAGATGATATAAAAGTATATCCAATTCTGTAAATTTCAATTTGGCGGTTTACAGTATACCATAGGACATATGGGAAATTCAACTTATTTCAGGCTTCAAGTTTTCGCGGAATCATTTCAATTTTTCACAGATTTTCTTTGACATTTCCGGCCGGTGGGCATAGACTTAAATTATTGACAAGCATAAAGGAGAAAGTAAAGCATGGCAAAATTGTACGTGAATCCGAATGTAAAAAAGGGACATTTGAATCCGGAGCTGCAGGGACATTTTTCCGAGCATCTGGGACGCTGCATTTATGAGGGCATTTATGTGGGGGAGGACTCCGATATTCCCAATGAGAACGGTATGCGCAGGGATGTGGTGGAGGCCCTGAAGGAAATCCGTGTGCCGGTACTGCGCTGGCCCGGAGGCTGTTTTGCCGACGAGTATCACTGGAAGGACGGCATCGGCGAAAAGGATAAGCGAAAGAAGATGATCAACACCCACTGGGGCGGCGTGGTGGAGGACAACAGCTTCGGCACCCATGAATTTATGGAGCTGTGCAGACAGCTTGGCTGCAAGAGCTACATAAACGGAAACTTGGGAAGCGGCACCGTCCAGGAGATGAGCGAGTGGGTGGAGTACCTGACCTTCAAGGGGGTGTCTCCCATGGCCGACCTGAGGAAGGCAAACGGACATGAGGAGCCCTGGAAGATCGATTATTTTGGGGTGGGAAATGAGAGCTGGGGCTGCGGGGGAAATATGCGCCCGGAGTATTACGGCGATCTGTACCGCAGATATCAGACTTATGTGCGGGGCTACGACCCCAAGGCGCCTATCTACAAGATTGCCTGCGGAGCCAACGCGGGGGATTATCACTGGACGGACAAGGTTTTGGAGACGGTCTTCGACCACGGGAGCGGGTTTATGAACGGACTGTCGCTGCACTACTATACTCTGCCCACCGGAGACTGGGGCAAGAAGGGTTCCTCCACCGAGTTTGACGAGAAGGATTGGTACCGCACTTTAAACCGCACTCTTTTTATGGAGACTCTGATCGAGCGCCACGGGGCCATCATGGATCAGTATGACCCTGAGAAGAAGCTGGGCATGATTATCGACGAGTGGGGAACCTGGTATGACGTGGAGCCGGGGACGAATCCGGGCTTCCTCTATCAGCAGAACACCATGCGGGACGCTCTGGTGGCGGGCATCAATCTGAACCTGTTCAACAAGCATTGTGACAGGGTGAAGATGGCCAACATTGCCCAGATGGTCAATGTGCTGCAGGCGGTGGTGCTGACGGAGGGCCAGCGGATGGTGAAGACGCCCACCTGGCATGTGTTCCACATGTACCGGGATCATCAGGACGGGGAGCTCCTGGAGTCCTCCGTGGAGACCGGCCGGATTGGCCTGGAGGAGGAATTTATGGTTCCCAATCTGACGGAATCCGCCTCCCTGGGCAGGGACGGCAAGGTTCATGTGACCCTGACCAATCTCTCCCTGGAGGACAGCGCGCAGATAGAGGGGATCTTTGCGGATGCGTCTGTGAAGTCCGTGAAGGGAACTGTCCTGAAGGGCGGCATGAGGGAGCATAATACCTTTGACGAGCCTGAAAGGGTACACGCGGAAGCCTTTGGGGATGTGGAGGCAGCAGGGAACCGGGTGAATTTCACCCTTCCTGCCTGCAGCGTGCTGCATCTTGAGGTGACGGTGTAATATCCGTAAGGGCCAAAGAGAGGAAGGCAGGCTGGAAGGCTTCCCCTTAGCTTGCGGAAGTAAAGAATTGTATTGCGGAAGAAAGGATGCGGAGGATTATGTTTGATTACAGGCGGACAATGGATGAAATTCTGAGAAGGCAGGTAGAATCCGGATTTGTGAAGGGGGCCAGCGCCATGGTGCTCCACCGCGGGCAGGAAAAGTACTTTTTTGCCTGCGGCCAGGCGGATGCGGAGAGAGGGATTGCCATGGGAAAGGACACCATAATCCGTCTGTTTTCCATGACCAAGCCCATCACCGCGGCGGCGGTTATGATTTTGGCGGAGCGCGGTGAGCTTGATCTGTGGGATCCGGTGTCAAAGTATCTGCCCTCCTTCCAGGGACAGAGGGTGTGGAATGACGGGGGAGATACCCTGCCCGCAGAGCGTGACAGCACCCTGTGGGATATGTTAAACATGACCTCCGGCATCCCTTATCCCGACGAAAACCATGCCCCGGGCAGAATGATGGACAGTCTGTTTCGGGAGCTGATCGACAGGAGGAAAAAGGGGGAGCGGGTGGACACCCAGGAATACCTGGAGCGCATCGGCCGAATCCCTCTGTGCTTCCAGCCGGGGGAGAGATGGATGTACGGATTGTCGGCGGATGTGCTGGGGGGTGTGATCGAGCGGGTGTCCGGCGTGAGCTTCGGGGAATTTTTGAGAGAGGAACTGTTTACTCCCTTGGAAATGCGGGATACAGGTTTCTTTGTGCCCGGGGAAAAGTTATCCCGCTTTGCCCAGGCCTATGAGTGGCATGAGGATTTGGGTGTACTTCTGCCCTTTGAGGGATGCCAGCTTGGAGAATACTACGGCGAGGATGTGGCTTTCGAATCCGGCGGCGCGGGCCTGACCTCCACTCTGGAGGACTACAGTCATTTTGCGCTGATGATGCTCCATGGGGGGAGCTTCGGGGGAAAGAGGATACTGGGGGAGAAGACCGTAGGATTTATGACGCAGAACCGGCTGAACGCCTCGCAGCGGATAAGCCTGAATTGGGACAGCCTGAAGGGGTACGGGTACGGCTGTCTCATGCGCGTACTGACAGACCAGGGCGCTGCGGGCAGCAACGGTTCCCTGGGAGAGTTTGGCTGGGATGGCTGGATGGGAAATTATGTGACCATGGATCCCGCCGACGATATGATTTTGATGTACTTCATACAGCGGTGCAACGCCGGGAACGTGGGAGCCCTTCCGGAGATCAGAAAGCTCCGCATGGCCACTTACGCCGATTTAAAGGAGTGATTAATCCTCACCGCCGTCCTGGTCTGCCGCCACTGCGGACACCACGGAGGAAACCACCGCTATCACCACGGCGATAATGATGATTACAAGACCGCCTGCCAATAAAAAGAACATACCACTCATGTTGAGCCTCCTGTTAGAATTAAATTTTGTGCCGACAGGGTAATCCTGGCCGACATTCTGCTATGGTAAAGTTATTATACCATAGTGAAGGAAAAAGAGCAATAAGGGGAAATATCTATGTTGAATTGGTAAGCGGGTCTTTTCACAGGATAGTCAATAACCGCAAATCTTCAAAATATTTGCATAGGCGGCTTTCGGAAGGGGAAGCCAAATAGACGTATATTCGACTTGGCTTTGACGGTGGCAAGCCGGGATAAACGGAAGCTTCGAATGGAGGAAGGGCTGTTGTGATTTAAAATGACAGAGCATTTCATTAAAAACGGAATCTGAAAAGGAGAATCGCTGTGAAGGATATTGAAAGAAATGCAATCTTTATGATTGTTTTGTATATCGTTTTATGGTATGCGGGTGCAATGTTAGGATTTTTTCCTTTTATGTCCGATGACCTGACGGTTGGAGCCGTGGGATTTACCGGACTTTTACTTGTTATTGTTATGGTGTTGTGTACCTGCTGGATTATTGATGCGATCAAGAAGAAAGACAAATAATTCAAACGGACCGAGAACTGCTTGGTCTTTCCCCAAGCAGGCTTCCCGCTGCCTGAAACAGAATATGGGAGACAATTTGAAACGACGGGCAGTCTGAAAAATTCGCGTGCCGAAATATATTTTCATATCTTTGACAAAAGACAGATTTCTGCTTGACAGTGGCGGGAGAATGGTGTATAGTAAACTTCATCACTTGGAAACGTCTTTTCCGGGTGCTTCTTATCTGGCTGGTTCAGCCGATGTTACCAACTATTTTATTGCTTTGTTTTACGCTCATTTGGAATAAGCGCGCATTCTTTATGGGCACGGACAAAAGAGTACAGGAGGGATGATGAGGGCAGAGACCGCAGGCCGGCCGCAGATTACCTCGGTGGACGAGGGACTGCAGCGGCTGGTGAACGATTATATCACTCAAAAGCAGTCTGCGCTGATGCAGATGAAAAAGGGAGTGATGGGAAAGGGGGAGTTTTTGGCGGACGTGAGGCGGCATATAGGGGCTTGCTATCATGTACCGCCTCAGACGGGGGAGGAGCTTTTAAGGGCCTTTGAACAGTATGTGTTTGGCTACTCCAGGCTGTCGCCGTTAATCGACGACCGGGAGATATCGGATATCAGAGTGATCAGCCACGACTGTATCCGGGTCAAGCGCGGGGGAAAGCGAATGGATGCCGGAATCGCTTTTCGCTCAGACAAGGAATACCGGCAGTTTGTGGACTATGTAGCCACAAAGAATCAGGTCAACATTTCTAATCTCAACGCCATTCAGCGTTTCACGGACTCGGAGAGTCATCCGGATTTTATCTTGCGATTTACCCTGTCAATGCCTTTGGTGAACACTTACAGCGAACCCTATCTGTGCATCCGCAAGGTGCCCCGGGCATTTCCCCAGATGAGAGACTTGATCGAAAGGAAGATGATGAGCCAAAACACGGCGGAGCTTTTGATTCATCGCTTTCGTTACGGCTCCACGCTGATTTGCGGGGGTAACTCCTCGGGAAAGACTACGCTGCTCAACGCCCTGAAGGAGACTCTTCCGGATGATATGGCCATTCTGGTGGCCCAGCAGGCGGATGAGCTTACCACAAGATATCATCCGGACATGATGTTTCTGCATTCTCTGCCGGGGACGGGGGAGAGTCAGGTCAGTTACGACTTAAAACATATCAGCATTGCGGGACTGACCATGGATGTGGATTTCTTCATTATAGGCGAGATAAAAGGGGAGGAGGCATTATACCTGCTGAACGCCGCCTGTACCGGGCAGATCTGCGCGGCCACTATCCATGCGTCGTCGGCGGACAGAGCGGCCGACAAGCTGGCGGACTATTGTATGTACGAAAGCCGGTATTCCCGGAATGAGCTGATGAAGATGCTGGACTGCTTTAAGACTTTGATTTTCATGGAGCATTATCGGGTAAAGCAGATATTTTCCTGTAAGGGATGGAATGAGGAAAGGAAGGAATTGGAGTATGAACGGATTGTATAGCGCGGTTTTCGTGCTGTTGTTTGGGGGATTCTTAGCCCTGCTGTGTGGGATTGGATGGCTGGAGCGGCTGACGGAGGCTCTCAGGCGGACGGGTGAGAGCATGGATGAGGCTTCCAGGAGAAGGGTATGGGAGAACAGGCGAAATCTCCGGGAGATACAGAGGAAATATTCTCTGTGGATGCGCCTGGAGCGGGAGCTTTCCTACAGCGGGTGGAGAAGCCGCTTTCCCAGGCTTGGGGCGGAGCTGTTCTGTGCGGTTTCCGTGATGTCGGCAGGAGTGTGCTTTGCAATACTGCTGGCTGTGGGGAACCTTCGGGCAGCCGGGGTGGGCGCGGCGCTCTGTCTGGGGGCGGAATACGCTGTCTTGCAGATCGGCAGGCTGCGGGCCATGAGAGCGGTCAATGACAATCTGCTGAAGTTTCTTGATTTTTTGGGAAATTACAGTATAACGGCGGGGGAAATCACGGGTATTTTCCATCAGATCAGCAGATATATGGAGGAGCCTCTGCAGAGTGCGCTGGAGGAATGCTATTATGAAGCCCAGACCACAGGGGACACCAATTTGGCGCTGCTTTCCCTGGCGGACAAGATCGAGCATCCCAAATTTAAGGAGCTGATCCGAAACATGGAGATCAGCCTCAGGTACTGCGCCGATTTCACGGCGCTGGTGAGCGGCAGCAGGAGGAGCGTGCGGGAATATCTCAGGCTGGGGGAGGAGCGAAAGGGAATGCTCAGGGAGGCCGTCATAAATATGTTTCTTCTGCTTGCTCTCTCGGCCTTTGTCCTTCTGGCGGTGGACAGGCTGATCAGCGCTTCGGTCTGGGAGATTTTGCTGCGAACGCTGCCCGGAAAAATGGCCCTGGGAATTTTGGGTGTGGTTCTGCTTCTGTTTCTCAGGCAGATCTGTGGGCTGCATCGATAGGAGGGATGGGAATGGAGGAAAACCTGCCCTTGATGGCATCTTACGCGGTACAATTTATGCCCTATGCAGCGGCGGGACTTGCCTTTTTACTGTTGGCGGCGATTCCGGCACATCATCCCGAAATCCTGGTGCTGCGGGCCTGTGACGATTTTGTGGGTCTTTTGAGAAAAGGCAGACAGACCCGGGGCTGGTATCAGAAAACGGCGAGCTGGCTTTTGAAAAACGGCGGAGAGTTTCATTACGGTGGGAAGATCACCCCTGTGCGTTATCTGGCCTTGTGTATGGTTTTGGGAGCGGCGGGATTTATCATCGGTTCTTTGATAACGCCCCAGTGCGGCGCGGCGGTGGCGGCAGTGTGCGTCCTTCTGCCCAGATTTTTTCTGGAATATCTGAATCGAAGGGACAATGAGCGGATGCTGTCGGAGATCAAGCTCGTCTATCACGCGCTGGAGCTCCAGATCAGGGCGGGAGTTTATGTGGCGGACGCGCTGGCAGAGTGCTATGGAAGCGTGGGAGAGAGAAGGCTGCAGAAGGGGCTGTTGGATCTGGCGGGGGATATTGTGATGAAGTCGGATCTTAAAGAGGCGCTGGAGCATTTTCAGGGCAGTTTTGATAACCGCTACATTGATGCGCTCTGTATCACCGTGCTGCAGGCCCTGGAGTCCGGACAGGCGGTGGAATTGCTCTGTGACATCGGAGAGCAGATTAAGGACATGGAGTCCGCTGTGCTGGAGCGAAGAAAGAGCAGTCTGGATCGCAGCATCACCTTTTATCAGCTTGGTATTTTGGCCGCGGTGCTGGGGGTGGCTTTGTATGCCTGTGTGACCCATATGTTTTCCGCCGCGCTGCATTTTTAATGACGGCGTGAAGGGGACGGCAAGGGAACAGAAAACGAAGGCAGAGCAGAAAATGAGAGCATAGAAAAATAAACGAAAATACAAAATGAAAGCACTATCAGATAACCAAAAACAATAAGAAAGGATGAGGAAAATGAGCGGAAGAATCAATGGAGTGAAAACGGCGGCAATGGACAGGATCGGAATTATGCGGAGGAGGATCAGAGAAGGCGCCGTATATCTGCGCCATATGGCTCTGAAGAAAGAAGCCGGGATAGACGGCATACTGGTGACGGTGGGACTTTGCATTATCGCCCTCTTATTGTGCGTAGTGATGAAGGAGAGTCTGGCCGGGTTCATTGAGACCCTTGTGAAGAATATGACGGAAAAAGCCCAGGGTATCTTGGGGGTGCACCAATGAGAGCCGGGATTACGGGAGGAGAGTGGCATCTTTTCAGGCGGGAGGGAAATGTGGGGGATCTGATGATCACGGGGATTTGTCTGCTCGCAATGACTGTGCTGCTGCTGGCCTATCTGGACAGTGTGGAGCTGATCGAGAAAAAGAGTCAGGTGGGACAGCTTGCCCGAAAATATATCCTGCGCATGGAGACGGTGGGATATCTGACCCCGGAGGACAGGACGGCGCTGGCCCAGGAACTGACGGAACTTGAAGTGACGGAGATCGATTTCGGAGATTCCACTCTGAATGAGGTGGCCTTCGGCGAGCCGCTTTTATTGACAATCCGGGGCAGACTGAAAGGAGCGTATGAATTTGAGGAGCGCAGAGCGTCCACAGCCAAGAATTGAAAGCCGGGAGGGAAAGCTGCAGTGGACGGCAGGGCTGTTTTATCTGCTGTTTCTGGCGGTGCTTTTGTGCGGACTTTTACAGGAGGCGGGGTATCGTTCCACCGCCCTGTATCTGGAGGATGCCCTGGCGGCCTCCAATCTGGCGTCCGCCGTCTTAGATATCCGGGAATACGGTATCTCTCACACGGTGAGGATCTCCGACCCGGCCGGGGCATATGAGCTGTATCTGGCAGCCCTTCGGGAAAATCTGAATTTGGACGAGGCCTGGGAGTGTCCCAACAAGAGTCTGATATCGGGACCGGTGACCGTGGAGGCGTACATTGTGTACAACGTGAAGGGCGGGCTGGTCACGGCCAGCCGGGTGGGGACGGACGGGCAGTGGACCCGGGAGACGAATCCGGTGGGCAGCGTCTGTTCGCCGGACGGCATACCCATAGAAGCCACAGGCATATACAGCGAGATATCCTTTCCCGTGGAGGGGTTCTTGGGTCTGACAGTGACGGCTCACAAGGGAAAGCTGGCGGATATTGTGGTTAACGATTAAGGAGGACGGTTATGAAAGGAAAAAGGAAATGGATTTGGACGGGCAGCATAATAGCAGCGTTTGCGGCGGCGGTGGCGGTTTTTCTGATTATGCTGCAGATTGAGAGAAATATGCTGGCGGATTATGAGAAGGGTGCCATCTATATCGCATCCCGGGAGATTCCCCGGGGGATGCTTCTGACGGAGGAAAACGCAGGGGATTATCTGGAGGCGAGGGAACTGGATATCAGTTGTATTCCCGAGACGGCCCTTGTGGACAGCACCCGGATAGCGGGAAAGTACGCCGTGGTCTCCATTGAAAAGGGAGTTCTTCTGACAGAAGGGATGTTTGAGGAGATAAGCCGGGTGACTCAGGATATGAGAGAGCCCGTGATCGCGGGCTTTAGAGCTGAGGACCTGAGCCAGGTGGTGGGCGGAGTGCTCCGGGCGGGAGACAGGGTACATATTTATGTGGTGACCCAGGAGGGAGAGGCGAGGCTGGTGTGGCCCGATGTCTTTGTGGAACAGGTATTTGACAGCGGCGGAAAGACGATTTCCAATGAAGATTCCACCGCCTCCGCCCAGCGTTTCAACGTCTATCTGGACAAGGAAGATGTGGAGGAGTTCTATTCCCGGCTGGCCGGCAGTTCCCTGCGGATTGTGAAAGTGTGCGGCGGCTGAGGGGAGGAATGAGGTTGGAGAAAGGGTTTGTGAAGATTGATTTGGGGTTGAGGATATGCAGGGCGACAGGGGCCTTCGCAGCGCTTGCGGCCGCAATGCTCTTAGGATTTGGCGGGAGGGCGAGGGCTGCTGTGGCGGAGCCGGGGACGGTCTATAACAGTCCCCATGTGACCTTCAGCCCCGACGGACTGGCCTGGACCACTGACCAGGGAAAGACCGGGACCTGGTATGAGCACGGGGAGAGGGTGTACACAGGTATTCCCTCCGGGTTAAGTCCTCTGAGAGAAGGAGAGCACTATTATCTTGCGGACAGGGAGGGAACCGTTCCCATAGGGTACTGGCAGGTGGAGCACAGGCACGGCACATGCATTCACAACGCATATCCGGGGGATGAGAGGGACGGATTGTGGCATGGCGTGCCTGTGGAGAAGCATACCTGTGAAGGATATTACTATTCCGGATGGGTGGCATACTGCGCGGACTGTGGGGAAAGGATGACCCATCTGATCTACATGAGCAGGGAGGCGGCCCGGTCCATAGACTATCTGGATATGGGAGAGGTGAACGGTCGGCAGCTTGCCTATTATTATTGTTGTCCTCACTGTGATAATTTTGAACAGGGCTTCGGACTGCGGCATGACTGCAAGGGGATTTCTAAGAATCGGTATTGGGTGGAATACCGCGCAAACGCTCCGGGAGACTGGAACGGATACATGGAAAACAGCGTTCATATGTATGACAACGCTGGGGAGTATGAGGGAAATCCGGTCACTCCCGCCACACGCCTGACGTTAAACGCTTATTCGCGCCGGGGGTATGAGTTTGCAGAGTGGAACACGGAGCCGGACGGAAGCGGCATAAGTTTTTGCGACGGCGCCGAAATCCTAAATCTGACCCGGGAGGAAAACGGCAGGGTGGTTCTCTACGCCGTGTGGCGGCCCTCGGTCAGCTATTTGAGAATTGATCCCGGGGAAGGCAGATACAATGGCCTGCAGGGTATCTCTACGGTTACAGGCAGCTATGGAAGTATGTACTTTGTGGACGGCAGCAGGGTCACGGCTCCCGCGGGCCATCGGATATCCTTTGAGACCAACGGGGGTAATCCCATAGGCCCCATGGACGGCACGCAGCATTTCACGGAGTGGATGAGAGTGCAGCCATTTTATGGGCGTTTTGCGGATCAGATGTACTGTTTTGCGGCATCCAATGGAAATACGGACACACTTCTGGCGGGGTATCAGCCGGACCCTGTGATACTGCCTACGCCGGTCAAGGCGGGAAGCTCCTTCGGGGGATGGTATTTTGATCCGGAGTTTACGGACCCCGCAGGGGCGGGAGGGGACAGCATTACTCCCGGCACAGATATGACGCTCTATGCTCAGTGGGCCGATCTGACGCTTTGGGGGAAGGACAATTACCGTGTGGGTGGGGGCAGGGGAGCCGTGGACTTGTCCTGGTTTCAGCCGGATGGTTTGGACAAGGCGTATCTTCTGTATCAGAGCCGCGACGGGAGAAACTGGACGCAGATCTACGCTGCGGAGGATATCGGAGGCGGCAGCGGCGTGGAGGTATCCTTTGACTACAGCGGAGAGATATGCACTTACACGGTTCCTGCCACGGGGTTTTACACCTTAGCGGGAGCGGGAGCTCAGGGGGGAGACTATGCTCTAAGGGAGGGCATTATGGCGGGAGGCCCGGGAGGCCGGGTATCCGTGGAGGTATGGCTGCAGGAGGGAGAGGTGCTCACCTGTAACATCGGCGGCAGAAACGGATACAACAAAGGAGGAGGATTTGACCCTGCCGTGGGGGCGGTGGGAGGAGGCTGTACCGTTGTGTCCAGTAATTTAAAGGGGACAATTTTCATCGCAGGAGGAGGCGGAGGGGCCACAGGATGTGAGGACGGAGGGCCCGGAGGCAGCGCTGCAAACGTCACTGCGGGCGAGAGCCTTCTGGGAACGGCAGGGGAGAGCGGCGGCGCGGGAGGCGGAGGAGGATATGCGGGAGGCCGGGCGGGGGCTGTGATACCGGCCGTGACGGGCAAAAGAGTGATTCCTGTGGAGTTCTCCCCGGGAAGCCATGTGAGGGTTTCCTTTGCCAGCCATGAATGCAATCCTTATTATAACGATGGTCAGGATCATCTGTGGGCCCGCTGGAGGTATCGAATTTGCCAGGACACCGGTCTGGTGGCGGCGGAAAACGACGTGTGGACGGAAGAAGACCTTGTGTATATAGAGGGTAAACCGTATTTTGTGATCGACGCAGATGCCAGTATTTGGCTGGACAGCCATTACGGAAATCTGGATTCCTACCGGGCGCTGTACTGCGGAGACGTTCCGGGAAGCTTCGGTATGTACGCCGCAGGCGTATCCGATTGTTACCACGGTGTGGAGTCCGAGGAGCACGCCAACGGGCATTACAGGCTGGGAACGGTGACGGATGTGGTATTGCAGGAGGCGTACTCCCGGCCGTCCTTCGGGGGCAGCAATTATGTTAACGCAGACTGCGCCCGCACCTATGTCAGTGAGTCCGGGCAATGTTACGGAAACGGTTTCGTCTCCGTCTGCTCCAGGCAGGTGGGATTTAGCGTTGCCCAGAGTCTGGAGGGTGTCCTGGCGGCTGATCAGGCTGCCCCCGACGCGGTGGGGCCGGAAGGGGTCAGAAAGGAGGCCCTTGGCGGAAATCGTGTCTGTGTTTCCTGGGATGCGCCCAGGGATAACGGAACCCTGTATTATCATTTGGCCCAATCCTATCTGGCGGGAGGCGGTATACCTCTGTGCCGCTCCAATGTGACAGCAAATACGCTGACATCGGGGGTGAGGGGATACTATATCCTGGCGGACGGGAACGCGGATACCAAAGTGACCCAGGGAAACGGCAGCTACAGCGAGGCGGCCCGGTGGACCGGGGAGCTTGCCCGGAATAATGTGTACCTACATGTGGCGGCGGTGGACCGGGCGGGAAATCTGGGGGAGGCGGCACACATTCCCCTGACGCTTTCGGATCGTGAGTTACGGTGGCCTCTTCACACCGGACCGCTGGAGATTGAGGGCGGAAGCAATGTGTATACGGCTAAGGACGGCAAAATATATGTGCGAAGCGACGGCGCGACGCCCTTTACCCTGGGCTACCGGGCTTATATGGAGGGCCGGGCCAGGGACGATTACCAGATCAACTATGTTGTATTTGAGACCGGGACGGGAGGAGACAGAGTCAGAAATATCCTGCACTGTGCCAGCCGCCCGGTGCGGGAGGAGGATTTCCGGATTTCTCCGGGGGATTTGAATCTCAGCGCTACGGGGGAATCTCTTCTGTCCTTTTATCCCAGGACGTCGGCTTTTCGGGGCGCGGCGGGCGGCAGTGTGGAGGTCGCGCAGGATTTTGTGCTGGATGAGGCTGCGGACGGTGTCGTGGTAGAGATTTTGCCTGTTGCGGGAGCAGACTATAGGAGCGGGAAAGTGTATTCGGATTATGCCGAAGATCAGAGGAACGGTCTGACTGTGACGGGGGACGGCACCGCACCGGAGATATATGGCCTGGAGGCGCTGAAATCTCTGGACCTGATAGACCGCAATGAGGGAAGCGTGGAGCTTGTCTGTACCGCAGAGGATTCCCTGAGCGGCGTCGGGGAGTTTTATTTGACAGTTTATAATTCGGACAATGCGGTGCAGAAGACGTACGTTCCCGGGGCGGACGGAAAGGTACGGGTGGACATTACCCGGGACGAGCCTGTATTCAGCGGAGACTTCATGGTCACCGCCTATGCGGCGGATCATGTGGGGAATGAGAGGCGGGTCAGCGCCGGCACCACGGAATTTGGTATTTGCTGTGACATCTCTCGTATTCTGGAGCCCCACAGTCCCATTTTTCAATGCGGGGAGAGCGGAGTTTTGACTATTACCACCTGGGGCTATGCGGACAGGGTGGAGGTGGAGTTTCCGAAGGAGCTGTTGGAGTTAGATTCGGATCTGAACAGGGTCTATGTATATACGGATCTGCCGGCCTACCGTCATGAGGAAAAGCTACAGTTTATGATACCCCTATATGCGCCGGAGAATGCGGGATATGTCATTACAGTGAGGGCCTACAAGGGAGACAAAAGGCTGGAGGAACATCCCTCCCTAAGCGTCATCGGCGTGTCCGGAACGGTGCTGGACGACGTGCGGACAAGGCTGAGGTGAGGATTCATGGGCTGGGGGGATATTATTTGTGCGGGACTGGCCTTGGCGGCAGAGTCGGCAGGATTTTTACTGTGCACCTGGGTGGCCGAAAGATATGACAGGACTTTTTGGGGGAGGCGGCTTCGACTGAGATGGCCGCAGTTGGTAACAGGGGCAATTCTTGCAGGATTGAATGCCTGTCCGGTGGCTTTTATTTGTCATGGCGGATGTTGCGGGCCCCCGGATGTTCTGCGGGCGGCGTACCTGGGGATGGTGGCGGGAGGGCTGCTGTATGCCTGTTTTACGGATATGAGATGCCGCAGGGTGTACGATTATGTCTGGTGGGGAGTTTTGATCTTGGGGACGCTTCTTTTGCTTGCGTCCGTAGATTTTGATCTGGTCCTTTGGCGGCAGCTCTCCTGCTTCTTTCTACTTCAGAGGTTTTTGTTTGACAGATGCTACGGCAGGGCGGATGTGTATGCGTTCTGTGCCTGTGCGCTGATGCTGGGAGCTTTTGGGGGAGGAATGAGAGAGTATCTGCTTCAGATGGCTGCGGCGTTTTTGTTTCTTTTTCTGGTGCAGCTTTTTCACCGCAATATCGGAAGGGACGGAAATCTAAAGGTCCCGGTTGCCTTTCTGCCTTATATTGTCGTTTCCTTTTGGCTGACATTGCTGTGGATCCATTGGCGAGGTTGACTTTTGCGTGGGAAAGTGTTATATTAAAGCCGATTCAAAGATAAACTCAGGAAGATTTTTCTTCAGGGTGAAAAGAATGAGGAGGAAAATTATGAAAAAGGTAATTGCACTTGTACTGGCAGCGGTTTTGTGCGCAGCCGCTTTGACCGCATGCGGAGATAAGCCTGCAGGGGGGGCGTCTGCGACATTGGAGGAGGGAAAGCTCATCGTCGGAACCAACGCCGCTTTCCCGCCTTTTGAGTATCTGGGGGATGACGGAGCTCCCGAGGGATTCGACATTGCGCTGATCAAGGCCATCGGCGAGAAGATGGGGTTGGAGGTGGAGATACAGGACATGGAGTTTAACGCCCTGGTTGCCGCCGTGGGCAGCAAGGTGGACGTGGCCATCGCGGGCATGACAGTGGATGAGGAGCGCGCTCAGTCCGTGGATTTCTCTAATTCCTATTATGAGGCACTGCAGTATGTGGTGGTTTCGGCCGATTCCGAAATTGCTACCATGGCGGATCTGGCAGGCAAGACCATCGGTGTTCAGCTCGGCACCACAGGGGACTTTATCGCCACGGATGATGTGGAGAATGCCCAGGTAAGCCGCTATGACAAGATGGTGGACGCGGTCAACGATCTGGTCAACGGCCGGGTGGAGGCAGTGATCATCGACAAAAATCCCGCTTTGGTATTTGAGAGCAATTTTGCGGGACAGATTAAGGCTTTGGACGGCGTTCAGTTTGAGTTTGAGAAGGAGTATTACGCTATCGCGCTGCCCAAGGGAAGCGAGCTTTTGACTCAGGTGAACGATGCTCTGGCTAAGCTCAAGGAGGACGGCACCTTTGACGCTCTGGTGGCCGAGTACATCGAGGAAACGAAGTAAGGCGGGGATTTACGGGATTCTTACATAACGGTTGGGACAGAGTACTTAAATGTTTCTAAATCTTACCAAAAAAGAGGATAACGGCTTGTGCCTTTATCCTCTTTTTGGTACAATGACAAAGATATGTCCTATTGTATAAGCAATGGGGAATTTTACCATATATAAGCATTTAAGAGAAAAGTGAGGAGCGGAGCATGGAGTGGTTTGAGTCTGTCTGGCGGCACATAGATGCCGCGTTCATTGAGAAGGATCGATGGCGGATCTATTTAAATGGTTTGGGGGTGACCATGCAGGTGGCGATTTTTGCCGCCGTTTTGGGTATTGTAATCGGTACGCTGATCGCCTTTATGAAGCTTTCCGCAAGGGACAACGGAAAACCAACTGTGTTATCCCGCATAGCAAATATCTACATAGACATCATTCGGGGCACACCCTCAGTGCTGCAGCTTTTGATCATGTGGTTTGTGGTGTTAAAGAGCTGCCATAACGGCATTCTGGTGGCCAGCATCACCTTTGGCATCAATTCCGGCGCCTATGTGGCTGAGATAGTCAGAGCCGGAATTCTGGCTGTGGACAAGGGGCAGACGGAGGCCGGGAGGAGCCTGGGGCTGAACCAGGTGCAGACCATGCGCTATATTGTGCTGCCCCAGGCCTTCAAAAATATCCTGCCGCCCCTGGGCAATGAGTTTATCGTATTGATCAAGGAGACCGCCATTGTGGGGTATGTGAGTTTGAGCGATCTGACCCGGGTGTCCAATCAGATGACCTCCACGCTGTTTGACGCCTTCACTCCCTTAATCGGCGCGGCGTTAATCTATTTTGTCATTATAAAGATCCTGACCATTCTGTTAGGAATGCTGGAGAGGAGGCTGCGTAGAAGTGATAATCATTAAGGAACTGCACAAGAAGTTTGGAGGAAACCATGTGCTGCGGGGCGTGAACTATCATATTCATCCCGGGGAAAAAATCGTGGTGGTGGGGCCCTCCGGCTCCGGAAAGAGTACCTTCCTGCGCTGCCTGAACCTGCTGGAGCGGCCTACAGGAGGAGAGATCTGGTTCGACGGACAAAATATTACGGCGCCCAAGGCGGATATCAACGAGATCAGACGGCACATGGGCATGGTCTTCCAGCATTTTAATCTGTTTAACAATCTGACGATTCTGCAGAATATTACCCTGGCCCCGGTGAAGCTGAAGCTTATGGGGGAAGAGGAGGCGAAGGAGAGCGCTATGAAGCTTCTCCAAAGGGTGGGACTTTCGGAGAAGGCGGACGCGTACCCCGCCTCCTTAAGCGGCGGTCAGAAGCAGAGAATCGCCATCGTGCGTTCCCTGGCGATGAATCCCAAAGTGATGTTGTTCGACGAGCCGACTTCCGCCCTGGATCCCGAGATGGTGGGAGAGGTGCTGGAGGTTATGAAGGAACTGGCGGAGAGCGGCATGACCATGGTGGTGGTGACCCATGAGATGGGATTTGCCAGAGAGGTGGGCACGAAGGTAGTGTTTATGGACGAGGGCAATATCATGGAGGAAAACGACCCCCGGGAATTCTTTAACAACCCCAAGTGTCCCAGGCTGCAGGAATTTTTGTCCAAGGTTTTGTAGAGCACAATGCCGAATGCACGGCGGAATGAGAGGAAGAATGATAACGATTTCCCTCTGTATGATTGTAAAAAACGAGGAGAAGGTGCTGGCCAGATGCCTGGACAGCGCGGCGGATTTGGCGGACGAGGTGATTGTGGTGGACACAGGATCCACCGACCGGACGAAGGAGATCGCTGCGGCGTACACGGATCAAATCTATGATTTCGTGTGGACGGACGATTTCTCTGCGGCCCGCAATTTCGCATTTTCAAAGGCCCGCATGGAATATATTTATTCCGCGGATGCTGACGAGGTGCTGGACGAGGAAAACCGGGCGCGTTTTTTGGCGCTGAAGGAGACGCTTTTGCCCGAGATTGAGATCGTACAGATGAAATACGGCAATCAGCTTAGGTTTGGTTCGGTCTATAATTATGACCAGGAGTATCGGCCCAAGCTGTTTAAGAGAAAAAGAGATTTTGTTTGGGAGGGGCCCGTCCATGAGGCGGTGCGCTTGACTCCTTTGGTATTTGACAGCGATATCGTGATCACTCATATGCCCCAGGAGAGTCACGGCAGACGGGATCTGAAGGTCTTCGAAAAACAGACTGCGGGAGGGATGCGCCTGTCCAAGAGGCTGCACAATCTGTATGCCAGGGAGCTTTTTCTGGCGGGGGATGAGGAGGCGTTCCGGGCGGCCCGGGAGTTTTTCAAGAGATCTGCAGCGGATGTGGAACGAAGTCCGGAGGAGATTTTGGAGAGTTGTCTGGTGGCGGCAAGGGCGGCCAGGCTGGAGGGAGACGTCGTCGATTTTTTCAAATATGTTTCAAAGATTATCGCCGAGGAGGGCTGCTCCGAAATTTGTTGTGAGTTGGGGCGCTTCTACGAGGATCGGTGGGATTACGAGGAGGCGGCAGTCTGGTATTATAATGCCGCATACGAGACGGCCCCGGTGTTAAAGAAGGCGGCGGGGGAGGCGCAGCCTCTGGAGGGGCTGATTCGGTGCTATGAAGCCCTTCATATGGAGCGAGAGGCTGAAGGCTTCCGGGAGGCTCTGGCCCGGTTGGGCACATGATCCAAAGAAGAAAGCAAAGCGGCATCGGTCAGAGACAAAAAGGTGATGTCGGTCAAAGACAAAAGCAGAGCGGATTTGGCCAGAGAAAAATGCGAATCGACATGGCCAAAGACATATGAGCGCGGTTAAGAGCGCGGAAATGAGGAAGACTATGGAGTGGGAAGACAATGTGCGAAGGGTGGTCCCCTATGTGGCGGGGGAGCAGCCTAAGGGGGAGAATATTATCAAGCTGAATACCAACGAGTGTCCCTATCCCCCGGCCCCCGGCGTGGCCAGACTGGCGGCGGAGCTAGACTGCAGCGCCCTGCGGCTTTACCCGGATTCCGGCGCGGCGCCTCTGGCGGAGGCTTTGGCGGCCTATTATGGGGTGAAAAAGGAGCAGGTCTTTGTGGGGGTGGGCTCCGACGATGTGCTTGCCCTGGCTTTTTTGACCTTTTTCAACAGCGGCCGTCCCATTCTGTTTCCGGATGTGACCTATTCCTTTTACGACGTGTGGGCGGAGCTTTACAGAATCCCTTACCGGACCTGCGGCCTGGACGAGAACTGGCACATTCGTCCCGGGGATTACAGACAGCCAAACGGCGGAGTTATTTTCCCCAATCCCAACGCTCCCACGGGCCTTTTAGAGGGGACGGAGACGGTGGAGGAGATCGTGAGAGCCAACAGAGAAGTGATTGTGATTGTGGATGAGGCATATATTGATTTTGGCGGAGTGAGCGCCATTCCGCTTTTGAAGAAATATGAAAACCTTATGATTGTGCAGACCTTCTCCAAATCCCGTGCCCTGGCGGGGCTGCGGGTGGGATTTGCCATAGGGAATGAGAAGCTGATCCGCTATCTCAACGATGTGAAGTTTTCCTTTAATTCCTACACCATGAATCTGCCGGCGCAAATCCTTGGGGCGGAGGCGGTGCAAGACGACGCCTATTTCAAAGAGGTCAGGGACAAAATCGTGGCCACCAGGGAGCGGGCGAAAAAGACCTTGTCAGAGCTGGGCTTTACTTTTCCGGATTCTTCTGCCAATTTTATCTTTGCATCCCACAAAACCGTACCTGCCCGGGAGATCTTTGAGAAGCTGCGGGAACGGGATATCTATGTGCGCTACTGGGATAAGCCGAGAATCGGCAACTCTCTGCGCATCAGCGTGGGAACCGACGCACAGATGGATGCTCTGACGGCGGCTCTGGGGGAGATTCTGGAAGGAAAATAAAATAATTTTTACAGGAAAAGGAGTTTTATATGCTGCAGAAATACTTAATTATCTTTTTGGTATCCATGGTGCCTTTGATTGAGCTGAGAGGGGCGATTCCCATTGCTGTGGGGTTTGGGCTTCCCCTTCTGCCCAGCTACATCGTCTGCGTGCTGGGGAATATGCTTCCCGTGCCCATCATCTTCCTCTTTGCCAGAAAGGTGCTGGAGTGGGGCGCGGATAAGCCTGTCATCGGAAAGTTCTTCTCCTGGTGTCTGGAAAAGGGGCACAAGGGAGGAGCGAAGTTGCAGGAAAAGGCCGGCAGGGGATTGTTTGTGGCCCTTCTTCTGTTTGTGGGAATTCCGCTGCCCGGCACCGGGGCGTGGACGGGGACGCTGGCGGCCAGCCTATTGGATATGGACTTTAAATCCAGTGTGACGGCGGTGCTCTTGGGTGTGATCCTGGCGGGAATTATTATGGGCGTGGGCAGTATGGGCGTGTTCGGGGCCCTTGGTTCCATGTAAACGGAATGTGAGGAAGTATGGGAAAAACAGAGGATGGGCGGCGGGAGGCATACTCTGATTTTGCCGTCGTGTACGATACCTTTATGGACAATGCGCCCTATGAAAAATGGTGCGGAATGATTGCGGATATGATAGAGAAGTACGGCGTGTCCGTTCCCGGAGGAGAGTCCGGGGACGCCCTGGAGTCGGAAAGAAATCTGGTGTTGGATTTGGGCTGCGGCACGGGGGTGCTCACGGAGCTTTTGTACCGGAAGGGGTATGATATGATCGGTGTGGACAGCTCCGCGTCAATGTTGAATATCGCCATGAACAGGCGGCAGGAGAGCGGTTCCCGGATTTTGTATCTGCAACAGGATATGCGGGAGCTGGAGCTGTACAGCACGGTGGGGACTGTGGTGAGCGTCTGCGACTCTCTGAATTATATTCTGGAGGAGCAGGAGCTGGAGCAGGTCTTTTCTTTGGTGAACAATTATCTCTATCCCGGAGGAATCTTTGTGTTTGATTTTAATACCGATTATAAGTACCGGGAGATTATCGGGGACGCCACCATAGCGGAGAGCAGAGAGGAATGCAGCTTTATCTGGGAAAACTATTTTGACCGGGAGACAGGCATAAACGAGTATGATGTGACGGTGTTTGTGCGGGAGAAGGGCGAGTTTTTCAGGCGCTTCACAGAGACGCATCTCCAGAGGGGTTACACGAAGGAGCAGATGAAAAGGCTGGTGGAGCGGGCCGGCATGAAGCTTGTAAGGATGTTTGACGCGGACACCGGGGAGGATGTGACCGAGGTCAGCGAGAGAATTTACGTGATAGCGAGGGAGCAGGGAAAGTGATGGAGGAACAGAAGGATTATATGGTCCGTGCCACGGCGGCGGACGCACAAATCAGAGCCTTTGCCTGTACCGCCAGGGAGACGGCGGAGCGGGCAAGGCAGGCGCACAATACCAGCCCTGTGGTGACGGCGGCCCTGGGGAGAGCACTCTGCGGGGGCGTGATGATGGGGGCCATGCTGAAAGGGGAAAAGGATTTGATCACCCTGCAGATCAAGGGGGACGGGCCCATGGGGGGGCTCACCGTCACCGCCGATTCCCGGGGCAATGTGAAGGGCTATGCCAATGTGCCGGATGTCATTCTTCCCGCCAAGCCAAACGGAAAGCTGGATGTGGCGGGGGCAGTGGGCGGAGGCAGCCTAAAGGTCATCCGGGATATGGGAATAAAGGACCCATATGTGGGGCAGACTGAGCTGCAGACGGGTGAGATCGCGGAGGATCTGACCTATTATTTTGCGGCGTCAGAGCAGATTCCCTCCTCCGTAGGGCTGGGGGTGCTCATGGACAGGGACAACACGGTGCGCAGGGCAGGGGGATTTATCATTCAGTTGATGCCCTTTGCGGAGGAAGCCGTAACGGAACAACTGGAGCAAAATCTGGAGAAGATCCATTCGGTGACGGAGCTGCTTGACATGGGACGCACGCCGGAACAGATACTGGAGCTTCTTTTGGAGGGATTTTCCGTGGAATTCACGGAGAGGACGCCGGTGTGCTTTCACTGTAACTGCAGCAGGGAAAAGGTGGGGAAGGTGCTGGCGGGCCTGGGAAAGGACGAGCTGGAGTCTATGATAGAGGAAGGCAAAGAGATCGAGGTGAATTGTCACTTCTGCAATACAAATTATACTTTCAGTGTGGAGGAGTTGAGGGAGATCTATGAGACAGGGGTTTATCAAGGTAGCGGCAGTCACCCCCGAGATTAAGGTGGCGGACCCGGCGTACAATGCGGAGAGAGTGTGTGAAAAGCTGCAGGAGGCGTATGAGAAGGGCGCGAAGATTATTGTCTTTCCCGAGCTGTGTCTGACCGCATACACCTGTGAGGATTTGTTCCGGCAGAAGCTGCTTCTGGACGAGGCCCTGGAGGCTCTGCGGAGGGTGGCAAAGGCCACCGAGGGACAGGACGCGCTGGTGGCGGTGGGTCTTCCCGTGGAACGGGAGGGGAAGCTTTACAATGTGGCGGCGGTGCTGCAGGACGGGGAGATCCTGGGGATGGCGCCCAAGGCCAACATTCCCGCCTATGCGGAGTTCTATGAGGCCAGGCATTTTGCACCGGGCAACAGTCAGGTAGTCACCTACTGCATGGATGGGAGGGAGATTCCCTTTGGCACAAATCTTTTGTTTGAATGCATCAATGTGCCCGGGCTGACGGTGGCCTGCGAGATCTGTGAGGATCTGTGGGTGGCGAATCCCCCCGGTACAAATCATGCGCTGATGGGAGCTACGGTGCTGGCAAATCTCTCTGCCTCCAATGAGACCGTGGGAAAGGACGAGTACCGGGAGCTTTTAATCAAGTCCGTCAGCGGAAGGCTTCTGTGCGCATATATCTATGCTTCGGCAGGAGAGGGGGAATCCACCCAGGATTTGGTTTACGGGGGACACAATATGATCGCCGAGAACGGAATCGTCCTGGCACAGTCCAAGCGTTTTGAGGGGGAGACAGTCTACGCCGATATCGATGTAAACAGGATTATCGGGGAACGCCGTCGTATGAGCACCTTCGGCAGGGAGCCGGAGCTTACCTATGAGGTGATGCCCTTTAAGCTGGAGATAGAGGAGACTTCATTGGAGAGAAAGTTTGAGTGTATGCCCTTTGTGCCTACGGACGACGCCAAACGGGACAAGAGATGCGAGGAGATCCTTTCCATCCAGGCCTATGGGCTGAAGAAGCGTTTGGGGCATACCGGAATGAAAACGACGGTGCTGGGGATCTCAGGGGGCCTGGATTCCACGCTGGCGCTGTTGGTGACCATGCGGACCTTTGATATGATGAAGCTTGACAGGACGGGGATTGTGGCGGTGACCATGCCATGTTTTGGCACCACGGACCGCACCTATGATAATGCCTGTAAGCTGGCGAAAACCCTGGGGGCCACTCTGCGGGAGGTGGATATCAAGGCGTCTGTTACAAGGCATTTTGCGGATATCGGGCAGGATATGGAGACTCACGACGCGACCTATGAAAACGGACAGGCCAGGGAGCGCACCCAGGTGCTGATGGACATTGCAAACCAGTGTAACGGTCTGGTGATCGGGACGGGAGATATGTCCGAGCTGGCCCTGGGGTGGGCCACCTACAACGGGGACCATATGTCCATGTACGGGGTCAACGCGGGGGTTCCCAAGACTCTGGTGAGGCATCTGGTGCAATACTATGCGGATACCTGCGGGGACGATAAACTGAAGGCGGTGCTTGTGGATGTTCTGGACACGCCGGTGAGTCCGGAGCTTTTGCCTCCGGTGGACGGGGTTATCGCTCAGAGGACGGAGGATTTGGTGGGGCCCTATGAGCTTCATGACTTTTTCCTGTACTATATGCTCAGGTGCGGATTTGAACCTGCCAAGGTGTACCGGGTGGCGGGATTGGCCTTTCGGGGACTGTACGATGAGGAGACAATCTTAAAATGGCTGAAAACCTTTTACAGTCGGTTCTTTGCCCAGCAGTTCAAGCGTTCCTGCCTGCCCGACGGGCCCAAGGTGGGAAGCGTGGCCCTGTCTCCCAGAGGAGATCTGCGTATGCCCTCCGACGCCTGCGCGAGGATTTGGCTGGAGCAGCTCAAGGGACTGTAATGCAGCCTGTAATGTTACAGGGCAAGGTTTATCCGCCGCATATTTGCGGCGGATAAACCTTGCCCTGTTTAATGAAAGAATGTGTGTATTACCGACTTGCCAAGGATCAGGAGGCGGGAGTGCTCTCCTGGGGCGCTTCTCCTGCGGCCGTATTCCCCTGAGGGGCTCCGTCTCCCCCGGGAGCGTTTTGAGGTGCGTCTTCCAGGGCGGTATTTCCCTGAGGCGCGTTTTCCAAGGGAGTGTTCCCGGAAGGGAGATTTTCTGCCGCAGCGCCGTCAGATGTGGTATTCCCCTGGGCGGGGCTTCCCTGGGAGGCGTTTTCCGGAGAGGTATTCCCCTGAGGAGCGCTTCCCTGGGAGGTATTTCCCGAGCTTCCGCCGGAGGGGTTCTTGCCCTTGGTGGCTTTCTCCAGAGAGTTTTTGATGGCCTCCAAAAGCACCAAAGAGGTATACTTGCTCTCCGATGTGTAGGATACCTGATCCAGGGACTGGGTCTCGTAAATCTGGCCGCATATGGAGTCGAAGGTGGGCTGCAGCAGAGGATACATGGTGGTGACGCTCTCACTCAAATTGACCAGATTGACGCTCGTTATGGCGTCTGAGGACACAATGACCTCCACATCCACTGTCTGCCCTCCCAGCACCAGCTCTGTGGTGTAAATGCCGGGTATGTAGATGGACTCCGAGGACGTAGCGGCGGTGTCGGCACCGGAGCTTTCCTCACCTTCGGCAGGGGCGTTTGTCTTGTCTTTTTTGCCAGGCAGAAACATCAGGATCAGCAGCACCAGGAACAGGATTCCAAGTGCAGCGAAGATGCCTGTATAGATCAATTCCTTCATATGGAGTACGACAATTTTGGTTTTTGCGCTCATCGGTATGCTCCTTAGAACCTTTTTAAGGATATTTTGTTACTAAAGAATATGCGCGGGCGGGCGGGATTATGCCTGATAGTTTTGCGGGCAAAGTTTTTCTTGACAATACACGCGGTGGGTTTTATGATAAATTACAGGACAAGGGTGTTCTTACGGCAGGGTAAGAGCGCCTTTCTTTGGCATGGGGGTTAGCGTGAGAAGATATTCCATTGCTTACAGCCAGGCTGTGACATGGGGGTAGCGTGAGAAGAGGTTATAAGGCTCGCAGCCAGGCTGCGACAGGGAGGTTGGCATGAGATTTACGAAAATGCAGGGATGTGGAAACGACTATGTGTATATAGACGGGGAGAGGGAGGATATTCCCCCAGAGGAGCGGCCCGCGCTGGCAAAAAGGCTCAGCGACAGGCACTTCGGCGTTGGCGGCGACGGGGTGATCTTCATCCGGGCAAGCGGCGAGGCAGATTTTGAGATGGAGATGTACAATGCGGACGGAAGCAGGGGAGAGATGTGCGGTAACGGTATTCGCTGCGTGGGAAAATATGTGTATGACAAGGGTCTCACCGACAAAAAGGAGATCACGGTGGTAAGCTGCGGTAAGGTAAAGGAGCTGGAGCTTATGACAGAGCCCGGGAAGGGCAGGGAAAGGGTGACAGAGGTGCGGGTCAACATGGGCAGTCCGGCCTTTGAGCCCGCGGAAATTCCGGTGAAGGCTTCCGGGGAGCGGGTGGTGGACGAACCTATCGCCGCAGGCGGAAGGGAGTACAGGATGACCTGCGTATCCATGGGAAATCCTCATGCCGTGATTTTTGCCAAAAATGTGGAACAGTTGGATTTGGAGCGCATCGGGCCCTTGTTTGAGAACCATGAGAGGTTTCCCAACCGAACCAATACTGAATTTGTGGAGATTTTGGATGAAAAAACCGTGTTTATGAGGGTTTGGGAGCGGGGCAGCGGGGAGACCTTGGCCTGCGGCACGGGATGCTGCGCTGTGGCGGCGGCCTGTGTTTTGAACGGTTTGACGGGAGAGGAGATAACTGTTAAACTGTTGGGAGGAGAACTGCAGATTCAGTGGGACAGAAAGAGCAATCAGGTGTACATGACAGGACCTGCGGAAATCGTATTTGAAGGAGAAGTCGATGTTTAAGATAAACGAAAATTATTTAAAGCTGCCCGGCAGCTATCTGTTTTCCACCATCGGAAAGAAGGTGAGGGCCTACGGCGAGGCGCATCCGGAGGCGAAGATTATCCGCCTGGGGATCGGGGATGTGACCCAGCCCCTGGCCCCCGCCATTATCGAGGCTCTCCACGGTGCGGTGGAGGAGATGGGGGAGGAGGCCGCTTTTCGCGGCTATGCCCCCGATCTGGGGTACGAGTTTCTGAGGACGGCCATCGCAGAGCAGGACTACAGGGCAAGGGGCTGTGATATCGGCGCGGATGAAATATTTATCTCCGACGGGGCCAAGTGTGACTGCGGAAACATCCAGGAGATCTTCAGCCTGGACAACCTTGTGGCGGTCTGCGACCCGGTGTATCCGGTCTATGTGGATTCTAATGTCATGGCGGGCAGAACGGGAGTCTATGACCGGGATACGGAGACCTGGAGCAATGTGATCTATATGCCCTGCAGGGAGGAGAACGGATTTGCCCCGGAGCTTCCCCGCAGGACGCCGGATTTGATCTATCTGTGCTTCCCCAACAATCCCACCGGAGCGGCCGTCCGTAAGGGGCAGCTTCAGGAGTGGGTGGACTATGCCAACAGGGTGGGGGCCGTCATTCTCTATGACGCGGCCTATGAGGCCTATATTTCCGAGGAGGACGTGCCCCACAGTATCTACGAGTGCGAGGGGGCGAGAGCCTGCGCCATAGAATTCCGTTCCTTCTCCAAAAATGCGGGATTTACCGGTTTGCGTCTGGGATTTACCGTGGTTCCTAAGGAGCTGAAGTCGGGGGATGTGTCCCTTCATGCCCTCTGGGCAAGGAGGCACGGCACCAAGTACAACGGGGCGCCCTATATTGTGCAGCGGGCGGGGGAGGCCGTGTATACTAAGGAGGGACGCCGGCAGCTTAAGGAACAGGTGGCATACTATATGAACAATGCCCGCTATATCCTGGAGGGGCTCAAGGGTGCGGGGTTTTGCGTATCGGGCGGAGTCAACGCGCCGTATATCTGGCTGAAGGCGCCGGAGAGAATGACCAGTTGGGAATTTTTTGACGTCCTGCTTTCGAAGGTGCAGGTGGTGGGGACCCCCGGGTCCGGCTTCGGACCCAGCGGCGAGCATTATTTCAGGCTGACTGCCTTTGGGAGCTATGAGAACACGGTGGAAGCGGTAGACCGTATCAAAAATATGAAATTGGGATGAAAAGAGAGATGGTGGGAAAAGCGGGAAAGCGTCTGATAGGACCGGCAGTCTGTCTCCTTTTGTTACTGTCCGGAGCCGTTATATATGCGGTTCACAGGGAAATTCCCTTTATGATGGATGACCTGTGGTATGCCACCAGGCTTGCCGCGGAGGAGCCGGTGGAGAATCTGCGGGATATCGTAGAGGCGCAGATCTGGCATTATAACAATTGGGGCGGCAGGAGCATGACCCATGGGCTTTTGCAGATGATCCTTCTGACCGGGGAAAGGGCGGCGGATATCTGCAATGTGCTGGTCACGTTTTTGCTGGCGGCGGTGATCTGTCTTGCCGGGGGCTGCCTGAGGGGCATACAGCCCGGTGGCGCCCCGGGTCCTATGGGGGCCGGGGACTGTCCCAAAAAGGAGTGGTCCGGAGGAGCGTGCGCTCTATTCGCCTGCACGGCCATGCTCCTTGGCCTGAATGCAAACTGGAAGATGAGTATGTTCTGGCAGGCGGGGGCCGCCAACTATCTCTATATCACGGTATTTATTTTTCTCTATCTTCACTGCTATCTGAGGGAGCTGCCCGGAGAGAGCGGCGGGGCCGCCCAGGGTGCGCTCAGGCGGCTGCCCGGCATCACGGTGTGGATCCTGCCCCTGGGCCTTTTGGCAGGCTGGAGCAATGAAAACATGGGACCCGCGGTCTGTCTGGTGAGCGCGGCGGTCACTGCCTGGCTGTGGAGAAAGGGCCGTAGGCCTTCTGTGTGGATGATTCTTGGCTGTCTTGCAAGCTTTGCGGGAAGCGCTTTTGTGGTGCTTGCCCCGGGAAATTTTGTGAGAAACGAACAGGTGCCGGAGAATCAGTACGGGATTTTGTGGCGTTTGTTTTTGCGGGGGTACTATGAGAGCAGGGCGGCTTTGGAGTATCTGTTTCCCGTTCTTTTGCTTGCCGCCGCCGTACTTGTAATCGGTGTATGTGTTCTAAAGCTGCCACTGGGCCGGCGTAGCATGGCGCTCTTGTGCTGTGCGCTTCTGTCCTGGGGAGCCATGATTTTGTCTCCCCATTATCCGGACCGGGCCACCTTCGGAACCATGGCCCTGCTCGTCTGTGTGATTTTGGACATGGGCAGGAGGAGTCTGAGGGAGCGGCGTGACCTGGCCCTTCCCTTTGGCGGGACGGTTCTTTTGATCTGGCTGAGGGGAATGTATTTCCTGGGGGAATACCTGGCCATTGCCTGGGGCTGGATCCGGTAAAAACGTAAGTTGGATAAAAATGCGTATTCAACGATTTTGCAGGCGCGCCGCAGCGCGCAGATGGGTATGGGTTTTGAAGAAAGATTATTTTTTCCTCCTGGCGCTTTCCTTTGCAGGTCTGAAAGGGTTGAACTATGTGTGTTCCTTGGCCGCCGGCCCCCTGTTTTCCAACAGTCTGTTGTCCGCAGCGGCATTGGCGGTGATTTTCGCCATGCTGCGGGGGTGCGCGGCAAAGCTGCGAAGGGTGGAGGACAGACGGGAGTTACGGCGCAGAGCGCTCTATGGGGGGACTGCGGCTTACGTCCTTTCTCTTTCCCTGGTGATGGGCAGTCAGCTTAGGTTTCACGCAATGACGGATTCCGGATTTCGGGGAAAGGCCTGGCTGCTGCTGCAGGCCTTGGCCCTGTCCGCAGTGGTCTTTCCTGTGACTTATGCCTTGTTTGATGGACTTTGCCGGAGGCGGGAAGGGAGACCGGTTGAGGAGAGCGCAGGAGAGCAGGGAAGGTGGAGCGGCAGAAAAATTTTCTTTTGTTCCTGGGGTTTTATATTTCTGTGCTTTATACCGGTATTTCTGGCTTATTATCCCTCGGTGATGGCCTATGACTTCAATATACAGTCCATTCAGGCCCAGGGGACGCCGGACGGCTTCAACAGTCACCATCCTCTGGCTCACACCTGGCTTTTGTGGGTGGCCTTTCACATTGGCAGAGCCTGCGGCTCCATGGAGACAGGGATGGCTTGCTACAGCCTGTTTCAGATGTTGGTGCTCTCCGGGGCGCTGGCCTATTCCTGTGCCATGATATATCGTCTGTGTAGAAGCAGATGGGCGTTAGCTCTGGCGCTGCTGTTTTACGGTATTTTTCCCTACTGTTCCGTTTTGGCGGTGTCCGTCACAAAGGACGTGATCTTTGCGGCTCTGTTTCTGATCTTCGTGCTGTTTTTGGTGGAGCGCTTTTATTTCCGTTGGGGAGGAGGATGGCTGGATGTAGTGATTCTGCTGGAGGGAAGCCTGATGACGGTGTTTCGCAACAATGCCGTGTATGCCATGGTGGTCTTTGGACTGTGCTGGGCAGCCCTTGCGCCAAAGAAGGAGAAGCTTCGGGCGCTTCTTGTGGGAGTCTGTCTGGTTCTGGGAGGAAGTCTGCTGACGGCAGGCATTAAACTGGCCTGCGGAGCCTGGCAGGAGGGCAGCGACGCGGAGAAGTACAGCGTGCCGATGCAGCAGTTCGCCCGGGTGGGCCATTACCACGGAGAAGCTCTGGACCCGGAGAGCGCCGCCTTGCTGGAACGGTTTGTGGTGCGTAGCGCCTGGCAGGATTATAATCCGTCTATCGCGGACACGGTGAAAATACAGGTGACGAATCTGAACTTCAAGGAGGCCTGGGAAGGGCATATGTCCGATGTGTGGAAGGCCTGGGCGGTTTTCGGGAAGCGCTATCCCAACGAATTCCTGGACGCCTTCCTTTGCCTTACGGCCGGGTACTGGTCTCTGTGCGATGTGACCTGGGCGGAGAATCTGGGGGTGGGTCTGGAGGAGCGAAAGGGAGCTCTCTTTACCTTCAACGCTTCGGAATCCTATTTCTTTCCGGAGGGAATAGCCAACGAGTCAAAGCTGCCCGGTCTGGAGCGGGCCCTGGAAGAGATTGTCAGCAATAATAGCTTTTATCGCTGGCCGGTGCTGTCCAATCTCTTTAAGCCGGCTCTCTACTGTTGGGCGCTGGCGCTGTCGGCTCTGAGCTTTTGCTTTTTAAGGAGCAGAAGGGGGTTGTTGATCGCCCTGTGTCCGCTGTGTTACCTGGGAACGCTGCTCTTGGGGCCTGTGGTGAATGTCCGGTATGTATTTCCTGTCATTGTGGTGGTTCCGGTGCTGGGAGCTCTGCTCTTTAGAAGGGAAGAACTGTGAATAGGTGCGTATGATATCCTCCGCTGTCTGCCTTTTGGTAATCCACTGATTCATGGCCTGCTTTTCAATATAGGGGTGGGCTCCTCCAGCCGGCAGAAGACTCCCGCGTCCTCCGGAAAGCCCTCCGCCTTGAAGGTCTACCTGGAAATGTTTCTCTTTTTCCTGCGAATGCTGACGACAGTGTGGACAATACATAACAGTACAAAAAGGCCGGTAAAGTTAATCCAGATGTCCCTATAGGCCGTTTTCGCCAATTCTTCCCGCAATCCGCTGAACCAGACATAGGCGAATGCCAATAACTGCGACGGCACATACGCGATAATATATCTTAAAATCAAGGGCTTAACGGGCAAAGAGGTACACAGCTCAAAGGCCGTAACACCGATCAAAAGAATAATGGCCCGGTCCAACTCATGCCAGTTGCCGCTGGGGTCCTCGTAAATACCGCTGCCAAGGTACAAGATACTGTTTAACAGGGTAATTGCAGTATACAGGATCGAATAAGCCGACACTATAGTTATCCATTTTTTCCTGCACGTCTTTTCTTGGGTTGATTTCTCTATCTCCATGGTATATTGTCTCCGTAAATTTTATCCAAGCCACCCGTTATAATAGGCCGTTACCCCCAATGCCGCCCCCAGAAGGGTAGCGAGGATTACAATAACGGCTCCTGTTATCATCTTCTTCCTTTTCCGGCTGTCCTTCCATTCTTCCATGAGCTTACAAAAGAATTCCAGAGCCATTTGATTTGTTGTCTGTCCCATATGGTGTCCTTTTGATCTGTTTTTGCGGATCTTAAACGAAAGTAATAGTGGCTGTTATTTGTATGATAACACCGATAGTAATAGAAGCCAAGCCTGAAAAGAAGTTTTTTTTGTCAACTCCGAAAGCTGTCTTAAGCTGTGGCTCCAGCCGGGGCGGATGGCCTGTGAAGAGGCGGAAACCCTGACGGACAGGAGCTATTGGCTCCTTCCCACCTTCGTGGAACTGTTGTTCGGGGTGAGATAAGCCTACATCGTATGAGAACGCCTGACAGTTGAGTCTCAACGCAATAGCCCGCGGGTATCATGGCAGAAAAGCAGGTTGGAGTTTGTCATACGCTTGACTTTATTATAATTTTAAACTAATATAAAATTATACTAACAGTTTGGATAAGAAATGCGAAGGGTTGAATGGAAAAGGTTGCGGACGGTCGGAAAAGTCTGGAAGGCGCCTGGGAATATCTGTTATGAGCGGACTTAGAATGAAAGATATCTCTCATGACAGATGCGCCGAAAAGACGTTACACTTTCGAACTGCGGCACAGCGACTCTGACAGGAGGTGCAAAAATGTCTTTGGCTTTTGGAATTTTGGGATTTTTGAATTATGGGCCTATGAGCGGATATGATCTGACGAAAGCATTCGAATCATCCCTGCAGTTTTTCTGGCACGCTCAGAATACCCATATTTATCTGGAACTGAAAAAATTGGAGAAGAAGGGCTATATTAGCGGGGAAACAGTGATACAGTCGGACCGTCCCAATAAAAAGGTTTTTTCTATTACGGAAGCAGGAAGGAATGCGTTTATGGAATGGCTTGCCCAAGGAAGCGGGGAAGACGCCACCCGTTTTAAAAACGCTTTCCTTATGAAGGTTTTCTTTGGCGGGAATATGTCGTCTGCCCAAGGCGCCGAAATGCTCCGGCGGTTTAAGGCGGACTGTGAGGCATATCTGCAGAAAATGGGGTCGATCCCTGGAAGTATAGAGAGTTACGGTTCGGACAGGGAAGCCGTCCAGACGCTTTACTGGCAGTTTACTGCCGACTTCGGCCGCTGCTTTATGAAAACCTGTATAGATTGGGCGCAGCGCTGCATTGAAAGATTGGAAACCATAAATCAGCATGACTGGAAAGGCGAGGAGGATTTAATATGCCATATACAGACAGGGAAAAAGGATTAAACGCAAACCAACTGAAGCTGATAGCCATTGCGGCTATGACGCTGGACCATTTGACATGGACAATATTCCCGGGGTATTCCACAGAATGGTTTGTGATTTTATTTCATATTGCGGGGAGGGTCACGGCGCCGATCATGTGGTTTTTTGTTGCCGAGGGATACCATTACACCCATGATGTGAAAAAGTATGCTTTCAGGCTGTTCCTGTTAGCCTTAATCTCCCATTTTGCATATAATTTCTGTTTTGGAATACCTTTCATCCCATTCCGGACTACTGTGTTTAATCAGACCGGGGTGGCATGGTCATTGGCCTGGGGGCTGGTATTACTTTACATATATGATAAGAAATCGTGGAAGACATGGCAGAAGTCCTGCGTTGCAATGGCGGTCTGCCTTGTCACCTTTCCGTCGGACTGGAGCTGCATTGCGACTATGGCAATTCTGTATATCGGCATAAACAGAGGAAATTTCAAAAAGCAGATGATATATATGATGTTATGGACGGCGATGTATGCAATTGTGTATTTTATATTTATTGACAAGGTATATGCGTTAATCCAGTTGGGCACTTGTCTGACAATCCCTCTTTTACGGCTTTATAACGGGAAAAGGGGTTCCTTTAAGGGGATGGGAAAGCTGTTTTATGTCTATTATCCCCTGCATCTTTTTATATGCGGCGTGATACGCATAATATTGTGGTGAATGGGAGTTTCCACAGGAACGGCGAATTTTTAATCCGACGGACATTGTTCTGCCGGTCATGGTACTGGGAGTCACAAATAAGACCGGTGCCAGGTTTTGCTTTGCCTGTACTCATTGGGGCTCATATGATAATGCTGTCTAAATTTCCGGCAAAAATATCCGGAACTTGCAAAACCTGTTTCTTCCGCAATGGCAGAAATCGGCTTTTGTGTCGTATAGAGCTGTTCGGCAGCCTGCGCCAGCCGGTACTGGATGAGATAGGCCACCGGGGAAATGTGGATACCCGACTGAAAAATATGCAGAGCCCCGCTTTTGCTGATAGACGCGGACGCCGCAATCATCTCAAGGGTAATGGCTTCCCGATAGCGGTCGTGGATGTACTGCATCATCGTCTGCAGACTTGCCTGTCTGTGATTTAAGCGGCGAAGATCTTTGAAACTGTAGGTTAAGTTTAAATTATTATTCAATTCATCCCAAAGCTGAAAAAGAAGCTGAACGGTACGTAACTCATTATTTTGCTCTGTTTCCTGAACGGTAAATATTTGTGATAAAATTTGAAGAACACGGTTTTGCCATGTGGTATGCGGATTAAAAATCTGGTATGGAACAGATGAGTGTATTACGGGGCTGATATATTTTTTATAAATAAAGCTCTTTTCAGGGGCTAACAGAGTTGGAGAAAAAACAATATTGGGAGCGAAGGTGCTGCATTGTGCCTCAAAGCGGTGAAGAACACCGCTGTTGATAAATATGCCGCAGCCTTCCGGCAGATATACGGTATCTGTTCCTGCCAGGCAGAGCGCGGCGCCTTCGGCCACATACAGGAATTCCAGCTCATGATGCCAGTGCCAGTCAACCCGGTGGAAGTCAAATTGCCAGATGTTTTCCGGATAGTAGGCAAAAGGATAATCGCTGTTTCCATGTGAAACGGTTTCCCGTAGAGTTTCGTCCGTAGTTATCTTCAAGATGTCCATAGAGAAGCTTCTTTCATAAATTTTTCCGATATTGTATTGTGTTGCCCCGCCCTCAATACAGATGGGCATCCGGTGTTTTCCCGCCTTGAATATGGTCTTATTGTACCATAAATGTGCGATTATGTGCAATGACTTGGCATATGTTTTGCGATATAATCTCATTTGTTGGGAGGCATTGAAATGAAAAATCAATATGATAAAACCATCGCGGCCTGCTTCGTGGGATATATCGTACAGGCAGTGGTCAACAATTTCACACCGCTGCTGTTTTTGTTCTTTCAGAGGAGGTATCGTATTCCGCTTTCTCAGATTACATTGCTGGTGACTTTTAATTTTGGAATACAGCTTTTGATTGATCTTGTTTCAGTCGGTTTTGTAGATAAAATAGGGTATCGGGCGTCAATGATTACCGCTCATATTTTATCAGCCGCAGGCTTAGTTCTTCTTACCATTTTACCGGATATTTTACCGGCTCCCTTTGCCGGAATACTGATTGCCGTAATGATTTATGCCGTTGGCGGGGGGCTTTTGGAAGTTCTTGTCAGTCCGGTTGTGGAGGCGTGCCCTTCTGACAATAAGGAGAAGGCAATGAGTATGCTTCATTCTTTTTATTGCTGGGGGCATGCGGGAGTGATAATCATTTCAACACTGTTTTTTCACGCTGCAGGTATAGAAAACTGGAAAATTTTAGCAGTGTTCTGGGCGCTTATTCCGATCGGAAATGCTCTTGTCTTTGCCAGGGTTCCTATCGTGCCATTGCTGGAGGACGGCGAGTCGGGACTGGAATTAAAGGAATTGTTTGGGATGAAAGTGTTTTGGATTTTGTTTGTGATGATGATATGCGCAGGGGCAAGCGAACAGGCAGTAAGCCAATGGGCTTCTCCCTTTGCGGAAAAAGGGCTTGGAATATCCAAGACGGCGGGGGATTTGGCCGGGCCCATGGCGTTTGCGGTTTTAATGGGAATGTCCAGATTGTTTTATGGCAAGTATGGGGACCGTATTCATTTGGAGCGCTTTATGGTCTATAGCAGTTGCCTGTGTATTCTGTCTTATCTGGGAATCTCCCTTTTCCCTGTCAGCCAGCTTAGTCTGCTTGCCTGTGCTGTCTGCGGACTGTCAGTGGGAATCATGTGGCCGGGAACCTTCAGCAAGGCGTCGGCGGCTTTGCCAAAAGGCGGGACAGCTATGTTTGCTTTATTGGCTTTAGGCGGAGATATAGGATGTTCAGGAGGGCCTACCTTGGTTGGAATGGTATCGGGAGCATTGGGGGACGACTTGAAAACGGGAATTCTGGCGGGTATTGTTTTTCCGGCACTGTTGCTTGCGGGGATTATTCTTTGCAGAAAACAAAAGGAGAGAACAGGTAGTTGATGAGCGGAAATCTGAATATCCGAAGCCACGAAATCCAAGCGCTTTTGAAGATTTTTTGAGTCGGCTTTCATGGATCGGAACCAATTTGGCGGATGGGGCCATTTTCACATTGTATCAAACCGTTTTTTATTGTACAATGAATTGGCATGAGACGTGGCATCCGTGTGCTTTTGCTGCAAAAAAGCAGGTGACTGTCTGGCAAAAATGCGGGAGGCCATGGCAGCCTCAGGGGAGGATTCGGTTATCACATGAGAAAAAATGTTTTTTTGAGATGTGTGCTGCGGTATTCGCCGCTGTTTATTCTGGAGCTTGTTCTGTCCTGGATACTGGCCAGGACTGTGGTGGAGGGCAATCGGTTAATAGGGACGGCGGTGGATCAACTGCTTTCAGGGGCGGATGTGGAATACGCTTCCTTTTTGGTGTTCCTTCTGATTCTCACGGCGGCGGGGGCTCTGGCGGCTTTTATGAAAAGCCTGGCGGCCTCCTTTTTCAGTCTCCGGGTACAGGTCCGGTATCGGACCATGGTGGCAGAGAAGCTCTATGGGCTGGAGTATCGCTATTTTGACGAAAACGGTTCCGGTACGGTGATCAACAAGATGAATTCGGACATTGCGGAGGCGGATGCGCTTTTGGGGGAAAATCTTCCCACGGTCTGCCAGGAAGCGGTGTCGGCGGCAACCTATGCGGTTTATGTGGGGGGCTTGAGCCTGCGGCTTCTTCTGGTGATGCTTGTCTGTTATCCGGTTGTGCTGTGGATTACCAACTATGTGGTGAAGAAGCTCACCAGCTTAAAGAAGGTGTTTCGTCAGAAAACCGACCGAATCACGGAGATCGCCCAGGACTGTATGAGCGGTATTCTGGTACTGCGGGCCTTCGGGGCGGAGGAGTATTTCGGTGAAAAGCTTGGCCGGGCGGCGGACGAGCTGGTGGAGAACGAGGAGAAACGAACCAGGACCTCCAACAATGCCATATTGATCCGCCGTATTTTAGGGTGGCTTCCCAATATTATCTGCGCTGTCTACGCCTATGTTCTGGTGGTAAACGGCAGCATAAGCATCGGGGGACTGATGACCTTTATTCTGATTTTGGGAAGGTTTGTGGAGGCTTTCGTGGGACTGCCCTTCGACATTGTGGAGGCCAGGGAGCACTGGGTGTGCATCCGCAGGGTGGAGGATATCCTGAGGGCGGAGGATGAGGAGAGCGGCAGCGAGACTGAGGGGATTTCCGCGGAGGACGCCGTCAGCTTCGAGGGGGTTTCCTTTGGTTATTCCGAAGGGCTTCCCGTGCTGAAAAATTTATCCTTTCGGATTCCCGTGGGCCGTACCGTGGCTTTCGTGGGGGATTCCGGCGGTGGAAAGAGCACGGTGTTTCGTCTTCTGTGCGGCTTTTACCGGCCTGACGAGGGAAAGTATCTGCTGTACGGCAGGGACTTTAAGGAGTGGGATGTGGAGTCGGCCAGAGAGCGTATCGCCTTGGTGTCCCAGAATGTGTTTTTGTTTCCGGATACGATCCGGGCCAACGTGGCTTATGCCCGTGGGGAGGCCGGGGAGGAGGAGATAAGGGAGGCCTGCAGGAATGCGGGCATCCATGATTTCATTATGGGACTGCCCGAGGGGTATGACACGAAGGTGGGGGAGCGGGGTGTGCTTTTGTCCGGCGGGGAGAGGCAGCGCATTTCCATTGCAAGGGCATTTTTAAAAAATGCGCCCGTTTTGTTGATGGACGAGCCCACCTCCGCCGTGGATGTGGAGACGGAGGGGCAGATTCAAAAGGCTTTGGAGCGACTTTCCCAGGGAAGGACCTGCGTGGTCATCGCCCACAGGCTGTCTACGGTGCGCCATGCGGACACCATTTTGGTGCTGAAGGACGGGGCCGTGGCGGAGAGCGGCTCTCATGAGGAGCTGTTGGCGGCAGGGGGCGTGTACGCATCCATGTACGGGAAGGAGGAGGCGTGATGGGATTGTTAAAGATATTCGTGCGCACCATGAAAGTAATGGGCAGACGCTGCGGTCTGTATCTGGCGGGCATTTTCTTTATGAGTACCTGCTGGGCCATGTTTACCGTTATGTCCTCTCTTCTGGTGAAAAATGTGGTGGATGCGGCGCAGACCGGGGACGTGCGCAGGATGCGGGGCGTGATCCTGGGCAATATTCTGGGAGGATTAATCTCCATGCTTGTCTACCGCACCGCCGCCATCGTCTACAATGTGGAGGCAAAGCGGGCCTACGGCAAGCTGTGCAAGCTGCTCTATGCCCATGAGGTCCGGCTTCCCTATGCCTATTATGAGGAGCATCACAGCGGAGAGTTCATGTCCAGACTTTCCTATGACCTGGAAAAGATGGGCAGCATTTACGGTTCCAGGCTCCGCAGGACGGTGGCGCCCATTCTGCAGGTGACGGTGTATCTGGTTCCCATGCTCATCCTAAGCTGGGAGGTCACCCTGTGCCTGGTGGGCATCAATTTGCTGATGCTGATCCAAAACGGGGTGTTTATTAAGCCCATGCGGCGGGTGGCCGGGGAATTGGCGGCGGTCAACGGAAAAATGACGGAGAAGCTCTCCAATCTTTTGCAGGGCATGGAGCAGGCCAGAATGTTCGCGGCGGGTAAAAGGACCGTGGCGGAATTTGTGGAGCAGAATCATATTTTTGCGAAAAAGAGCGGGCGGAAGATCCTCTACACCGCGTGCCTGGAGGGCGGCAACAGCGGATTTGATCTGCTGTGCGCCCTGGCGTTTCTCATGGTGGGAATTTACTTTGTGGGTCAGGGAAAAACCAGTCTGGGAGCCCTGACGGCGATCTACAGCCTGTACGGGAGCTTTTCCTTTCAGTTCCTCCAGGTGGGGCGGTATCTGCCGGAGTTAATCGGGTGTATGGCCAATGCGGAAAATATCTTTGCCTTTCTGGAGGAGACGGAGGAACCGCAGAGCTGGTATGGGAGCGGGGAAGCAGGACAGGGGATAGAGTCGGAGGCAGGGAAGGGAAAATCGGCGGCCCACACTCCGGGGAAAGAGGCGGATTGGGAGCGGGAGGATACTGCAGTGTGTCCCGTAGGCGGAAGCGGTCAGCCGGCGGTTACAATGCGGGATATCAGCTTTTCCTATCGTCCCGACAGGCCGCTTTTGGAACATTTTTTCTTACAGGTGGAGGAGGGAGAGAGCGTGGCCCTCACCGGGGCTTCCGGCTGCGGAAAGACCACCCTTTCCAAGCTTTTGCTGGGGCTGTATCCTGTGAAGGGCGGTGAAATCCGGCTGATGGGAAAATCCTATGCGGATCTGACCAATGCCCGGATCCGGCAGCAGATCGCCTATGTGCCCCAGGAACCCTATCTTTTCAGAGGAAGCATTCGGGAGAATATTTTGGTGGGCAGGATGGACGCCTCACAGGAGGAGATTGTGGAGGCGGCGAAGTCTGCCTATGCCCATGATTTTATCAGCAGGCTGGAGAACGGATACGATACGGAGGTGGGGGAGCGGGGAAACCGGCTGTCCGGGGGACAGAGGCAGAGAATTGCCATCGCCCGGGCTGTTTTGAAGGGAGCGCCGCTGCTTCTTCTGGATGAGGCTACCTCCGCGCTGGATAACGAGTCCGAGCAGTTGGTCAACCGGGCGCTGAAGGGGCTGCAGGGCCAGAGGACGCTTTTGATGATCGCCCACAGGCCTTCCACCATCGCCCTGGCGGACCGGGTTCATTCCTGCGGGAGATAGGCAATAATCGGTTTTTATTCAATTATGGAGTGTTGACTGCCGGATTTGATGCGGCGATAGGAATATATCCGGAAAGTTTTACGCTTTTTCCTGTTTTCCTGCAGACTACTTCGAGGTAGAGAAGATATAACCGCTGTCATCATACGAAAACAATTCAAACGGTCTCATTGCATGAGGCGGTAAAATCGGTTATCCTTGAAGCAGGAGGTGACTGATATGGCAGATGAGGACAGGAAGGATTTTAACGCTATGCTGCATGACAGCAAGGATATGCCGAAATTTCAGACGATTACGGATGAGAAAAGCATTGAGAAATACGGCGGGGACAGAATGTATTTCGCGCCTCCCATGGACTATGATAAGATTATGAGGCAAATCCCCCGGGGCAAAGTGACAACCGTGGGAGAGATCAGGGAGTATTTCGCCCGTTTGAGCGGGGCGGATTTTACGGAACCGATTACCGCGGGGATATTTGTGGCGATTGCCGCGTGGGCCAGCTATCAGCGGGAGGAGGACGAGACGCCCTATTGGAGGACCCTCAAGGCAAAGGGGGAATTAAATCCCAAGTATCCCGGCGGCGTTTTGGCCCAGAAGGAAAGGCTGGAGGCGGAAGGGCATACCGTGATTCAAAAAGGCCGCAAAAATATCAGATATTTTGTGAAGGACTATGAAAATGCTCTCTTTGAGTTGCGGCAGAATTTATAGATCATAGGAGAGACAAAAAAATTCTCTCTTGCCAAAAAGGAGGGGATGTGCTATGATGTGAACCATATCAAAATGCTGGGAAGGAGACTCTTGCCGGGGAGGACGACAGGAATACAGCGTCACCGACTGAGAGCGCTGTTGGTAGGAAGCGGTAAAGGGAACACTCCGGAGCAGGCTGTCTGAAGGGAAAGTAGGGCGGCACGTTGCACGCGTTAAGTGTCAGAGTGGAGGGACTGCGCCCTGTGGGGAGCGGTTCGTCAATGCGGGTGGTACCGCGGATTATGAGAAAATCCGTCCCGGGATGCAGGAGACTGTGTCCCGGGACTTTTTCGTGGTCCGAAAGCCGGAAGGGAGGATAATTATGTACAGAGACATCACGGTGAAGGAGATTGGGGAGAAACATATCGGACAGGTGCTGCGGATGGCCGGATGGGTGGAGAACATCAGAGATCACGGCGGCGTGTCCTTTATTGACCTGCGGGATATGTACGGAGTGCTCCAGGTGGTGATCCGAAGGAGCGAGCTTTTGTCGGGAATCACGAAGGAAATGTGCCTGTCTGTCAAAGGGCCTGTGGAGAAGCGGGACGAGGATACCTACAATCCCAGGATCCCCACGGGAACCATCGAACTGGAGGCCCGGGAAATTACGGTGTTGGGCAGGGTGCACAGACAGCTCCCCTTTGAGATTATGACCTCCCGGGAGATACGGGAGGATGTGAGGCTGAAATACCGTTATCTGGATCTGAGAAACGCAAAGGTCAGGGATAATATTATCTTTCGCTCTCAGGTCATCTCTTTCCTGCGGGGCAAGATGACGGAGATGGGCTTTCTGGAGATTCAGACTCCCATACTGTGCGCTTCCTCCCCGGAGGGGGCCAGGGACTATATTGTCCCCTCCCGGAAGTTTAAGGGAAGGTTCTACGCTCTGCCCCAGGCGCCCCAGCAGTATAAACAGCTTCTGATGACGGCGGGGTTTGACAGATATTTCCAGATCGCCCCCTGCTTTCGGGATGAGGACGCCCGGGCGGACCGCTCCCCCGGGGAGTTTTACCAGTTGGATTTTGAGATGAGCTTCGCCGCTCAGGAGGATGTGTTCCGGGCGGGGGAGGAGATCCTCTCCGCAGTCTTTGAGAAATTTGCTCCGGAGGGTTATGAGGTGACGAAGGCTCCCTATCCGGTGATCAGCTACAGACAGGCCATGCTGGAATTCGGCACCGATAAGCCGGATCTGCGCAATCCCCTGAGGATCACGGATGTGACGGAATTTTTCCAGAAGTGCACCTTCAAGCCCTTCCTGGGCCGGACGGTCCGGGGAATACGGGTTCATCGGGAGATGTCCAAGGGCTTCCATGAGAAGCTCTTAGCCTTTGCCACCGGCATGGGGATGGGAGGCCTGGGTTATCTGGAGGTGGAGGAGGATCTGTCCTACAGAGGGCCCATCGACAAGTTTATCCCCCAGGAGCGAAAGGGAGAGCTGGCCCAAATCGCGGGGTTGAAAGAGGGAGACACCATTTTTTTTATCGCCGATAAAGAGGAGCGGGCGAATTATTACGCGGGACAGCTTCGAAAGGAGCTGGGGGAGAAGCTGGGGCTCTGTGAGAAAAACGCTTACCGCTTCTGTTATGTGAACGATTTCCCCATGTACGAGAGGGATCCCGAGACGAAGAAAATCGTGTTTACCCACAATCCCTTTTCCATGCCCCAGGGAGGACTGGAGGCGCTGGAGAAAAAGGATCCCCTGGAGGTGCTGGCTTATCAGTACGATATCGTCTGCAACGGGGTGGAGCTGTCCTCCGGGGCGGTTAGAAACCATGACATCGAGATTATGAGGAAGGCCTTTGCCATCGCGGGCTATGACGAGGAGGCCCTTCAGACTAAGTTCGGCGCTCTGTACCAGGCCTTTCAGTTTGGCGCGCCGCCCCATGCGGGGATGGCTCCCGGGGTGGACCGCATGATCATGCTGCTTCGGGAGGAGGAGAGCATCCGGGAGGTGATCGCCTTCCCCATGAACGGGAACGCCCAGGATCTTATGTGCGGCGCTCCTGGGGAGGTGACGGAACAGCAGCTTCGGGAAGTCCATATCAAGGTCCGCGGTTGAGAGCGGAAATGGCGGGAGCTTAATAAGCGCGGAAGCGGTTTGGAGGACGGGTGGGCGGGCAGGGCCGCGCCCAACGGACGGATAGAGGAGGGTGGCAATGGAAAAGACAATTACGGACGAGACCATAGAATATGTGAGCATTCTGGCGAAGCTTACGCTGTCCGGGGAGGAGCGGGAGCAGGTAAAAAGGGATATGGGCAGGATGCTCTCCTATATCGACAAACTGGGCGAGCTGGATACCTCCGGCGTGGAGCCCATGTCCCATGTATTTCCCACGGTGAATGTGTTTCGGGAGGATGTGGTGACAAACGGAGATGACAGCAAAAATATGCTGAAAAATGCCCCCGGGGAGAAGGACAATATGTTTATGGCTCCCAGGACATTTGAGTGAAAGGTTTGGTGATGCATATGAATATCTTATCCTGCACGGCTGCAGAGCTTGGGGAGGCTATCCGGGAGGGAAGGACTGACGCTATGGAGGCCATGAGGGCTGTCCTGGAGCAGATTGACAAAACGGAGGAGGAATATCACTGTTACGTGACCCTTGACAGGGAGGGCGCCCTGGAGCGGGCGGCCCGGGTTCAGAGGCGAATCGAGGCAGGGGAGCTTACGGGCCCTCTGGCGGGGGTTCCCATGGCGGTGAAAGACAATCTCTGCACGGCGGGGATGCGAACCACCTGCGCCTCAAGGATGCTGGAGAATTTTGTTCCCTCCTACACGGCGGAGGCGCTGCTCAACCTGGAGCGGGCGGGGGCGGTGCTTATCGGCAAGACAAACATGGACGAATTTGCCATGGGCTCCACCACGGAGACTTCCTATTTCGGGGTGACGAGAAACCCTGAAAATACGGAGCATGTGCCGGGGGGCTCCTCCGGCGGCTCTGCGGCTGCCGTGGCGGGGAAGGAGTGTTTTTTTGCCCTGGGCTCCGACACAGGGGGGTCCATCCGCCAGCCCGCGTCCTACTGCGGCGTGGTGGGGATGAAGCCCACCTATGGCACGGTATCCCGGTACGGGCTGATTGCCTACGGCTCCTCCCTGGACCAGATCGGTCCCCTGACCAAGGATGTGCGGGACTGCGCCGTTGTCTTGGAGGCCATGGCCTCCCACGATGAGAAGGATTCCACTTCCGTAAAGAGAGAGGACATGGATTTCACCGCAGGGCTTCTGGAGGATGTGGAGGGAATGCGCATCGGGATTCCCAGGGATTATTTTGGGGAGGGGATTTCCGATGAGGTGAAATGCGCCGTGCTTGGGGCGGCGGAGTGTCTGAGGGAGCAGGGAGCCCTGGTGGAGGAGTTTGATTTAAGCCTGACAGAGTATGCCATTCCCGCCTATTACACCATCGCTGCGGCGGAGGCCAGCTCCAATCTGGAGCGGTTTGACGGTGTCAAATACGGCTATCGCGCCCCGGGGGAGGAGGGGCTCCACGCCATGTACAAAAGGACCCGATCGGAGGGTTTTGGCCCGGAGGTCAAGCGGCGCATTATGCTGGGCTCCTTTGTGTTAAGCTCCGGCTATTACGACGCCTATTATCTGAAGGCGCTGCGGGTAAAGAACCTGATCAAGCAGGCTTTTGACAAGGCCTTTTCCCGATTTGACGTGATACTGGGGCCGGTGGCCCCCGCCACGGCTCCCAGGCTGGGGGAGAGCCTGGGGGATCCTCTAAAAATGTACCTGGGAGATATCTACACCATTGCCGTGAACCTGGCGGGGCTTCCGGCCATCAGTCTTCCCTGCGGAAGGGACGGGAGGGGACTGCCCATAGGCTTACAGTTGATCGGCGACTGTTTTCAGGAAAAAACGCTGCTTCGGGCAGCCTATACCTGGGAGCAGCGGGCAAAGAGCACATCCGGCCGCGCCGTTTCCCGGCCCGGGGGTTTGGCTGAATAAAGTGCCGCTTGGGCGGCGGAATGCGAGGAAATATGGGAAAAGAATATGAAACGGTCATCGGCCTGGAGGTACATGTGGAGCTGGCCACCAGGACCAAAATCTTCTGCGGATGCTCCACGGCCTTCGGGGGAGCGCCCAATACCCACACCTGTCCCGTGTGCGCCGGTATGCCGGGGGCGCTGCCCGTCTTAAACAGACGGGTGGTGGAGTATGCCATGGCTGTGGGACTGGCTTTGAACTGTGACATCGTCCGGGACTGCAAATTTGACAGGAAAAACTACTTTTATCCCGACAATCCCCAGAACTATCAGATTTCCCAGCTCTACCTGCCCATATGCAGGGACGGCTTCGTGGAGATCGAGACTGCCGGGGGAAGCAGGCGGGTGGGCATCCACGAGATCCATATGGAGGAGGATGCGGGAAAGCTGATACACGACGAATGGGAGGACTGCTCTCTGGTGGATTACAACCGCTCCGGCGTGCCTTTAATAGAAATTGTCTCCCGACCGGACTTAAGGAGCGCGGAGGAGGTCATGGCATATCTGGAGCAGCTTCGCCTGACCATTCAATACCTGGGGGCTTCCGACTGTAAGCTTCAGGAGGGGTCCATGAGGGCTGACGTCAATCTGTCCGTGCGGGAGACGGGCGCTTCGGAATTTGGCACCCGGACGGAGATGAAAAACCTGAATTCCTTCCGGTCTGTCAGAAGGGCCATAGAGAACGAGCGGGAGCGGCAGATCGATCTGCTGGAGGCCGGTGAGGAGGTGGTGCAGGAGACCAGAAGGTGGGATGACGAGAGGGAATGTTCCTATCCCATGCGCTCCAAGGAGGACGCCCGGGATTACCGCTATTTCCCCGATCCCGATCTGCCCCCGGTGTATATTTCCCAGGGCTGGCTGGAGGAGATCCGGGACAGGCAGCCGGAGCTGCCCTGGGAGAAAAGAAAACGCTACGGGGAGGAGTACGGTATTCCCGACAATGATATAGAAATTATAACGGGTTCCCGGCGCCTGGCGGAGCTTTTTGAAGGCGCCTCCGCCCTCTGCGGACAGCCCAAGAAGGTGTCAAACTGGCTGATGGTGGAGACCCAGAGGCTTTTGAAGGAGCAGGGCATGGAGCCGGAGGATATCCGTTTTTCTCCGGAGCATCTGGCCGGGCTGGTAAAACTTGCGGAGAAGGGGGAGATCAATTCCACCGTGGCCAAGGAGGTATTCCAGGCCATGTTCGACCGGGATGTGGATCCTGAGAGTTATGTGGAGGAGCAGGGACTCAGGACGGTAAATGACGAAGGAGCGCTGAAAAAAACGGTGGAGGAGGTCATCGCCGCCAATCCCCGGTCTGTGGAGGATTACAGAAACGGCAAGGAGAAGGCCATGGGGTTTTTGGTGGGCCAGACCATGAAGGCCATGAAAGGGAAGGCGGACCCGGGCAGTGTAAACCGACTGCTGAAGGAACTTTTGCAGCACTGGAAAATGGATTGAAAGGAATGAAAAGCCATGTGGGCACGTTAGATGTGCCCCATGGCTTTTTTGGATTTGCGGGATTTTGGCCCGCCGGTTTTTATATTTCTCACCCTGAGACTGTGGGAAGACTGCTGAGGTTGTTGTTTTCGCTGCCGTCGGGGATGGACTTCAAATATTCCGTTTCCCCTCTGTGGGCCACGCCCACACCCTTGATATCTCCGGCCTTCGCCATCTGTACCCCATCCTCCCTGCTTACGATGGAGCCGTCGGATAGCTGATAGCCGTTTACGCGGCCGCTGTGCTTCACAAGTCCCACAATATCCTTTGCGTCGGATTTGGGACGGGGTATTTCATCCAGGGTATTCTGTGCAAGGGCAGCAGAGAGCTCCTGGGATTTGCCCTGATTTGTATTTAATGTCATAGTTCTCTCCGTTCCGCCGCCGGTCTTTGGCGGCATATTTTTATTTTCGCCGGCAATGAGCCAAGCGCCGTGCTTTCACGAGCATTTGGCGAATGCCCCGAGAGACAAAAAACCTGCAGCCTGCTTCGCTGCAAGATTGATACCTCGTCGGTTGCCGCTGGGTATTTGATTGGATGCGCTATTAGTATTGGCAGGGGAAATGGGATTATGCAGGCAATTATTGTTTGATCCGGCGCTGTTATTTTTGGTCTTTCGGCCTGTGTTATTGGACGTTTGGCCGGATTTGTTGCGGGTAAATCTATAATTCAATATAGTGGGTACAACACCGCATGAGTTCATCTGTGAGTGTGTAATTACAAAAGAGAAAGCGGGAAACGGGGAATGGGGAAACGAAAAAACAATTTCACAACAATGGCCAGACGGATTGTGGAATTTATTTATCAGGGAAAGGCCTTGCCCCTGCAGGAAGACGGCATGGCCTGCATCAGCCCTGTGGCTTGCGGGGACGGCAGAGAGTGCCGCATAGGCAGAAGTCCCATTAGGCCCAGGGCGGATGTGGGGGGCATCGTCCACGGGGAGTACAGGCTGATTTTTCAGAGCGGAAGTGCGGCTGTCATTGCAGGCAGATATGGGGTACTGACCCGGGGGGAGAGGGTGGGGGCGCCCAAGGAGTGGTTCAATATATCCATTGTGTTGGATTTGTCCATGGAAAGGCTCCAAATTGCGCATCTGCATATCTCTCCGGGGGAGGTCGGCAGGGTTTATCGTCTGAGGGGAAGGGACGAGAGATCTTACCAGGTGCCGGAGTCGGAAATTCTCTACCTGGAGGCCAGTCACAACCATGTGCTGTGGCACTGTGACGGCATTCAGATAGAGACGGCGGGAAGCTTTCGCGATGCGGAGGTTTCCCTGTCAGAGGAATTTGTCAGGATTCACCGGAGCTTTATCGTAAACCGCAGACATATCCGAAGAATAGACCGATGCTATGTGGAGGTCACAAGCGGTGAAATTTTACAGATTCCGGTGAAGAAATACTGCGAGGTCAAGCGAAGGCTGCAGCGGGAAGCTTGATACCGCCAGGCGGATCAAGATAGAGCATACAAAACAGAGGAAAGGAAGGAAAAGCAATGGAGATCAGAGAGACGTTTCTAACCCAAAATCCCTGCTTTAAGGCGGGGAAAACAATTGCGGTAAAGGGACTGATGCTTCACAGTGTGGGCTGTCCGCAGCCAAAGGCCGAGGTTTTTATGAAAAACTGGAACAGGCCGGAGAGCAGCAGGGCCTGCGTGCACGCCTTTATCGACGGGAACACGGGGGAGGTGTATCAGACGCTGCCCTGGGATCGCAGGGCATGGCATTGCGGCGGAAAGGGAAACGGCGCCTATATCGGGGTGGAGATGTGTGAGCCCGGCTGCATCCAATATAAAGGGGGAAGTTCCTTCGACTGCTCCGATCAGGGGGCTGCCATGGAGGTGGTGAAGCGCACCTATGAGGCGGCGGTGGAGCTCTTTGCCTTTCTCTGCAGGCGCTACGGACTGGACCCTGTGGCAGACGGCGTGATTATCAGCCATAAGGAGGGCCATGCCAGGGGGCTGGCTTCCGGCCACGGCGATCCGGAGCATCTCTGGCAGGGAATGGGGACGGCTTACACCATGGACGGCTTCCGTCTCGATGTGGCGGCGGCTCTGGCAGGACGGAAAACGGGGAGACAGACGGAAATCAAAGCAGGGGACAGAGTGAAGGTATCCCCGGAGGCCGTGTATTACACCGGCAAGGAGATGCCCGACTGGGTGAAGGGGGATTCCTGGCGGGTAAAGTCCGTAAGCGGCGACCGGGCCGTGCTGGGGGAAAACGAGAGCGGCAGGGACATCAACAGCCCTGTCAGCGTGAAATATCTGACGGCGGATAGGGATTCGGAGGGGAACGATGCCCCAGGGAAGGGTGGGGTCGCTAAAACGGGGCAGGACTTCCCGCCGCCCGCCTCCCCGTCCGGAGAAATGACAGTTTCCCACCGGGGGGTGGAACTCATTGCCAAGTATGAGGGCTGCCGCCTGGAGGCGTACAAATGCCCCGCCGGGGTGTGGACTATCGGATACGGCCATACCGCCGGGGTGACGCCGGGTCAGAGACTTCCCTCCAAGGAGGCGGCCAAGGCTCTGCTTCGGGAGGATCTGAAGAAATACGGCGGTTATGTGAATGCCTGCGTCAAAAAGGGAATCCTTTGTTTTCCGCTGACGCAGAACCAGTTCGACGCCCTGACCAGCTTCTGCTACAACTGCGGAAACGGCAGCCTGCAGAAGCTGGTGGCCGGAAGGGATTCCGCAGCCGTGGCGGACAAGCTCCTTTTGTACAACAAGGGCGGCGGAAAGGTGCTGCCCGGGCTGACCCGGAGAAGGGAAGAGGAAAGGGATTTGTTTTTGAGTTGACCATCAGGTAAAGCCGCCTCCGCTGGCGGGGCGGCGCAAGGACTAATGGAGGAGGAAGCGGCGGGATGCCTTACAAAACAGGAAATCTCCAGGAACAGACGAAAGAGCCGGAGGAGAAAAGCAAAGGGGAGATTATGGACAATGATTTCATTGGGCTGGACGACTTGGTCTACGCCCCTCTGCACGCGTTGGCGAAATCCAACCATCAGCTTCGGGCGCAGATTGTGGAGGCCATCAAGAGCATGGGAAGCTCGGAGCAAAACGGGCAGGAGGAAATCATACATCTGAACAATATCAATATCGCCTATGATCAGATCAGGACGGAGGCGGAGGAGGGATACAGTGTGGACAATCTCCAGGTGCAGGTGCCCCTTTTGTCCATTGTCCCGGTCACCAATCTGAATGTGGAGAAGGCGGAAATCAGCTTCTCCACGGAGGTGAAGGCGGTGAACAACGAGGAGACCGGAGAGACCAAAATCAACGCCCGAATCTGCTCTCCCTCCCAGAGGGACAGCGACTTCCTGCCCAAGGTATCCTATAAGCTGCAGATCTCCTCCATTCCCGCCACGGAAGGGATCTTGCGCCTGACGGACGCGCTGGGCGCCAACCAGGTGGCCAAGAAGCTGGATACCAGGCCCGTGGCCATAAACGGCGATCTGGGATCCGACGAGCAGAAGAATGTCCATCAGGAGATTAAGAAGCTGAAAGCCAAAATCAGCCGGTTAAAGCAGCTTCACCAGAAGATAGAGGAGATGATAATCGAGCAGGAGAGGCTCCACCAGATCAGCAAGGACGCCTTTGACGAGGACACCTATGAATTTGACAGGGATAAATACAGGATAGCGCAGTCCAATGTGGTAAACCGCATTATGGAGTACCAGGAGCAGATCATGAACATGGAGATAAAGTATGGGCTGGAGAAGGACTATGAGTAGACATAAGAGGGGCGGGAAAGAGACTGCCGTCCCAACCCGGGGGGAACTGGAGAAGTATTTTGTCTGCCTGGCTCTGGATATGAATCTCAGACTGGTCTGTGAGCGGGAGAGGGACGGACTGCATCCTCCGGAGAGGCTTTTGTGGGTGGATGGCATCGTCATCCTATCCTATGAGCCGGGAATCTGTTATCGGGACGGTTCCCGGGGGCCTGTCTGTCTGCGCCGCATAAGGGAGGCGGCGGGACGGCTTGCAAAACGTCTTATGGAGCGGTGGGAAAGGCGCACTCCCCTCGCCCTAAAGAAAATAAATATATAAGAAAGAAAGGAAGGAAACTGCTATGGCAATAGGAGAACAATTTGCCGGGCTGGACATGGAACAGCTCATCGGCGGACCGCTGTCAGCGGCGGCGAACGCAAGCTCCCAGCTTGCGGATACGACGGCTGACTTTATTAAGAGAGTGGGCTTTGACAAAAAGGGCTCGCTGAACACGGTGGCTTTCGGATACCAGAAGCGCAGCGTGAATGAGGACGGCACCACAAATGTGGACGAGATGCGGGTGGCCGTGCCGCTGTTGGCCATCGTGCCCATTCCCAATCTCCAGATCGATGAGGTGAATATCCTCTTTGACATGGAGGTAAAGCAGAGCGAGAGATCGGAGAAGTCCCTGGATATGGGCGCATCCCTCTCAGGCTCATTGAACCTGGGCATTGTGAAGGTAAGCATCAGCGGCAGTGTCAGCGCCCATCAGTCCAACACCAGAAGTTCCGACAATTCCGCAAAGTACCATGTGGATGTGAGGGCCACCAACCACGGCACTCCCGAAGGCCTGGCCAGAGTGCTGGACATGATGGCCGCCAATGTGGCGCCCTCCCTGGTGGGGTCCACCATCAGGGATGCCAACGGTCAAAGCCTGCCGGATGCGGCCAGGGCCAAGGCGGAGAAGCTTAAAAAGCTGCGTCAGGAGATCGCTCAGATTGACAACCGACTGTCCGCGGCAAAGAGCAGCCTGGAGGATGGCATCGCCCAGTTGAAACAGGTGGCCGGAAACCAGCAGAATGTGTATGCCGCGGAGGTCTTGCGCTATATGAACGGTCTGGACAAGGACAGCGACGAGGACACTAAAAAGGCGGAGGAGTACAGCCGCAATTTGGAGCCGGTGACCCAGAGCTGGAATGATCTGCAGAATCAGGCGGCAAATGTGGTGAAGATGATTGCCGACAGCGGCGAGACCGCTCCGGCGGAGGTATCGGATCTGTTCGCGCTGCTGCAGTGGAAGGAGGGAGCGTCTGCGAAGTACAGCTCGGGAGAGCGGCATTACGCTGCGCTTAAGCAGGCCCAGAACAATGCGGTGGCGGCCCAGAAGTCCGTGACGGACATTGAGAAGCAGCTCTTTGACAAGCGGGCGGAGTACAGCGACGCAGTCAGCGGCGTGAGCACGTCGGCCGCGGGAACGCCCTAGGAACATAAGCCATGGATAAGAGGGAAAAGACTGCGCTGACAGATATACATTATGTCAAATTGGTGACCGTAGGAAGCGTCAATCCCAACAATCCCCTTTCGGATCAGTCCAGGGAGGAGCAGGCGGCTCTGTTAAACAGGTGTCTGAGCGACTATCCGAAGGGGGTTATCCTGGGAAAGGACGTGACCGTCGGGCGGTATATGCTGGGGGAGCATGAACTGACCATGGAGAGAGTGACCTACCATGTGGGATTTGAGAGAAAGCCCACATGGATGGAAGAATAGGAGAGTTACAGGGGGTAAATGTAGTGAAGATAGATGCGGAGAAAAAAGACGGCAGCCTGATTCTTCGGCTGTCGGGGAGGCTGGAGACCACCACCGCGCCAAAGCTTAAGGAGGTGGTGGACCACGAGCTGGAGGGAGTTTCGGAGCTTCGGATTGATATGAAGGAACTGGAATATGTGTCCTCCGCCGGACTTCGTGTGCTTTTGGCCGCCTCCAAAAAGATGAAGGAAAAGGAGGGCGCCATGGTGGTCTGCCGGGTGGGGGACGACATCATGGAGGTATTTGAAATCACGGGATTCAATGAAATCCTGGATATCCGGTGAGCGGGGGGATGGGGAGACATCCCCCCGGGGTGTCCGGGCGGTATGGGTCCCAAAATCTGCCCCGGGAGAGGGTGACGCTGAAAAACAGAGAGGGAAGAATGCTTACGTTGACTCTCAGGGGATTCCGGGAGGGGGATGAGGAAGGGTTGATCGCCTGCATCCGGGACGAGTATGGGGAAACCTATTTCAAGAGGAGCCTTTACCACCCGGATAGCATTCGAAGCGAGGCAGAGAGGGGGCGCATCACCTTTTTAACGGCTCAGACCGATGAGGGAGAGATTGCGGGAATGATGATATTGAAGGAATTTTACCCACAGGAGAGTATGTGTGAGATTGCCTCCCAGATTTTCCGGAAGGAATACCGGGGGTACGGACTGGCCATGCCGTTCTTTGAATACGGCATGAGGATCCTGCTGTCCCGGTCCTACTCGGCGGCATACTGCCTGCCAGTGGTATTCCACGACACCACCCAGCGGCTGTTGCACCGGCTGGGCCTTCGCGCCACGGGCTTTGTGCTGAATGTCTTTGATATGGAGACGGTCAGGCATTCCTATCCCGGAGACAGGAACGGGAAACACTCCCAGGGTATACAGATCAGAGCGGTGGACAGGCGATTTGCGGGCGACGTCTACCTGCCTGAAAGGCACAGGGCGTTTGCCGGAAGGGTATATGACAGTCTGGGGGTGTCCTGCCGTATGGCGAAGGGAGAGGAGAGAACGGGGAAGGCGCTGCCTCAATGCTGCGGCATCCGGACGGTCCGGGACAGAGCCCAAAGCAGCCTGGAGACTTGTATTTGCAGCGTCGGCGCGGATTTGCCCAGGCGCATGGAGGCCTTGCATGAGAAATATCCCCTTCGGGGAAAGCAGACGGCAAACGTTTTCCTTAGCTGCAGTGACAGGTATGCGCCCTGGGCCTACCGGATTCTGGAGGAAATGGGGTATTTTTTTACAGGATTAAAGCCCCTGTGCGGCGAGAGGGAATATATGGTTCTGCACCATCCCGGAGAGGTTGAGATTTACCCGGAGGATTATGCGGTGAGCGGGGAATTCGCCGACCTTCTGGACTATGTGAAGGGGGAATATGGGGCGCGGAAAGGAGAGGAAAGTGAGAAAAAAGAGAAGCATCAGGCGTAAGATTACCACCCTGTTTCTGGTTTCACTTTTTGCAGCTATGGCTTTGATCGGATCGGTCAGTATGTGGAGCCTTTATTCCATGAGAAACGCCTCCGCCGACTATAGCAGCCGGCTGGGGCGGACGGCGGCGGAGGATGCCGAGCAGGCGCTGGAGGCCATGGCGGGGGAGCATCTTTGGGATATTGTGGTGGAGAAGGCCGCCTTTATCGGGGAGAAATTTCATGAGGTGGCGGCATATGTGCATGGCATTGCGTCCCTGGCGGAGGATATTTACGCCCATCCGGAGAACTATCCCGACCGTGAGGTGGCGCTGCCCCGGATTGGGAGCAGTGAGCTGGCGGCCCAGCTTTTGTGGTCCAAACGTCTGGTTCAGCCCGCTTTAGAAGAGAGGGAGGAATTGTCTAAGCTGGGAAATGTACAGGATTTGCTGGTGCAGTATAACGGCGGCAACGATATGGTGTCCTCCGCCTATGTGGCCACAAGGAGCGGATGGCTGATTCAGGCGGACTACATAGCCTACAGCAAGTATCGGGAGAGCGATGACCTGCCGGATTATTATGAGGCCGAGACAAGGCAGTGGTTTAATCAGGCCCTGCTGGCAAAGCAGGGACAGACAGTGTATTCGGATGTGATCGCCGATATCCATGCGGGCGGGGACTGCATCGTGTGCGCCCAGCCCGTCTATCTGAACGGAAAGATCGTTGCCGTGGCCGGGGTGGGTTCTTACCTGGATACGGTGAACCGGGCGGTGCTGGACACGGTGGTGGGAGAGAGCGGCTACGCCTTCCTCGTCAATGAGAAGGGACAGGTCATGGTGTCCGGCGCCCGGGAGGGGGAGACCGGAGTAAACGCGGAGAGAAACGCGGACCTTAGGGAAAGCCGAAACAGCGGGCTGGCGGAAGCCGCCCGGGATATGGTGGCAGGAGGCAGCGGTCTTCGGAATCTGACGGTGGACGGGAGGGAGGTCTATCTGGCCTATGCGCCCCTTGAGGAATTGGGCTGGAGCTTCGGGGCGGTGATGGCTGTGGAGGAGGTGGTGGCTCCCGCCCGGGAGAGCCAGCAGGAGATCCTGGCATTGACCGATGCCGTCTCCAGGCAGCAGGAAGCTTCCATCCGCAGGACCCAGGTGCTGTATCTGGTTATTGTGCTGCTTGCGGCGGCGGGAATCACCCTGGTCAGCATCCTGTTCGCGGGGAGGCTGACGGATCCCATCCGCAGGCTTACCACGGAGGTGGAGAAATTGGGGGACGGCGGCCTGGACTATCGGATACGGATTGTCACCGGGGACGAGGTGGAGGATCTGGGAAATGCATTTAATCAGATGGCGGCTCAGCTTAAGGCCTATGTCGGAAATCTGGCGGCAGTCACGGCAGAGCAGGAGCGTATCCGGGCGGAACTGGGTCTGGCCTCCCGGATTCAGGCGGATATGCTTCCCGATTCCCAAAGCTTTATGACAGGGCAGACCAGGTTTTCCCTCCATGCCGGAATGACCCCGGCCAGGGAGGTGGGAGGAGATTTCTATGATTTCTTTCTGACGGATGAGGAGCATCTGGCAGTTCTGGTGGCGGATGTTTCCGGAAAAGGGGTTCCCGCATCCCTGTTCATGGTGGTGGCAAAAACCCTTCTGCGCAGCCGCATCACCGGGGCGGAGAACTTGGGGGAGGCCGTGGCGGAGGTGAACAGCAGACTCTGTGCCTGCAACAGAAACGATATGTTTGTCACCGCCTGGGTGGGAGTGCTCTCCCTGGTCACAGGGACGCTGACCTATGTGAATGCGGGACACAATCCGCCCCTGCTTTTGCGGGGGGAAGGAGGATGTTCTTTCCTGGCTGAGCGCAGCGGTTTTGTCTTGGCGGGTATGGAGGATACGAACTATACACAGAAGACTTTGAGGCTTCATCCCCAAGACACGCTTTTTTTGTACACGGACGGAGTGACCGAGGCCAACGATGAAAACGGGGAGCTCTACGGGGAGGCGCGCCTGGAGAGGCTCCTGGTTGGCTGCAACGTGGGGGAGCCCCGGCGGCTGGCGGAGGAGGTTTGGAAGGACATCGGTGATTTTCAGGGAAAAGCGGAGCAGTTTGACGACATCACAATGCTGGTTTTACGTTTTATCGGCGACGGATATGAGACCAGAACCGGTGTGCCGGACATGGACCGCATCGGGGAGATCAACGGATGGGTGGAGGGGCGCCTCGAGGAGATGGACATCTCCCGGAAGACCGTCACCCGGGTGCGGCTGGCGGTGGATGAAATCTATTCCAATATCTGCTATTACAGCGGCGCGGGGGAGGTGACCCTGGGCTGTAAGGTGACGGAGGGAAAGGAGGTGGTCCTGTACTTTGAGGATGACGGCATCCCCTACAATCCGCTAAACTGCCCTGATCCGGACGTTACGCTGCCCCCAGAGGACAGAAGGGCGGGGGGATTGGGGATTTATCTGGTGAAGAAGCGCATGGACCGGGCGGAGTACCGATTCCTTGAGGGCAGAAATATTCTGGTATTGACAAAGAAAGACCGGTGAGAGGGGACAGGAAAACAGGTAAGGGAAAAGAGACGGGTATAAAAGCGGTAGAGAGGAGAATGTGTATGGCATTGATACAGGTGGGAACAGGAACACAAAGGGAGATCGTGGATATCATAAATCCGGTTATGGAGCCGGCCTGGCTGGGGGTAGAGGTTGTCGAGCTGGCAAATGACGGAATCTGCTTTTCGCTCTGTACGGCCTGGCTTTGCAAGGCTGTGGCGGAGGGGAGCACAATGGATGAACTGAGGGTTTTTAATGAGCCCGGGGAGGTCAGGAGCCATATGGATCTCTATCTGAATATTGTAAGAAATCACTGCGTCTACCGTGCGATCATCGCCTTTGGAAGAAGGTTCAATGAGATAGTGGAAAAAAAGCTGCCGAAGCCATCCCAGGGGTGGATGGCGTGGATGATGGAGAAAGAGCCCAAGCTGCATCTGGAATATTTGCCGGAGGATATTACGAAAGCGCCCTGCAGGACTATGGAGGAGGTAAGCCGGTACTTTGTCGATTATGCCAGCGGAAAAAGGTTGCGGGTGACGGGATTTTTCAGGGAAAAAGAAGGGGAGAGGAACCTGCCGACCGGAAGCTTAAAGGAAAACGGCGGCTTTCTTCTGGGATATTCGGCGGATTCTAAAGACGGGACTTCCGGGGGACATAAGATGGCCGGTTATGTAATGACCGACGGAAAACTTTTGTTTTATGATCCCAATTTCGGCATTTATACTGCGGACAGCCTGGGGGATATCCTGGAGTTTGTCACTTGCCGTTATTTGCGGGATGCGAAAAACATTGTGTATGATTTTTGTGAGATAACAAGTATGTAGTCAAATGGGGGGCGACGGCGGCCGGAGTAAAACCCACAGCCGTCACCCCCCATGCCTTATGGCAGGGAGCTGTCTTGCAAAAGGGAGCTTTTGTGGGGAACAGACATCACTCCGAGAACAGGTAATCCAAAAAGGCCAGGCTGGTCTGCGTGTGCCGGGAGTTGGGGAGAAGCCCCATCACAATTCGGTCCCCTTCTCCCAGGTGGTAGCTGGAGGTGAGCTTTTTCGAATGCTCCACATAGATGCCCACGGGCACGGGATCGTCCATCAGCTCCGGCTTGGTGGGATCCGGGATTTCGGGATCAAAGGAGGTATCCAGATTGCTGGCGGCCTCCACGATCTGCTCCACCAGGGTCCGGTCCACATAGTAAAAATAGGGCTCGCAGACGGCAAGCTGTTCTTCTGTCAGCACCTCCCTCAAGTCGGAAAAAGTCTCCTCGTTGGCATAGTGGGAGAACAGCCCGTCCCCCGAAAGAATCACATCCAACTGTGCCGCGGCCAGATAGGCCATCAGCTTTTCGGTGGAGGCCACGGTCATATCGTCAAAGTGATCGAAGCTGATATACAGGGAATTGTCGAAGGTAACCGCGTAAGTCTCCGGGTCTATGCCGGCGTACTCCATAAAATCCGCCGCAAATCCCTCATCCTGCCGAAGGTCCACGCTGTTTAGCATGGCGGCATAGAAGGCATTCTCCTTCCGGGTGGCTATCCCGTAGATCACGGAGATGAGGATGGCTATCCCGGCGATTGTGCCGATGGCATGCCATTTATAATAATCCCAGAAGTAGGCCGCCTTCTGCTTGAAGGTGCCTTGTTTCAGCGCTTCTCTTTCTTCTCTGAATTCATCCATCACTGCCATAGGATTACCTGCCTTTCACGGGTCTTTTCAATGCTTTTGTATAGAGTCTTTACTTATATTATAGGTTTCAACCGTTAAAGTCAATGAAAGCATTCTAATCTGATTCTAAAAAAAGGATAAAAAGTGTGCGGCGGGCAGAGAACACTGCTTGCAACTTCGCGGGAGATGTTATATCATATCATAAAGAGATTTGATTTACAGTAAAGGATGGGAGAAAAGTATGAGTGACACTTATGTGGAATGTCTGGTGAAGGCGAGGGCCTCCGGCCTGGGGAAGGTTTTGAAGGTGCTTTTGATCGCAATGACGGTGTTCTTTGGACTTGCGACATTGATCTTTGGGCTTTTCAGCTTTGTTCTGGCGGTGGCAGCCGGAATCGGAGCCTATTTCGCCCATTTAAACGCGGATCTGGAGTATGAATATCTCTATCTGGACAAGGAGGTTACGGTGGACAAGGTTCTGGCCAGGACCAGGAGAAAGAGAGTGGCGGTCTATTCCCTGGACCGTATGGAAATCTTTGCGCCGTACAGATCCCATCATCTGGACAGCTATCGGAACCGAAACGTCAAGGTGAAGGATTACAGCATCGGTGAGGAGCAGCAGCCTGACCTGCGCTATGCCATGTACTATGAGGGGGGCGAGATGGCGCTTTTCAGCCCCAATGAGGCTATGGTGAAGGCCATGAAAAATGCCTCTCCCCGCAAGGTTTTCACTGAGTAAAATTTTGTTGAAAAAGAGTGTTGACACTGCAAAAAAAGTCTGATACACTCTTGTGAAATACCTTAGTGACTGACAAATTCATACAGGAGGAAAGAAAATGGGACAGATTATTGGTGAGGGCATTACCTTTGACGACGTGCTGCTGGTTCCGGCGTATTCTCAGGTGATTCCCAATCAGGTGGATTTGACCACCTGGCTGACAAAGAAGGTCAGGCTGAACATTCCTATGATGAGCGCGGGGATGGATACCGTGACGGAGCACCGCATGGCGATTGCCATGGCGAGACAGGGCGGCATCGGCATTATTCACAAGAATATGTCTATCGAAGCGCAGGCAGAGGAAGTAGACAAGGTCAAGCGCTCAGAAAACGGCGTGATCACAGATCCCTTTTCTCTCACTCCGGAACATACTTTGGCGGATGCCGATTCCCTCATGGGAAAGTTCCGCATTTCCGGCGTACCGGTGACGGAGGGGCGGAAGTTAGTCGGCATTATCACCAACAGAGACTTAAAGTTTGAGACCGATTTTACCAAGAAAATCAAAGAGTCCATGACCAGCGAGGGATTGATCACCGCAAGGGAGGGCATCACCCTGGATGAGGCCAAGGAGATTTTGGCAAAGGCCAGGAAGGAGAAGCTTCCCATTGTGGACAAGGACTTCAATCTGAAGGGCCTTATCACCATAAAGGACATTGAGAAGACCATCAAATATCCTCTGGCGGCGAAGGATTCCCAGGGCAGACTTTTGTGCGGCGCGGGCGTGGGCATCACTGCCAATGTGCTGGAGCGCGTGGCGGAGTTGGTGGAGGCGAAGGTGGATGTGGTGGTCCTTGACTCTGCTCACGGTCATTCCCAGAATGTGTTGAACTGTCTCAAAATGATCAAGGAAAAGTATCCCGATCTCCAGGTGATTGCGGGCAATGTGGCCACCGGGGACGCCGCCAGGGATCTGATAAAGTATGGCGCGGATGCGGTGAAGGTGGGAATCGGTCCCGGCTCTATCTGTACCACCCGTGTGGTGGCGGGGATCGGCGTGCCGCAGATCACGGCGGTGATGGACTGCTACGAGGCCGCCAGGGAATTTGACGTTCCCATTATTGCCGACGGCGGCATCAAATATTCCGGAGATATCGCAAAGGCCATCGCCGCAGGCGGCAGCGTCTGCATGATGGGAAGTATGTTTGCCGGCTGCGAGGAGAGCCCGGGGGAGACGGAGCTGTTCCAGGGAAGAAAATACAAGGTGTACCGGGGAATGGGTTCCATTGCCGCTATGGAGAACGGCAGCAGGGACCGCTATTTCCAGGAGAATGCCAGAAAATTGGTTCCCGAGGGCGTGGAGGGGCGTGTGGCCTACAAGGGCAGCGTGGAGGACACCATTTTCCAGTTGATGGGCGGCCTGCGCTCCGGTATGGGCTACTGCGGTGCTTCCAATGTGAAGGAGCTGCAGGAGAACGGCAGGTTTATCAAGATTTCTGCCGCATCCCTGAAGGAGAGCCATCCTCACGACATCCACATCACCAAGGAAGCACCCAATTACAGCATAGACGTGTAACCTTTGTAACAGTTCGGACAGGAAACTAAATTTTGACTTCACGAAGGGGGCTGCCTGACTGTTACGGCTGTTTCAACCTATTCGGGGAAAGGGCTTGCCAAATACGGCAAAATCATATATGATAAGGACATAGGCTGTGTGACTGGCGGAAAGAAGCAGGGGAACCTGCGGGGAGCACAGCGGGAGAAGCCGACCGCCTGGGCGCCACCTGCGTGTGGTGCCCGGGCGGCCGGCTTTTTAACAGCGGATGGCCTGAAAAGGCATTGCTGCGGCCGTAAGGATAGCCCGCAGCACGGCAGATAAGTCCGGCAAAGAAGGGTCAAAAACTACTGTTACAGCATCTGCCCGGACAATGCCCGGCTATGCCTTTCAGACGGACATTGTTCTGCCGGTGATGGAACCGGGAAGCAGATGCGGAACTGAAAAAAGGAGGAGAAAGCATGATTTCATTGGAGCAGGAACTGAAGAACAACGCGTATCCCGGCAGGGGCATTGTGATCGGGGAGTCACCTTCCGGCAGATATGCGGTCATCGCCTATTTTATTATGGGCCGGAGTGTGAACAGCCGCAACCGCATTTTTGTGGAGGAGGGACAGGGGATCCGCACCCAGGCCTATGACCCTGCCAAGCTGGAGGATCCCAGCCTGGTCATTTACGCCCCGGTACGGGTTCTGGGGAACAAGACCATTGTGACCAACGGAGACCAGACGGACACCATATATGAGGGGATGGACAGGCAGCTTACCTTTGAGCAGTCCCTGCGCAGCCGCGAGTTTGAACCGGATGCGCCCAATTATACGCCCCGCATCTCCGGTATTCTTCATGTGGAGGGCGGCAGATACAGTTATGCCATGTCTGTCTTAAAGAGCAATCACGGGGATCCTTCCTCCTGTCTGCGATTTACCTACGCCTATGAAAATCCTCTGCCCGGGGAGGGGCATTTTATCCACACCTATCTGCACGACGGCAATCCCCTGCCCAGCTTCTCGGGAGAGCCGAAGCAGGCGGCAATCCCGGAGGATATGGGAGAGTTTGCGGATATGCTCTGGAGCAGCTTAAACGAGGAGAACAAGGTGTCTTTGTTTGTGCGCTATATTGACATTGCCACAGGTGTCTATGAGTCCATTATCAAAAATAAAAACCGGTAAAGGAGATGGGGAAATGAAAGAGATCGAATTAAAATACGGTTGCAATCCGAATCAGAAGCCTTCCAGAATTTATATGGAGGACGGCAGTGACCTTCCTGTCACGGTGATAAACGGCAGACCCGGGTACATTAATTTTCTGGACGCTTTCAACGGATGGCAGCTTGTGAGAGAGCTAAAGGAGGCCACCGGGCTTCCCTCCGCAGCTTCCTTCAAGCATGTGTCCCCCGCCGGGGCGGCGGTGGGGCTGCCCTTGGACGAGACCCTTGCCAAGATTTACTGGGTGGATGATCTGGGAGAGCTCTCTCCTCTGGCCTGCGCCTATGCCAGGGCCAGGGGCGCGGACAGGATGTCCTCCTTCGGGGACTTCATAGCTCTCTCCGATGTGTGCGACGGGGACACCGCCAGGCTGATCAAGCGAGAGGTGTCCGACGGCTGTATCGCGCCCGGCTATACGGAGGAGGCGCTGGCCATATTAAAGGAGAAGAAGAAGGGAAATTACAATGTCCTGCAGATGGATCCGGACTATCGGCCCGCCCCGGTGGAGGTAAAGCAGGTGTACGGCATAAGCTTCGAGCAGGGCAGGAATGAGCTGGATATTGGAGGAGGGCTCCTGGATCATATCGTCACGGAGGAGAAGGAGATTCCCAAGGAGGCCCTGATCGATATGAAGATTGCCCTGATCACGCTGAAATACACCCAATCCAACTCCGTGTGCTATGTAAAGGGCGGCCAGGCCATCGGTATCGGGGCCGGGCAGCAGTCCCGCATCCATTGCACCAGACTGGCGGGGAATAAGGCGGACAACTGGTTCCTGCGCCAGGCGCCCCAGGTTTTGGGACTTCCGTTTGTCGACGGGCTGGGCAGGGCTGACAGGGACAACGCCATCGATGTGTACATCGGCGACGAGTATATGGATGTGCTGGCCGACGGCGCGTGGGAAAGGGTCTTTAAGGTGAAGCCTCCTGTGTTTACCGGGGAGGAGAAAAGAGATTGGCTTGCTAAGATGGGGGAGGTTACCCTGGGCTCCGACGCATTCTTCCCTTTCTCCGACAATATAGAGAGAGCCCATAAAAGCGGAGTCAAGTATATCGCCCAGCCCGGCGGCTCCGTGCGGGACGACGCGGTGATCGAGTGCTGCGACAAATACGGTATGGTGATGGCTTTCACAGGGATCCGGCTGTTCCATCATTGAGGAAGCGGGGAAATATTTTCAAAAAGAGGTTTATAATTGCCTCCGTCTGTGCTAGAATGGTACATAGAGTTGTTCAGAGAACACCTGAAATCCGGCATCATGGGGGTAAATATGAGCGAAAAGGAAGAAATAACAACCGAGCCGAAGGAGAGCAGGAACTTTATCGAGCAGATCATCGACAGAGATCTGGCGGAAGGCGTGTATGATACGGTACACACCCGCTTTCCGCCTGAGCCCAACGGATATCTGCACATAGGGCATGCCAAGAGCATACTGTTAAACTATGGGCTGTCGCAGAAGTACGGAGGGAAATTTAATCTGCGCTTTGACGACACGAATCCCACCAAGGAGAAGACAGAGTTTGTGGAGTCCATCAAGGCGGATGTGCGCTGGCTGGGAGCCGACTGGGAGGACAGGCTTTTGTTTGCCTCCGACTATTTCGAGCAGATGTACGAGGCGGCGGTGAAGCTGATTCGGAAGGGGAAGGCCTATGTGTCCGACCTGACCGCGGAGCAGATTCGGGAGTACCGCGGGAGCCTTACGGAGCCCGGGAGGGAGGATCCTGCAAGCGGCAGAAGCGTGGAGGAGAATCTTCGGCTGTTCCGGGATATGCGGGACGGGAGATTTGCGGATGGAGAAAAGGTTCTGAGAGCCCGCATCGACATGGCGGCTCCCAACATCAATATGAGGGATCCGGTGATCTACCGCGTGGCCCATATGGTCCATCACAATACGGGAGATGCCTGGTGTATTTATCCCATGTATGATTTTGCCCATCCCATTGAGGATGCTCTGGAGGGAATCACGCACTCTATCTGCACCCTGGAGTTTGAGGATCACAGGCCGCTGTACGACTGGGTGGTGAGAGAGCTGGAATATCCCGCTCCTCCGAAGCAAATTGAGTTTGCCAAGCTGTATCTCACCAATGTGGTGACGGGAAAGCGCTATATCAAGAAGCTGGTGGAGGAAGGGATAGTGGACGGCTGGGACGACCCCAGGCTGGTCTCCATCGCCGCTCTGCGGCGCAGGGGCTTCACCCCCGAGTCCATCAGGAGGTTTGTGGAGCTTTGCGGCATCTCCAAGAGTCAGTCCTCTGTGGATTACGCCATGCTGGAGTACTGCATCAGGGAGGATTTGAAGGCGAAAAAGCCCCGCATGATGGCGGTGCTTGATCCGGTGAAACTGATTATAGATAACTATCCCGAGGGACAGACGGAATATGTCACGGCGATCAACAATCCGGAGAACGAGGCCCTGGGAACCAGGCAGATTCCCTTTGGAAGGGAGCTCTATATTGAGAGAGAGGATTTCATGGAGGAACCCCCCAGGAAATACTTCCGTCTGTTTCCCGGAAATGAGGTCCGCCTGATGAACGGGTATTTCATCACCTGCACGGGATGCGTAAAGGATGAGGAGGGCAGGGTGACGGAGGTGCACTGTACCTATGACCCCGAGACAAGGGGCGGTGACAGCCCTGACGGCCGCAAGGTCAAGGGCACGATCCATTGGGTATCAGCATCCCATGCCATCCGGGCCGAGGTGAGGCTGTATGAGAACATCATAGATGAGGAGAAGGGGGTATACAATGAGGACGGAAGTCTGAATCTGAATCCCAATTCGCTCACTGTGATGAAGGACTGCCGTCTGGAACCGGGCTTTGCGGGCGCGGAGGCCTATGACAGCTTTCAGTTTGTGCGGCAGGGTTTCTTTTGTGTGGACAGTAAGGACTCCGGTAAGGATGCACTGGTATTTAACCGGATTGTGTCGCTGAAGAGTTCCTATGTATTGCCCAAGCAGTAAATGTGAATAGGTATATGGAGTTTTATTGATCAGAAGAAGGAGATTGTAGAATGGCTGGATTGTTGTCGGGATTGTCCGGATTGGGGTTGAATAATCTGGAGAACATGGATGTTTTTGGGGAGGAAGAAAAGGAGAACAAGGAGGCGAGGGCTCAGGAGGCCCCCAAGGTGGAGGAAAAGGATTTCATATTTGAGAAAACCTTCGAATGCCCTGTGTGCGACGAGCATTTTCCCGCCAAGATCATGAAGACCGGCAGGGCGAAGCTGCTGGGGCAGGATTGGGATCTGCGTCCCAAATATGAGGGCATAGATTCCGCAAAATATGACGTACTGCTGTGTACTCACTGCGGCTATGCGGCCATCAGCAGGTATTTTCCCAGCGTTACCTCCGTTCAGGCAAAGCTTATCAAGGAAAATATCAGTAAGAATGTTAAGCTGAAGACATACACAGGGGATGCGTACTCCTACGAGGAGGCCATGGAGCGGTATAAGCTCTGTCTGGCGGGGGCCGTGGTCAAAAAGGCCAGAGCCAGCGAGAAGGCGTACATCTGTCTGAAAAGCGCATGGCTTCTGAGAGGCTATCAGGAGTCCGGTCTGGCCAAGGATAAGGCGGAGGAGCTGAAGCAGGAGGAAGAAAACTATCTGCTGAACGCCTACAACGGATTTGAGGAGGCGCTCAGAAGCGAGGGTTTCCCCATGTGCGGAATGGATGAGACCACAATGAATTATTTGCTGGCGGAGCTGGCGACTCATTTTAAGAAATATGATGTGGCCAGCAAGTTGGTGGCAGCTATTCTCACTTCTTCTGCCAGCACTCGGCTGAAGGATAAGGCAAGAGACTTAAAGGAGCAGATTTTGGCACAGTTGAAGCAGAAGTAGACGGATGCTGCAATTCTGCCACAGGGAGGGATAGGATCGGCGGATGTATGATATGACCATACAACTGCGGACAGACGCGGGAAAGCGGCTGTATGAGCAGATTTACGAGCATATCAGGCAGGAGATAAGGGAGGGGAAGCTTCTCGCAGGCGAGAGGCTTCCCTCCACGCGTTACTTGGCGGAATATCTTCAGGTGTCCAGGAGCACGGTGGACTGCGCTTATGATCAGCTTCTGAGCGAGGGGTATATAGAGGCCCGACCCTACAGGGGCTATTTTGTGTGTTCTCTGGAGGATATGCTGGACATCCGAATGGAGGAGTCGGGAAGTGTGCCGGCGAGTCCCCGGCAGGGGGATGAGGAGGGCGCTTTACGGGAAGAAGGGAAGGCGCAGGAGAACTGCTCGCGGGATGCCGAAGAGGGCCTATGGCAGAGTGTCTGCGGCCGGAAGGGGAGGGCGGACTGCCTGTATGACTTTTCCCCAAACGGGATAGATATGTCGGCTTTTCCTTTTGGAGTGTGGAAGCGGATTACCAGAGATATCCTGAATGACGCAAACGGCGAGCTGCTCTCCCAGGGGGAACCCCAAGGGGATTATGACCTGCGGCTGACGATCAGCAGATATCTCCATTCTTCCCGGGGAGTAAACTGTTCCCCTGAGCAGATTCTCGTGGGTGCCGGCAATGATTATCTCCTTATGCTGCTGGAGAAGCTGTTGGGAAAGGGTAAGCGGATTGTGATGGAAAATCCCACATATAAGAGAGCATACCGTATTTTTCATTCTTTCGATTACGAGATAGTGACGGTGGATACGGATGCCGGAGGAATGCTTGTGTCCGGGCTGCAGGAGACCCGGGCGGATGCCGTGTATGTGATGCCCTCCCATCAGTTTCCCACAGGGGCGGTGATGCCCATCGGTCGGAGGACGGAGCTGCTGCGATGGGCTAATCAGGTGCCCGACCGTTATGTGATTGAGGACGATTATGACAGCGAGTTCCGTTACAGAGGTAAACCGATCCCCTCCCTGCAGGCTTCGGACCAGGGAGGAAGGGTGATCTATATCGGAACCTTTTCCAAGGCGATTGCCCCGGCCATACGTGTCAGTTATATGGTGCTGCCGCAGGAGCTTCTGGAGCGGTATCTTCGCTGCTGTTTTTTTTATTCCTGCACGGTGTCCCGGATCGATCAGCGGATTTTGAATGAATTTATCGGCCGGGGTTATTTTGAACGTCATTTGAATAAGATGCGGAAGCGTTATCATGCCAAGCACGACCTGCTGCTGGAGTGTCTCAAGCCCTTTGAGACCGCCTTTTCCCTGTCCGGCGAGGATGCGGGGCTGCACATCCTTCTGCGGGCGAGAGGAAATGCGACCGAGGAAGAGCTGCTTGGGGCGGCGGCGAAGCGGGGGGTGAAGGTGTACGGTCTGTCGGAAAGCCTGGTGAAGACACCTGGGTCGGAACATGGGACCGTACTCTTGGGCTTTGGGGCCTTAAATGAGCGGGAGATTGAGGCTGGGGCTGCTTTGCTGCAAGAGGCATGGCTGTAGCCCGCAAAAACGGCGCCCGCTTGCTGCAAGGGCGCCGTTTCAATGTCTAAAATTATTGATTGTCTCCCGGGAGGGTTGCTTCGTCGGTATCATCCTCGTCGAAGAATTCCTCTACGGTCTCCTCAGCCTTGGGCGCGTTCTCAACCAAAGGGGTAAAGTCGGCCTCGACAGCAGAGTCCGCAGGTTCCGCAGCGGGGGATGCTGCAGCGGGTGCGTCCGCTTCCTGTCCGTTGCCGGGGGTAAGCTGCACATAGCTGCGGGAGGTATCCTCCTCCGAATCATCGCTGAAATCATCGTAATCGTCGTCACCGTCATGATCAGCGGAAGAAAATAGTTCCTTTTTCTGAAGATAATATGCGACGGCTGCCGCTGCAGCGCCAACTGTGGCAGTAAAAAGTAAAAATTTACCGAATTTTTTTGCCATAGGGTTGCTCCTTTCCGTTTCATCCTTCTATTAGTATAATAATACTATTTTATGGAAATGAAAAGGGAATATGTATAAAATTTTTAAAAACTTATGAGAACCTCCTCGCTTGAAACAACGCCTGGAGTGTGTTACACTAGCAGGGAGGCGCGCCGTTCTTTGAGCGCCGCCGGTTTACGGAAGATGGGAGCAAGGGTACATGAACGGCAAGTTTTTTGATCTGAAAAAGGAAAAACAGGACAGAATGATCAATGCGGCATTGAAAATGTTTGCTCTCCACGGCTATCGTCATGCCAGAACGGATGACATAGTGAGGGAGGCGGCCATCAGCAAAGGGCTTTTATTTCATTATTTTGAGAATAAGCTGGGAGTGTATTCTTTTGTGTATGATTATAGTGTGCGGTATATGACGCTGGAACTTGGCACTGCCGTGGATGAGAAGGAGCATGATATGTTTGAGCTGATCCGGCAGGTGGAGACTGCCAGGCTTCATGCTCTCAGAGGGTATCCGTGGATGCAGCAGTTTTTGAACCGTTCTCTCTCGGAGGATGTCAGCGAGGCTCTGCTGGCGGTGGAGGAGAGAAGGGCTGAAATGCTGGATGTATATGATGCCATCCGGGGCCAGGCGGATTTTGGGGCGCTGCCCCCGGGAGTGGACGGCGAAAAGCTGTGGAAAATGTTGGATCTCACTATAAAAGGGCTTATGTCGGAACGCTTTCTGGATGCTTCCTTTCAGCCGGATATGCTGTTTGCCGAGATAGAAGGCTATCTGGACATGGTGCGGAAGCTGGCAGGGGGCTGAACGGAAGCTTTGGGGCTATTTGCTCATCTGATAAGGGGGATCGGCGGGATAGCCGCCCTTTAATTTTTGCATACCTCGCTGTATGGCGTCTCTGGAGTTCTTCCAGTCGGCATCCTTGTTGCGGTAATCGAATTTTTCCACCATCCAGGCTACATCTTCGGCCAGACGTTTCATATTTTCCTCCATGAGGGGCAGTATGCAGGAGTAAAATTCTTCCTTTTCCCTGTCGTTTAATTTCACATCGGCTGCCTCGCACAGATCGCCAAAATGGGGCAGACAGAAGCCCTTGCCGGCCTTCAGCTTGTCTTTAAACGCCGGATCCTGCTTAAAAAGATGGAAGAAGGTGTCCAGGTAGCGATCATAGGTATCGCGGTACTGTCCGCAGATATAGCAGGATTCCTCCTTTTTTCGCACCCATGTGCCGATGGTGTTTTCGCCGGAGGTTTTCCCCCGAAGCCTGTCCTTGAAGGAGGTTTTGCCGGGACGGAAGCCGTCGAAGGTGTCCCTCATCTCCCCGATTATGCGCTGGTAGTGGGTCTTTAAGATCCAGGCGTTTCCTAAGGTGTTTCCGTAATCAAACATTTTCTGAAAATGTTTCCTGCAAAATCCCGCTCTGTCCGTCATATCCCGAATATCCGCCTCCATATAGGAGGAACCGGAGCCCAGACAGAAATCCAAAAGATCCTGTTCTATGCTCCGTTCAATATGGCAGAATGGGCACTCGTCGTCCGCGTTAACGGCATCGTTGAGTGGAATGGTGTAGAGTTGTTCCTTCATGGGTTCCTCGTTTCCGCGCTGGTTTCGCGCATACAAAGTTTCCGATCTGTATATTATTTTATAGTAACGGGGCATATATGGCAAGTTATAAACAATTTTTTCCTGTTACGAAATTGCTACAAGAATGTGACAAAAAGGTAATCTAAAATTAAGAAAAAATTTGTTGTATTGTGTCGAAAAGCAGGATAGTATTATATATATAATATAGATGAAATGAAAGATGTGATAATCCTTGATATTCAACAGCGTTGTATTCTTGCTTTTTTTCCTTCCCGTCTTTTTCATTCTATATGGTGTGACACCCTCAAAATACAAGAACTTTACGCTCCTGGCTGGAAGCCTTTTCTTCTATGCGTACGGCAACCCAAAGAATTTGGTGTTTCTGATGGGGTCTCTTGTAGTCAACTTTTTTCTGGGATTGCACCTTGGAGTGGGAGGAAACAATAGGCAGAAAGACCATAATTATAAAAAGAACAATAAGAACAGCAGGGGTCAGAGAAGGAGACGTTTTCTCTTGGCGGCGGCTGTGGCGGGCAACCTGGGCGCTCTGGCTTTTTTTAAGATTGCGGACTGTCTGGGGAAAGGCGCAGGTCTGCCCCTGGGAATCAGCTTTTACACATTCCAAATACTTTCCTATCTCATTGACGTATACAGAGGAGAGGTGGCACGGGAGTATTCTCTGGTCAAGCTGGGTGTCTATGTTTCCATGTTTCCCCGTATAGGCTCCGGCCCTATTATCTGTTACAATGAGGTGGAGGGGGCCCTGAATCGCCGACGCTTTACGATGGATGATTTTCAGCGCGGCTTGAAGCTGTTTACGGCGGGCCTTGCGGCAAAGGTGCTTTTGGCTGACAGGATCGGCATCCTCTGGCATGATGTGCAGACCATCGGATTTGAAAGCCTGTCCACGGGCATGGCGTGGCTGGGGGCTCTGGCCTATTCTATGCAGCTTTATTTTGATTTCTTCGGATATTCGCTGATGGCGGTGGGGCTGGGCAGAATGCTGGGTTTTGAGCTTCCCATGAATTTCCGGCGGCCTTATATGGCCCGGACGGTGAGGGAGTTCTACCGAAGATGGCATATTACCCTGGGAAAATGGTTCTGTAAGTATGTGTATGTCCCCCTGGGGGGGAGCAGGAGAGGGGAGCTGCGCACAGTATTTAACCTTTTCCTGGTGTGGTTTTTGACCTCTCTGTGGCATGGGCTTACACCCAATTTCCTGATATGGGGCGGGGTGCTGTGGCTGTGTATCGTCCTGGAGCGGCAGATGGCGCGGACACATTTGGGCGAAAGGTTCAAAGTGCTCCCACATCTCTATCTGTGGGCGGTGATTCCTGTGACCTGGATGTGCTTTGCCATTACGGATTTGAGAGAGCTTGGCGTGTATCTGGGCAGGATGTTCGGAGTGTTTCAGGGCATCAATGTGCGCACCGGAGACTGGCTGGACGCTCTGCAGAAATATGGGCTATATTTTGGCGCTGCGTTTTTGGGATGCACACCCGGGGCGGAAAAGCTTTACCGAAAGTTTAAGGATACCAGAGCGGGAGAATTGGTGTTGGTGGTTTTGTTCTGGTTTTGTGTGTGGAGGCTGACGATGGAGGGAAACAATCCTTTTATGTACCTTAACTTCTGATGAAGGAGAGTGAATCGTTTTTGCCGTCTGAGGCGGCGGAATGAGAGGAATGATGAATAGAGGAGAAAACGGAAAAAGATTTTTTCTGGTGATGTTTTTGGTTTGCGGAATTTTCTATATGGCTTTTGTGGATCCTGAAAGGATTTATGCCGCTCCCCTGGGGGAAGTATATGCCTGGGTGAAGGAGAGGACAGGGGCGCAGGAAGGACAATCGGTCTCGGGGGGCTCTCTCGTGACGGATTACAAAGAGACAGAGGAAGAGCTGCGGGAGCCTCAGGACGGGAGCATGGGGGCCGTGTCAGAGGGCAATTTGAGCGGTCCGGAGACGGAGACTGCGCCTGACCCGACGGAGTCTTCTGTGCCTGAGAGCGAGGCGGTTGTTTCCACGAAAGATACGGGGGCGCAGCCGGACTCCGGAGAACCCGGTGAAATTGTGTACACCTCCGTGGAGGATGATTATTTCAGTGACGCTCTCTTTATCGGTGATTCCCGCATTGTAGGCATGTTTGAGTACGGCGGGCTGGAGGAGACGGCCGAATTCTATGCGGAGACGGGACTGACGATCTATAAGCTTCTGGAGACAACCGTGCCGGATGCCCAGGATCCTTCCCGTAAGATAACGATAGAGGAATCTCTCTCGCAGAGGCAGTTTGGAAAGATTTACATGATGGTGGGCATCAACGAGATGGGGACGGGGACGCCGGAGACCTTTCTGGAAAAATATACGGAGGTGGTAAACCGGATACGGGAGCTGCAGCCGGATGCGGTTCTTTACATCCAGGGTATTATGAAGGTTACCACAGAGCGTTCGGCCCAGGGGGATTACATTACGAACGAGGGGATAGAAATACGCAATGAGGGTCTGGCCGGTCTGGCGGATAATGTGAAAACATTCTACCTGGACGCGAACCCGGTGGTGTGTGACGAAACCGGAGGAATGGAGCCCACTTACACCTATGACGGCGTTCACCTGAAAGCACAGTACATTTTGCAGTGGAAAGATTTCTTGAAGGAGCATGCGGTTGTGTCATGAAAATAGTAGATATGCACTGTGATACCATCTCTGAGATTTGGAGCAGAAGAGAGCGGGGGGAGACCGTATCCCTCAGGGAGAACGATTTGCATGTGGATTTGAAGCGGATGCGCGAGCAGGGATATCTTCTCCAAAATTTTGCGCTGTTTGTGGATCGGGGGACCTGTGCGGATCCCTGGGAGCAGTTGTGTCTGTTGGAGGGGATTTACCGGGGGGAGCTTCAGAGGAACGGGGATTGGATTGCTCCTGTGTACTGCTATGACGATATCGCAGCCAACCTGTCGGAGGGTAAGCTGTCCGCTGTGCTCACGGTTGAGGAGGGGGCGGTATGCGGCGGCAGGGGGGAGCGATTGAGGAAGCTGTACCAAATGGGAGTGCGGATGCTCACACTGGTTTGGAATTATCCGAACGAGCTGGGATATCCCAATATGAATATGGACGGGGAAACGGCTGTTTCGGAGGATTTCCGTTATCGGGCAAATACCGTGGACGGACTGACGCAGCGGGGCATAGAATTTTTAAGCGAGATGGAGGAATTGGGGATGATTGCGGATGTCTCCCATCTGTCGGACGCAGGTTTTTATCAGGTGTATGAGAATACCCGAAAACCCTTTGTGGCCAGTCACTCCAACGCCCGAAGCGTGTGCGGCTGCGTGCGCAATCTGACCGACGATATGATAAGGAAGCTGGGGGAGCGCGGCTGCGTAATGGGGTTAAATTTCTGTGCGGATTTTTTGAAAGAACCTGTGCAGGGACAAAGGAATCCCGGGGCGATTGCGGATGTGGCCCGCCATGCAAAATATGTTGTTGCTCTGGGCGGCATTGAAGTGCTGGGGCTGGGAAGTGATTTTGACGGCATACCCACAAATGAAGAACTGCCGGGAGCACAGGGCATGGAAATCCTATGGCAGACGCTGAAGAAGGAGGGTTTCACAGAGAGGGAGCTGGATAAAATTTTTGGCGAAAATGTGCTGCGGGTCTATCGGGAGGTTATCTGATAACCGCCTTGCGGAAGTCTTTCAATTCTTTTCCGCAAGGCGGTTGTTTGGTCGGGCAGTTTTCGTTTCAGTCAATCGGCGGCAGCCTTCTGCAGTAGGGCCAGCTCTGTGCGGAGGGAATGGATCAGTGAGTCTTTGTCGTTCAGGGCATTTTCCAATTGGCTGATGGTCTGTTCCTGCTGCTTCATGGTCTGTTCCTGCTGTTTCATGGTCTGCTCCTGGCATTTCATGGTTTCTTCATTTTCACGCATACGGCGTTGAATTTCCTTTTGTCTGCGGTAATAGTCTTCCCTGGCCTCACATTCCAGGCGCACCTTTTCCTCTTGGGTGAGTTTGTAAACGGTTGTGGAAGCTTCTTGTATATACTCGTTGTCTTTTGCCAGCATATGAATCTCCTCCCATGTTTTGGCCTTGAACAGCCGGGCCCATTCGTCGATGTGGTACCGCTTGTCTTCCTCGGTTGCTAAATCAATACGAGTTAAGTCTACCACAGAAAGGCGGAGTTTGTCACTATATAACATAAAATTTTTTGCGTTTTGAAATTGATATGTGGCATAAAATTCAGGAGAATCCGGAAACAGTGTAAAATCCAGCAGTCCAATCTGTACCACAGGCTTCACTTGTATGTATTCCGCGCCTCTTTCCAGATTATTGAATGAACGGCACAGGTAGGTCAGAGAGCGTTCCGGCCAGTTGTGTTCGTTTAGGACCTGCATTTCAAGATTGATGATCCTGCTGTTATTCAGCAGGATTTTGACGTCCAGCAGGAATGTTTTTTCAATGATTGCGGTACCCAGCTCTATGGGGTTTGTAACTTCCACAGAGCGGACATCCTCGAAATCCAGGTGAAGCAGAGAGCAGATGAGCCCTGTCAATACCTTTTTGTTGCTCTGAAGCAGAGAGCGGAACAGGTAATCGTTGCTCATGCGGATGGGAACAGGGCCCTTGGCGGGGGGAAGAAAGATGTTTTTGTCTTGCATAGAAGCCTCCTTCGCTTAGACATGCCGGGGTTATTTTGATAAAAATAAGATTAAACTTTAAGATGCTGCAAAGCTGCAGATAAAAGTCTGTGAAAGAATAGGAGTCAATCGGGCGATCCGCCCCGGAAAAACAAACAGCTTAGATTTTTCTGACTGCTGAAAGTATAGTGAGTTTAACACATACTGCGAGATTAGTCAAGAATTGTTTGAGGAGGACATAAAAAGAGAGGTTTGGTGAGAACCGGACATCTCTTTTCTTGGATTGCTATAATCTGAGAAAGTCCTGATGTGTAGAAAACACGGGCAAATCATTCCCCGAATAATCAACTTTACATTTGTATTTATATGGGCAGCACTGGAATTTGTAGAGACACGTTTCCTGCCAGATATCGGAAGCTATAAGCTTTTTTAACACTTTTTAACCATCGACCGTTTTTTTGTTTTATTATGGGTCTAAAAAATGGTCAAGGAGGAAGAAGATGTCAAGACATGGAGAAAACATTCGAAAGAGGAAGGACGGACGCTGGGAAGGAAGGTACTATGTGCTTGAACCCTTATCCGGCAGACATATCTCCCGGTCTGTGTATGCAAAAACTTACAGTGAGGCAAAGGAAAAGCTGATGACTGCCAAAATGACGGCATTGAATGCGGCGTCGAAGGAACGGCACAATGCGGGACTGATGTTTACACGGGCCGCAGAGGAGTGGCTTGCGATTGTGGAAGGCTCAAAAAAGAGGGCTACCTATATAAAATATCGTTTTGTCTATGAGAAATACCTTGAGAAGCCCTTGTGCGGGATAACTGTTTTACAGATGGATCACTCTTTGTTGTCTCAACTCTTCCAGACAGAAGCGGTCAAAGAGCGATCCGATAGCCTGAGCAAAAGTATTTCCTGTGTGCTGAATCAAATCCTTACTTATGTGGAACTGCATTATCAAATCACTGTGCCGAGATATTCCCGGCCCAGGCAAAGAGGTAAAGGCAGACCGGTGAAGGCCCTGAATCAGGAGGAGCAGATAAAATTGCTTCAATGTCTGTATGACGGAATGGATATTTATAAGCTGGGTATTGTTGTGTGTATTTCCACAGGGCTGCGTCTGGGGGAAATCTGTGCCCTGAAATGGGAGGACGTGGATTTGAGGGGGCAGGTCCTGCGTGTGAATGCCACTGTGCAGCGTATTTCAGTTGAGGGACAGTCCTCCAGGACAGCGCTTTTGGAGGGGGAACCCAAAAGTATCTTCTCGAAACGGGAAATACCTCTGTCAGACGAAATCATCAAGCTTCTGGCATCGTATCAGGAAAACAGGGGCAAATATGTTTTAAATCGAAATAAGCCCATGGAGCCTCGAACCTATCAAAATAAATTTCAGGGATATCTTAAACGTGCGGGAATTCAGCAGAAAAATTTTCATATTTTACGTCACACCTTTGCCACAAACTGTATAAACAGCGGGACGGATATCAAAAGCCTGAGCGAGATTTTGGGGCATTCCGATGTAAAAATCACCTTAAATCGTTATGTTCACCCTACCATTGAAACAAAGCGGCGACATATGAATTCTCTGTCCGTCATTTATGGTCAATATTTGGGTCAATAAACCTTAACCGTTGTATCGGCACACTAGGTGGCAGAATATGGAAAGCGGACTGTCGAAGCGCGGCTAATACTTATGTGGGATAAATCGGAGGATTATGTGAAGGTCATGGGCACGGCAGGAGAGTGACGGGCCTATCCCAATCCCGGCAGCAGGTCGCCGTGGAACAGACTGCTGCAGATATCTGCCATTTCCCTGGGGGAACGGGGATTTGGGTGGTTCAGCCACAGCTCAATGACGCCTACGTAGCCCGACACAATGAAGGCGTAACGGTATTCCTGCTCCTGGGAAATCTTTGCCTGTTCCAGGCTTTGCCGCATACGCTCCTCTACCAGGGTTTTCAGGCGGTTTACAAAGGCCAGATCTCCGTGGGGACCGATCATCACCCGGGCCAGCTCCCGGTGCCTCTCCAAAAAGGTGAAGATGTCAAACAGGGTAGCCTGAGGAGCGATGGCCTGGGCCCGGGTGGACAGATTCCGGTCCAAAATATTGTTGAATTCCACAAAGAGTTCATCCTCAATTTTTCCCACCATGTCATAAATATCCGTGTAGTGCAGATAGAAGGTGCCTCGGTTGATATCTGCCAGGTCGGACAGCTCCCGTACGGAGATATCCTTGATGTCCTTCTCGTTCATAAGCCGAATCAATCCCTGGAGGAGGAGATTCCTTGTCCTGCGCACTCTGCGGTCCATTTTTTCTGCTTCCATATTACACGTCGCCTCATTTCTAAACTTTTCATTAATAATTAACACTTTTATAATTCTTGTTGCATAAAAAACAAAATTTCAAAAACTGCATATTGTATTTTTTATATTGCCCATTATAATATCTTTTTAGAAGAAAATCAACATATGTTCATTAAAAAACTGCGTATATGTTATCTTGTCTGCAATCGTTTAATTGTCTCAAGTATGGAAAACAGGCATTTTAAAGCGGTAGGAAAGCGGTTTGTGTATGTTGAGTAAGAGATAAGGAGCGAGGGCGTATGGAGAAGGAGAAAAAAGACAATTCTTTTATGATGAAGCTTGCCACCCTGATTGTCGATAAGAGAAAGGGCTTTTACCTGATCTTTATCGTGCTGATTATTTTCAGCATTTTGTCCATGAACAAGGTCAGGGTGAACAACGATCTGACAACATATCTGCCGGACACCACGGAGACCAGGCAGGGCATTGAGCTGATGGACGCGCAGTTTATCACCTACGGCACGGCCAGGGTTGTGGTCTGCAATGTGACCTTTGACGAGGCTGCGGAGCTGGCGGCCCGTCTGGAGGAACTGGAGGGGGTCAGTATGTTGGACTTTGACGGCAGCGAGGAGCATTATCATGATATGGAGGCGCTGTTTTCCGTCACCTTTGACGTACAGGCCGGGGAGGAGGGAGCCCAGGAGCGCCTGGCCAGTGTGCTGGAGGCTCTGGACGGTTATGATGTATATTATTCCTCCGATATCGGGCAGGAGGAGCGGGATGCCTCCGATTTAAACAGCGATATGGCCGTGATTCTGGTTCTGGCGGGGGTGGTGATCGTGGCGGTGCTGCTGTTCACTTCCACCACCTACGCAGAGATACCGGTGTATCTGGCTACGTTTATTGTGGCGGCCATTTTAAACAAGGGAACCAACTATTGGTTTGGCACCATCAGCTTTGTCACCAATTCCATCGCCGTGGTGCTGCAGCTTGCCCTGGCTCTGGACTACGCCATTATATTGGCCCATCGCTTTATGGAGGAGCATGAGGACAAGGATGCCAGGGAGGCGGTGATTGTGGCGCTCAGCAAGGCAATCCCGGAGATCTCCTCCAGCTCCCTGACCACGGTGTCCGGCATGGTTGCCATGATGTTCATGCAGTTTCGTATCGGGTATGATATGGGTATTATTCTGGCCAAAGCCATAGTGTTAAGCCTGGTGTCCGTGTTTTTCCTGATGCCGGGACTCCTTTTGACCTTCTCCAAAGCCATCGACAAGACCCATCACAAAAGTTTCGTGCCCAAGATCACGGCGGTGGGAAGATTCTGCGTACATACCCGCTATCTGGTGCCGCCCCTGCTGATGGCGGCTGTGGTGGTGGCGTTTGTTCTCTCCGGCAGGGCAGATTACGCCTATGACGTGAATTCACTGGAGTCCAAGACCATGAGCGAGAATCGGTTTTCCGTCAGCATGGTAAACCGGGAGTTCGGGGAAATCAATCAATTGGCGGTACTGGTGCCGGGCGGCGATTATGAGAAGGAGGCCCAGGTGCTCAAGGCGCTGGAAAATATGCCGGAGGTAAATTCCTGCATGGGGCTTTCCAATATTGAAGCCATGGACGGCTATATGCTGACTGAGACCCTCTCTCCCAGGGAATTTGCGGAACTGATCGATTTGGATGTGGAGGTGGCGGATCTTCTCTATGCCACCTACGCCGTGGACCGAAGCGATTACGGGGCGCTGGTGAACGGTGTGAACAGCTATGAAGTGCCTTTTTTGGATATGTTTCTTTTTATATATGATCAGAAGGAGAGCGGTAATATCACTCTGGCGGATGATCTGGAGGAGAAGCTGTCGGACGCATATTCTCAGATCAGTATTGCCAAAAAACAATTGCTGGGGACGGAGTATACCCGTTTCGTGCTGGAGCTTGGCGTGCCGACGGAGGGAGAGGAAACCTATGCCGCCCTGGAGAGGATTCGGAGCACGGTTGCCCGCTATTATAATATAGAGGATATTTATCTGGTGGGTAATTCCACCAGCGACAAGGATCTGAGCGCGGCGTTTGCCACGGACAATGCCATTATCACAGTGCTGACGGCGCTATTTGTGATGATTATATTGCTGTTCACCTTCCAGTCGGCGGGACTGCCTGTGCTGCTGGTGCTGACCATACAGGGGAGTATCTGGATGAATTTCTCCCTGCCCTATCTTCTGGATGAATCGGTGTATTTCCTGGGGTATCTGGTGGTGTCCGCCATCCAGATGGGAGCCACCATCGACTATGCCATAGTCATTACCAGCAGATATATGGAGCTGAAGACTTATATGTCTATCAAGGAAGCTATGGTGGAAACCTTGAACCAGGCGTTCCCCACCATAGTGACCAGCGGATCGGTACTGGTTGCGGCAGGCTTTATCATAAGCGACGTGTCCACCAACGCCGTGGTGGCCGCCATTGGTCTGGCGCTGGGCCGCGGGACACTCACCTCCATTGCCCTGGTGCTGTTTGCCCTGCCTCAGACGCTTTTGGTAGGCGACATCATTATCGAGAAGACGGCCTTCACTTTGAAACGGGATCTGGCGAAGCCACTGCCCGCCAGCGGACGTATCCGCATGAACGGCCATATCAGGGGGTATGTGAACGGTATTGTGGAGGGCGAGTTCTCCGGCGTCATCGAGGGAGAGATGGGGGCTGTGGTGCGGCCCCGAGATATCGTGGAGCTGATGGAGGCGGGAAAGGATATCCCTCGGCGCAGCGAGCCGAAGCTCTTGACTGTGCAGGCAACGGAAAGCGCCAAGGAGCAGTCGGACAGCAGACCGGGGGAAGCCCCGGGAGGCGCGGACAGACCGCAGAGAGCGGCAGGGGAAGCCGGGAAGGATGCGGACAGACCGCAGAGAGCGGCAGAGGAGGTCCGGGAAAGTGCAGACCGGCGTGAGGAAGCGAAAGATGCAGGGAAAGCCGTGGGAGACACAGACGGCGGAGCGTCTGTGGGAAAGCGGCGCCGAGGCAGAAAGGCGCATCCGAAGGAAGGCGGCGGAACGGAGAGCGAAAACGGAAAGCGAGGTGAAAGAAAATGAGTGCAGGGATGAGTGGGAAAAAGACAAAGGTTTTTATGGCGGCGGTCCTAAGCTTTGTCCTTGCGGCGGCCAGTCCCCTGGGGACTTTGGCGGCGGCGTCCGGCGTATTCGAGGAATATCGGGCGGGCAGCGCGGGAGGAGCTTCTTTTGTGGAATCGGAATACACAGTGGTGGAGATTGCCACGGAGGAGGAACTGGCGGAATTGGCCCAGGCCTGCACGCTGGACACCTGGTCCAGGGATAAGTATGTGAAGCTTATGAACGATATTGAATTGCGGGAAAACAGAGGTCTGTGCATTCCCAGCTTCGGAGGCATCTTTGACGGGGCGGGATATTCTGTGACTAACCTGCGGGTAGACGGGCCGGGCTCCGCCAGAGGGCTGTTTCGTTACATTCAGGAGACCGGAAGGGTGAAGAATCTCTCGGTGGAGGGCAGCGTAACCGCGGAGGGCAGTCAGAACCGGATGGGCGGCATCGCCGGGGTCAATTACGGGCAGATCATAAACTGCAGTTTTTCGGGCCGGGTCACCGGCGACAGCGAAGTAGGAGGCATAGCCGGGGTCAACGAAGAGGGAGGAGAGATCAGAAGATGCCAGTCAGGCGCCTTGGTCACGGGAAATCATTCCACCGGCGGTATTGTGGGAAACAATCACGGCATTCTGAACAACTGCAGCAACAGCGGTTCCGTCAACACCCACAGCACAGAGGTGACCTATGAGCTGGAGGATATCACAGCGGAGGATCTGGAGGATTGGAACAGCACCTCCCGTGTGGCGGTGCACACGGATACCGGCGGCATAGCAGGGCTTTCCGACGGTAAAATCTATTACTGTACCAACAGCGGCACGGTGGGATATCAGCATGTGGGCTACAATGTGGGCGGTATTGCCGGCAGGCTGCATCAGGGCTATCTGCAAAACTGCACCAACACCGGACATATCCTGGGGAGAAAGGATGTGGGAGGCATTGTGGGTCAGATGGAGCCCTTTTTGGAGGTGGAGTATATGGAGGATAAGCTGCAGGAGCTTGACCGGGAGACGGAAATCTTCTTAAACCTGCTGGAGGGGGCAAATCATAATCTGGACGGCTACGGAAGCCGGGCGGCGGAGCTCTCCCGGAGCATATCTGCGAGTCTGCAGAACGCCAATGCAGCAGGGGCCGGTCTTTTGAACACGGGCAATGAGCTGTGGTACATTTACAATCAGGAGCTGGCCGGCATCGGAACAGATTTTAAGAATCTGGGGCAGGAGCTGGGGGATCAGGGTTCCTCGGACAAAGAAAACGGAAATGTCCATGACGTGACGGTCAGCGGAGGCAACTTAAGCATTACCATTCCCAACGATATGGAGAGTTACAAGGCGGCGCTGCGGAGATTCGGCGAGAGTGCGGGAAATCATCTGGACCAGATCACTTCCGCCACCGGCGACCGCTCCGGGAGTGTAACGGACAATCTGAATACGCTCAATTCCGAGCTGGACTCCGCAGGTAGATGTTTGGAGGAGCTGGTCTCCGTTCTGGGGGACGGAGCCACAGGCGCAGGCTCCGACAGGGATGGGCTGGTGGCCCAGGCAAGGGTGATGAGCAGACTGGTGGGGGAGATCAGAGACGACCTGTTCCGCTATGAGGGGATTTCCGTGGAGGATGTATCCGACGAGGCCGCCAGCCGGGAGGAGGGAACCCCGGGGGCGAAGCCCGGCGACGGCTTAGGAGAAAGCGATGCTGTCTCCCGAGAAAGCGATGCTGTTTCAGGAGAAAGCGATGCTGTCTCGAGGGAAAGTGATCTCAATTCCGAAGCTTTTTATGACACCTCCTCCTTCCAACAGGGAAAGGTGACGCTCAGCATCAACAAGGGAAACGTGGAGGCGGACACCAACGTGGGAGGTATAGTGGGGCAAATCTCCATAGAATATGATCTGGATCCCGAGGATGACATCACGCTCACCGGAGTGGAAAGCTTCAATATAGAGCGCACCATCAAGGCCGTGGTACGGGACAGCCGTAATCTGGGAGATGTGAGCAGCAAGAAGGACTATGCGGGGGGCATCGCGGGGAAAGCGGATTATGGCGCGATCATATCCTGTGAGTCCTACGGGGATGTGTCCAGCGCCAGCGGAAGCTACGCGGGAGGCATTGCAGGCGGCTCCGGCTACGCCGTCAGAAGCTGCTATGTCATGGGCGGTATCTCGGCCAAGAATTACGTGGGGGGCATTGTGGGAAAGGGCAGCGATATTTTCTATTGCTGCGCCTATCCTGAGCTGAGCGCCGGGGGAGAGCAGACGGGAGCCATCGCCGGGCAGTTGGAGGACCAGGGGATGGTAGCCGGAAATTATTATGTGGACGGCGGCGTCGGGGGCATCGACGGCATCGGTTATCAGGGGGGCGCCACGCCTGTGAGCTATGAGGAGCTGTGCAGGGTGGACGGACTGCCGGATGCGTTTTCACAGTTCACCGTCACATTTCTGGCCCAGGGACGGGAACTCGCCTCCTTCCAGTGCGGTTACGGCGACAGCATCGACAGAGAGCAGATGCCTGAGATTCCAAAGCAGGAGGGCTTCTACGGTATCTGGCCCGGGGAGGAGCTTGCCTTTGTCACGGGGAACCGGGTGGTGGAGGCACAGTATGAAAAATGGATCAGCGCATTGGAGAGCGGGGACCGGGATGAGAGCGGGCGGTCTTATGTGCTGGCGGAGGGACAGTTCCTGCCGGGCTCAAAGCTTGAGCTGTCAGAGGCGGCTTCGGGGGAGGGCCGGGAGATCACCCTTGAGATCACCAGTCCCCGGGACGGGGAAGCCATATCGGATGCCGTGGAAAACGGCCGCTATGTGGGGCCGGTGGAAGTGCGTATTCTCTGCGACGGTGATCTGCGGGTGGAGGCGCTGCAGGACGGCGGTTTTGCAGAAGTCCAGACCCGGGTGATGGGAAGCTATCTGGTGTTTCATATGGAGTGTCCCGGCACATTTCGGGTGACAAAGGTGCAGGATTATAGTACAATCATTATATGCATCACGGCGGGCGGCCTGGGGGCTTTTGCGGTATTGATCCTGCTTGCGGCAAGGCGGATCAAAAGACGCAGGGCAAGGAAGCGGGGACAGGGTGTCACCGGCGGTGAGTGATGTCAAAGAAAGGCATGGTGTTTCTATGATTAAAGCTGTAATCTTTGATATGGACGGGACCTTGATCGACACGGAGAAATATTACCGCGTGTGCTGGAAGGCTGCCCTGGCGGAGTTTGGTTTTCAGATGACGGATGAACAGGCGCTGGCCATGCGCAGCCTGGGGCGGCCCTTTGCCCCTGTCCGGCTGAAGGAGTGGTTCGGGCAGGCGCTTGACTATAAGGCGGTGCGGGAGCGCAGGAAGGAAATGATGGAGGAATGCCTGGAGCGGGATGGAATCCGGTGTAAGCCCGGCGTGCACGAGCTGTTATCCTATCTTAAAGAGCGGGGCATCGTGGCGGCGGTGGCCACCGCCACGGACTTGGAGCGCACAAAACGGTATCTGACGAAGGTGGGGCTGATCCAATGCTTTGACCGCCTGGTCAGCGCTGCCATGGTGAGGGAGGGAAAGCCCTCCCCGGACATCTACCGCTTTGCCTGCGAACAGCTTGGGGAGAAGCCTTCTTTCTGTGCGGCGGTGGAGGACTCTCCCAACGGAGTTCTGTCCGCCTACCGCGCCGGGTGTCCTGTGATCATGGTTCCGGATCAGACGGAGCCGGATGAGGCCCTGTCCCGGTGTCTGTGGGCCCGGGTGGACACTCTGGCGGATATCAGGGGAGTGTTGGAGGGGAACAGGTTAGCCGAAGGCTGAACCGTTCCCCGGAGGGCTTTATCATCACCTAAAAAGCAGTGGACAATCTTCTCTGTATGGAGTAAAATAAAGACAAAACCATACATAAGGAGAGCGGCTATGAGTGACAATTACAATTATCAGGGTGAACAGAAGGGGATGTCCATTGCATCCATGGTGCTGGGTATCGTGGGATTTGTCGCATGGTGTCTGCCCATCGTGGGCTACCCTGTGACCATCGTGGGTCTGGTGCTGGGCATCAAGGGTATGAACCGGGGGGGCAAAGGAATGGCTATCGCTGGCATTGTTATGTGCATCATCACATTGCTCCTGACGCTGGGCAACTCGTTTTTGGGCGCATATATGGGCGCTATGGGAGCGCTGGGGTATTAAGCTCCGGGGATTATAAGGCAAAGGATGGGACGGCTTTTCCGTCCCATTTTTTGTGGCGTAGTAAGTCACTCCGTGAAAGCGGAATTTCGGTATGAGAAAACACAGTGTGGGGCGGACACCGCAATCCCTGCCGTCACATACACATTGTCCGCAACGGCTTCAGGAGCCGCAAATATTGAGAAAAGGTCAATCAGTCCGTGGACGGCAATACCTTTGAGGGAACGCATAAGGTAGCTTTTTATGTCAATCCCCTACAGCTTGATTTTTTGCCCATAGCGTGATATTATTTTAACGATGTGAAGCGTGAGCAAAGGGTATGACTATATATTTACAGAAAGGAATGAGAGGATGAGATTTGACGACATTGTGGCAAAGGTGAAGGAATGCGACAAGAAGACGGTGGCGGTGTCCGTGGCCCAGGACGAGGCTGTCCTGGAGGCTGTGCAGGAGGTAAAGAGGCAGGGAATCGCCGACGCCATTCTGGTGGGAGACGAGAGGAAGATCCGTGAGATTGCGGATTCCCTCCACATGGATCTGACGGACTATGAGATCATAGACGAGCCGGACATGATTCAGGCCTCCCTGAAGGCGGTGAAGCTGGCTCATGACGGCAGGGCGGATATGTACATGAAGGGGGTCATCGACACCAAGAACTTCCTCAAGAGCGTGCTGGACAAGGAAGTGGGGCTGCGCACAGGGGGCGTTCTGTCTCATGTGTGCGTGTTTGACATCCCGGGTATCGACAGGCTGCTCTTTTTGACGGATGTGGCCTTTATGACCTATCCCACTTTGGAGGACAAGGTAAACATCATTAAAAATACCCTGCCCGTGTGCAGGGCCTGCGGCGTGGAACTGCCCAAGGTGGCTCCCCTGGCGGCTGTGGAGGTGGTGAATCCCAAGATGCCTGTCACCGTGGACGCGGCGGAGCTCACCCGTATGTGCGAGGCCGGGGAGATCACGGACTGCCTGATCGACGGTCCTCTGTCCTTGGATTTGGCGGTGGACCCCGAGGCGGCGAGACATAAGGGGGCCACGGACCGGAAGATCCAGGGGGATGCGGATGTGCTGCTGTTCCCGGATATCCATGCCGGCAATCTGGTGTACAAGGCCATCGTACATATGGTGAAGGTGAAGAACGGGTGCATTCTCACCGGTACGAAGGTTCCCGTGATTTTGACCAGCCGTTCGGATACCTTTGAGACCAAGGTGAACTCCATCGCCTTGGCCGCGGTGGTGGCCGAGGAGATGAAAGACAGGAAATAATGCGCCCCAGTGGGGAGACAGGAGGAAGAAAATGTCCATCAAGAGTTTAATTATCAATCCCGGTTCCACTTCCACCAAGATCGGTGTGTTTGAGGACGAGAACCTGTTGTTTGAGGAGACCTTACGGCATTCCACGGAGGAGATCGAGCAGTATGCCTCCATTGTGGACCAGAAGGATTTCCGCAAGAAGATTATCACGGATCTGCTGGAGGAAAAGAAGTTTGACGCTAAGACTTTGAATGTGATTGTGGGGAGGGGCGGTATGTTAAAGCCCATTCCCGGCGGCACCTACGCCGTGACGGACGAGCTTCTGGCCGACCTGAAAGCCGGGGTTCAGGGGCAGCACGCCTCCAATCTGGGCGGCATTCTGGCCAGAGAGATCGGCGATTCCCTGGGCATTCCCTCCTATATCGTGGATCCCGTGGTGGTGGATGAGCTGCAGCCCATAGCGCGCTATTCCGGCGTGCCCGAGCTTCCCCGCACCAGCGTGTTCCATGCCCTGAACACCAAGGCGGTGGCCAAGCGGTATGCCAAGGAGACCGGGAGGACCTACGAGTCTCTGCGCCTGATCGTGGTTCACATGGGCGGCGGCGTGTCCGTGGGAGCCCACGAGTTTGGCAAGGTGGTGGACGTGTTCAACGCCCTGGACGGCGACGGGGCTTTCTCCCCGGAGCGGGCGGGGGCGGTACAGAGCGGAGCTCTGATTAAGATGTGCTTCTCCGGCAAATATACCCAGCAGGAGGTATACGGCAAGTTTGTGGGCAAGGGCGGCTTCAACGCCTATCTGGGTACCAACGATATGCGTGAGGTGACCAGGCGGGCCAACGAGGGGGACGAGAAGGCTGCGGAGGCCAAGGAGGCCTTTATTTACCAGGTGGCCAAGGATATCGGCTCCATGGCCTGTGTTTTGAGCGGCAAGGTGGATCAGATCATTGTCACCGGCGGCATCGCCTACGGTACGGATGTGGTGGACGCCATCAAAAAGCGGGCAGAGTGGATCGCACCCTTCACCGTCTATCCCGGCGAGGATGAGCTGCTGGCTCTGGCCCAGGGGGCTCTGCGCGTGTTAAACGGCGAGGAGCAGGCAATGCGTTATTGACGGGCGGGAGCAAAGAGGAAGAAAGTGAAACGTAAAAAGAGCATATGGCGGGACGTGTCCCCCATGAAGTTTATTCTGGGGGGATACTGCCTGATCATTTTAATTGGGACCTTGCTGCTGTCCCTGCCCATAGCCGCCAGGGACGGCGGATGTACGCCGGTGACGGACTGCCTGTTCACGGCCACCTCCGCCACCTGCGTCACGGGACTGGTTCGCTACGACACCTACACCCACTGGACCATGTTCGGGCAGCTTGTGATTTTGGGGATGATACAGGTGGGCGGCATCGGCTTTATGACGGTGGCGATTATGATTTTGGTGTTGTCCGGCCGCAGGATAGGGCTGGGACAGCGTTCCTTGATGCAGAATTCCATTTCGGCCCCTCAGATCGGGGGCATCGTGAGGATGACGAAGTTTATCGCCTTGGGGACCTTCGCGGTGGAGGGCCTCGGCGCGGCGCTTTTGGCTTTTGATTTTATCCCCAGGTTTGGAGCGGCCAAGGGAATTTATTTTTCCGCCTTTCACGCCGTGTCGGCATTCTGCAACGCGGGCTTCGACCTGATGGGGGGGACTACGGGAGAGTTCTCCTCCCTGACCGGACTGGAGGGAAATGTGTATGTGAATCTGGTGCTGGTGTCCCTGATTTTCGTGGGGGGACTGGGGTTCTTTGTCTGGAGGGATCTGGTGCAGAAGCGGGGAAAGTTCCGTAAGCTGGCCCTGCAGAGCAAGATGGTTTTAAGCATCAGCGTGTGCCTGGTGCTGTTGGGAGCCCTGGCGCTGTTTCTCACCGAGCGGCAGCATGGAATGATGGCGGGACTGCCCCTGAAAAATCAGATTCTCTCGGGGCTTTTTCAGTCTGTCAGCGCCAGGACGGCGGGCTTTAACAGCTCCGATCTGGCCGCCTTGACGGAGCCGGGGGTCTTTCTGATGGTGTGCCTGATGCTCATCGGGGGCTCCACGGGCTCCACGGCGGGGGGGATCAAGACTACCACTTTCTGGGTGCTGTGCGTCAGCATATCCGCCACCTTCCGCAGGAAGAAGAATATCGAAGCCTTCGGGCGCAGGATGGAGGAGGGAATCACCAGGACGGCCTCCTGTGTGTTTATGACCTATCTGCTGCTCATCGTGGGAGCCACCGTAGTGATATCGGCCCTGGAGGAGCTGCCGGTGCTGACGGTTCTCTTTGAGGCCACCTCGGCCATGGCCACCACGGGGCTGACCCTTGGCATCACACCGGGACTGGGAATGACTTCCAAGCTGATACTGACCTTTCTTATGCTGTGCGGGAGAGTGGGTTCCATCACCATGCTGCTGGCGTTCTCCTCCGACAAGAAGGCGGCGGGATCCAGACTTCCCCTGGAGAAAGTTCAGGTGGGATGAGCACATCACAAACGGGTTTTGTGGAAGTTGATAAAGATTTGAATCCGCCAAAGCGGATAAGAGGTGTATGTATGAAATCAATTCTTATAATCGGTCTGGGGCGTTTCGGCCGCCACATGGCGCAAAAGTTTATAGAGAACGGGCACGAGATTCTGGCCATAGACTCGGAGGAGGACCGGGCGGACGACGCGGTGGGGGCTATTCAGCAGATACTCATCGGGGACGCCACGGAGGAACGCTTTATGGCGGGCATCGGCGTGGACAATTTTGACCTGGCCGTGATCGCCATCGGGGAGAATTTTCAGACGGTACTGGAGATCACAGTGCTCTTAAAGGATTTGGGATGCAAATATATCGTTGCCAGGGCCACCAGGGACGTCCACAAAAAGCTCCTTCTGCGAAACGGCGCGGACTATGTGGTCTATTCCGAGCGGGAGGTGGCAGAGCGGCTGGCCATCAAGTTCGGAGCGGACAATATCTTTGACTATGTGGAGCTGACACCGGAGATCGGCATCTATGAGATTGCGGTACCGCAGCCGTGGAAGGGAAAGAGTATCGTGGAGCTGTCCATCCGGAACAAATATCATGTCAGCGTGATGGCCACCAAGAAAAACGGGAAGATTTTCCCCCTGCCTGACCCCCGGCATGTATTCGAGGGAAACGAGAGCGTGATGGTTATGGGTACGGCGGAGGACATCGGCAGCCTGACTTAATTTCAGTCAGGCTGTTTTCTGTACTCCCGGGGAGATTTCCCGTACACCTTTTTGAACAGATCCTTGAAATAATTGCTGTCGTTAAAGCCGTATTCCAGTGCGATATCCGTGATGGTGTTGTCTGTGGTCAGAAGCGCCACCTGAGCGTGCTTCAGCCGCACATGGTTTAAATATTCCTTGAATCCCATGCCCGTAGTCTGCTTGAATTTGCGGCTGAAATAGGTGGGGCTTAAGGAGGCCACGTCGGATACCTCCCGCAGGGTCAGCGGGCTTCTGAAATTTTTGTAAATGTATCTGGTGGCCTGCAGAATATCCGCATCCCTGGAGTTTAAAAGCTCGGGGTCCTCCTCGTTCATGACGGAGTGGCGCATCAGAAGAAGCAGGGTTTCCGTCAGATAGCACTGCAGAAAGGGCTGGGAATATTCGTCCAGTTTTGCGCTCTCGGACAGCATTCTGCCTAAGAGGGCGTGGAAATCCTCCTGGTAGAGGACGGGGACGCTTCCCATGAAGGAGCGCAGTTCCCAGGGGAGAGGAAGGGCCAGATATTCCCGTTTAAAAAGCACATTGACCATCTCGCAGGAGCTTCCGGAGGAGTAAACCGCATGGTGAAGCTCCCCCGGCGCGATAAACACCAGGTCGCCCTTGCTCAGTTGATAGACATTGTCCTTTAACAGGAAGCGGCATTTACCTGAGGAGAGATAAAAGATTTCAAAAAAGTTGTGGTAATGGTCGGCCTGCAGAGGGGAAAAGTATCCCCGCCGGCCCTTGACTACCGTGATGCGGTTTAACTTGCTTCCGGGTTTGCTCATAGGACACCTCCGTCCTGCTCTCAATTTCACTTTAGTATCATATCTCAAAAATACCACAAAAAATCAGTATTTTCAAGAAAACAAAGCAGAAAATTATGGGTAATACTTTTATTTTTACTGTAATATAAAGATGCTAATACTTTTCTCAATCTTACTCATCATAACAACTCGGGGACACTCTCTGTAAGGAGGGTGTCCCTGAGTTTTTGTGATTGAGTTTTGGGCCAAGCCTCAATAGACGATTGATTGTTATTGTGTATATCCTGTGATAGAATTTACGGTAAACGATATAGAAATTTTTGTTTTAGATACGGGGAGGTCTCATGCTGGACAAGGAAAAGGTCGGAAGGGCCATAGCAGGGCAGAGGAAAGTTAAGGGAATGACGCAGAAGCAGCTTGCAGACCTTCTGCACATTTCCTATCAGGCGGTTTCAAGATGGGAGCAGGGAATCAGTCTTCCGTCGGTGGACATGATCTATGATATTGCGCAGACGCTGGAGACATCGGTAGACTTTTTGCTGAGGGGCCCCCTAGAGGAGCGTCAGGTCATCACCTACAAGGACACAGGGCTGGATGTAAAGAGGCTTCATATGATAAAGGACAGATTGAGCGGCCTGGTCACCAGGGACGAGAGGCTACTGTGCGCAAAGAACGTAGATCCGGTGTTCTTCATGCCGGACACCTCGGGTACGGAGGAACCTGTCTGTGTATTTGCAAGCCATGTTCCCGGTTCCAAGGAGCGCCTGGCCATGGAGAACGGATATGACAGGGAGATTTGTGCCGATCTGGTTTCCGGCGCGGCCAACAACCTGATTCGTTTCGGAGTGAAGCCCATGATACTGCAGGCCCATATGGTCTGCGGAAACAATGACGGAGTCCAGATTCTGATCATGGGGGAAGCCTTCAAGGGGGCCTGTGAGAAAAACGGAATCCTCTTTGCGGGATTGGAAGTGGCGGCTCAGGCAGTGAACTACCAGTCCAGTGATTACAGGCTGAGCGCTTCCGTCATAGGTTTTGCGGACAGGAAGCAAATCATGACGGGGAAAGAGATTGGGGAGGGGGACGTTCTGATCGGGCTGCAGGCGGAGGGGCTGTCCTCTGCGCCAACGATATTCGGGAGATCTCAGTTTCTCTGAGGCGAATACAGGAGCTCTACCGCTGCAGGGAGGAAGGAAAGGGAGGTAATATCTTTACGGCGCAAAATGGCGGGACATATCCCGCCATTGAGTGGAGGGATGTGTCTTTTCGCTATGGCGATGCTTTGGGGGCTTCTGTATTGAACGGAATGAGCTTTCGTGTGGAGGCGGGGAAGCAGACCGCCTTTGTGGGAGGCTTCGGGGAGGGGAAGACCACGATCTTTAAGCTGCTGTGCGGACTGTACGAAAAGGGGGGCGGCAGATATCTGCTGTTCGGGCGGCCCTTTGAGGAATGGAACCTGGAGGCGGCCAGAAGCTGCTTTTCGGAGGTTTCCCAGAACATATTTTTGTTCCCCGGCACCATCAGACAGAATGTGGCCTGCGGGAAGGAAGACGCCACCTGGGAGGAGATTGTGGAGGCCTGTAGGAACGCAAATATCCATGATTTTATCGCGGGACTCCCTGAAGGGTACGAGACCCTTGTGGGAGAGCGGGGCGTGTGTCTTTCCGGCGGACAGAGACAGCGGATTTCCATTGCCAGGGCCATTTTGAGAGATGCCCCCATCCTTCTTCTGGATGGGCCCACCGCCTCCGTGGACAGGGAGGCGGAGCGGAAGATACAGGAGGCGGTGGACAGAGCGGCAAAGGGGCGCACGGTGATTGTCATTGCCCACAGACTCTCCACGGTGAAAAACGCAGAGAGAATCTATGTGGTAAGCGGCGGAAGGGTAGCGGAGTCGGGAAACCACAGGGAGCTGATGGAGCGGCAGCGCATCGCCATCGCCCGGGCCATTCTCAAGGGAGCGCCAGTCATTATTCTGGATGAGGCCACCTCTGCTTTGGATAATGAATCAGAAGCTTTGGTGCAGGAGGCGGTCAGGGCCTTAAAAGGAGGCCGGACCATACTGATGATAGCGCACCGGCCAAGCAGTATCGCGGCCGCGGACAGGGTGGTCCGGGTGGGCGGGTGTTAGACGTCACGGTGGGGCGAAACTTTTACAGGCAACGAATGTCCTGTACGATACATATGGCTCTTGCAAATTCGAAACCGCTGTGATATGATAATTCCGTCGATAAAAATTCTCAGTGAAAGGAGGGCTTGCCATGTGTGAATACAGAGCGGTTTATAACGGAATAGGGAAGCAGACATTCAAGGGTACGGCAGTCCTCGGGGATTGCAGATAGCGCCGTCTATCTTTGGCGCGGGCGCCTTTGAGGCGCTTTTTTTGTACCCATTTTCAGGGAGAAGAGAGTTTATGAAAACAGTGAAGGGTATTTATGCCGAAGCGAAAATATTTACGGACGATGTGGAGGCCTACGCGGAGGCCCAGGTAAAGATGATCTGCGACAACGAGGCGGCCCGGGGAAGCCGGATTCGTCTGATGCCGGATATCCACCCCGGCAAGGTGGGACCTGTGGGACTGACCATGACGGTGACGGACAGGGTGATTCCCCAACTCCTGGGGGTGGATATCGGCTGCGGCATGATCTGCGTCAAATTGAACCAGGATCATGCGGAGTTTCAAAAGCTGGACAGAATCATCCGCGAAAACGTGCCGTCCGGTCCTGCCATACGAAGAGAGCCTCACCCCATGGCCGGGGATTTTTCCTATGAGGAGCTTCATTGCGGCAGGAAGATCGATCAGGAGAGAGCGGCCAGGAGCCTGGGCACTCTGGGGGGAGGAAATCATTTTATAGAGCTGGACCGGGACAAAGACGGCCGTCTGTATCTGGTGGCGCACACGGGGAGCAGACACCTGGGGGAGGAGGTGGCGGAATACTATACGCGGCTGGCGAGCGGCCTTTTGAAGGAACAGGGCAGGGAGATTCCCTATTACATGAGTTACCTGGAGGGCAGAGAGGGGGAGGCTTACCGGGAGGACGTGGGGATCATCCAGCGCTATGCGGAGAGGAACAGAGAGATTATCGTCAGGGAGATTCTGAAGGGGATGAAATGGAAGGCGGAGGAGGTTTTCTCCGTGTCTCACAATTACCTGGATGAGGGCGGTATGCTCCGCAAGGGTTCCATATCCGCCAAAGCGGGCGAGAGAGTGATTATCCCCGTCAATATGAGGGACGGGGTCATTTTGGGCGTCGGAAAGGGTTTCACGGAGTGGAATGAGTCGGCTCCCCACGGTTCCGGCAGAAGGTATGCCAGAGGAGAGGTAAAGAACCGGCACACGGTTTCGGAATTTAAGCGGGAGATGAAGGGAATCTACGCAAGCTGCGTGGGGGCGGGAACGCTGGACGAAGCTCCCTTCGCCTACCGCTCCCTGGAGGAGATCACGGAGCGGATCGGAGAAACCGTGGAGTTAACCGAGGTTTTGAGGCCTGTCTATAATTATAAGGCGGGGAGGCAGCAGGTATGACAATACAGATCAGCGCGGGGCAGGGACCGGAGGAATGTCAGCTTGCGGTGGCAAAGCTTTATCACGCCTTAAAGGAGGAATTCGGGGATCTGGAGGTGCTGTCCCAAACGGAGGGGCGAAGGAGGGGATGCCTGGACTCCGTCCGCTTCCGCACGGCTCGGGACTTAAGCTTTCTGGAGGGGACTGTGCTGTGGATTTGCAAGAGCCCCTTCCGCAGGAATCACAGGAGAAAGAACTGGTACGTGGACGTGAGCGTCATCCCCGAGCAGAAGGAGATTTCGACGGAGAATGAGTACCGCATAGAGAAATTCCACTGCGGGGGCAAGGGGGGCCAGAATGTAAACAAGGTGGAGACGGGGGTGCGCATTATTCACATCCCCACGGGCCTCTCCGCCCAGTCCACCCAGGAGCGAAGCCAATTTCAGAATAAGAGAAGAGCCATGGAGATGCTTCGGGAAAAGCGGGAGGGTCTGCAGAGGGAGGAGAGGCAGCGACTGGAAAACGCCGCCTGGAGAGAGCATAACAGGATTGTCAGGGGAAATCCCGTGCGTGTCTACCGGGGGGAAGGGTTCGTCCTTGGAGCTGAAGAGCATGAAATTATACGATAAAACGAAAATAGACCAGGACAATCTTTTATTTGACAACAGGGCATTGTATGGGCTGCTGTTGCCTATCGTTGTGGAGCAGCTTCTAAACTCTCTGATGGGAATGGCGGACACCATGATGGTTTCCACCGTGGGAAGTGAGGCGATATCGGCAGTGTCCCTGGTGAACTCCATCGATAATCTGGTGATACAGGTATTTTCGGCCTTGGCCTCCGGAGCTGCCATTGTCTGCTCGCAGTATATCGGCGGTGGAGGCCCCCGTCATGGAAAACGCGGCGGTGTATTTTAAGATCACGGCCCTGTCCTATCCTTTTCTGGCGCTTTCCGGCGCGGGCGCCGCGTTTTACAGGGCTTCGGGCAATTCCAAGCTTCCCACGAAGGTCTCCGTTCTCTCCAATGTATTAAATATTGGGGGAAACGCATTGTTTATCTACGGCTTTCAGTGGGGGGCAGCAGGAGCTGCCCTTGCCACGCTTTTGGCAAGGTTCTTTTGCATGGCGGTGATATTGTACCGGCTGAGAATGCCCGGGCAGACCATTGTCGTAAGGGATTATTTTAAAATTCGTCCCGATATGAACCTTATTTTTAAGATACTGGCCATAGGAGTTCCGGCGGGGATTGAGAACGGTATGTTTCAGTTTGGAAAGCTGGCGATTGCGTCAACGGTGTCGACCTTGGGCACGGTGGCCATTTCGGCCCAGGCGATGACGGACACCTTGGAGACGGTCAACGGCATTTTCAGCAACGGCGTGGGCATCGGGCTGATGACGGTGGTAAAACCCCTTTTGTGGGTGGGAGCCTTTGGCATACCCTACGGGCTGAGGGCGGCGGGGGACGTGAAGTTTCCCATGCTCGTTTCCGTCACCACCATGTGGTGTCTGCGGGTGGCCCTTGGGGTCTGCCTGGTAAGGGTGTTTGGCCTGGGACTGGCGGGAGTATGGATCGGGATGTTCGCCGACTGGGGCGTCCGGGCGGCCGTCTTCTGGGCCAGGTTTGTCCGCGGGAAACGGGCCGGGTTTATGGACTTGTCTGCAAGTTCGTGAAAACCGGCGGACTTTTTCCGGGAAATGCCCTTTTGTCATTCTTTTGCAAATTGTACATTTTCTCACCTGGACGGCATCTGAAAGCCCGTAAGGGCCCGGTTCAGGTAGTCGTTAAAGGGCTTCATGATTCGGAAGCGATCCGCCGCCTTTGCGAGAAACGCTTCCCCGTCGCTTAATTCTTCATCCTTTATGGGATATTCCAGATACCAGCTCTTGTATTTCAGATATTCCGCCTGAGGGTGTTCCTTCTCATATCCGGCGGGAACATTTTTTAACGCCGTTCCCTGTACGGTAAAATATTTTTCAAACTCGGGCGCATGAATTATTTTTTCCCATTCCCCGCCGTTTTGGGAAATATAATCCCGTATCATAGTCGTTGCGTCCTTAAACATATCCGCGAACAGGCCTCCGCCTAAAAAGGACTGATCGCCGGGCTGTATTAACAGATAATATCCTACGGGAACGGGCAGCTTCCCTTTAGAGGAAATGTGGGCGCGGAACGCGGGCTTGTACGGCGACTTGTCATGGCTAAAGCGCGTATCCCTTACGAGCTTGAACGTAAGGTCCTTGGGATTGTTATGTAAAATACTGCTGTCAAATTTTCCGATTTCCAATATCAATGCCCTCAGAAAATCTTCAAATTCAGCGTTTGCTCTCTGGTAGGCCTCCTTGTTGGCGTGATACCATTCCCTGTTGTTGTTTGCACTTAATTCCGATAGATATTCAATCATTAACTGTGTGTTCATATCTGTCATCTCCTCTATGAATTCCGGACAATGGAAAGCTGGGTGGAATCTAAAAATTCCTGTATCAGTCGCTTGGTGCGTTCGGGAGACCGGTAGGGCTTGCAGAAGGAAAAATCCTGTGATATATCGTCGATTTCCTCCATGGCATTTTTCACAGTAAGCATGGTCTCCCAGGGGATTTCCCCGGCTGCCGTATACTCCAAGTGCAAGGGATTTATCCTGTGGTTTTGGATGGCATAATTCACTCTGTCCTTACATTTACAGGTTCCGCCGCCGTATTCTCCGCAATACTGCTGCAGGAAGTCGGCCATTTTTCTGCGGACTCGGGAAAGCCGTTGTCGATACGCTTCCGGCGTCATTTCCAGGATGTCCCCCGCAATGCGGCTGTCAATCTTAAACATGGCACCCAGTATGAAAATGCATCTGCTCTCCGTGTCAAGACATTGCAGCATCACATTGGTGCAGGACATTTTCAGCTCTTCCGCCAATATATCCTTTTCCACATTCTGGGTTAAATCAGGCACATCCTCAATTTTTCCGTTTACAATGTCGGCTCCGTAATACTCAAAGCTGGGAGCGTGGCGGGCAAACATATGCTTCTTGTAGTTTTTCAGATGATTGGCCGCAATGCTGAAAACCCATGTGGTAAAGGAGCTGTCGCCTCTGAAGGAGGACAAATGCGTAATCATTTTCAACAGGATGTCCTGGGTGGCGTCCTCCGCATCTGCGAAGGTGCCCAGCATCCGCAGGGACATATTGAATACAATGTCCTGCACGCCTTTTACCAGGGTTTCGAGAGCTTCTTTCTCTCCCGCGGTGGCCTTTTCCACCAGGGCCTGTAATTCTTCATTCTTTTTCTGGTCCATAAATTTTTACCTCCTGTTTTATTAGACAAGCTTTTACCGGCTGTGTGACGGAAAAAATAAAATTTTTTCAGCGCCGTTTCTCTGGTGACGCCGCAGAAAGCATTTTGTCTCACAAGATAAAATATCTCCCCGTATGCCTTCTGTACTGGGCGTACGCTTCCCCGAAAGCGTCTGTCAAAAACTTTTCCTCCTGCAGAATCTGCAGATGGAGCAGGACCGCCGCAAAAAGCGCAAACAGCAGGTGCAGGGGATTGAAAAACGCAAGGAGCAGGCCGAGGTACATCAGATCGAAGCCCAGGAAAGCGGGATTGCGGCTGATGCGGTATATTCCCGTTGTCACAAGCACGGTCCGGTCCCTTTCGGGTATGCCCGCTCTCCAACTGTCCCGCATCGTCGCCATGGCTGCTATAAAGACCAGGACGCCGAGGGCCGCAATGCCGATTCCCGCCCAGGCCAGGGGGGATTTCCAGGCGCGGAGGTCGCATATAATACTGACAATCTCTGCAGCAACGATAGCGTAGGTGGCGATTTTCATCAGTATTTCAGTCACAAGCACCCTTTTGGGTTTGCTGCCTTTGCCGATCTGGTCGGTCCGGATCCCCTTACGGCGCTGCAAAATCATTTTTGTAAAGTATGCGAGATAGAATACAGCCATTACGGCCAGGGCTGACAGGTGTATCGGTTTCATCTTTTTCCGCTCCTTCTGAGTTTTATGATTGGGCATCCCTGGGACGGAGCCTATTTCGTCAATGATCTGAATGTCTCGTCGAAAATCAGGTAATTTTTTTTATCCCCCGGAGGGCAATAGACGGCAAATTCAATGGTTCTGAATGCCTTTAAGTAGTTTCCTATCACGGTTTTGGCAGCGTGAGCAACCGCCTCCGGGGGATTGAAGAATGCTCCGCATCCGAAAGCGCCCAGGATAACGGTCTCGGCATGGTGCAACACGGCCACATCCAAAATTCTTTTGAGTCTTTTTTCGTGGAGCGCTGACAGATCGCTGTCCTGTATCATACATCTTTTATCGCCGTCTCCGGTGTTATATCTGTTGCCGGGGTGTTTTCTCAGATTGGGGGCTGCGCAGGTGATTACGTCCACAGGATACCAGTCATTTTCGTCCATAAGCTCCGGCGCGGCCGTGTCCGTCTTAAATACCGTTACGCCCGGCGTATAGATGATATCGTCATTGTGAAGGGGGTTCTGTTCATTGCGGTGAGGATGATAAAAAGACGCCCACATATCCGGAATATTTAAACAGAAATACAGATTGGAACAGCGGCACAGGCATTCCTCCTGGGCATTTGCGCCGTGTTCTACTCCGCCCCCCGGATTGGTCGCCGAGGCAAAATTGTGTACGACGGTTTTCTGCCCCTTGTACTTTTGCGCCGCTTCAAGGGTTCTTTTTTGGGAGACGACAATGTCCGAGTTTTCTTTATATCTGCCATATACTATATCCGCCAAGGGGTCTGTCTCCAGGATGGCCCTTTGTTCGGCAACGGCCTGTTTTGTAGCCTGCAGTAAAATGCCGTTATTCCTGCAGAGTTTTTCCGTATCGCGGAAAATCAATGTGTTTTGAGCGTTGTCCATTTCTGTATCATACCTTTCTTTTTTGCCATACCTATAACCGGTAGGGGTATCGTTTTTTTGTTTACAGAACCTTTCTGTGGAGACGGCGCTGTGGTAAGATCTATTATAACATGAAATTCAAGTTTTGGGTTTCTTTCTGCCGCGTGAAACGCGGCGGCGGGATAGACAATGGTGATTTGGTCGGGTATAATGATTTCACCACAACGAATCAGACGCCTTGGGGAGGAAAAATTATATGTTAAGACTCAGGCCCTATAAAGACTGCGACGCAAGGGTTATTGTCAATTGGATCAAAAGTGAATTTGCATTCCGACAGTGGTGTGCCGACCGCTATGAAACGTATCCCGTCACTTCGGAGGATATGAATCAATACTACCGCAGGGACAGCCATAACGACCGCATCTGGGGGATGACGGCCTTTGACGAATCGGGGATCGCAGGACACTTCACCATGCGGTTTCCAAAGGCCAATCAGGATGAGATCAGATTGGGGTTCGTGATAATTGACGATGAAAGGCGGGGCAGGGGATTGGGCAGGGAGATGGTAGCCCTGGCGGTGCGGTATGCTTTCGCGTTTGTGGGGGTAAGCAAGGTTACCTTGGGCGTATTTGAAAACAATCCGGCCGCCATCGGGTGCTACAGAGCCTGCGGTTTTAAGGAGGTCAAACGGCAGAAAAGAGAAAGCTATCAGTGCATGGGCGAGACATGGGATTGCATTGAAATGGAATTGATAAAATCCTGAGTCCCGGTCTTTGGTATTCTCGGGAAAACGAGCGGTTTGGAAAAGGCTTTGGGGTGGTTTGAGCGCAACAGTTCGGCCATAGGGCACCGGGAGTGCGAGGACGTTTGAGCAGGGTAAGCGCAGGCGGGACATAGCATGGGAGGCAAAATGCAATGAGTGATATGACAATGACAGAGGCCATGGAAAGACGACATACGGTGAGACGGTACACGGATCAGCCTCTGCCCCCGGAGCTTGCGGAGAAGCTTCGCAGACGGGCAGAGGAGCACAACGAGAGACATTGTCTGGCCATTCGCCTTATGACGGACGATACGGGCGCTTTTAACGGGTTGATAAGGCTGTTTCTTGCAAAGGGCGTGAAAAACTTTTTTATATTGGCCGGAGAGGACGAGCCGGATTTGGACCGGCGTCTTGGCTACAGCGGGGCGGATCTCATGCTTTATGCCCAGACCCTAGGCCTCAACACCTGGTGGGTGGGAGGCACCTTCCATCGAAAGAAGCTGTCGGAGCAAATGCCCGGGACAAAAGTGATCGGCGTGATTGCCGTGGGATACGGAGCCACCCAGGGCGTTCCCCACAAGAGCAAGGGGCCGGAGGAGGTGAGCGCCTATGCGGGGACGGCCCCGGAATGGTTTCAGAGGGGCGTGGAGGCGGCGCTGCTTGCGCCCACTGCGCTGGCCAGGCAGGCGTTTTTTATCAAGGGTGAGAGGGACAGAGTGTCTGTTTCCTGCGACAGCGGGATTTTTTCCGGGGCGGATATGGGGCTGGTAACATATCATTTCGAGCTTGGCGCGGGAAAGGAAAGCTTCCGGTGGGCCGAGAGGCTGTGAGCAGACGACATTTCCTTTTTCCTGAAAGCGGTGCGGGGCTTTGACCTCGCGCTGACAGCTTGTTTATTCTGTGATATCATAAAATGACAGGAAATTACAGAATACGAGGAGGAAGGGAAATGGTATTGACTGAGGAAGTGGAAAAGTATCTGCACTATTGCGAATTTCAGAAGGAGCTGGACGGCAAAACCATCAAAGCATACCGAACGGACCTGGCCCAGTTCATGGAGTTTATGGAGGTCTATGACGATGTGATGGGCAAGGAGGAGATCAATGCCTATCTGCAGCATATCCATGAAAGATACAGGCAGAAGACGGTAAAACGAAAAATTGCCAGCGTCAGGGCATTGTTTCGCTACCTGGAGGAGGAAGAAATCATTGGTCTGGATCCCTTCCACAAGGTGAAGACCAAATTTAAGGAGGACACGGTGCTGCCCAAGATCATTCCCAGAAGCGTGATAGAGCGGCTACTCAACTATCTGTACGGGGAGGCGGCCTCGGGGGAGAGAACGAAACTGCAGCGAAAATGGATTCTGCGGGATATCGCCGTGGTGGAAACGCTTTTTGCCACAGGACTGCGCATTTCCGAGCTGTGCCATCTGCAGAGCCGTTTTTTTGACCCATATACAGGCACATTCTGCATACAGGGCAAGGGTGGCAGGGAGCGGTATCTGCAGATTGTCAACGGCGACGTGCTGGCCCTGCTGAATGACTACAGAAAACAGTTTTCCCGGGAAATCAGGGCCCACGGATATTTCTTCGTGAACCGCTACGGGGAGCCTCTGTCGGAACAGTCGGCCAGGCGGATGCTTCACAAATACGCGGCGGCCATTCAGGCGGACATGAACATCACGCCCCATATGTTCCGACATTCCTTTGCCACCTATCTGATGGAGGAGGATGTGAATATCCGGTATATTCAGAAGATGCTGGGACATTCCTCCATCACCACAACCCAGATTTACACCTACGTGGCCACGCAGAAGGAGCGGGAAATCCTGCGCACCAGACACCCCAGGAACAAGATGGCGGTGGGGGAGGGCAGAGGGAAAGGTTCTTTCTGATCGGTAAAGCCTTGGAAGATATTCTCCTGTGGATACTGTTTCCGGAACATAAAAGATATTGCTCCTTGGTAATAAAAGATGTGGTGTTGCAAAATATGACAAATTATGGTAGTATATGGGGGTAAGAGTGGCGGGGAATTGTAATTGGTGTGTGAGGGGCAGTAAAATTGAAGATGTTTTTGCCATTATCACACCACTACGGAGAAAGCCCTGGTGGTGTTTTTTTGTGGGTGGGAAGGATAATTGATGATTATCGGGCGGAA
>CATLGW010000001.1 GCA_949948715.1 uncultured Lachnospiraceae bacterium | reverse complement strand
AGGCGGTCCGCTTGAAAGATACGGAGAAAGGCAATGAGCAGCTGAGAATCATGGGATATTCGGAAAAGCAGATCAAGGAGCTGCGCGAGCCGGACTTCTGCGGGAGGGTTGGCTATCCGGATTATGCCCTGCAGAACAATAACGCCAACATTCACCGGATAGAGGGGCGTATAAAGGAATTGCAGGCCACGAAGGAAAGGGGAACGCTGGAAACAGAAAATCAGTTCTTCAAGATCGTTGAGAATACGGAGGCAATGAGGCTCCAGCTGTTCTTTGACGGAAAGCCGGAACCGGAAGTGCGGGAGGTATTGAAAAGCAATGGTTTCCGCTGGGCGCCGAGTCAGTCAGCATGGCAGAGGCAGCTTACGGATAATGCCAGGTATTCCTTAAAGCTGGTTATCAAAAAGCTGGAAGAAATGCAGGAGGCAGGACAATGACACTGGCTAAAGCGGCTGTAGGTGTCGTCCGGGCAGGAGGCGGTACCTACAATATAGGGTTCAATGATGGCGATGAAACGCAGTTTGATGCGTATGATCTGCCGGAATTGCTGGAATGTTGGATTGGCTTTTGCGCTGAGAATGGTTTCCGGACAAACAGCGTTGACTACGTGGAAAGGGTTTAAGGAATGGCAGAAGTTCTTACCAGGAAAATCGCAAATGAATATAGAGACAGGGCGAGACTTCTGCCTCCAAACGGTCTGCAGGACATTGGAGATAGGCGAAAGCTGAGGATAGAATTACAGTCCAGGTGCAATCTCACGGAGCTGGAGGCGGTAAACATCATCAATGGCTACCATATCGGAGACTATGTGGTATTAGCAGAAAGACGAAAAAGGGAAAAGGAAAAGAGAGAACAGGAGGAATGACAATGCGGATAGAAAAAGATGGCTTTGTTCTGCACCTGGAAGGTACATGGATGGAGATTTCCAACAAGTACGGGGTACTGGAGCATGGGGATGTAGCAACCGCTCCGGAGGACGTCCCGGAAGGGTATGCGGAAAAGGCGCTGGAAAAGTTCATCCAGCAGCATAGCGTATCTGAGAAAAGTAATCCGACATGCGTTAAGAAAGTGGCGTATGACGGAGAAAGAAAGGAGTATATCCAGTTACAGGCGGTACTTCCCGCGGGCGGAGATTGCTGGATTATCCAGAAGTTTGACAACGAGCTGGTGTATATAGGAGAGATATGGTCCGGATGCAAGTACCAGAATGAAGTACAGGACTGGATGCGGACAAACTTTGACATTGAGAGCTGTCTTATGGCTGGAGTGTACCGGGACAGTAGGCTGGGGGATTGTACCAACAACGGAATTTCTGCACACGCAAGCGATTTATATATCCTGGCAGAGCAGAAAGGGCCGTTTGAGCCGGAGGACATAAGGCAGTGTGTATATATCGAGTGGAGAGAGGTATGCGGTGAGCAGTACATTGACTGCAAGCCCGCATATTTCCCTAAACGCTGGTATATGGCGGGTGGAAATTTCCTCTATACCTCAGACAGCAGGTTCAGGGAGATCACGAAATCGAAATATCCGATTTCCATTCATGACCGGTACGAGGGGAGGCAGGGGGCATGAAGATTGTTGGTTACTGCATTCATGGGAATAAGCAGTATGTGGCGTTTAACGAGGATGAAAAGAGGCCGGATCGGTTCAAGATCACGGACGGGTTTCACGACAGGCCGGTAAATGAGAGAAACGCAGGGAAGTACCAGGATTACCGGTGGGTAGATAAGCAGAAGGTCGATTTGAATAAGATCATCAGCCGTCTGCGTGGGGCAAGACCGTGGCATCCGCTGCTGGAATTGCTCAGAAAGGAGAGTGCAGCATGAGCATAAGGCTGAATATCGGGCATGACGATGCGGAAAAAATCGTTGCCTGCATTAAGGGAATTGCCGGAAATGTGTCTTCGAGTGATATTGTGGAGATTGTTTTGAAAGCTCCGGAAGTAAAAGAGGCAAAGCCGCAGGAAAAGCCGGGCGCAATCATGACAAGCCGTGAAGTAGCGGATGTGCTGGGCCGGACGCATTCCGCAGTATTCAAGCAGATAGCAAAGTCCCTGTGTTCAGAGGAAACGGACGGAAAAGAGAGGGGGTATTTCCTCACTTCGTTTGTCTGCTCCCACAAAAACAGGAAATCGTACCCGATGTATGAAATGACGGAAAGTGCCTGCATGGAATACCGGGGAATGGTTGCAAAGTACGGCAGCGGAATCAAGTGCGTTGCAGACGGTATAAGGAGATTCGACCAGGCGATTCAGGAGCGGTTTCATCCGGAAAAGAAAGCCGCTGTGAGCGCTGGGGCTGGCGGAGGGTTTCTTCTGGAGGGAAAGCCGAGAAGTGAGTACGAGGAATATTGCGATATGTTCAATCGTTTTATCACTGGACCGGCAGTAGAGGGCCGGGAGATAACGGAGCTGACGGAGAAATACCAGAAGTTCTACGAGGTAATGAAGTCCACTCAACTGAAAGCACAGGAGAGTAATAGGCTGGAAGATGCCCTTTACGGTGTGGCAATCGAGGCAGAAATGCAGGGATTCATCTACGGTTTCAAAATGTTCGATGCTCTGCTGAATAAACAGCTGGCAACAGCATAGGAGGGATTTGCATTGAAGTACATGGGTAGCAAGAGCAAAGTTGCCCGGCATATAGTGCCTATCATCCAGAAATATATAGATAATAACCAGCCGTGGGCGTACATAGAGCCATTCTGTGGCGGATGCAATATCATAGACAAATTCCATGCAAGGAAAAGGTTTGCGCATGATAAGCAGGAACACTTGATAGAACTGTTCAGAAATCTTGACAGGCTCGGAGAACTGCCGGGATTTGTCACGAAAGAGCATTACTCAGAAGTGAGAAAGTGCTTTTATGAGCAGACCGGCATTTATGAAAAATGGTATGTGGGAGCTATCGGGTATCTGGCAAGTTATAATGGCCGGTTCTTTGACGGTGGATATGCCGGAATAGTGCATACGGAAAATGGGGTGAGGAATTACTACGAAGAGGCGTTGAGGAATCTGATAAAACAGGTTGAGGACTTAAAGGGCGTTGAGTTTATCTGTAGTGATTATAAGTTGCTTAACACGCAAGGGGCGGTTATCTATTGCGATCCTCCATATGAAGGCACAAAGGAGTATGGAATAAGCAAGGGTTTCGACTATGGAGAGTTTTGGCAGTGGGTGAGAGCAATGAGTGAGGAAAATATCGTGCTGATAAGCAGCAGTGCGGCACCGGATGATTTTAAGTGTATCTGGAGCAAACCGATATCAAGGACAATAAAGGCAGACAAGAATCCGGTGCAGGCTACGGAAAAGCTGTTCATCAGCAGGAAAATTTTTTTGACCGCACATCTCGTAAAGTCGAGAATTTAAGGTAAATAAAAACGCAATGGCGAAAGGAGAAAGACGATGGAGGAATTGAGAGTAAGAGTAGGGAATGAAGAGCTGAAGGTAAAGGGCAATCCGGAGACAATCCAGAGAGAGGGTGAGGCTTTCTACCAGCACATCAAGGAAGTTGAAGAGGCCAACATCAAGGCAAAAGCTGAGTTGGTGCAGAGGGTGAAAAACGACATGGACTGGTACGAAAGGGTGCGGCAGGAAAAGGATGTTGTAAATGTCGGAAAGCCGAGAGTCGTGAGAACCTGCGGAGAACTGCAGGGAACCTGGGAAGAGATCGCCAGTGAAATCAATTCCGGTGCTGAGTTCAAGGTCGGGGATTACAAGAAGGGCAGCACGGTGGGCGGCCAGGGCTTTACGCTGGTGGTTACGGATGTGACGGACGAGTATGTGCGGTTTGAGAGCCGGGATTGCGTAGGAGAGGAAGTGGAATGGAATAAGAATGGAGGCACTCAACTGGGCTATCCTGGTTCGGATATCCACAAGTATCTGAATAAGGGGTTGTTTGAGCGGTTGCCGGAGAATTTGAGGAAGGTGATCTCTCTGGCAGAGAGAAAGACGCTACGGGATGGGGAAATGGTATATTTCAATACATATCTGTTTCTGCCTGCAGCATCGGAGGTATTTGGAGAGGACGATTGCTATGGGGATGAAGGGCTGTATGAGCAGATGGAATACTATAAGGACTGCAGGAACAGAATGAGGGGATCGGCGGAGGGCGAAGATACCTGCACCTGGTGGCTGGCGTCCGTGAGGTCTGGCAATTCGGCGGATACGTGCGTTGTCAACGGCAACGGCTACGACGACTACTGGTACGCGTCCAGTGCGTATCGGGTGCCCGTCTGCTTCATCATCAAGAAATCATAATATCACGGAATCGGCGGCCTTGTGCCGCCAGTTCCCTCAAAATGGATTATAGGAGGACAAATAAATGGCGGAAAAACAGATTTTTTACATTGCGGCTGAGCATATTAGGCCGCATCCGGAGAATCCCAGGAAAGATCTGGGGGATTTGACGGAATTGGCAGAGTCCATCAAGAAGAATGGAATCCTGCAGAATTTGACGGTGATTCCGGTAGAGGGAGAGCCAGGAGAGTACATGACAATCATCGGACACAGGAGATATGCGGCAGGTACCCAGGCAGGGGTAGCAGAGTTTCCTTGCCAGATTGCCGAGAATCTGACTCCGAGGGAGCAGATGTCAATTATGCTGGAAGAGAATATGCAACGTAATGATCTGACGATTTGGGAGCAGGCGAACGGTTTTCAGATGATGCTCAACCTGGGAGAGACGGAGGAAAGCATCGCAGAAAAGACCGGTTTCTCCAAAACAACGGTAAAGCACCGGCTGAACATCGCAAAGCTCAACCAGAAGGTGCTGCGGGAAAAAGAGAAAGACGAGGGATTCCAGCTGTCGTTAAAGGATTTGTACGAGCTGGAGAAGATCCCGGATGTAAAGACCAGGGATAAAATTCTGAAGGAGTCCACCAGCTCTAATAATCTGGCGCAGAAAGCGAGAACCGCATACGAGGAAATCAAGCGCAAAGAGCATGAAAAAGCGTATATCAAACTCTGCAAGGCTGAGGGGATTAAGCCTGCTCCGGAGGGCGCCGAGAATGAGCAGTACGGCGGAAAGTGGGAAAAGGTCAAGGAGTTCGAGCTGGATAAGGAGGTTAAGGATAAGCTGGGGTGCAAGACGCAGGCGGCGAAGGAAGAGCTGTTCTATGTGGTCTGGTGGAGGACGTTCGCGATTATCAAGAAGAAAGGGAAAGAAAAGCGTAAGCTGTCCGGGTATGAGCTGAAACAGAAAGCCCAGGACAAGAGAAAGCGGCAGATTAAGGCTATGCAGAAAGAAATGTCTGCAGAGCGGGCCGATTTCATAAAGCTGGCTATCGAGCAGAAGTTTAAGCCGGAGAACGAAAAACTGGAGGCGGTGATGGAGCGCCTGTTTGGGATCATGGTTCGCTGTGGTTCATGGATGAGTGAGCAGGTAATGTTGAGATTCATTACTGGAGAAACCTCTTTGTATGATAAGACAGACGAGGAAAAATCCGCATATGAAAAACAGCGTGACGCAATCGGACTTCTTTATAAGCTGATGATTTACGCCGCCAATGGAGTTGCAGACAAGGACATTGCAGAATGGGATGCGACTTACCACAAGGGATCCGGAAAGCTGGTTATGCAGTTCGATGAAATTTTGTCTTTGTTCGGTTTTTCATACAGCAAGGAGGAATATTACAAGCTGGCCGAAGGCTCCCATGATTTGTTCAAGGAGGAAAACCATGCTGATAATAAGCCAAAATAAGGTTTTTGAATTTCCTGCAGAATAGGAGACCACAGATGGATAGAGCTTTTATTGTAAAAGAGCATTGGGGCAACCTCATACTGGACGGCTTAAAGCCGTGGGAAATTCGTGGCACAGGAACGCAGGTGCGTGGCAGGGTAGGGGTGATATTTTCCGGTACCAGGATGATCCAGGGTAGTGTCGAGATAGTTGGGTCCTCGTTATTGTTGAGAGAAGATTTTGATATGTTCCAGAAATATCATCATATCCCTGGAGAATTTGACAGCCTGCCATACGAAGAGCCTCATATCTGGTATCTGAAGGATGCCATAAGATTTACGGAGCTTATCCCATACCAGCATCCGCAGGGAGCTGTAATATGGGTAAGCCTCGAAGGAAGGATGTGAAAACATGGAAAAGACAAGGATTGATTGGTGCGACAGTACATGGAATCCGGTAACTGGATGCTATCATGGGTGTGAATACTGCTATGCCAGGGGCATTGCTAATCGGTTCGGAAGTTTTGAGACGATAGACGGGACCAACATTAAGGTACTCAATACTGGCTCTACTTTGAACTGTGCAGAGGTAAAGAACAGGGCGGGCAATCCATACCCGGTAAAGTTTACGCCGACACTCCACAGGTACAGGTTAAGTGAGTATGAGCAGAAAGAAGGGAGATATATTTTTGTCTGCTCTATGGCAGATTTGTTTGGTTCATGGGTGCCGGATAGTTGGATTGAGGAAGTGTTTGCAGCTTGTGAGAAAGCACCACAGCATAATTATCTGTTTGTGACGAAAAATCCGCAGCGGTATATTGATTTGGCAGTGTGTAAAAAACTGCCAGTAAAAGAAAATATGTGGTACGGTTCCACCATGACAGGTCCAGATATGAAATCGTTTTTCGGTAAATACCATAAGACATTTTGGAGCATAGAGCCTATATTAAATCCTTTCAGAAGAATGGAAGAATCGAAAAAACGGTTGCCGAATTGGATAATCGTAGGTGCAGAAACAGGAAGACGAAAAAATAAGGTTGTTCCCGAAAGAGAATGGGTAGTGGATATTTTGGAAGATTGCAGACAAAGAAATATTCCCCTCTTTATGAAGTCCAGCCTTGCGGACATATGGGGAGAACCGCTGATACAGGAGTTTCCGGAAGGATTAAGGAGAAAGGAGTAATAACGAATCCCGGTAAACCGGGTTGACCGCCAAAGCGTGAAAAGTGGCGAGAAGAAAAGGACTGACAGCAGCGTGAAAAAAGTATGAGTGGGAGCTACCTTGCGAAAGCCATACCGAAGTAGCATGGGAGGCGCGATGTCCTATCCACGAACGGAATTTGTTTCGTGGTGTTATGAAGAATCTTTCATATTATACATTGTCGCTAAGCGGCGGCAAGGACAGCCTGGCACTGTTCTTAAAAATTTTAGAGGAAGGTGTGAGGCTGGATGAAGTGGTAACTGTAGATTTGGGCGATGAATACCAGGCAACATACGATACTCTTCTGTTTGCGGCCAGTATATGCTTGAAAGAGAAAATCAAGTTTACGGTCCTCAGCATACCAGAAACAGAAGAGTACCAGGAATACAGAGCGGCTACAGGAGTCGAGCTGGGTATGTTTGAGTTCATGGTATTCGAGCATGAAAAGCAAAATGGATGCAAAGGTTATGGATGGTGCGGAAAGCAGCGCTGGGGAACGGCCATAAAAAGGCAGCTGTTGAATGGATATTATCAGTCATTGGAGCGGTTTGTGATTGAGTATGTAGGCATAGCAGCTGACGAGGTACAGAGAATAGACATAAAGCCCCATAAGAATTATGCGAAATCATATCCGCTGATAAAGTGGGGCATGACGGAGGCGGACTGTCTGGAATATTGCTACCAGCATGGAGTGCAGTGGAAACAATCCGGAATCCGGCTATATGACATATTGGATAGGGTAAGTTGCCAGCATTGCCAGCAAAAAAATCTGAAGGAGCTGAGAAATATCCGAAAGTATCTGCCGGAGTTGTGGAACAGTTTCAAAGATTGGCAGAACAAGATTCCTTTTCCGTATCGGTCGGACGGTAGCACAATTTATGGCCTGGACAAAAGGTTTGCATCCGAGAATATGCAGTTAAGTTTGTTTGACATAGGAATCAAGGAGGCGATGGAGTGAGGACATACGAATTGAACAGGAAAACATACAAGGATGTCAGGAAGATGGATCACGGACAAATGAGTGCGTTCTGTGAGGACTTGTATAAGAGAGGGTATGAGGCGGGAAAGCAGGAGGTTATCACATTGTCTGATGAAGAGATCACGCAGGCAATTCTCCAGGTAAAGGGTATCGGGGAGAAGAAAGCGAACGACATCCTGCAGGCATTAAATTTGGCAAAGGAAAGGAAGGCGTTGACAAATGGATAGAAACAAGGTATATTTGAAAGTGCCAGAGTTTACCGGCGAAAATGTTCCGGTGGCCGTAGCGGCCAGAGTGATGAAAAAGGATCAGCAGTTTATCCGCCAGGGCATCATACTTGGCTTTCTGAAATTCGGAGTGGCTTTCAAGAAAGAGGGCAGCTCACAGTATGATTATTACATATCGCCAATGAAGTTTTGGGAAGAAACCGGCTATGTGTATGATGGCGCAGAGAGCTGATAATTTACGCTAAAAATGCCGTGAGATGCGCTCGCAAGTGAGAAAAATTGCTGAATAGGCAACGTAGAGGTAACAAAAATGGCGATAAGTGCTGAAATAGCGTGTGTTACCGTCTCGATTGAGGAAGCGGCGAAGGAAGGGAAGTTCTAAGGAAAAACACAGTAAAACCGATGGTTTTGAGCCTCTTCTGGAGAAATCCGGGAGAGGCTTTTCTATGCGTTTTCCTCCTCTTTCCTGTGTCTTATAAGCTGGAAGGGCGTCACCCCCTGAATCCGTTGAAAGACCATGGAAAAGTAATTGCTGTCGTTATACCCGCAGCATCTTGCGGCCTCGGCCACGCTCACGCCGCCGCCTTTCAACAGCTTTTCCGCGTTTGATATCCGCACATAGGTGATATACCGGTTGATCCCGATTCCGGTGACGGCCTTGAATTTCCGGGAGAGATGGCTCTCGCTGATGGAAAATCTTCTGCTGATTTCCCCCAGGGAAATATCCTGACTGAAATTTTCTCCTATATAGGACGTGATTTCATATATAATCTGGTCGGAGGGCTGAAGCTGCGGTTTCCTCTCATATCTGTGGCGGCATAGAAGGGCGAACAGTTCCAGCAGGCAGCTCTGTATCAGGATACCCCGGTAGGGTTCCTGTCCTTTGTATTCCCGCTCTATTTTTTCCAGAAGCTCTTCCAGGTCTTCCGTATGTTCCTTCGTTACGCTGATCACGGGATGACTGCACAGCTTGGGATACAGCTCGCGGCATTCGCCCTGAAATACGGAGTCCGGAAAATTGATAAGGATTCGGGCATTGTTTTTACAGTCCCCGCTGTCGGTCCTGTGCAGGATGCCCTTGGGCACAAAGACAAAATCTCCCTTTTCCACATTGAAGATTTCATCGTCTATAAAGTAAGTGGTGCTGCCCTCCTGCATATAGTAAAGCTCGTGTTTGTCATGACAGTGCACCTCGCAGCGTTTTCTTTTGTTGGTAGTTCTGTTTCTGGAGATCAGGAAATTCGATAATTCAATGGATTCCATCATAATACCGGCTTTCTGTTATATTTGCTGTAAACCCCATCCGTCTGTGATACGGCGAAGTTTTCGCAGCTTTGGCCGCTCACGGACCGTTGCTTTATTTTCATTCTATCACAACAGCAGGAAGAAATCAAAAATTTCTTATTTTTTGGTTAAACCAGCAAATAATTCAAGGATTAATTGAAATTTTTGTCCTACAATGAAAAAAATATAACAGCAATGTCAGAGGAAATGCACTATCGGTTTTTGTTTGAAATGACGTTAGAAAGGTGGAGTGGGAGGAAAAATGAAATACACGCAAAATGGTGTGGAAGAAATAAGGATTGCCTATGTGGGAGGCGGCTCCAGAGGCTGGGCCTGGGGGCTGATGAGCGATCTCGCCGCCTGTGAGGATATCAGCGGGCAGGTTGCCCTTTATGACATTGATTTTCAGGCGGCAAAGGATAACGAGGTGATCGGCAATCAGTACCGGTCCGCAGAAGGCGCAAAGTCTGACTGGCGATACCGGGCGGTGGATACCCTTCCGGAGGCGCTCACCGGCGCCGATTTTGTCGTGATATCCATTCTCCCCGGCACATTTGACGAAATGGAGCAGGATGTGCATCTTCCGGAAAAATATGGCATCTACCAGTCGGTGGGAGACACCTCCGGGCCCGGGGGGATTCTCAGGGCCATGCGGGCCGTTCCCATGTTTGAGGAGATCGGGGAGGCGGTAAAGAAATACTGCCCCAAGGCATGGGTTATCAATTACACCAATCCCATGACTCTCTGCATGAAGGCACTCTACCGCGCATTTCCGGGGATCAGGGCATTCGGATGCTGCCACGAGGTTTTTGGAACCCAGAAGTTCCTGGCCCGCATGGTGGAAGAGACCTTTGGCAGGGAAAACGTGGACCGCCACGAGATAAAGGTAAACCCGATAGGGGTGAACCATTTTACCTGGCTCACCAGCGCCCTGTGGCAAAGCGCGGATTTATTTCCTTATTATCGGGCGTTTTGTGAGAAATACCGGGAGGGCTATCAGGGCCGGGAGAAAAATGTCGATTCTAACTGGATGAATAACAGCTTTGTCAGCACGGAAAGGGTAAAAATGGATCTCTTTCTCAGGTACGGCTACATCGCCGCCGCGGGGGACCGCCACCTGGCGGAATTCTGCGAGGGGAAATGGTATCTGGAAAATCCGGACCGGGTCAGAGAAATGCAATTTGGCCTGACGAACGTCGCGTGGAGAAAGAAGGATTTAAAGGAACGTCTTGAAAAGAGCAGACGGCTGCGTACCGGGGAAGAACAGGTGGTAATAAAGGGCACCGGAGAAGAGGGAGTGGATCAGATTCGGGCTCTCCTGGGACTTTGCGAACTGGTTACCAATGTCAATCTCCCCAATCAGGGGCAGATTCCCAACCTTCCTCTGGGAGCTGTGGTGGAAACGAACGCGGTCTTTCGCTCCGGAAGCCTGACCCCGGTTTTGGCAGGCGCCGTCCCTGTGGAGCTTTTCCCCATGATCGCCAGGGTCTGTGGGGAACAGGAGGTGATTTCTGAGGGGATCGCAAAAAGAGATGTGAAAAAAATTTTCGCCGCTTTTGCCAACGATCCTCTGGTAACCTGCAGCCTTTGCGACGCACGCAGGCTCTTTCGGGAAATGTGTGAAAATACGAAAGAATATCTTTCCATGTTTGACTTTTCCGGCGATTTTTAAAAGAAGTTAGACTCAGGAATTGAGCTTGAATTGTGATATACATATGTGTATAATAGTGAGAATAACACGGAAGCGCAGAGAGAGCGGGAGCAGAAGATGGAAACATTAAAATTTGGCTATCAGTACTTTAAAAAGAATATGCCCGTGGCAATTTTGGCGGAAGCCTTAAGCTTTCTGGGGATCTATGCAGAGCTGCTTCTGCCGCTGTTGTCCGGGCTTCTGATCGACTTTGTGATTCAAGGCGGCGAGGTGAAGGAGGACAGCGGAGGTATCTTTCATTTTCTCCTCACAGGGCGATTTGGAGAACCCCATACCATGCGCCTGTTTTTTTCCATTGCGACAGCCTTCGGGATATTGATGCTTTTGCGGATCGTGCTGATCTATATCCGGGATCTGATGCAGGAGTGGATCGGCCTGAAGCTGGAGACCAATCTGAGGTATATGACTTATGGAAAGCTGATGGAGCTTGATTCCGCCACCATCGCCGAGTACAATTCCGGCGAGCTTTTGCAGATATTAAACAGCGATACCATTATGTTCAAGGAACTGTTCTCCCACCGGATTCCCTATCTGGGAGACGCAGTTTTCATGCTGGTGATGACATTGGCGCTGATTGCCGGGATTGATCTTTCCCTTTTGATCATTCCCCTTCTCCTGATGCCTCTTCTGGTGAAGTCGGTGCTGAATTTCAAGCGCAAGGCCCGGGAAAATTTCCGGGATATCCGCCAGAAAAGTTCGGAGATGAATCTTACCACCCAGGAGAATATCGCCGCCGTCCGCATTGTTCGATCCTTCCACAATGAGGATCTGGAGAAGGAAAAGTTCCACAAAGTTAACACGAATTTTCTGGATGCGCGGATGAAACAGATATGGCTTTCTTCCAAATTTGATCTGACGTTCAATACCATACGCCAGATCGCGTATATCAGCACCATTGTGATCGGGGCGGTGCTGGTGATGCAGGGACGGCTGACGGTGGGCTACATATTGTCCTCCTCTACCTATGTCATGCGGTTTATGAACAATATTACCAGCGTGAACAATCATGTCTTTAATATGCAGCAGCAGACCATAGCGGGGCTGGCCCTGAAGCGCTTCATGGAAAAGGAGAGCAGGGTGCCGGAGGATAAGGAGGCGACGCTTCGCTGTGATACGCCGGACATCGAGATGAAGGATGTGTCCGTGGAAATAGAGGGGCAGGAAATCCTAAAGCATATTGATATCCGCATCCCTTACGGGAAAAAGCTGGGTATTGTGGGAGAGACCGGATCGGGCAAGAGTATGCTGCTAAAATCCCTGGTGCGGGTCTGCGACGTCACATCAGGGCAGATTACAATAGGGGGGCACGATATCAAGGACTTCAGCTTGGATAATCTGCGCAGAATGTATTCCTATGTATTTCAGGAGGTATTTCTGTTCTCCAACACCATCGAATCCAATATCGCTTTCAGCAGGGCGGATATCGACGAGCGTATGGTGACGAAAGCGGCCACCGACGCGATGGCGGCCAGGTTTATTGACGCTCTCCCCGAGCGCTACAAGACGATTGTGGGAGAGCGGGGGCTTGGGATCTCCGGCGGACAAAAGCAGAGGATTTCCATTGCCAGGGCCTTTATGAAAAACGCGCCGGTCTTTGTGCTGGATGATTCCACATCCGCCCTGGATGTGAACACGGAGCGGACGGTGCTGAAAAATATTTACGAGCATTTTTCGGAGAAGACACTGATTATCACGGCCCACCGCTTTTCTTCCGTGGTGGACTGCGACGAAATTCTCTATATGAAGGACGGCATGATCACGGAGAGAGGAACCTTCCGGGAGCTGATGGACCTGGGGGGAAGCTTTGCGCATATCTACCGGGTACAGCAGGAACAGCAGGCGGACGAGGTTCAAATAGACCCCTCGGTGTAAAATGGAGGTGGAGAGCGATGGCGAGACGAAACACGTTCTTTGAGGATGAAAAGATAGAGAAAAAGGTAGATATACGCCAGTTGGGACGAACCCTTGCGTATATTCTTCCCTACAAGCGGCTTCTTCTGCTGCTTAGCTGTATGATGCTGGTGGCTGCGGTAGTTTCCCTGCTTCCGCCAAGGCTGTTAAAGCTGATCGTGGACAGGGTGGTGGTAGATCAGGACTACCGACAGTTGGCTCTTGTGGGCGGCGCGCTGGCGCTGCTGGCCGCTGTGGAGATCCTGTCGACCTTCGTGCAGGCCAGAAGCATGGGTCGGATGGGATTGAGCATTATTACCCGAATCAGAACGGATATTTTTGAGAGGCTGCAGCTTCTTTCTTTCGATTACTTTGACAATCGCCCTGACGGCAAGATCGTGGTGCGGGTGACGGAATATATCAACGGCCTGGCGGATTTTTTCTCCAATTATGTCATGATGTTTGCCATCTATATCGTCAAGCTGGTGGTGGTGACAATTTTTATGCTTTCCCTGAGCCCTGTGCTTACTTTGATTGTGTTCGCGGCGGTGGTGCCCATGATGGTTATCATCTTCTGGCTGCGCTCCTATCTGCGGAAAATGTATACGGCCCATCGGGCAAAAAATTCCAACAGGACGGCTTTTTTGGTGGAGTCCATCATGGGGGAGCAGATTGTCAAGAATTATAACAGGATTGGAATTAACAAGGATATTTACCGGAAGATTCACGAGGACAGCGTAAATATGTGGTGGGACATTGTAAAGCGTTCCCGGCTGAACGGCCCGGTGGTCCAATTTTTCTGGCACTCGGGGACACTGTGCATCTTCGGCGCGGCTTTGGCGTTAATCTTGGGCGGAAACGCGGGAATCACCGCGGGGGTGGTCATTACTTTTACCAGCTATATGGGAGCTTTCCAGGATCCTCTGGCCCAGCTTTCCACCATCATCCAGGAACTGGCCCAGGTGAGCTCCAATCTGGAGCAGGTCTTTGACACCATCGATTATCCTGTGGAAATTCAGGATAAGGAAAAACCTGTGGTTCTCAAGAATGTCAAAGGTAAGGTGGACTTTCAGGATGTCACCTTCTGTTACGAGGAGAATGTGGATATCCTGAAACATTTCACGCTGCATGTTAAGCCCGGGGAGACCATCGCTTTGGTGGGGCCTACCGGGGCGGGAAAAACTACGGTGATCAGTATGCTGACCCGGTTCTATGATGTCAGGGAGGGAAGCGTCAGAATAGACGATGTGGACGTGCGGGATGCCAGTCTGTATTCCCTGCGTTCCGAGGTAGGCGTGCTGATGCAGGATCCGTTTATTTTCAAGGGAACCATTCTGGACAATATCCGGTACGGAAGATGGGATGCCACCGACGAGGAGTGCCGGGAGGCAGCCAGGATGATCTTTGCGGATAAATTTATCAAACGGTTAAACGGCGGATATGAACATATGCTGGAGGAGCGGGGCGGCGGACTGTCCGCCGGAGAGAGACAGTTGATCAGCTTTGCCAGAATTGTCCTGAAGAATCCCTCCATCGTGATTCTGGACGAGGCCACCAGCGCCATCGACACGGAGACGGAGCTGTTGATCCAGGAGGCGCTGGAGGTGCTTCTCAAGGACAAAACAGCATTCATTGTGGCTCACCGCCTGTCCACCATCCGAAATGCGGACCGCATTCTATACATCGGAAATCAGGGGATTGCCGAGGAGGGAACCCACGAGGAACTGATGGCCAGGAGGGGGCTGTATTACGAACTGGCCAGGGGGTAAGTGTGGGTGCTGTACCCCGGAAGTGGGGCGGCAGGGACATGACAAGGTTCCGGGAGGAAAACGATTTTGAAATTTTATGAACAGGACAATATGCTGTATTTTACACGGGCGGGGGAGACGGTGCGCCTGTCGGCCTGGGGCAGGGACAGCATCCGGTTTCAGGCTTCGCCCAACTGTGAAATTGTGGAATGCGACTTTACGTTATTGCCACGAAAAGCAGCCGCCGAGATCGCCGTTGGGGAGGATCGGGCCACGGTCAAAAACGGCGATCTGAAAGCCGTATTGTACGATAACGGCAGGGTTGAGTATTACTATAAGGATCGGAAAATCCTTCGGGAGAAAAGCGAGCTGACCTTTGACGCGCAAATTCGGAATTATAGGAACAATGCCGGCGGCCTGTGGCGCGCAAGGGTCACCTTTGAGGCAAATGAGAGAGAGCATTTTTACGGCATGGGACATGAGGCCACAGACTGCTTTGACTTAAAGGGCTGTGTCATCGACCTGCGCCACGTCAACGCCAAATGTACGATTCCCTATGTGTATTCCTCCCTGGGCTACGGTTTACTCTGGAATCTGCCCTCCACGGGGCTGTGTGAGCTGGGAAACAACCGAACGCGTTTTACCAGCGACAGCACGAGACAGATCGACTATGTGGTAATCGGCGGCAGCCCCAGGCAGGCCTGTGAAACCCTGGCGGACCTGACGGGTCATGCCCCCGAAATCCCCCAATGGGCCCTGGGATTTTGGCAGAGCAGACTTCGCTATGAGACCCAGGAACAGGCTTTGGAGGTGGCGGAGAAATACAGGGAGCTTCAAATCCCCCTGTCCGTCCTTGTGATAGATTATTTCCACTGGACCCAGCAGGGAGATTACAAATTTGATCCAAAGTATTGGCCAAATCCGAAGGAGATGGCGGATAAACTGCATGAAATGGGCGTCAGGCTGATGGTGTCCATGTGGCCCACCATAAACGAAAAGAGAGAAAATTTCCGTCAAATGCTGGAGGAAAATATGCTGATCCGCACAAGGTCAGGGTCAAACAGGGTATTTGACTTCTACGGTCCCCAGGCGGAAATAGATCCCACCAATCCAAGGACCCGGAAATTTGTGTGGAACAGATTAAAGGAAAACTATATAGATAACGGCGTCGATTCCCTGTGGTTTGACGAGGCGGAGCCGGAAATCCACCCGGAGCAGTTCGACAATCTCATATTTCACCGGGGAAACGGCGATGAAATCGGGCTCCTGTATCCCTATTATTACGCAAAGCTTGTGTACGACGGAATGAAAAGCATGGGCAGAGATGACATCGTCACGCTTTCAAGATGCGCTTACACCGGCGCGCAGAGATTCGGAACCCTTGTGTGGTCTGGGGATATTCCCTCGACCTTTGAAAGCCTTCGTATGCAGGTTAAATCCGGACTGAATATGAGTATGTGTTCCATTCCCTGGTGGACCACGGATATCGGGGGATTTTACGGCGGCGATACGGAATCCGATTATTTCCGGGAACTGATTGTGAGATGGTTTCAGTACGGCGTATTCTGCCCTGTGATGCGGCTTCACGGCAGCCGGGAGGGACATGACAGGAGCAGGGATATCATTGAGCCCACGGGGGGAGACAATGAGATTTGGAGCTTCGGTGAGCGCAATTTTCATATCCTGAGGGACTTGATATTGCTTCGGGAACGCTTGAAACCGTATATAAAAAGGATGATGGACATTGCTTCACAAAAGGGGCATCCTGTCATGCGCCCCATGTTTTTTGACTATCCGGAAGATGAAATCTGCTATACCCTGGGCACTCAGTATATGTTCGGCGACGATATTTTGTTTGCGCCCATAACTGAGCGGGGCGTGACAGAAAGGCGGGTATATCTGCCGGAGGGCGAGTGGGTCAGGACAACGGATAAAACGTCCTGCACGGGAGGAAAATACGTGGACTGTCGCGCCGGGCTCCATGAATTCATTGCCTTTGTGAGAAAGGGCGCGGAGGTTATAAATGCGTTTTAAGGCGCAAAATCGGCCTTGGAGCATGATGTGATAAGGGGAAACTTTATGTGCGGAAGATATTATATTGACGAGGAGATAGAGGACGTTATCTCCCGCCTTGTGCGGGAAATAGACGGCAGACAGGGCGCGGTGAGGGAGGGGGATATCCGTCCCTCGGAGTCGGCGCCTGTGGTCTGTGTCAGAGAAGGACGACTGTGTGCCGCCCGGATGAGATGGGGATTATTCGGAAAAGACCGAAAGCTTTTGATCAATGCCAGGGCGGAGACTGCCCTGGCCCGTCCCACCTTCTCCGAGAGTGTGCTGCACAGGCGCTGCATTATTCCCGCCAGACACTTTTACGAGTGGGACAGGGAAAAACAAAAGGTAACCTTCCGCAATCCCTCCAGGGAACCTGTCTATATGGCGGGCTTTTACCGCCTCTATGAGGACGGTCTGCGTTTTATCATTCTGACTACGGCCGCCAACGCCTCCGTAGGTCCGGTGCATGAGCGGATGCCCCTGATACTGAAAGAAAGGGATATCCGTCCCTGGATAGAGGAGGAGTCCAAAGTACGTCATTTTCTGGCCCAATCCTCCCCCATGCTGGAGAGAGTCCAGGATTTCCGGCAAATAAGCCTGTTTTAGGCGCTGCTTATCTGCAAGGGCTTACAGATGCAGGCGACACAGCCGCCATTCATGGGAAAGATAGCTGTACCGGAGTCGGAAGATCTTTCTGCTGCCGCAGATTTGGGCGGAGCAGGAAAAGCTTGCTCCCACCCGGTTCCTGTCCTGATCCCAGGACAGGATTTTATCGATCTCTATGGTTGTGAGTTCGCCGTTTTTGTCCCGGAAGCGGAATCTCATGGGAGTGATCTTCCCGTCCGTGTCGGTGCAGGAAATCATCTGTACCGGGGTATCGACACACAGTATGCTTTCCAAATAAAAACCCCCTTTTCTGAAATTTAAAAGCCAATCCATCGTCAGTGACAGGATTATTGTATCACGGCAAACCTATGTTCGCCCCTGGAAAGTGATGGAAGGAGGGAGAGTTGCAAAGTCCGGCGGACAGGATCCATTAAATTTAGCCGTAATTCTTTGGAAAAATCTTGAAATTTTCAGTGAAATATATTACACTGAAATTGAAGAATGGGAGAAATACAGTTTGCGCAGGACAGAAGTCTTATCCTGTGCGGAAAGGAGTAAATATGAGAGTAGCTTCAGTGGGCAATACCTATTCCGTTTATAACAATGCCCGCACTAACAATCACAATAACGCCATGTTTGGGAAGATTGCCAGCGGCAAGAGGATTAACCGGGCGGCGGACGACGCGGCGGGACTTGCCATTGCCAAGAAGATTTTGAAAGAGAGCAACGGTCTGGATGTGGGAGCGTCCAATATCCGTGACGGCATAAGCGTGGCCAATGTGCAGGACGGCGCCATGGGCACCATGACGGATTCCCTGCAGAGGATCAGAGAGCTGGGCATACAGGCGTCCAACGGTCTCTACAGCGATTCGGACAAACAGATGATTCAGAATGAGGTGAGCCAGCTTTTGCAGGATGTCCAGCGCACGGCGGTGGGAACCAAATTCAACGAGATGTCCCTGCTAAACGGCAGTATGGCGGATATGAACATTGCCGCCAATGCGGACGGCACGGGGCTCAAGATCGGAATGGAGAATGTCACTCTGAAGTCCCTGGGAATCAACGGTTTTGATGTCACCAAGGATTTCGACCTCTCCGCCATTGACTCCGCTATCGAAAAGATCGGCGCGGCCAGAGGCAGGACGGGGGCAGTCACCAATTCCCTGGAGCACGCTTACAACAGCAACCGGGGGACCAGCGAGAATCTGACCGCCTCCAGAAGCCGCATTGAGGATCTGGATATTCCCAAGGCCGTCTCGGAAAAGCAGAAGAATAAGCTTCTCCAGGATTACCGCATGACCGTGATGCGCAGGAAGATGCAGGATAATTCCTCGGTTTTGAGGCTCTTTGGTATGTAAATAACAATTTGGCCGTGAAACCGCGGTATCAAAAAAGGAGTTGGCTGTCTGATGACGGCCGTCTCCTTTTTTGAATTTTATCACTCCTGAACCGGTGTTCATTGTTGGAACCCGGAAAATTTTTAAATTTCATAAAATAACCATTATAATCGAACGTATTTTCTGGTATAATGGTTATACGGGCGCAGAATACAGGCCGGCGGAAGCTGCCTTGTATTCCGCGGCCTGTTTACCGGCGGGAGGGATTTACCATGGGAGAGAATCAAAACATTTATATTGCTGTGGATTTAAAATCTTTTTACGCCTCCGTGGAGTGTGTGGAGCGCCAGTTGGATCCTCTGTCCACGAATCTGGTGGTGGCGGATCTATCCAGGACGGAGAAGACCATATGCCTGGCGGTATCCCCGTCCCTGAAGGCTTACGGTATCTCGGGAAGGGCGAGACTCTTTGAGGTGGTAGAGCGGGTGCGGGAGGTCAACAGAGAGCGCCTTGGCAGGGCGCCGGGAGGGCGATTCTCCGGCTCCTCCTGCCTGGCCGCAGAGCTTGGGGAACACCCGGAGCTTGCGTTGTCCTATATTGTCGCCCCGCCGCGTATGGCCTTCTACCTGGAATACAGCACTCTGATTTACCGCACTTACCTGAAATTTATCGCCCCGGAGGACATCCATGTCTATTCCATCGACGAGGTTTTTATGGATGTAACCCATTATCTGGACACCTATCGGATGTCGGCCAGAGAGCTGGCCGGGAGAATCCTTCAAGAGGTTTTTACCGACACGGGCATCACCGCCACGGCGGGGATAGGCTCCAATCTGTACCTGTGCAAGGTGGCCATGGATATTGTGGCAAAGCACACCGCTCCGGATGAGAACGGCCTGCGAATCGGAGAGCTGGATGAGATGAGCTATCGGCGGCTTTTGTGGGATCACAGGCCCCTCACGGATTTTTGGAGAGTGGGACACGGCTATGAGAAAAGGCTTGCGTCGGCGGGCCTGTTTACCATGGGAGACATCGCCCGCTGTTCCCTGGGCGGGGACAGAGATTACCACAATGAGGAGCTTTTATACCGGATGTTTGGAGTAAACGCGGAGCTTCTCATAGATCACGCCTGGGGCTATGAGCCCGTCACCATGGATCTGATCAAGGCATACAGACCGGAGAGCAACAGCGCAAGCTCCGGCCAGGTGCTTATGCGTCCCTACCGCTTTGATGAGGGCCGACTGATCGTCCGGGAGATGACGGAGGCACTGGTTCTGGATTTGGTGGACAAGAGGCTCAAAACGGATCAGATGACGCTCACTGTAGGTTATGACCGGGAGAACCTCGAGGGTCCCGCCGGGGAAAAGCGCTGTCAGGGGGAGGAAGCCACAGACCGCTACGGACGGAGGGTTCCCAGGCATGCCCACGGCACGGCCAATCTAAAGGGCATGACCTCCTCCACGCAGATCATTGCGGAGGCGGTGCTGGAGCTCTATGACCGCATCGTGGATTCCGGTCTGACCCTGCGCCGGGTTACGGTGACGGCCAATCATCTGACGGATGAGACGGAGGCCAAGGGGGAGGAGAAATGTGAACAGCTTGACTTGTTCACGGACTACGAGGCAGTGGAGCGGGAGCGGGAGGCCGAGGCGGTCAGACTTTCCAAGGAGCGCAGACTGCAGGAAGCCATGCTTACCGTGAAGAAAAAATACGGCGGGAACGCTCTGTTAAAGGGCTCCAGCTTACAGGAAAGCTCCACCGCCAGGGAAAGAAACCGACAGATCGGAGGACATAAGGCATGAGCCGTGACAGCATATCGTCCGCGCAGGGAAATTTCGGGGAAAGTTCAAGGCGATATGGCAAGGACAAGACGCCCGCCGCATATGATGACATTATGGGGCTGCCCCGCCATATCTCCAGGAGACATCCTCCCATGCCTCTTTTAGACCGGGCGGCGCAGTTCTCGCCCTTTGCGGCTCTCACAGGACATGAGGAGGCCATTTGGGAGACGGCGCGGCAGACGGAGGAATTCGCAGCGCAAGACGAGGGGCAGCGGGAGCGGATGGACGAAACCCTGCGGCGGCTCCTTTTTGAGATGGGACAGGACCCTTCCCTGGAGCCGGAGATTGAGGTGACTTATTTCCGGCCGGATTTGCGAAAGAGCGGCGGCGCTTTTGCTTCTTTCCGCGGAAGACTGAAAAAGGTTGACACCTGCAATCAACGGCTGATTTTTGCGGACGGCGTGGTATTGCCCGCAAAATATATACTCTCTATGGAAAGGGGGTAGGGAGACTGAGCAAACCAATTTTAACTATTGACAAATAAATATATAGTCAATATACTGGTGTTAATGTGCCTTGTACCATTCAAAGTGGCAAATTGCTCTGTCGGTGTATTAAATATTATTCAATGCATTTGGAGGTGTTTGCGATGATGAAACGAGTAAAGGGAAGAATTACATTAGGGGCAAAAATTATTGCGGCGATACTGTGTCTTCAGATCCTGGCGCTGTCGTTTCTCATGGTATTGGTGATTTCCAACATGACAAAGAATACCAGAGAAAGCATTATCAACAGCATGAAGACCATTACGCTGGAGCGGGGGGAGATTATCGAGAATTACGTGGAGGAATCCGAAATGATTCTGACGGCGTACAGCAGGGCGGGGGAGATTCTGGACCTGCTGAAGCATCCGGGGGATCCTTCCGCCGTTTCGCAGGCCCAGGCCTACACGGAAAAATTCTCAGGCGACATTGACAATCTGGAGGGCCTGTATGCCAGCGAGTGGAATACCCATGTCCTGGCTCATACTAATGCAAACGTGGTGGGAATCACCACCAGGGAGGGCGATTCCCTGAAGGCCCTGCAGGAGGCCATGCTGGCGGCGGACGGGGTGTACAATACAGGCATTATCATTTCTCCTGCCAGCGGCGCGCAGATTGTCTCCATGTACATGGCCGTATTCGACGAGAAGGGCGATCCGGCGGGTCTGGTGGGCGGCGGTATCTTTACCTCCGGCCTGGTGGATAAGCTGAATTCTATGACATTAAACGGTCTGGACAGCGCCGTTTACTGTATGGTGAATGCAGGGGACGGAAAATTCATTTTCAATCAGGACTCCGAAAAGGTTGCCACCGTGGCGGAGGAGAGTTATATTACCCAGCTCTGCGCACAATATGCCGGCACGGCGGAAAATGTCTGCGGATATGTGGAATACAGCGAGGGCGGCAGAGATTTTATCAATACTTATTATTATATGGCGGACCGGGGCTGGATTTTTATGATTTCCGACGATTCCGACGAAATTTTTGCATCCGTCAACAGTCTGAAGGCAGTGATTATCGCTGTCTGTATCGTTATCATGGCAGTTATGGTGGTGGTATCACTGCTTATTATCGCTAAATTGACCAGACCCATGAGAACGATTGAGGAGGGCATAGTCGCTCTTCAGAATTTTGATATTTCCGACAATAAGGACATAAAAAGGTATGCCGCGAGGAGAGATGAGCTGGGAAGCATTGCAAAGGCTACGGACATACTGACTGAGGCGATGCAGAAGATCAGCGCCACACTGCGGGACTGCTGCGATACCATCAGCGAAAAGGCCGGCAGCCTTCAGGTTTCCGCCGTGGAGCTGGTGGACGATGTGGCCGACAATCTGGCCACGGCGGAGGAGCTTTCCGCTTCCCTTGAGTGTACCAACACGATAGTCACCAACGTCAATAAGGAAATCGAGAGCATTAATCTGGCGGTGAAACGTATTTTGAACAATGTCTCTGATTCCGTGCACACCAGCGATACTGTCATCGCCAGCGCGAAGGAGATGCAGTCCAGGGCGGATTACGCATACAATAACGGAAAGGATACGCTTGCCAGAACCAATGTCTCCGTGGAGGAGGCCGTCTCCAGTCTGAGCAGTCTGATCCGCATCAACGAGATGGCCAGTGAAATACTCAGCATTGCCAATCAGACGAACCTGCTTTCCCTGAATGCGTCCATCGAAGCTGCCAGGGCCGGGGAGGCCGGTCGGGGATTTGCCATTGTGGCGGGTGAGATCGGCAGCCTGGCCGCAACCACCAAGACAACCGCCACAAACATTCAGACTCTCTGCACGGAGGCCAACGGAAGCATTGAGGTGGTCAGCGATTGCTTTAAGACCATCATCGAATTCATTGAGCAGGATGTGGTGGGACAGTTCAGGGACTTTGCGGATAAATCCACCAGCTATGGCGCGGCTGTAAACGCCATCAAGGAGCAGTTGGATATCACCAATGACTCGGTGGAGCAGCTTAAAAAATCCGTGGACCAGATCTCTAAAAATATAGGGGATATGAACCGGATTACCGACGACAACAATTCCGCCATCGGTGTGATAGTTGAAAAGAACGAAAACACGAACAAAATCGCGGAATCGGTTCAGGAGCAGTCACAGCAAAACAAGAGACTGGCTGGACAACTGGAGGATATTGTGGGGAAATTTAAAACCTCATAGAAGTATTAGACAGGTGCGGAGGGATCGTCGGGGACGGTTCCTCCGTATTTTTGTAAACTCTGTATTTAAAATCTGATTGGAATATGGTAGAATAGATTAGCCTTTATAAAAAATGCCAAGACTGGACAATAATGCCAACTAAGGAGGTTGTAATATGCCACAGAGAACCGATATTCACAAAGTATTGATCATAGGCTCCGGCCCTATCATTATAGGCCAGGCCTGCGAGTTTGACTATTCCGGCACCCAGGCCTGCAAGGCCCTGCGGAAGCTGGGATACGAGATCGTGCTGGTCAATTCCAATCCCGCAACCATCATGACGGATCCGGAGACGGCGGATGTCACCTATATCGAGCCTCTCAACAAGGAGCGGCTGGAACAGATCATTGCCAAGGAACGGCCGGACGCGCTGCTTCCCAATTTGGGGGGACAATCGGGCTTAAATCTTTGTGCGGAGCTGGCAAACGCAGGGATTTTGGACAAATACGGAGTGAAGGTCATCGGTGTGCAGGTGGACGCCATCGAGCGCGGGGAGGACCGCATCGAATTCAAGAACGCCATGAACGCATTGGGAATTGAGATGGCCAGAAGCGAGGTGGCCTACACCGTGGAGGAAGCTCTGCAGATTGCGGACAGACTGGGCTACCCTGTGGTATTGCGCCCCGCCTACACCATGGGCGGCGCCGGCGGCGGCCTGGTGTACAATAAGGAGGAGCTGCGCACCGTGTGCGCCAGGGGGCTTCAGGCCAGCCTGGTGGGCCAGGTTCTGGTGGAGGAATCCATCCTGGGATGGGAGGAGCTGGAGCTGGAGGTGGTGCGTGACGCAGAAGGGAATATGATCACGGTCTGCTTCATCGAGAATATCGACCCCATGGGAGTGCACACGGGAGATTCCTTCTGTGCCGCGCCCATGCTCACCATATCAAAGGAACTGCAGGAAAGGCTCCAGGAGCAGGCCTACCGCATTGTGGAGTCCGTGCAGGTCATCGGTGGCACCAATGTGCAGTTTGCCCACGACCCTGTCAGCGACAGGATCATTGTCATAGAGATCAACCCCAGGACCTCTCGGTCCTCCGCCCTGGCCTCCAAGGCAACGGGCTTCCCCATCGCCCTGGTCAGCGCCATGCTGGCCTCGGGACTTACGTTGAAGGATATTCCCTGTGGAAAGTACGGCACTTTGGACAAGTATATGCCGGGCGGGGATTATGTGGTGATTAAATTTGCCCGTTGGGCCTTTGAGAAGTTCAAGGGAGTTGAGGATAAGCTGGGTACCCAGATGCGCGCCGTGGGCGAGGTCATGAGTATCGGCAAAAATTATAAGGAGGCTTTTCAGAAGGCCATTCGCTCACTGGAGACCGGGCGGTACGGCCTGGGACAGATACCTAAGCTGGAGGCCATGTCAAAGGAACAGCTTCTGCAGACGCTGGCCACTCCCTCCAGTGAACGGCATTTCGCCATGTATGAGGCCCTGAAAAAGGGAGCCTCCGTGGAGGAGCTGCACGAGATCACCCATGTGAAGGCTTGGTTTATCGAGCAGATGCAGGAGCTTGTCCAGGAGGAACAGGCCCTCCTTGCGGACCGGGGATCGCTTCCTGAGGACGGAAAACTGATCCGGGCAAAGAAGGACGGCTTCTCCGACAAGTATCTGAGCCTTCTGCTGCAGGTTCCGGAGCAGGAGATCAGGGAGAGGCGCACTGCTCTGGGACTTAGCGAGGCCTGGGAGGGCATACATGTAAGCGGTACGCCGGACAGAGCATATTATTATTCCACCTACAATGCCGAGGATAAAAATCCTGTCCGCACCGACAAGCCGAAGGTTATGATTCTGGGTGGAGGCCCCAACCGCATCGGGCAGGGCATTGAGTTTGACTACTGTTGTGTGCATGCCTCCCTGGCGCTGAAAAAGCTGGGTTTTGAGACCATTATTGTAAACTGCAATCCCGAGACGGTGTCCACGGACTACGACACCTCGGACAAGCTCTACTTTGAACCCCTGACACTGGAGGATGTGCTGAGCATCTACAAAAAAGAACAGCCGGTGGGCGTCATTGCCCAATTCGGCGGACAGACGCCGTTGAATCTGGCGTCGGATCTGGAGAAAAACGGGGTTCGAATCCTGGGCACCTCACCTTCCGTCATCGACCTGGCGGAGGACAGAGATCTGTTCCGGGCCATGATGGACAAGCTGGAGATTCCCATGCCGGAGTCAGGCATGGCCACCACGGTGGAGGAAGCCCTGGAGATTGCCCACCGCATCGGCTATCCCGTGATGGTACGCCCTTCCTATGTGCTGGGGGGCCGGGGCATGGAGGTGGTATACGACGACGTGAACCTGACAGGCTACATGAAGGCCGCTGTGGGAGTGACGCCGGACAGACCCATTCTGATCGACCGATTCTTAAACCACGCCACCGAGTGCGAAGCGGACGCCATCAGTGATGGAGCCCACGCTTTCGTGCCCGCCGTCATGGAGCATATTGAGCTGGCGGGAGTCCATTCCGGAGACTCCGCCTGCATCATTCCCTCCCGGCATATCTCTGAGGAGAATGTGGCCACCATCAAGGAATATACAAGGAAGATCGCAGAGGAAATGCATGTGCAGGGCCTGATGAATATGCAGTATGCCATTGAAAACGGAAAAGTATATGTGCTGGAGGCCAATCCCAGGGCATCCCGTACCGTGCCGCTGGTATCCAAGGTGTGCAATATCCGCATGGTTCCCCTGGCGACGGAGATCATCACAGGGGAGATTACGGGCAGACCTTCCCCCGTGCCCGGCTTAAAGGAGCAGGAAATCCCTTACTATGGTGTGAAGGAGGCTGTGTTCCCCTTCAATATGTTCCCGGAGGTGGACCCCGTGCTGGGGCCCGAAATGAGATCCACCGGTGAGGTGCTGGGGCTTTCCCCCTCCGTGGGAGAGGCGTTCTTTAAGGCTCAGGAGGCCACTCAGACCAGGCTGCCCTTAAACGGCAGAGTGCTGATCAGTGTGAACAGAAAGGATAAAGACGAGGTGGTGGAGGTGGGGAGCGCCTTCCACCAGGCTGGCTTTAAGATTCTTGCCACCGGAAAGACCTGCGAGCTTTTACAGGAGGCGGGCATTCCCGCGGAATTTGTGAAGAAGCTCTACGAGGGCAGGCCCAATGTGCTGGATCTGATCACCAACGGCGAGGTGGATCTGATTATCAATTCCCCCGTGGGAAGCGACAGCGTGCATGACGACAGCTATCTGAGGAAAGCGGCCATCAAGGCCAAGATCCCCTATATGACCACCATCGCTGCGGCCCGCTCCACGGCCGAGGGTATCCTTCAGGTGCAGCGGTCGGGCAACGGAGAGGTGCATTCTCTCCAGGCTCTTCATGGACAGATCCGGGAGAAATAAATAAAATTTTCACGGCAGGGCTATCCCGCAGGCGGAGGCCCTGTCTTATTTTGTCCAAAGCGCCGCCGAACACATACATTTAGAAAATCTTAAAGTTTTTTTTCGAATGTTTTATAGGATTTTAACAGTGTAATGTGTTATCATACCTATAGCCAATAAATCCCGGCAGGCCTGGCGAAGCAATTCGGCGGCGTATTGCGCGGTATAGGGAAAGGAGAAGGAGATGCGAAATAAAGTTGCGGCCACAGCCGCTGTATTCCTGTGCCTGTTCGTCCTGCTTGCCGGTATGGGAAGCAGCGTGGCGTCTGCGAAAGAGGATTCGCAGACGGATATGTTTTCCGGTGACATAACCTATTTGAGGCAGGACAATAACAATTATGTCATGCAGGTGACGGTGGAGAACCGGGGAGAGGATTTTGAAGGTACGGTACAGGTAGTCTTCGCCGGAATGACCGGGGGGAACTGCGCATACAATACAGAGCTCACCCTGCCGGCTCAGGGGAAGAAGCAGTTTACCGTCACTGTCACCGCCGGGGCTGCGGATACAAACCGAGGCGTTTGCCGACTGAATTTCCTGGATGAAAAAGGACACACCCTGCAGTCCATCCCCTTTAATAATGTGTTCGGAAACACAATGACCGGCATTGCGGTGGGTATTTTGTCCGACAATTACTCCGGTCTGACTTATCTGGACGCGGGAGGAAGGGATTTCTCCATTATGAACATAAGCTATCCCCTGGAGCTGATCGAGCTAAGCGGGGACAATCTGCAGTCCTATTTGGACGGTCTGTACTTTCTGGTCATCGATCATTACAACGTATCCCAGCTTGGTCAGGAGACCATTCAGGCGATTCAGGAGTGGGTGAAGGACGGCGGATGGCTGATGATCGGCACCGGAGCATATGCCGAGGAGACCCTTTCCGGATTTGACGAGGATTTTCTGGATGTTGAGATTGTGGAGATCAGCGAGCCCGGAGCGGAAAATATCCTGTCGGCCAACGCGGAAAGATACGGCTATTATTACAACTATCGGGATGTGGGCATCGATTTTTCCCAGATGGCGGTTGCGGATTTAAATTTTAACGATCATAACGGCAATTATCCGAAGGAATTTTATGATAATTCGTTAAATCCTTCCCTCTGTATCCACTTGGAGGACGGAGCCGTTGGCATCTACTATATCTCTCTGGAAGAACAGCAGTTGCAGAAGCTGGACGATTATTCCGTGCAGAATATGTATGAAAACATCATGTACAATTCCTCCAGCTTTCAAACCTTTAACAATGGTTCGGAGGTCAATTATATAGGGAGAGAGTCCATCGCATATATTGACAATCTGAACACCAATGTGGATTTCACCTGGTTGGAGGTGCTGATCGGTATTTATGTGGTAATGGTGGGTCCCGTCCTGTATCTGATCCTGCGCAAATGTAAGCGCAGGGAGTGGTATTGGATGGGAGTGCCCATCCTGGGCCTTCTCTTTATCGGGGGAGTGTTCTTCTTCGGCAGAGGGGCCAGTGTGAATGAGACCAGAGTATACTCTGTAACGGTACAGCAGACGGATAAGAGTTGGGCGGACACTTATTTCCTGGCCTACCGTTCGGGGGTCAAAGAATGGGATATGCGCCTGGACAGCCGCTATGAGGTGGCAGGGCCGGGACTTGATTATTATCGTGGCTCCGGAACCAATGCCGACGATTATCACTATGTGGTGACAAACGGCGCCGAGGGCCTGTCCGTGGGCATGAAACCCTATGAAAATTTCGAGAGCGGATTTCTCTATGCGGGACAAAAGGCGGAGAGCACCGGGAACTTCTCCGGGTCAGGACTGGAGCGGCTGTTCTCCTCCCTGAACGCCGAGGGAACCGTCACAAACGGTACAAACCGGGATCTGGCCTATATGGGGGTATGGTACAACGCCGGCATCATGGTGTTCTCGGATGTGAAAGCGGGGGAGACCCTGGACATTGCTCAGGCAGCGGCGGACGGAAGGTGCGTATACCAGAACACCTCCACCTATCTGGACAGCCTACGCTATGATATGCTGGGTCTGTACGGCTATTCCACTTCGTCAATTCAGTATGAGAGGGATGATGTTTCCGCTCTGTTCATCGCGCTCACCATTGCCAACGAGGGTAATCCCAACCCCGCTAAAAACGCAGTGATTGCAGGCGTTGTGCCGGACTATGAAAAGGCGGTGGCAGACAAATGCAAGGAAATCTCCTACGGATGTCTTTATTCCTATGTAGAAATGGAGGGGGACAGCAATGCTTCAAATTGATCATCTATACAAAAATTACGGAAAATTTCAGGCCGTCAGAGATTTGACGCTTCACATCCCCCAGGGCGATCTGTTCGGATTTGTGGGCCCCAACGGCGCGGGCAAGACAACCACCATCCGCATTGTGTGCGGGCTGATGCTGCCCACCGCAGGACGCGTTATCATTAACGGGGTGGACGCCTTGTCCCGTCAGCGTGAAATTAAGAAACAGATCGGCTATGTGCCGGATTTTTTCGGCGTATATGACAATCTGAAGGTAAGGGAATACATGGATTTCTACGGCTCCATGTACCGCATGAACTCAAAGGAGATCGCCAGGATATCCGACGATCTCCTGGAATTGGTGAATCTTTCCGACAAAAAGGAGTTCTTTGTTGACACGCTGTCCCGGGGCATGAAGCAACGCCTCTGTGTGGCAAGGGCGCTGATCCACAACCCTGCGCTGTTAGTTTTAGACGAGCCCAATTCCGGCTTGGATCCCAGAGCCCGGGTGGAGATGAAGGAGCTTTTGTTGAACCTGAAAGGCATGGGAAAGACCATTGTGATCAGCTCCCATATACTCTCAGAGCTTTCCGAGATGTGCAACAGTATCGGGATCATGGACCACGGAAATCTGGTGGCGGCCGGGCGCATTGAGGATGTGATGGAGGGTGTGTTTGGAAGCAACCAGCTTATTATCACGCTGGACGAAGGGCGGGAGACGGCGGTGCGCATCGCAAACGAGCACCCAAAAGTGAAGGTGGAGTCCGTGGGCGAGTATGAGATAAGGCTGTCCCACACTATGACTAAGCAGGAGATTGCCCGTCTGGTGGGAGAAATGATAGCCCGGGACGTGTTGGTGACAGGCTTCCACAAGCAGGAGGGCAATCTGGAGACGCTGTTTATGCGCGTTACCGAGAGTGAGGCACAGGAGGGAGGAACGGAAAATGCGGCTGAATCCAATTGTTAAGAAGGATGTGAAGGTACAGTCCCGCAGCATGAAGATCTGCTGGGGCGTGTTTGCTTACGAGCTGATACTGGCGTTTGTCTTTTTCCTGGCCATTGTGGTCATCAAACAGCAGAGCCGATATTCCGCCAACAATATCTACAGCGCCATGGTCTGGATCTATCCTGCTCTGGCGATGACACAGCTTGTAATCCTCGGCATAGTGGTTCCGGTGCGGACGGCATCTGCCATCTCGGGGGAGAAGGAAAGGCAGACCTTTGACATTATGATGACCACAGGCATGACGCCCTTCTCCATTATTATGGGAAAGGTGATGACCGCCATTATACAGAGTATGCTGTTTGTGGTGGCCAGTCTGCCGGTCATGGCCCTGTGCTTTATCATAGGCGGAATGTCCTGGAGTTATCTGTTATGGTTCCTGGCCATCGCGCTGTTAATCTCCTTTTTTTCCGCAAGCATCGGTATCCTGTGCTCCTCCCTGTGCAAGAGAAGCATCAGCGCGGTGATCATGTCCTACGGGTTTTATCTTCTCTTTTTCCTGGGGACGGTTCTGCCCTATTTGATATACAGCATAACTTCCGTGAATATGAGCTATTCGGGACCTGCGACAGTATTCTCCGTCAGTTACAGTTACGGCGAGAATTGGTGCCTGTTCCTCCTGCTGAATCCCGCAGTGTATCTGACAGAATTTTTTGCGCAGATTCTGGTAGGCGATTCTATTGCGAATAATCTTGTAAACTTGACGGGGACGTTTCCCACCGGCGGCCCTATCAGGTATATAGCTGTGAACAATCGATGGCTTATCGTCTCCACAGTTATGTTTGCGGCGGTCTCCTTCCTTTTTCTGTGGCTTGCGGCAAAGCGCATCAATCCCATCAAGAGAAAAGCCAGAAAGCCCAAGACCCCCGGGGCAGCCGGATAGGGTTGGGAAGTCCTTATAGCCGGAAGACAATGTGTAGGGAAAACGTGAGAATGCAGGGGAGTGCGGATATGGATCACAGGAGATATCTGACAGATCAAATCAGAGGATGCCGGCGCAGAATGAATCTGGCAAAGCTTTTGGACTGTGTCGTATTGTGTGCGGCGGCAGGAGGGCTGTTTGGAATGCTCTGCGAGCTGGCATCTCTGGTATGGGAATTCTATTATGTGCACCTGGCGGCGGGGCTGTGCTTTGCGGCGGGGAGCCTTGGGGGAATCGGCTATGCCCTGTATAGGAGGGCCGATATGAGGCGGGCGGCCATGCGACTGGATTCCTTCGGATTAAAGGAACGCATGATCACCGCCTATGAGATGATGGACCAGGAGGATGGGTTTGCCTGTCTGCAGAGGCAGGATGCTCTGGTCCGATATAATCAGGTTAAGGAGCGGATCAAGATCCGCCTTTTGCCGGACGGCAGGCATATTCTCGCCCTGCTTCTGTCGGCGGCGGCCGTGCTTCTTTTGTCCCTCGTGCCCTCCCCCGTGCGGGACAGGGCACAACTTGTCCATGAGGTGAAGGAGCAGGCAGGGGAAGAGCTTGCGGACCTGGAGGAACTTTTGGAGGCCCTGGAGAATGTGGACACAGCACAGCTTTCGGAAGAACAGCGCGCACAGATAGAGGAGCTTACTCAGGCTCTGGAGCGGTCGGGAGAGGAGCTTATGGGAGCCGAGTCCTGGGAAAGTCTCGCATCTGCCACGGAGCGACTGGATTACAAATATAATCAGGCAGGGCAGAGCCTGGAGAACCTGTCAGGCCAGATGACGGACCCCGGCGCGGCGGGAATCGCCTCCGCGGAGGCCCTGGCAAGGGCCCTTAGCAATGAGGGAAAGCAGATGGCTTCCTCGGGAACACCCTCCGGCGGAAGCGGCGACGGCGGTAACGAAGGCGGCAGTAACAAGCAGGGTAATTCAAACGGAAACGGCGGCGATGGAGGCGGTAACGGTGAAAACGGGAACGGCGGCCAGGGCAACGGGGACGGCGGCCAAGGCAGCGGAGGAAACGGCGGCCAAGGCAACGGGGACGGCGGCCAGGGCAGCGGAGGGAACGGCGGTCAGGGGGACGGGGACGGCGGCCAGGGCAACGGCACAGGAGGCAGCGGAAGCGGTGTCGGGAACGGCCGAGGCACCGGGAGCAGCAGCACCCCCCACGATTATGTAAGCGTACCCAACGCCCTGGGCAACGATTCCTCTCTAAACGGAGATAAAAACGGGGATCAGGATTCGGATTATTTCCGCCAGCAGAACGGTTTGGCCTGGGAGGGAGAACATGTGGATTATAATTCCGTCATCGGCCGGTATATGGACAACGCCTACGAGGGAATTTCAAAGGGTCGGTATCCAAACGGCATGGAATCCGTTATCCGAAATTATTTTGAAAATCTGAATAAATGACGTTCTGATACTTTTTATAGGAATCGAGGAGAATGATATGTCCGACATCGAAATATTTCAGCAGAAAATAAAGGAATGCGAGGGGGAGATCGGAAAGGGTATTATCGGCCAGCGGGAGATTATCCGCCAGGTTATGCTGGCCCTGCTCTCCGGAGGAAACGTGCTTCTGGAAGGTATGCCGGGGTTGGGCAAGACCATGCTGGTGCGCACCGTAGGCCAGGTATTCCGTCTGTCCTTCAAACGCATTCAGTTCACACCGGATTTGATGCCCAGCGATGTGACGGGCACCAATATTATGGTGAAGGAGGAGGGAAAGAGCAGCTTCCGTTTTGAGCGGGGCCCCGTGTTCGCCAATCTGGTGCTGGCGGACGAAATCAACCGGGCCACACCCAAAACCCAGTCCGCGCTTCTTGAGGCCATGCAGGAGCACACGGTGACGGTAGGCAATGAGTGCCATCGGCTGGAGGAGCCCTTTCTGGTGCTGGCTACCCAAAATCCTATCGAGCAGGAGGGAACCTACCCCCTGCCGGAGGCGCAGCTTGACCGCTTTATGTTCAAAATCCTGGTTAAATTTCCATCTAAGGAGGAGCTTAAGGGCATCGTGAATCTCACCGAGGGACAAAATCCCCCTGAAATACGCTGCTTGATGAGCGGAAGCGAGCTTTTGGAGGCCCGCAGACTGATCTCTCAGATTCCCGTGGCGGATGCGGTGATGAACTACATTCTGGAGCTTGTCATGGCGACCCACGAGGAGGATCCCTATATCAGAGAGGGAGCAAGCCCTCGTGCCGCCCAGGCACTGATCCGGGCTTCCAGGGCCAGAGCTTTTATGGAGGGGCGCTTCAACGTGTCCTTTGAGGACGTAAAAAATATGGCCTACCCGGTGCTGCGCCATCGGGTGCTGCTAAACTTTGACGCCATATCGGAGGGCATGGCGGAGGATGAGATCATCCGCCGGATAATCGAGGCAAAGGAAAAGAATCTCTATGCTTGACCACAAGGTATACGATACGCTGGCCCGTCTGCAGTTGAGGATGTCCCACAAAAGCAGCTTAAATATGACAGGCAGCCGCAAATCCATACAAAAAGGAATCTCCGCCGAATTTTCGGATTTCCGGGAATATATGCCCGGGGACGATCTGCGACGCATGGACTGGAATGTGTACGCAAGGCTGGACAAATTGTATATACGGGAGTATATGGAGGAGAAGGAGGCGGTGGTTTCCGTTCTCATAGACACCAGCGCGTCCATGGATTACGGTGTCAAGAGCAAGGCGGAGCTGGCGAGAGATCTGGCGGCGGCGGTAAGCTTTCTGGCACTGAACAATATGGACAGACTGTGCCTCTATGATATGAAGGATATGGGACGCTGCCTCCCTCTGGGCGGCGGACAAAACGCCCAGAGGGAGGCTCTTCGTTTTCTGGAGCACCTGGAATTCTCGGGTGAGGCCGATATGCTGAGTGCAGTGAGGAAAATGCGCCGCAGAGGGCCGGGGGTGACGGTGTTGATCAGCGATTTTCTTCATCCCGATATGTTTGAGCCAGAGGGCCGCTACGAGAAGCTTCTGCAGTATTTGAATTATTGTAAGCAAAGACCGGTGATCCTGCACACCATGGCGGCGGAGGAGCTTCACATGACACTGGAGGGAGCTCTCAATCTCATCGATTCGGAAACCCTTGACAAACTGCGCCTGACGGTGGACGCCAGAGCCGTGGAGCATTATGAGCGGGAATTGAACCGTCTCATAGAGCGTATGAAAAAGGGCTGCAGCGGGGGCAGAGGCGCCTATGTGCTCTGTGATGCGGGAAAGGACAGAAATCAGCTTATTTTTCAGGATTTAAGGGTGATATATGATATTTGAAAGCTTATGGCCTTTGGCCGCGCTTCTGGCTGTGCCGGTGGTGATCATCTTATATTTATTAAAACCAAAGGGCAAGGATTACAGATTTTCCTCAAATCTCCTGTGGGAGAAGCTGTTTAGAAATATGCAGTCCAAGACCTTTCTGGAGAAATTCATTCACAATATTCTGATGTATCTTCAGATTTTGATTCTTCTGCTTCTGGTGCTGTCTCTGATGTCGCCTTATCTGCAGGCCCGGGGGAAAAGCGGAGGCAGAGTGATTTTGGTCTTTGACACCGGCGCAAGTATGCAGCATGACGCGGGGAACGGGAGGACGCGCCTGGAGGAGGCCGTGAAGCAGGCCGAGAGCCTGATCGCTTCCTCGGAGGGAACCGCTTTCTCCATTGTCTCCGGCGACTGTATGGGAACCGAACTTTTGGCGGTGGGTATTAAAGACAAACTCAATCTTTACGAGGCGCTGGATAAGCTTGTCTGCTGCGACGGTCCGGGGGATCTGAAGGGAGCGGAGAGCGCGGTGGAGACTCTGCGGGGTGACGGCTCTGAGACCATGGCCGAGGTCATTTTATTCACCGACGGGGGCGGCGCCCAGGAGGCCGAGGGTTTTGCGGATTATTTCGGAGCCCAGGTGATGGCGATAGGGGAGGCGGTTGACAATGTGGCCAACAATTTCCTCTCCTATGTGGAAGCCGATACCCAGGAGAGGAATGCCATACCTGAGGACCAGGGAAATATCGACAGGGAGGTTTCCGGCAGCCAAAGAATTGTCTGCGCCTCCAGCCTTACCAATTACAGTACCAGGAAAGCATCTCTGGAAATCGGTCTGTATGAGGGCAAACGGCTGCAGGAGCTCAAGGAAATCACCCTGGAGCCCGGGGAGACCACGCTGTGCTTCTTTGAAGAATTTGTCTGGCAGGAGGAGGCTCTGCGCAGCGAGATCAGCTCTGTAAGCTTTGAAGGGACAGACAGAGGGGATTCCCTGTCCGCCGACAATGAAGCCTATGCGATTCCCAGCCGGACGAGTCGGATCAATGCGGTTCTCTTCGGGGAGGGAAACACTTATATCGAGAAAGCGTATCAGGCGGCCACGGGAACGAATCTGACCAAGGCGGAGAGCGGAAGCGCGCTGTCCCAGGACGAACAGGCCGTAGCCGTCTACGACGCGGGGTACGGAAATGATGCCCAGGAGGGCGGCCTGTTCTTCGGCGGCGACGGGAACGCCGCCGGCAAGGCGGAGAGTGTCCTTCTCACCGTAACCGAATGCGATCTGACCGCAGGGCTGTCCGCTTTTTCCATCGGCGTCAACGAGACCCAGGTATACCAGGTGCCGGAGTGGGCCACGGGATTTTTGTGGGCAGGAGAGCAATGCGCCGGTTATTATGGGGAGCACGACGGCGTGAAAACTGTGATGGTGGGATTTGACATACGGGAGTCGGATTTTCCCCTGAAGGCGGAATTTCCCGTGTTTATTTCCAATGCGCTTCATTTTTTGGGGGATGCCTCCCTGCTGGCGGAAAATGTCTACACGGCAGGGGAGAGGGTGCTGTTTCACCCCCAGGCGGATTTTGATGTGAACACTCTGTCAGCGGATACAAGAAAAGCTGGACTGTACCAGGTGCAGGCGGGAGAAATCACAGAATCCTATGTGGTGCGCTTTGCCGCAAAGAGCGAGTCCGACGGACAGATTGCGGCACAGGGCGGCGTTTCCCCCATTTCGGAGGGGAACGGACTGGTCAAAAGGCAGCTTCGCAACATTCTCTTGACGTTGGTCCTTCTGCTCCTTGTAGCGGAATGGATATTGTATGTGCGCCAGACCCGATATCGGGGCAAATTTTATCTGGGCGTGCGCTTAGTCTGCGCTGCGCTGCTGCTTCTGTCGCTGTTTGGCCTGGCCGTCAACAAGAAAAACGGGACCAACACCACGGTTTTTTTGGTGGATCTCTCTGACAGCAACGCCCAGAACCTCGCCCTTATGGAGGAGGAGCTCCGGGATATTCTCCGGGAAATGCCAAAGAAAAATGAGTACGGCATAGTCACCTTCGGGAAAAACTCTCTGGTGGACCAATTTTTGACTAAAAACAATCATTTTACAAATATTATGTCTCTGCCGGACCGGGCAGCCACCAATTTCGAGGATGCCATGTCCCGCGCTCTGGCAATGATCCCCTCGGAAGCTGCCGGACGGATCGTCATCCTGACGGACGGACGGGAAACCAAGGGGGAGATCGCAAATACCGCGGCCGCTTTGGCTTCCAGACAGATAGAGCTATTGGCCAGGGTTTACGAGGTATCTCAGGGGCCGGATGCCTATGTGGAGAATGTGGAGCTTCCCTCCTATCTGTATCAGGGAGACGCTTATACTATGACGGTGACGGTGGAGAGCAATTACGAGACGGAGGCACAGATTCAGCTCTGGAGGGGCACGGTACAGACCGCGGCCTACGACGTTCATTTAAACCGGGGAGCCAATCGCTTTCAGTTTGGCCAGACAGTCACCGGAGAAAATATGGAGAGCTTTGAGGTCCGGGTGGCGGCGTCCGGAGATACCTGCCCTGAGAACAACAGCTATCACGCCTACTCTGTGGTGGATGCCGCTCCCAAGGTTCTGCTGGTCACCGGTATGCGGGAGGACAGCAGTCAGTTTGAAAATCTGCTTCGGAGCGCGGGCTGCAATTATCAGACCGTATCCGCCATGAACGCCCCTTCCACCCTGGACAAAATGCTGGAGTTCAAGAGTATTTTGCTGGAAAATGTGTATCTGTCTGATTTGCCTTACGGCTTCCTGGAGCAGATTGAAACCTATGTGAAGGATTACGGCTGCGGACTGGTCTGCTGCGGCGGGGAGGACAGCTTTGCCCTGGGAGGCTACAGGGACAGTGTGCTGGAGACTGTGCTCCCGGTGGATATGGAGCTGCGGGGAGTAAATGAACTCCCCCAGACGGCTATGATCATGGTCATCGACCACTCCGGCAGCATGGGAGCAAATACGGGGACCGACGCCACCAGCCTGGACCTGGCTGTCACGGCCGCCAAAGCCGCTGTGGATCAGATGAGGGACGAGGACTATGTGGGCGTCCTCACCTTCGATGATCGCTTTAGCTGGGTGGTGGAGCCCACCCCCGCCTCCGACAAAAAGGCAATCAAAGAGAAGATTGAAACCGTGGCGGAGGGCGGGGGAACCACCATTCAGCCCGCGCTGTGGGAAGCCCTGCGGGGAGTGTCGGACTGCGACGCCAGTATCCGCCATGTGATCCTTTTGACGGACGGCCAGGGGGAGACCACCAATTATGACGAAATCATTAACCAATACACATCCTACGGAGTGACGCTGTCCACGGTGGCGGTGGGAGAAGGCTCGGACGCAAGACTGCTGGAGCGGCTTGCGGAGAACTGCGGCGGCCGGTATTATTATTCTGACATGGCTTCCGACATTCCCAAAATTTTTGCCCAGGAGGTGTTTCTGAGCGGAGACACTTACCTGCAGAACGGAGATTTCGGTCTGGCGGTAAATGTAAGCCACGAGATTACCAAAGGACTTTTTACCGCCGGCTGGCCCAGGATTTACGGCTATGTCAGCGCCACGCCCAAGGGTGCCTCCCACGTCCTGATCGCCTCAGAGAAGGACGATCCGGTACTCACCGTGATGCAGTACGGCCTGGGACATACGGCGGCCTGGAACACGGACGTGACAAATGAGTGGACGGCGGGTTACGCGGGGGAGGAGGATTACGCACACCTTTGGAAACGGATAATAGACTATACTGTGGGAAATGCCTCCATCGGCGAGGATTCGGTGGATGTGACCACTGCGGGAGGCTATACCAATATCGTATACCGCGCACTGGACTACGGAGAACAGACCAAGGTGGAGGCAGTGTACACAGACCCGGAGGGGAACACTGTCACGGTTCCTCTGCCTGCCGCGGCCCCCGGCTTGTACGAGGCCAGGTTGGACACGGATATCACCGGCCTCTACAATCTCAGTGTGCGCAGAGTTGACGAAGGCGCTATCACCAATTCCGTCACCACCGCAGCGGCGGTGCAGTACTCCGACGAATACAAATTCGGCATAAGTTCCGCGCCGTTTCTCTCCTTTGTGGAACGCTGCGGCAAAATGCTGGACGACTCCGAGGATTTCTGGAAACCTCGAAAAAGCAGTGTGAGAGAGCGGTATGAGTTGACCAAGTGGCTGATTCTTGCGGCACTTCTATGGTTTGTAATGGATATCGCCATGCGAAGGTTTCATTTCCTGCCCCAGGACACGAAGCTGTATCATAAGCTGAAAAGTCGAAGGAAGGAGCAGGGAGCGCCGTCTGTTGAGAAGACAGTGTCACCCCCCGCCGACAATCTCACCCGGGCAGAAGGTCCGGCAAACCGTTCATCGGATTCTATCTCCACGGATTGGGAGGCTTCTGCGCCCCAATCCTCTGAAAAGGACGATAAAAAGGGGAGAGGGACTAAGGCCAAAAAAAACGAAGGACAGGGGAAAAAACGGGAGTCCCAGGCCTTGGACACCTCGGCTCTGTTAAAGCGGAAGGATCAGAGAAAGCAGTAGAATGGCTGAAGGGATCCATGCAGCCGGGAAATGTCCCCAAAATGACTGCTGAAGCCGGAAGAAAACCGGAATTTGGGGATTGGATAGAACGGACAGCGCTGTTTTCATGCGCTGTCCGTTTTTGTCGGAATAGGATATGGATGAACCCCAAAAGGTTACCTGTAAAAGCGGAACACTCCGAAAACAGTGCCCAAAATCTGGCAGTCGTCTAAAATAATGGGGGCCATGGCGTCATTCTCCGGCTGAAGGCGAATATGACCCTCCTCCCTGTAAAATGTCTTCACCGTGGCGGAATCCTCCACAAGAGCCACCACGATCTGCCCGTTGTGCGCATCGGTGCAGGAATGCACAAAGACCCTGTCGCCGTTGAAGATTCCCGCATTGACCATGGAATCCCCCCGCACATTCAAAATGAAGGAATCGCCCTTGGGAACCAGGTCGGCAGGAACAGGAAAATACTCCTGAATGTTCTCCTCCGCCAGAATGGGAGTCCCGGCCGCCACGTTGCCGATCACCGGGAGACTGACCATCTCCGTGCGGACCATCTGAAAGCTGTCGTCGCAGATCTCAATGGCGCGGGGCTTGGTAGGGTCCCTGCGGATGTATCCGTTCTTCTCCAGGGTTTCCAGATGAGAGTGTACGGAGGATGTGGACTTTAACTTAACCCTCTCACAAATCTCGCGGACGGTGGGAGGATAGCCCTTCTGTAATATTTCTTCTTTCATATAATCCAGAATTTCCTGCTGTTTAGGGGAAATCTTGCCGTAACCCATAAAAATACCTCCATTTTATGTCAGGTCTGCGTATTATCCAAGGGAAGATACCGCAGAATTTTTTGTTAACTCCATTATAACACTTTTTTTCGAAAAAGCAAACATATATTCCAAAAATATGTTCGATTTTTATGTTGACAAAAGAATGTGTGTTCGATATAATGAATTCAGAACAAATGTTCCGAACAAACATTCAAGAAAAAGTGTGCATGGTTTCAGAGAGTTTCACGGCAGGAGCAGGATGGGGCCCTGTCAGTGCAGGGGAGGGAAATTATGAGGAGAAGACAGAGCGTATATCATATGACAGACAGAGAGCTTCGCGCTTATAAGAGGAAAAAGCGCAGACAGCAGGAGATCAGACGCAGACTGGCCACGCTGGCCCTGACGCTGTGCCTGATTATCCTGGGAACCGTTTCCTATCACGGGATGAAATCCAGCGCCGACACCGGGGAACGGGACTTGAGCTTTAAATATTACACCCGTATCACGGTTCAGAGCGGCGAGACCCTGTGGGATATCGCGGATCAATTCATCGATTACAGCCGCTACGAGGATAAACAGGCCTACGTGGCCGAGGTGATACACATCAACCGTCTGGGAGAGAACGCGGCTATCCGCTCCGGACAGCATATCGTGGTGCCCTATTTTTCCTCTGAGTTTGTAAAATAGACGGGGTACGCCCACAAAAATCTCCGGTTTTCACTCCGAAAGCAAGGGGGAACGGTGCTGCCCCCGGCGGTCAATCATTCCTTCTTTCCCGCAGGCGGACCGCATTTGCGGCTCTGCGCCGCCTCTCATCCTCCTGGGCCGCATAATGGCGTCTGGTGGTGTTGACATCCTTGTGTCCCAAAACGTCCGCCACCAGATAGATATCCCCTGTCTCCTGATAGAGCGAGGTGCCATAGGTGCTTCTGAGCTTGTGGGGAGTTATCTTTTTGAGTGTTGTCACCCGGGAGGCATACTTTTTCACGAGATTCTCCACGGAGCGCACAGCCATACGCCTGTTCTGCAGAGACAGAAACAGCGCGTTTTCGTGGCCCTCTGCAGGGATAATGCGTTCCCGCTGCGCCAGATAGTCAAGCAGCGCCTCCTCCACCTCACTGCCGAAATAGATGACAGCCTCATAGCCGCCCTTTCTGCGGATTTTGACACCGTTGACATCAAAGTTGACATCCGAGATATCCAATCCCACGCACTCAGAGACGCGGATCCCCGTGCCCAGAAGCAGCGTCAGCAGCGCCACATCCCTCACCTTCGTCTTTTTATGGTACTCCAGCTCCTTTTTGGTAAGCTTTGTGCCCTCCTCCACCTGATCCAGGAGGATGGCCACTTCGTTGGGCTCCAGACGGATAATTTCCTTGTCATGCCGCTTGGGCATGGGAACCAGAGCAGCGGGATTTTTTTCTATCATTTCGTTTTCAAAAAAATAATTGTAAAAGCTTCTGAGTGAGGAAAGCTTTCGCTCCTTTCCCCGCTCGTCGTTGGTGACATCCTTCCCCTCCTTTTGATAGAGAGATATGTACTCCAGGTATTCCAGTATATCCATGCGTGTCACCTGATCCAGAACAGACAGGGTATATTCTTTGGGGTCTGTTTGGGCCAATACGCTGTTTCTAACGTGAAGGAATTCAAAAAAGAGCCTGATATCGTAGGCGTAGGCCAGGCGGGTACGGGTGGAGGTATATTCCTCGATACCCCGGAAAAAGGTTTTGCAAAAAGGGGGCAGCGTCTCCGTCACGGCCCGCAGCTTCATAATATTCTGCCTGTTTTGTTCATCGTGATAATTGTCTGACTTCAATACCGCCATTGTCCTTTACCTGCCTTTTTATACTGTTATCTGCCTGTTTGCCCCACATCTGCCTTTTCGTATATTCCTGTTTCTCATTGTATCCGTCTGCATACTGTGCCTGCCTGTGCGCTGCTTTTGTGCATGACACATATACATCATATTACTTTTACAGGAGATTTACAATCCCAATTTCCCCTGCGTTAAGTGCGAAAGAACCGTTGGCAAACCCAATACGGTAATTCGAAAGACCGATAGGTAATTCAAAAGACCGATAATTTGAAATTTTTGTTCGTCATCTGCCGGTGACGGAGTGAAGGTAAGGCCATTGTCAGCACAACGGGACGGGCAGCATTGGTTTACGGCATAAAAACGATAAAACAGGATATACTCACTGATAACGAAAAATGCACCCAAAGGGTGCGGATAGGAGAGAAGATATGGCAGTTTCATTTAAGGACAGTGAGACCAAGGATAACCTGATGCGCTCCTTCGCGGGGGAAAGTCAGGCGAGGAACCGTTACACCTTTGCCGCGGCGCAGGCAAAAAAGGAGAATCTTCATGTCATCAGCGCAATTTTCGCTTTTACAGCCTCCCAGGAAAAGGAGCATGCGGAAATCTTTTACAACCACTTAAAAGAGCTGGCAGGAGAGAACATTTCCGTGGACGGAGCATACCCGGTGGATATCACAGACCAGGTCTCTGAGCTTTTGCGGAAGGCACAGCACAACGAGTATGAAGAGCACGACCCCGTCTACAAAACCTTTGGGGAGAAGGCCAAGGAGGAGGGCTTTAACAATGTGGCGGCCACCTTCTTTAAAATTGCGGAGATTGAGAAGACACACGGAGACCGATTCGGAAGATATGCGAAGCTTTTGGAGGAGGGCAAGCTTTTTGTATCGGATGTGGAGGTGGAGTGGATGTGCCTGAACTGCGGTTATGTCTACAAGGGAACCAAGGCTCCCGCCATATGTCCCGTATGCCAGCATGACCAGGGTTATTTTATCCGCCTTTCTCTGGCGCCCTATGAGGACGGAACAAATACGAATTAAACAGTTTCACGGATACCGCAGGAACAGCACACTCTTTCAATATTTGCTATTGTAGTGTTCTGTTCTTCTGTGGTATCATATATTTTAGAGAGCGTTACGAAAGAAGGGTGCTGCTATATGGAAAATTTACAGAATGTTTCAGATGATCTTCCAAGGTCTGAAAACCGCCGCAAAGCGGACGATTCCCTCATTGCAAGGATTTGGAAGAATTCCTATTTCAAATGGGGATTTACGGCCTTTTTGGTGATTGTGGCCAGTATTTTGTTTTATTACCTGTTGTTCCACGGATCCAATCTCAAGAGAAACGCGGATGTGATCGTCACCATTCTGATGCCGGTGGTATTTGGGTTAGTGATGGCATATTTGCTGACGCCGGTTCTGAACTTTATTGAGTTTCACATATTGATTCCCCTCTGTAAAAAAATGGGGTTCAGGGAATCCCACCGGCTGAAATCCATGATACGGGGTGCGGGAATACTGATTACCGTCACTTTTTTCTTTCTTCTAATTTACGGTTTATGCGCCATGATGCTGTCTCAGATTGTGCCCAGCATCGTCGCCATCGTGGGAAATTCGGATACTTACATCAATAATATTACCAAATGGATCAACAAGCTCCTGGAGGACAATCCGGATCTGGGCAGCTATATAGTCAATATGGTGAACAAGTATTCCAACGAGCTGGAGGACTGGCTGAATAATTCCGTTCTGCCCAGCGTCAGCAGCGTTATAAAGACCGTCTCTTTGAGCGTGTTGGGAGCTGTAAAGCTGCTTTGGAACTTTATCATAGGATTTATTATTTCCATCTATGTGCTGGCCAGCAAGGAGACCTTTGCAGGTCAGGCAAAGAAAATGGCCTACGCCCTTTTCCCAAGACAGACGGCAAATATATTAATCCAAAATTTTCGTTTTACCCACAGAACCTTTATCGGATTTATCAGCGGAAAGATTCTTGATTCCATTATTATCGGCATCCTGTGCTTTATAGGGACCTCCGTTTTGAATACGCCCTACGCCGTCCTGGTCAGCGTGATTGTGGGAGTTACAAATGTTATCCCCTTCTTTGGTCCCTATCTGGGCGCCGTGCCCAGCACCATACTGATTTTCGTGGTGGATCCCATGCATCCTCTGAATTGTGTTTACTTTGTAATATTTATCTTGATCCTCCAGCAATTCGACGGAAACATCCTGGGACCTAAAATATTGGGCGACTCCACGGGCCTGACAGGATTTTGGGTAATATTCTCCATCACTCTTTTCGGGGGCCTGTTCGGCATATTGGGGATGATTGTAGGCGTGCCGATTTTCGCGGTGTTCTATGCCGGAGTAAAATCCTTGGTCAATATCTCTCTGAAAAAGAAGGATATGCCCCGGGCGCTGGACGCCTATCTGGGCGTGGGCTCCGTGGATGAGCAGGGGGAATTCCACGAATTTGTGCCGGAATATAAGACAAAACGGGAAAAGACATCCCATCTGCAGAGGTTGAATCAAAAGTTTAAGAAGGGCGGAAAGGAGGAGGGGAAAAAATAGCAAATCCAATTTCCTGCAGCGAATCGCAAGAAGCGTATACACAGGACAGACGTTTACCATGGAGAAAACTTTACAGGGAGGAAATCAGATATGCTTTTGGTACAGTATCAAAAATGCAGTACATGCAAAAAGGCCGCAGCCTGGCTTAAGGAGCACAAAATCGTCTATGAGGACAGACCCATCAAAGAGCAGAATCCCACAAAGCAGGAGCTGACAGAGTGGCACAGGAAAAGCGGACTGCCCTTAAAACGCTTTTTTAACACCAGCGGCGTCCTGTACAAGGAGCTGCAGTTAAAGGACAAGCTGCCCCAAATGCCGGAGGAGGAGCAGATAGAGCTTCTCTCCTCGGACGGAATGCTTGTCAAGCGCCCCATCGCAGTGGGAGAGGACTTTGTGTTAGTGGGATTCAAGGAAGAGGAATGGGCCAAACGGCTTCTTTAAGCATTCCGTCAAAGCTTCAAAGGGATACGGTAATATTTATCTTTTTAACACAGTAAAATAATAAAAACAAATGAGGAGGAATGACAGGCATGGAAATTTTTATACTGCCAATTGTAATTGTGCTATTTTTAATCCTTATCTTCATAATGGGTTACGTAAAGGCATCACCGGACACGGCAATCATTATTTCGGGCCTTCGTAAGAATCCCAAGGTGCTTATCGGAAAGGCCGGAGTAAAAATTCCCTTTCTGGAGCGGAAGGATGAATTGAACCTGCAGTTGATTCCCATCGACGTAAAGACCTCCAATGCGGTGCCCACAGCGGATTACATAAATATAAATGTGGATGCCACCGTAAATATCAAAATCAGCGACAATGAAGAACTGCTGAAGCTGGCGGCTCAAAATTTCCTGAACAAAAACTCCGAGTACATCGGGCGGGTTGCCAGAGAGGTCCTGGAGGGAAATGTGCGTGAGATCGTAGGTAAAATGGCTCTGGAGGAGATGGTTTCAGACCGTCAGAAGTTTGCCATGCTGGTAAAGGAGAATGCCGAGCCAGATCTGGCCGCAATGGGTCTGGACATCATCAGCTTTAATGTTCAGAATTTTGTGGACGGCAACGGAGTCATTGAAAATCTGGGTGTGGACAATATCGTAAAAATCCAGAAAAACGCTGCCATTTCCCGTGCCGAGAGTGAAAAGGAGATTGCCAAAGCCCAGGCCAACGCAAAGCGAGAGGCCAATGAGGCGGAGGTAAATGCCGCTTCCGAGATTGCCAAGAAACAAAACGAACTGGCCATCCAGAAGGCCGAGCTCAAGAGGGAGGCCGACGTCAAGCAGGCCGAAGCCGACGCGGCCTATAAGATTCAGGAGGAGGAGCAGCGAAAGACAGTGGAGATCACCACTGCAAATGCCAACATTGCAAAACAGGAGAAGGAAATCCTTTTAAAGCAGCGCGAGGCGGAGGTTATGGAGCAGGCGCTGGACGCCCAGGTCAAGAAAAAGGCGGAAGCAGAAAAGTTTGCCAAACAACAGCAGGCCGACGCGCAGCTATATGAGCGCCAGCGGGAGGCCGAGGCAAAGCAGTTCGAGTTTGAGAAGGAAGCCGAGGCGATGAAGAAGCAGGCCGAGGCGAAGCGATTCACCATGGAGCAGGAAGCCGAGGGTATCCGCACCAAGGGTATGGCGGAAGCGGAAGCCATCCGTGCAAAGGCTGTGGCAGAAGCGGAAGGTATAGAAAAGAAGGCGGAGGCAATGACCAAAATGGGTGAGGCAGCCGTGCTGGAGATGTACTTTAAGGCACTCCCCGAGGTAGTCAAGAGTGCCGCAGCACCCCTGGCAAATGTAGACAAGATCACCATGTACGGCGAAGGCAATTCCGCGAAGCTGATGAAGGACGTCATGGGCACAGTACTCCAGGTAAACGACGGCCTGAAGGAATCCACCGGGGTCGACCTGTCCGCTGTGCTGGCAGGCTTCCTGGGCGGAAAGGTTGCATCACACTCCGCAAAAAACGATTCCAAGGAGCCCGCCGACAAAACGAACCAGGAACAGATTTAAGTGGTCCATATAAGTTATCCGATTTAAGTAAATCCAATTAAGTAAATTCAACCCACAACCTTAACGAAAGTTAGCAGTCCCGGCTGCCCGCAAAACTCCCCAAGCGGTTCCGGGGATTACTAACTATTCGTTAAAGTTGTCTTTTGCGCATAGTTGTATGTATGTCCGACTTACTCTCCCAAGCTTTATCATCATTCATTGAGACCTCAATTCCAATTCCAAATTCTGCGACAGAAAATCCCCCAGCAACTCAAAGTAATTATTTGTTTTTGAATATCCAAGACACCAACGTCCGTAATAACCGTCCGCAGCGTGCATGGCCACGGCGATCTTATTATTTCCGTTTTCATCGGCCTCGGCAAAGGTATACTCAACATACGGAACCATTTCCCGATAATCGTTATCATTATACGGATTATACGCCGAAGACATGATAAAGGAATACATCGTGCCTCCGGACAGGTTTAAATAGTTTTCAAAAGCCTTCTCCATGGAAAAAAAACGCTTTGTGGAATCAATATCAATATTATTTTGTTCTGTCATACAGTACAACATACCATAGCCGCTCCCTTCAAAATCAAAAAAGCTGGGCGAAGGCTCATAGGCCGTCAGATATGCATCCTGAAAATCAGAATATCCCGTTATTTCCCGATAATCTCTTATTTCATTAAAAAATACCCTATCGGTCATCAGCTCCTCTATGCGGCTGATCTTTGAAAGTCCATCAGGCATACGGACAATCTCCAAATCCTGACGCTGAACCCAGATGTTCGGTTCGGACTCCTGAACCCCTTCAACAAAATATTGCAGTGCAACATCGCCGTAGGAAGACTGTTCCCGGCTCTCCGGGGTGCGGTCAAAGATCAGGCACACAGAAAAAGGTGATCCCCTTTGAGGAATTGATAGTTCCTCCCCTCCGTTCTGTCTACCGGGAAAAGCAAATTCCCTCTCCCAGTCCGCAAATGCCTCCTTATCCGCCGCCATCCGGTACAGAGCCTCTCTGTCCCCAGCGCAATACGCCTGGCTCCATGCTCTTCCGATCCAGTACAGAAAGGCTTCCTGTGTATTCCCGGATATATCCAGTGCGTCCAGACTGACATACCCCTTCCTGACGGTCGTATCATTCTCCTCGCCCGACCGGTAAAGTACGGCCGCATATTTGTGACAATCCTGCAAAACCCTGTCATTTGTAGTAAAATAATCCCGGAAATCATCATCCTCATAGAGGAGATATCTCCCGAAACCCACAATGGAAACCAAATCTCCCTCTGAAAGAACATCCGCCTGGGGGGCTGAATCTGCGGGCATTGTGCGAACGGGAACGCTCTCTCCCTGCAAGACTCCCTGCAACGGGTAATCCACGGTGTACTCCTCGGGCTTCACTTCCTTTGCCAAGCCCGATATCATATCAACGGTCTTGTCCACCTGTCCCATTCTGACCTTAGCCTCGTAGACGGATGTTCTTAAAGCATATAATTCCAGAATCAGATTTTGGTTCTCGCTCTCCGGCAGATTCTGTTTCTGACGATCGTTTATCTGATTGTCCAAAGCGCCCTTTGCTTTTACAAGCTCAGACCAATAGGATATCATTTTACCCTTTATATCCATCCGAAGCTCCCTGGCCTGGTCCTGGTGACTGCCGTTTTCCAGCATTTCCTGCAGCCCGCGGTACATATCCGGAATCTCGGCATCGTAAGGATTTTCCAGCTCCCTCCAGTTTAGGGATACTACCGTCTGTACGCTCAAATTCTGGACAGACTCCTCGGTCTCCTCTCCGTTTCTGATGGGAGGATCATACAAAACGCCGTCATCCATGGCAAAATAATCAGGATCTTCATAATTTGAGGGTTCCCTTTTGGGATTCGTCAAAAGTCCCCCCGCTGAAATTACCAGAAGGAGGCTGCACAGCGTAAAGCTGCCCACAGCCGGTTTCCGAAAGCGCAGAATATTCTTGATTCTTGAAGATATACTGTGCTCCCCAAAGGCCAGGGGACTGGCAAAGGGCTGCCGTCCGCTGCTGGACAGACGCAGCAGAGCGTTGGAATATGCCTTTCGCTCCTCAAGATTTGCTCCCCGCAGCGCCGATTCGTCACAGGACATCTCCATGTCCTTGGACATCAGATGAAAGGCCAGCCACAGGAGCGGCTGAAACCAATAGACACATAACAGAAGGAATGCAAACTGTTTGACCAGATAGTCCTTCCGACGGATATGGGTATACTCATGGGCCAGACACTGTCTGACCTCCCATTCTTCCATCCCCTGGGGCAGATAGACCGAAGGATTTATGATTCCCAGCACAAAGGGAGTCTCCAGCCCCCCAGCCTCGAGGACGGGAATCTGCCGGTAACTGCCTACACGGGAAGCCCTGTGAATCAGTCTGCGGTACAGACGCAGATAGGATGTCACATAATAGGTAAGCAGTCCCAGCACACCCATAAGCCAACCATAGGCCGCCAGATGCAGCAAAACGCTTTCGTCCGGCCTTCCCCTTCTGCTGCCCTGTGCTGTCCCGGCATAATCCCGCCCCAGGGTATCCCCACAGATTCCTTCCACCGAATCATTGTCCATTCCTGGCCGGGTATTTTCCCCAAGGAAAGAGCCGTCCCCGGACAAACGATTCCCCTCTAATCCGAAAGTTTTTTTGGCGTATTCCTTCTCAAAAGAAAGTCTCTCTTCGGAGGAAAGTTTTTCTCCGGAGAGAATGCTTTCCCCGGTGTGAGTCCCTTCCCGAGTGAAAGTCCCTTCCCCGGTGTGAATGCCATCTCCGTAGAAAGTCCCTTCCCCGGAGAGAATGCTTTCCCCGGTATGAGTCCCTTCCCGGGTGAGAACACCATCTCCATAGAAATTCCCTTCCCCGGAGAGAATGCTTTCCCCGGTATGAGTCCCTTCTCGGGTAAGAATCCCTTCTCCGGATAGAATCCCTTCCCCGGTGTGAGTCCCTTCTCCGATAAGTACATCTTCCCCGGAGGGAGAACCTCCTTGGGAGTTAAAGTCTTTTACCGAATCCCTCAGGACCTCTTCCGGCATAAAGGAAGGCCCTCTCCCCGACCCCCACTGCCCCCTTAGATCGAATTCCGTCTCAAGAAGTCTTGTCAGAAAATAGGTTCCCTCACCCAGCAGACTGAACCTGCTGTCAAGAGCTACGGGACATAAAAGGCGCAGCGCCACTATACCCCAAAGCAGATAGGAGAAAATCTTGGGTGCGCGTCTCAGAGGGATCCTGAGGATACAGATAAAAATCACGCAGTAGGACGCCGTCAGGCTCATGCTTACGATTTTTAGGAAGATTCCTGTTACATCCATATGCTTTACTCCTCAAAATGGTCGATATAGGAACGCAGTTCCTCGGCCTCCCTCTGAGACAGCTTCCGCCCCTGAAAGAAAGCCGTGAGAAACCTGGGCAGAGAACCAAAGGTCTCCTCCACATAGAGGCGGCTCTGCTTCCCGTAGAATTCTTCCCGTGAGATTAAGGAGGAGACCACAGTCTTTTCATTCCTGAAAATTCCTCTGTCAATCAGCTTTTTCAGCACGGTGTAGGTGGTGGATTTCTTCCAGTTAAGCTCCCTCTCACACACCTTCACCAAATCCGGGGAGGTGATGGGTTCCCTCTCCCATATGATATCGGCAAACTTTGCCTCCAGATCCGCCAGTTTATAATCCTGCATAAACCTATCCATCCTTTTCGGTTGTTGTCCCTTTCAATATACGATACACGCCGCTCCTCATTTCTGTCAATGCCTTTCGCTCAAAAAGATACCAACCCTGCTCTGTATGACATCCGCCGCACTCGCTGCGGACTTGTCTCCCGCCCAGACGGCCTCGAGCTCCTCCGTGATTATAGGCAGTATTTCACCTCCCACATACACTCTGCGCCAAAACAGATGCTCCGTCATCTCCCGCAGGTCGTCCAGCTCCTCCTGTGTGAAATCCACCTTCTCCCATCCCCCGTAGAATTCCTTTCGCTTCAGATATGTCTCGAAGGAATTCCGGCGCACCGGGAAGGTGGTCAGTGAGTCCTGCTGTTTTTGGGACAGTATAAATTCCAGAAAAGCCCACGCTCCTTCCTTTTGTCCGGAGGTACTGCTGATGGCCAGGGCATTGCGCGTTTCTATCTCAAAGAGAGGCTCTCCTTTATTAGTGGGATATCCCGCGATCTCCGCATAGTCGCCGTATTCCAGGGTCTGTTCATAGCCCACAAGGCCGGATATATAACACATTTTAGTGAGAAGAAGGCCGTCATAAAAATCATTTTCATCCATCCCAATCACCGTACTGGGCACTTCCCAAGTCTTGCCGTCACTGGTGGTTATGGATTCTCTAACTATCTCAGGAGGAGGCAGCTCCTTCACCCTCTCCACCAGCGATATAAAGGCTTCGTTGTTAAAGTCACAGGTTCCGGCCTGCCAATCTATATAGCTGTCTATATCTCCGTAAAAAGCCTGATAAAAAACCTCGTTGTAATAATAAAGAGGGTCATTTTGAGTCATGATGGATTGCGGATGAGCCTCCCCCAGAGCCACATACTCATCCGGAGTCCACACTCCCTGGTCGGTGGTTCCCTTCTTTACCAGCAGTCCCCGAATGGCAAAGTTAGGGAACACGCAGCATATTTTTCCGTCAATGGTCCAGGCCTCTCTGACAGAGGGAAGGATATCATTTTCTCCCACCAGGCCGCTTTCTGCAAAATAGGGAGTAAGATCCTCCAAAAAACCGCTGTATGCCATATTGGGAATGTCCACATAATCCAGGCTGATGAGATCCGAGGTTTCCCCCTTCAGCGCAGCATTGTAAAAGGCAACTATATCTTCTTGGGTTTCTAAGGGAGTAATCTCCACCTGATAGGCTTCGCTCTGTCTGTTAAACTCTCCCACCAGCTTTGGCAGCTCCTCCCAGAATGTGCTTGCCGACAGGGTGACCGTCTGCTTCTCGGGTATCTCCCCGCTGTCTCCAAAATCGATTTGAAGGAGGGACGCCGTTCTCTCGCCGCCCCGATGTACCATCAAATAGAGAGCTTCCTCCGCCAGCACGCCCAGAGCGTCTATGCTGTAGCCTTTCAGGTTCACATTTCCGTCCGTCCAGCTAAGCACCGCGGCAAGCTCCTTTCCTCCGGGCCGGTACAGCCACATTTTGTCGCTGTCCAAAATATAGATGCCCCGGTCATATCCGCTGTACAGCTTTATGGCGGTGACGGACTGGGAGGAAATTCTCACCGTCTTCTCCTCCGCCAGGCTGCAACTATTCAAATCCACCTGCCGCAGGGAGATTTCGCTGCCGGCTACGTGGTAGGCGTAGATTCCCTCTTCCCCTCCATTGACAAATCCATACTCCAAGGCACTGTAGGAAGCCTCGTCCCACATCCCCCGACCTGCCCGGGACAGGCTTCCCTGCGCATCAAACAAAAACAGATCGCCCTCCATATTCGCCAGAACAAGTCTTCCGTCCGACTCTGCCTCCCCGGTAAAGGCAGTCCCCAGCCTCCCGAAGGCTTCGCCGGTTAGGCTGTCCCCGTTTTCAGGGCAGACGGCCAGAGTTTCATACACCGTTTCCCCTGACGGGGAAAGCTTTGTAAGAAAAAGCTTACTGTCCCTGCTGCCCTCAACCGCCTCCGACCGCAGATAATACAAGTTACCCGCCTCGTCCGCCAGATACAGCAGAAGTTTTGTGCCCTGGGAACCCAGGTCCGCCAATATTTCGTCTTCCCCGTCCTTTTTCTTCCTGCAGATCGTCGCCTCCAGATAACCGCCGTCGGCGGCGTCCCATTTCCCGGTCATGTAATACAGAGTATCCCCCACCAACTGTGGCCCCAGGCACAGAGGTATATTCGAATCCTCCCAGGAGGCAACCGCCACCCTGCCATCCGTCTCGTCCGTCACAGCCAGACTTCCCTCCGGACCGGAAGAATTTCCCCCCGGACCGGACTGAGCCGGACTGTCCCCCGGCTCTTTTCCTGTGCCGCAGGAAGCCATGGAAAACACCAGCGTCCCCGCCAGCAGGAGAGCTGTAAAAGCCGCCCGGGGGTTGTTCCTGCTTTCGGCCCGTTTGCGTCCTTCACCCGCTTCCCTGCTTACTCGCTCTTCTTCGCGTCCTCCGCAGGTCTTACTGTTCCCTCGGTCCTCTTCCCATCCTCTGTCCCTATGCATCTCATCAACCTGCCTTTCTCCATTCCTGCCGCGCCTCCAGGGCATATGGGGCAGAAAAAGACTTTTGGTCTATATTCAATAGACTATACAACCAGTCTACCATATATAGACCAACAAGTCAAGATAAAGGCGGAGGTTCCTCACACTCCGATCATGGAATCGAACACTCCCGCGATATTGAGACGTCCGTATCCGAATTCTCTGTTGGGATAGGTCAGCGAAGCATCCCGGGAGGCTCCCCTGATAAAATAGTTTTTGATCTCCCGGCTCTCGGCGTTGCCGTTGTTGCCCTCCACCACCGCCCACTGCATAAACTGAGCAATGGCGCCGGCCGTTATGGAGGCCGCCAGACTGCTGCCGGTAGCCTTGCCGAATATGGTGGATACATTGACTCCCGGCGCCGCAAAGTCAGGACAGGTAAAGCCCTGGCGTCGGAATCCCCTTCCCGACTCCGTATAAAAGCTGTTGTTTTCCGCATTGTAGGTTGAGACGCAGATAACGTCCTGAGCCAGGGATGGCTCCGTCAGCGTGGTATAGGGATTGGGCTCCAGAAAATATATCTTGGAATCCAAAAAGTCCGTGATGGGCAGCCAAATGTTGAACTCCCCTCCGTACACCTCTCCCACGGAATTAACCCGAAAGGTCCAGATGCCGGGTGTGGGATCCTCCACCCGGAAACGTATCAGTTGTTCCCCCGATGCCGGCTCCACCAATATGCCGTCTATGGTGATTCTGCTTTTCTCGTAGACAAAGCCGTAGGTGATGCTCTGCCTCACACCCAGACGAATGGGGGCTATGGTCTCCCCTCCGGGAGTTCTGACGCTCACATTAAACACATTGGGCGAATTGCCCCAAAGCTCCATATAAAATCCCCTGGCTTCCTCCTCCACCCGTATTTCCACATCCCTGAAGTTATCCGAGGCATCGGTACGGGCCGGAAGATTTCCCAGGAAATGGTGGGAAGCGTTGCCCTCGTTGCCGCCGCAGACTACCACTCCCCTGCTTCGCTTGACCGCCACCGTGTTCAGATAGCGGGACAGGAAGGAATTCCCCCTGTGATCTCCCATGTTGGTGCCTATCCCCATGCAGATCACAACGGGCCGTCTGAATACCCTGGCGAAGGAATCGGCGTATTCCACCGCCAGCATCAGATCATTCTCCTGATAGGCGGGAACTCCCTCCGGCACCAGATAAAACTCCCGCATATAAGGTTTGCATTCCTTCATCTTTACCACCACGATCTCCGCGTCCGGGGCGGCTCCCTGATAGATATACCCGCCGCCCAGCCGGCTTCCCGCGGCAACACCCGCCATAGAACTGCCGTGGCCGATCTCATCCCGGGAGGGCACGATGGAATAAGGGTCCTCCGCCTGCAGGGCGCGGTTGATGTCCTCCCTGGTATATTCGCTCCCATAGAGAAACCCTTCCGGCGGCGTGCCGCTCTGGATGGTCTGATCCCATATGGCCAAAATTCTCGTGTCCCCGTTTTCGTCCCGGAACACATCGTTGGTATAGTCAATGCCCTCCCGTGTCAAACAGATGCGTCAGCTCCGTCCGGCCGTAACGAAAGGTGATGGCAAGCCTTTTATCCGGAAACACACGGATATGCCCAATAAAGGCCCTTAAAAGCTCTCCGGAAAGCCCTTCGCACCGCTCCCTCCGTATCAGCGAATGTAAAAGGAAAACCCGCTCCCAAAGCTCCTTCTCTGCCTTCAAGGCCTCCTCCCTGAAAAGTCCCTCCCTTTCTTTGAGAAAACAAATCCCTTTGTCGTTCTCCTCCTTGCGTTTTGCAAAGCCATCCCATCCAAGCTCCCCGGCCCGGTATCTCATATACAGATCGCTGCTCTGGCGGTTTCTGCGGGCTATTCCCCGCTCTGCTTCCGACAGGATGCGGGACCGCTCCCTCTCCTCCCGGGAATGGACCGCTTTGGCGCACTTTGTAATTTCCCCGCAGGTTATGCCGCTAAAGGCCAGCTCCCGACCCAGGATTTCCGCGGCCAGCGCCCTCAGCGCCCTCTCTGCGGTATATCTGCGCTCACAGAAAAAACGGTCAATCCGGGAGGAATTTCTGCAAAAATACCCATAACTCCCCAATCTCCTGCCGCAGGCGGACCTTTCGGAACAGCCGCCCCTGGACATCCTGTTCCCGCAGCTTCCGCAGTACAAAATTCCCGCGAAGATATCCTCCCTTTTGGGAAATGAAACGTCGGTTTTTTCTACCAAATGCCGCTCCTGTTCCCGGAAGCGGGCGGCGGCCCGAAAAAACTCATCCCTTGTCACCAGAGCCTCGTGGGTATTTTCCCGAATCTCCCAGTCCCCGGACACCATATCCAGTTCCCGCCGCAGGCCATAGGCCTTTCCCCCTGCCCTGGCCTTTACCAGACAGCCCATATAGACCGGGTTGGTTAGGATCAGCTTTACGCTTCCGCGGCTCCACTGTAAAAGCTCCTCCTTTTCCTCCCTGTAAATATGCCCATAGCGGCGGTACTGTGCAGGACTGTGGACCTTCCGCCCATAGAGCCAGCCCACCAGCTCCTTTAGACCATAGCCCTCCCCCCAGAGCCTGTAGAGCTCCCGCACCAGCTCCGCCCCAGGCTCCCTGGGACAAAGTATCTTCTTTCCCCCTATCAGACTTGACACATACCCGTAGGGCGCGGCTCCTCCCGTGTAGCTGCCCTCCTCCCATCGGGCTCTGCGGGAGCTTTTCACCTTCAATCCGATATCTCGGGCGTACATTTCATTGGCCAGATTCTTCAGATTGATTCCCAAATCCTCGGGATCCGCCAAGAGACTGTCAAATCCGTCCGTGACGGAGATAAACCGCACTCCCAGAGCGGGAAACAGTCTCTGTATATAGTTCCCCGCCTCCAGATAATTCCTTCCGAAACGGGAGAAATCCTTGACAATGATACAGTTCACCTTCCCCTGCCGCACGTCCTCCATCAGTCGTACAAATCCCTCCCGCTCAAAGCTTGTGCCGGTCTTCCCCAGGTCGCTGTAGCAGCCATAGAGAATCATATCCCTCCTGCGCCGTAAATACTCCTTCCCGATCTGTATCTGGGTCTCAATGGACGCGTTCTTATCACTGCGGCTGTCCACCGAAAGTCTGGCATAAATGCCGGCCGAATATATTTTTTCTCCCGTGAAGGACTGTTTTTCTCCTGCCTGTGGGTTTTCATGGGCCTCCCCGAACATATAACCGCCTCCTAGTCTTTCCATTAAACCTCCGGGACTTGGGTCCCGCCCTCCTGGAGGCCATATTCCAAAGGAAAGAAGCCTCTCCATTCCAGGCAGATGCGCTTTCCCTCATAGACCAGAATGCGGCCTGTAAAGGCCACCAGCATCTCCCGGGAAAGCTTCCCGTCCCCAAGCTGCTCCCGGGGCGCTTCCGACAGGCTTTCGTCTGTGGGCCGACGGGCGCAGAGCAGTTCCTCCTGTCTGGCGGCCGCTCTCTTTATCTGCTCTCTCTGGGCCTCATATATCTCATGAAAACAGCCGTAGTCCTCTCTCGTGATCAGCCCCTCTTTAAAGTCCTGATACAGCCCGGCCTGCAGGGAGGCATATTTTTCCGCTTCACTCCGCAGTCTTTTTACTTCTTCTGCTAATATTTTCGCATCACTCCGCGTCCTTCCCGTCCCCTTTCTGCAAAAAAGGGGCCCTTCGTCCCCAAAAAGCTTTATCTGCTGTGAGATCGCCAAGCCCAGCGCCGTCTCCAGTTCCTCCTCCGATACGCTGTGTCTGCTGCATCCCCGTCCTCTGTTGCCTTTTCCGCAGATAAAGTGCACTCTGGCGTCCCCCTTACATCGGTTCAGTCTGCGTATCATGGGGGAGCCACAATCTCCGCAAAACAACAATCCGGAGAAAAGGTGCGGCGCCCCGCTCTTAGCCCTGCTGTCCATGTGAGAAAGCCTTTGCACGGCGGCAAAGTCCTCCCGGGACACAATGGCCTGATGGGCGCCCTCCACCCGCGTCCATTGTTCCCTGGGCTTCGCCCTGCATTGGGCAGACTTGTAATTTATCTTTTCGCTCTTCCCCTGCACCAAGACTCCGGTGTAAATTTCATTGTCCAAAATACGTTTTACGGCCACGGAGGACCACTCTCCGGCGGCATGACAGACAAATCCGGTGGCAAAGTGCTCTCCCCGGGAACGCTTGTAGGCAAGAGGCGGTAAAATCCCCCTTTCGTTCAGCCTTTTTGCGATAGCCAGACAGCTCATCCCCTGTATTCTCCAGCAAAAAATATCCGCCACCACCCGGGCCGCGTATTCATCCGGAACCAGTCTGTTTTTGTTTTTCTCGTCTCGGCGGTAGCCGTACACGGTAAATGCTCCGATAAATTCCCCCTTCTCCCGCTTCAGCTTCTGATGGGCCCGCACCTTGCAGGAGATATCCCGGCAGTAGGAGTCATTGACGAAATTCTTGATGGGCACCACCAAAGAGGTTTCATTGTAATCCGCCGACAGAGAATCATAATGATCCGTCAGAGCGATAAAACGCACATGAAAGACCGGGAAGGTCTTTTGTATCAGCCGCCCGGTCTCAATATAATCCCTCCCCAGCCGGGACAGATCCTTCACCACAATGCAGTTCACATTCCCCTCCCGCACATCCTCCATCAGGCGCTTAAATTCCGGTCTGTCATAATTGGCTCCCGAGTAGCCGTCGTCTATGTAGACGTCATAGAGCTCTATATCGCTTTGTTCCCGGATAAACGCTCTGCACAGCTCCCGCTGGGAACGGATGCTGTCGCTTTCCCCGCAGCCGCCCGATAAGCCGTCCTCCCTGGATAAGCGCAGATAAATCCCGGCGCGGTAGGGCTCCCTCCCCCTCAAGGCATCTCCCCCGGGCCCGTTATATACCGCCCGTTCTCCCTGCGGGAGAGGTATTCCTCCACACAATCCCCCATACTCCGGCCGTTCTCCGCATATTTCATCTCAATCACATAATCCCCGGCCCTCAGAAAAAAAGGATTGCCCGCCTGTTCCAGATAGCTCTCCACACGCCTGTCAATGGGCAGACTCCCGTCGATCTGTATCCCGCCGATATCTGCCAGCCCTTCTCTGTCTATCAGGCGGATATCGCCGTCTTGCATCTGCCGTAATTCCTCCTGGGTTGGAAGCATTTCGCGGCCTCCTGCTTTGATTTCTCTGCTTAACCTTATGCGGAATATTCTTTGTCCTATGACGACGCAGTCGCCATGGCACCAGGGAACGTCTTCTCCCGGCGGACTGTCTGCATCAGTTCAACTCCCTCCCCGGTGTCAATAAAACACAGAACGACTCCCCTCCCCGTAAGTCCCAGGGGAGGCCCCTGCACCTGACTGATGCCGCTGGCGATCAGATTGTTGGGATTAAACCCCGGCGCGGAGCCCGTATCCTCCATAAGTCCGTAAAGCTTTGGGATATTCTGATAATCATAGGGATTGTCGAGCAGCCTGGGAAGCCCCATGCTGTTGATGTAGATCAAATTGTAGGTTTCCTCAACATTCACATAGCAAAGGTCAAAGCTGGTTTCCGATGTGATATTGATTGGAAAATCTGTGATAACGTCATAAAAATTATTGGATAAAATTTTATCCCTGCAGTCCATAAAGCCACCACAATATACTTTTATTTAGTATATGTGACGGCACTGCCCCTCGTACCCGAGCCGACATCGACAATGGACCCCGGCAGGATCGTCCGGGGCCCATTCGCCGTCACTCTCCATAGAGGGGCAGACCGCAGGGAATGTCAAATTCTACGGCCAGATAATGTTCCCCATGGTTCAGGCCTTCCCCGCCGCCTGTGACAGTCTTCACTATTCTGTAATTTCCGGTCTCCAGCACACCGTGAAAGAGCGTCCAGTCCGTCCCCCAGATCACTGATTCCCCTTTCCCCAGGTTAAACCCCACCTCGCGGAAGGCGGCATCGTCAATCAGATAAGACAGGCTGCGCCAGTCCCCCTCCTGCAAAATCTGCAGATCATACGCCTCACCGTATAGAAGCTCCCTCCCTGATTCGTTGGTGATTTTGATCCCCAGAGACACGGGCGTACAATAGAGAAGCTTTGCGGTAAGGCCCTCCAGAGTGTTTACCTTCCGGTTAAAGGACTCCCCCGGCTCCGCCTTCGGCGCGTCCCGCTCTCTCTCACTCTCCAAAAGCATAAAAAGCGGGGTGGCGTCCGGCACAGCGTCCGCGCAGTCGGTGTACTGTCCCACATACCAATACCACTCAATTTCTGTCATGGTAAGCTCCGGGCTGTCCGTCAAAAGCACATAACGGTACTCGTCTCCCGACCTATCGTGATAAAGAAAATCCTTCAGACAGGAGCGAGTCTCCTCAAAAAAGGCGTTCTCCGGATTGCCGAATCCGTCCCGGGAAGCATCCGACACATGAAAATATCTCTGCCCGTCATAGGCCAGATAGTCCAAAACGGGATCTCCTTCCACCGTAAACTGCACCAGCGTAATACAGGAGGGGGTTCCCCGGGCAGTATCCTCCAGAAAGCCGTCCCATTTGTCCCTGCCCCAATGCTCCTTCCCGTGAACCATCACAAAACAGTCGTCCCTTCCCTCATACTCCTCAAAGTGTTCGGGAAATTGGGACAGATACGCCCTCACGGCCTCCGAATCCGTCTCCGGCAGCACGCCCTCCCCCATGCCTTCCGATCCCTCCCGGGGGATATCCGCCCCTGTCCGATTCCCGCCGTTCCCGCTCTTTGGCGTCCCGGTTTCCGGCACAGACTCCTCCTGTGTGGCCCCTTCCGGCGAAGACTCCCCCTGTATGGTCTCTCCTGACATGGCGGCTGGCACAGAATTCCCCGGCACAGGCTCCCCCTCCAGTGCCCTTGGCTCCGGCAAAGACTCCCCTTGTCCGCAGCCCCCCATCAGGGCCAGGGAAGATACGGCACAAACCGCAAACAATCCCGCAATTATCTTTTTTCTCATAATTTTCCGCTCCTTTTGCCGTCTTTTTCAATCCGTTGTAAAATCCCTTTCATGAAAACAGACGCCCCCGGAGGGAAAAAGTTTCATCATCTTACAATTCTCTTCTTTGGTACACCTTCACGGACACAAACCAGGAGACGACGAGCACCGCCCCTGTGGCAAGCAGTATCATAAGTCCTGCTTCGAGCCCTGATACGGGCAGCTTTCCGGAGCCTTCTTCCCCAAACACTATGGCCATGCGGGACGCTCCGCCTACGCCCACCACACCGACCAGCACACAGATCACATAATAGGCAATCATACCCTTGGCCACCCCCAGAGCGAATATAAAGGGGTAAATAAGGGCCGGGGTGCATATGCCAAAGGCCGTCATCAGACAGAAGATGGGAAACCCCGTCTCAAAGGAAATCCGGGTCAGATGAACGCATCCTATAATCAAAGCGCTGCCCAGGCTACAGATCATGGTAGTAACATACTTGGCGGACACAATCTGGGCTCTGGAGTAGGGGAGGGTGTCGCAGTAAACCTGCCAATGGCTGGCCTCCTCCCTCTGCATGGAGAAAAAGGGGATCATACTGCAGAAAAACACCGGATAAAACCAGAAAAACAGATTGTCTAAGCCTTTTAGACTCATCGCCAGAAACGCCCCGCTTACCCCAAGCACAGGTATGAGAAGGCTCTTGTTTGCCGCCGAATAAAGCTCCTTCAACAATAATCCCTTCATACTCCTCACCTTCCCTTCACCATCGAAACAAAGATTTCTCCCAGAGTCACAGGGCTCACCGGATAAGAAGCGGGAATCCCCTTCCTTTTCACCAGGGCGGTGACCCCGTACTCCGTCTCCCTCTTGTTCACCACGGCGTTCCCGCACCGGGCAAGCTCCTCCCCGGTGCAGCGCAGCATCCCGTAGTCCTCCAAAAGTCTGTCCTTTTCCTCGCACAGAATTTCCCGCCCCTTGTGAAAAAAGGCCGCATAGTCGCATATTTTCTCCAAATCCTCCACGATATGAGAGGAAATCAAAATGGAGTGATCCTCCTGTCTGGTAAAATCACAGAGCAGCTCCAGCACATCCTCCCTGGCCACCGGATCCAGGCCGCTGGTCACCTCATCCAGAATCAAAAGCTTGGGATGATGGGACAGGGCCACGGCCAGTCCGAATTTCATCTTCATGCCCTTGGAGAAGGTCTTGAACTCCTTTTTCCAGGGCAGGGAAAAACGCTCCATGTATCCGGAAAACGCTTTGTCATCCCAATTCCGAAAGCTGTTTCGCAAAATGGCCTGCACCCTGCCGGCATTCATGCAGTCGGGAAAGCTTACCTCGTCCAGCACCACGCCCAAATCCTCCTTGACTCTGTGGAATCCCTTGGCGGTGGTGTCCGTCCCCAAAATCCGGGCGCTGCCGCCGCTCTTTCTCACGGCATTGAGTAAAAGCTTGACGGTGGTGGTCTTGCCTGCCCCGTTCTCCCCGATTAACCCCATAATGCAGCCCCTGGGCAGCTTCAGATCGATATCCCTAAGTTCAAATCCCGGATAGCTTTTGGACAGCCCCGCCGCCTCGATGGCGTTTGTATAAGAAGCATCTCTCATCTCTATTCCTCCATTATGTCGAATAAGTCAATAATATCCTGTCTGCTCAAATTGCAGGAAGCAGCCAGCTTCTTGATCTGCGCCACATGCTCCTCGATGCGCTTCAAATGCTCCTCCCGAAGAAGCTCTACATTTTTAGGCGCCACAAAGAAGCCCTTGGCCGCCACGGCATAGATAAAGCCTTCTCTTTCCAGCTCATCATATGCGCGTTTGGTGGTGATCACGCTGATGCGAAGATCCTTGGCAAGACTCCGAATAGAGGGCAAAGCCTGGTCCTCAACCAGATTCCCGCCAAGAATCTGATTCTTTAGCTGGGTGTAGATCTGAGTGTAGATCGGCTCCCCGCTCTTATTATCAATGAAAATGTTCATATGGGTATCCTTTTCTCCGGATGGCGGTACCTCCATCCGTACAATCGACTGTATATTAACAGTATATACAGTCGATACAGACGTGTCAATAGAAATATCGAATAATTTAGAAACTGACAAGATTTTCCCATTGGGCGGAATGAGAATTTTACAGATAAGGCCTCAAAATCACAAGGGGATTTTCATTTCCCTCCATCATATCGTGAACCCCCCGAACTGTTTTGTACGCCATGTCCCGAACCACCTTCCTCGTGTAAAAAGCCGTGTGAGGAGATAATATCACATTGGGGAATGCGCGCAGCACAGCCATATCCCGGTTTACGATCACGTCCCCCATGCGGTTGGCATAGTACAGTCCGTCCTCCTGCTCCAGCACATCCAGGGCCGCGTGTCCGATTCTGCCCTGCTCCAGGGCGTCGATGAGAGCCCCTGTGTCGATCAGACTGCCCCTGGCGGTGTTCACCAGAATCACGCCCTGCTTCATCCGTCCGAAAGCCTCCCTGTTCAACAGATGATAATTCTGCGCCGTAGCAGGGGTGTGGAGAGTGATGATATCGGCCTGGGCGTACAGCTCCTCCAAAGTCACATACTCCGCCATCCCGGAAAGCTCCTCCCGGGGATAGAGATCATAGGCCAGAATACGGCACCCAAAGGAGGAGAGATGCCGAATCACAGTGCTTCCGATCTGTCCGGTTCCGATGACTCCCACGGTGCAGTCGCACAAGTCCCTCCCGATCTTACCCTTCAGGGTAAAATCCTGCACGGCGGCCCGGTCCAGAATATGGCAGATATTCCGGCAGCACATCAGAATCAGCATAATGGCATAATCGGCCACCGTCTCCGGGGCATAGGACACATGACATACCCCCATCCCCAGCTCTTTCGCCCTCTTCAGATCGATATGGTCGTAGCCGATGGAGCGTGTGGCGATATAGCGCACGCCCAGCTCATGGAAGCGCTCCAACACCGGGGCGCTCAGATCGCAGGGGGTTGCGCTGACGGCATCATACCCCTCGGCCAACTCCAGATTTCCCTGGCTGGGGTATTCCGCCGTATAGGCGTAGGTTCCGCCATACTCCGGGCAGAATTCGTCAAAAAATTCGGTCTCGTCAAAATCCCGCAGACAATAGCAAAATATTTTCATGGCCTTCCCCATCCTTTCATTCCTCGCTCATATCCCGATAGCCTTCGCTGAAAAAGTACGCCGCCATCTGTGCCCGGGAGCTGAAACTCTCCGTCTCCAGCAGCCGGCGCACCTCGTCCCTGGTATAAAATTTCGCCGCAATCTCCTCATTGTCGGAGGTGTGATCCGAAAATTCCCCCTCCACCTCCACGAAGGCAATATGGGTGGTGGTATCGGAAAAAGCCACGGCCGCAAAGGACGGCGGAAGGATTCTCACGATACGCTTTACCGTAAGCCCCGTCTCCTCGTAAAGCTCCCTGGAGATACAGTCCTCCACGGTCTCACCCTCGTTAAACATACCTGCGCATAGATTGTAGATCGCCCGGTTAACTCCCATACGGAACTCGTGCAGAAGAAGCAGCCTGTCCTGGCAGGTAGCTACAATCGAGACCCCGCTGGGTGCGCCTCCCACATCCTCTATGCCCTTCAGATCCCTTCTGCTGACAATCTCGTATTTTTTCTCCCCGCCCTTTTTATTGCGGTAGGTGAGCTCATAATTTTTCAGATATTTTCCGTCCTTTACCTTCTCAAAGTGAAGAAATTCCATGGTACGCTCCTCATCCTTTCTCCGAATGTCCGGTGGCCTGTCCGTCCCGCCGCTCTCCTGTCTCATCTGATCTGCCAGGGACATCCCCCTCCTGCTGCGGGTAATTTCCATCAGGCCTAAGGGCGTGATATCCACGGCCTCCACCGTCTGTCTGTCCTGCCTCAACAGCCGGCGCATCTGGCGCAGGAGCTCTGTCTGGCTCCCGGCGCTTCTCATATTAATGAAATCCACCACTATGATACCCGACAGATTCCGCAGCCGCATCTGCACAGCCACCTCCTCGGCGGCCTCCTGGTTCACCCGCCGATAATGCTTTTCTGCGTCCTTAGACGCCCCGGCCTTTCCGGTATTGACATCTATGACGGTCAAAGCCTCCGTGGGATCGATGACCAGATAGCCTCCCGATTTCAGCCATATCTTTCTCTCAAAGGCCGTCCTGCACTTTGTCTCCAAACCATAGAGATTTGCCAACGACAGCCTTTCGTCCTCGTACAAACGCACCGGCTTATGCAGAAGACTTTGGGCACAGTGCCTGGTAAGTGCCTCAAAATGCTTTGGATCGTCCGTCACAATCTCCTGATACTCCTGGGGATGGACCATCTTGTCCGTCACCTCGGCGTAAATGGATTCCGCCTCCCTGAGGCAGGAAAAACGGGTCCTGTGCCTCCCCTGTCTGTACAGGGCGGTAAATTCCGTCAAAAGACTCTCCAGCTTTTGCAGAAAAATCTCCTTTTCACATTCCCCCGCCAGAGTGCGGACCACCATTCCCGCAGAGAGCTCCTCCCCCAGGGCAAGCCGGTTGTCTTTTGCAATTCCCGCCTCCAAGAGCCATTCCCTCAGCCTCTCCTTTGCCTCCTCGGAGAGCTTTTGGGAATAGCGGACCGTGCTCTTATGAGCGATGTTCAATACGGCCACCTCGTTGGTCAGGGTGATATGTGCGGAAAGCTGAAAGGGCTTCGTCTTATGGGCCTCACTGCTTATCTGCACCAGCAGCTCGTCCCCCTCCCGCAGCGTATCCCCCTTCTCCGGTTTAAAGGGGCGGTTGAACACAACGGGGCGGCGGGCATGCTTCAGCGAAAGAAATCCTGTCTCGCTCTCCGAAATCTGAACAAAGCAGGCCTCTATGCTGTGAACCATCTTCTGCACCCTGCCCACATAGACGGCCCCCACAGGGCTTCCGCCCCGGGAGAGGACCTGCATGGCAAGGAGTCTGTTTCCCCGGATGAGAAAGGCGCAGTCCCTGTCTTTGTACCGGGTAAAAAGCAGCTTCCCCCCCTGGGCGATCTCTTCCATTCTCGCCTCCCCCGGCTGGTTTTTGTGCTCTGATCCTGTCACCGCAATCTGTCTGCTCATAATACGCCTCCCTTCTATTTGAGTTCCGCAACTGCCCTTCCTGTATCGTCTAGGCGGAACAATGTCCGTCTGAAAAACTTAGCCGGGCATTGTCCCGGGCACTGTCCGGGCAGTTGCTGTGAAATTTGAGTTCCGCAACTGCCCTTCCTGTACCGTCTAGGCGGAACAATGTCCGTCTATAAGACTTAGCCGAAATTCCCCTCTTTTTCCCGCTCCCGGGCCTGGGAAGCGGCGTACTGACCGTCGTCCATGCCGATACCGTCCAGAGGCTGAAAGCGTTGCTCCCCCTCGCCCTCCACACGGGCAAAGGTGTCCTCTCTGGTGACCCACAGGGCATTCTCCTTCAATTTCTCCTGATAATCAGACAGCAGTGCCTCCAAAACCTGAACCGGCTTGATATTGCCCCCGCTGGAGGCGTCCACCAGCATATGGAGGGCTTCCCCGTCCCAGGTGAGCCGGTAGATGCCGGGCTTTAAATCCACCTGGCGGACAGATTTCTTAGTCTCCTTCACAATGCGGATGCTATCCTTACAAAGAAACCGCTCCAAAGCCTGCTCCATGGGTGTCTCCCGCAGGAAATCCGGCTCTCTGCCCTCCCTGAAGCGCACCGTGTAGGAGGCGGCGGCCACGCTGGCCATGGCGTTTCCCGCATCCTTTGGCAGAATCTTTACAGACACCACCTCGATGCCCGGAACGCTCACGCCGTTCAAGCGGTTCCTCACATCCATACAGGAGGTCAGGGAGTTGACCTGAATGTCCATATATTCCCCGTTGCTCTCCAGTCCCACCCCCAGAGGTGCGGCAAAGGACATGATCTGGTGGGGGCTGAAGCCCGCCGTGTACGCCATATCCAGCCCCGCCCTGCGGTTGGCCTTCTGGAAGAAACGCATCACATCCAGATGGCCGATAAAGCGCACCCTGCCGTATTTCCTGAACTTTACACGAAGCACCATAGTCTCATCCTCATTCCATGTGTATTACCGGGGCCCGGAGTCGGAAGATGCGCCGCCGTCCCGGGGCCGGTCCTGAAAACAGATTCCCCCGCCGAAGCGGCCGGCCCCGCAGCCCTGGCATTTCTGCCTGCAATTTTCGGAAACCTCCTCCCTGAGAGCCTTGTGCCACTCCCGCAGGAGGAATTCCCTGGTCACCCCGCAGTCGATAAAATCCCAGGGGAAAAGCTCGTCCAGCGCCCGCTCTCTGATATAAAAATCAGGATCCAGGCCGCACTGGGAAAAGGCGTCCATCCACTTGTCATTGTCAAAATACTCCCCCCAGGCGTCATAAAGACAGCCCATCTCATGGAGCCTTAGAAGCACCTTGGACAGCCGCCTGTCGCCTCTGGCCAGAACCCCCTCCAGGACGCTGGCGTCCGCCTCGTGCCAGTTGTATTTGATGCTCTTTTGGTTGAGCTGCTCAGATATGGCCCGTTTGGTAAAATAGGCCTTCTCGATAAATTCCTCCTTCGTGCACTGCTTGGCCCACTGAAAAGGAGTGAAAGGCTTCGGCACAAAAAAGGAGGTGCTGGCCACAACCTGTACCTTGCCGTTGGTGCGCTTTTCCTTGGGCACCCTGTCGAAAAAGGTGGCGGCAATCTCGTTGGAGAGCTCCGCAATGCCCCTGATATCGTCCTCCGTCTCTGTGGGCAGACCCAGCATGAAATACAGTTTCACCCTGGTCCAGCCCCCCTCAAAGGCCATGGCCGCGCCCCGCAGGATATCCTCCCTTGTCAATCCCTTGTTGATAACATTCCGCAGCCTCTGGCTGCCCGCCTCGGGTGCGAAGGTAAGGCTGGACTTTCTCACATCCTGAACCTTCTCCATGACGTCCAGGGAAAAGGCGTCAATGCGCAGGGAGGGGAGAGAAATATTGATCTTCCTGTCCCTGCACTCCTCGATCAAGAAGTCGATCAGCTCCGGCAGTCTGCTGTAGTCGCTGGAGCTCAAAGAACTCAGGGAAATCTCCTCATGCCCGGTGTTCTCAAGCATCGCCAGGGCGTACTCCTTGAGCATTTCCACATCCCGCTCCCTCACCGGACGGTAGAGCTGTCCCGCCTGACAGAATCGGCAGCCCCTGATGCAGCCCCTCTGAATTTCCAGCACCACCCGGTCCTGAGTCACTTTGATAAAGGGTACCACGGGCTTTCGGGGATAGCTTGTGTGGGTCACATCCATCTCCACCTCCTTGCGCACCGTGGCGGGTATCCCCTCCTCCGTGGGAGCAAAGGAATCCAGCGTGCCGTCGGAGCGATAGACCGCCTCATAAAAACGGGGCGCATAAATGCCCGGAATCCGGGCTGCCCGGCGCAGGAATTCCACCCTTCCCACGCCCTCCCCGCGGCATCTCTTATAGAGATCCAAAAGCTCCCCGTAACGGGTCTCTCCCTCTCCGATATAAAAGAGATCAAAAAACTCCGCCAAGGGCTCTGGATTGTAGCTGCAGGGGCCTCCCCCTATGACAATGGGACAATCCTCCCCCCGCTCCACTGCTGTCAGGGGAATCCCGGCCAATTCCAGAATCTCTAAAATATTAGTGTAGCACATCTCATATTGAATGGTAATTCCCAAAAAATCAAAGCTTTTGATCGGATCCTGAGACTCCAGGGCAAAGAGAGGGATTCCCTCTCTGCGCATGACGGCGTCCAAATCCACCCAGGGGGAGTACACCCGCTCGCACCACACATCCTCCATAGCATTGAACATATCGTAGAGAATCTGTATCCCCAGATGGGACATACCGATTTCGTATACGTCCGGAAAACACATGGCAAAGCGGACGGCCACATTTCGCAAATTCTTCATGACGGAATTGACCTCATGGCCGATATACCGCTCGGGTTTCTCTATTTTCATCAATATATCGTCGGACAACGCTAATCTATCGCTCATGGCAAAACCTTTCTATTGTGCCGCCGGAATCTGCTGAGTCCGTGCCTTGGCAGATTAACGGCAGGCCTCCTTCATCAGGCGGATATCCTCCACCGTGCAGCTTTCTCCGGAATAACGCGCTTTCTCATAGGGCCGGGCCAGCCCCGGTCTCTCCAGGCGCGCTCCCCACTCCCTGGCGGTAAAACTTTCTCCGCTCTGGGAGGCCTCCTCCGAACTCCCGCTCATCTTTCGGGAATTCAGAATACATTTCCGGTAGAGCCGCCTGATGCGCTCCTCCGGGCTGGCAAAGGCAAAAGGATTTCTTCTCTCCACCGCTCTTTGCTTTCTCTCGATGCGGCATTTCTCCCGCACCTCCCGGACATTGCTCTCGGCCGATGCCGTCCGGAACACACGTCTTTTGCCCATTCTGTCTCTGATTAAGGACGGCAGAATGCGCAGAATACGGACCAGGAGATAAAGCGCCGCAGCGCAGAAGGCAATCACCGCCACATAGGTCAAAACCGTCCAGAAAAAAGCCGGCTCTCCCGGCTCCGGCAATTCGAAACCGTCATTGCCCCCTCCGTCCGAAAGCCCGTCGTCGGGAATGAGTTCCCCTACCTCCCCCTGTAAGCGCCCTGCCAGAAGGAATCTGAGAATGGCAAAGACTACCTCCCGCAGTATGGTCAAAATCGCCCTCAGCCACCCCACCCCCGAGGAGAGAAGCAGCGCCAAGGTAATAAACGCTACATACAGCGCTGTCAGGCGGCCTCCCGAAGAGAAGATTTCCCGCTCCGGAATATGTCCCGTGCTGCTCTCGTTTACCGCCAGGAAGTCCAGATAGCGCTCCAGATAGGCCGACAGGAAATACAGAGCGAACACCGCAATCAGAGAGAGGACATAGTAGGAATCCCACTCCAAATAACCCTGATAACGTATCAGTAACAGAGAAACCGCCGAAATTCCAACCACCAGGGGCATGGCAAACTTCTCATCCTGAATATCCTCCCTGAGCAGACGGTACACCACAGAATAGACTGCATAGCCAACCGCCGCCGTCACATAAATCCACCGGTCATCGGAACCGGTCCACCCGGGCAGACAGCAAATTAAGGCTGCGGCCACAGCTCCGTGACATACCACAAGAGCCGGAAACCTCCTAAGCCTCTCCCGCAAAAGGAAGAACAAAAAGGGAAGGATGCCCACACCCAGCCAAAGCCAGATTCTTGGCTCGACACAGCCCGTAAATCCCTTGGCAAACAGACTTAAGGGAAAGAGCGCCCAATGATTCATCTGTGTCACCAGAAACCCTCTGGCAATTCTAATCCATTTTCGATTCATACAGCATACAAGCCTTTCTTAGATTCCTCAACTGCGGATATGCAGGACACGTATATGCTCGGCCACGGTCTGCGGCAACTCCGGGTCCGTGCTCTCCCACACGGGATAAAACCAGACGTACTCACGCCCGGTCTCCTGATACCGCTCCATCAGCTCCACGAAATCATCATAGTGGTTCGGAGCCACAACGCAGGTGACGGTTCCCTCCGCCTGGTACAAAAGCTTATCCTCCAGAAGTTCCGTAAAGGAAAGGAGGTTTTCCGTGTCCGTCCGGGCCAGAGCGCGGTAGACCGCCCCCATCTGCCCGGTTCCTGCGCTGGCCTCCAGCGCCAGGGGTTCCCCCGTGATCACGTCCCTGCTGTTGCCGTGGCAGGACACCTGCATTCCCTGGCTCAGGAAATACTGGCAGAGCCCGGCGGCGATCTGCAGACAACTCTCCACACAGTCCGCTTTCCTGAGAATGCCCTTGTCCTCCAGATTTAAAAATATCCGCACCGCCTTCAGGGCGGTGTAATTCTTTTGATTTACTTTCAGCTCTCCGGTCTTTGCCGTGGCCTTCCAGTTGATGCTCCTCATGTCGTCGAAGGGCTGATACTCCCTGATTCCCCTGTATTCAAAGGGATCCTCCAAAAGATGCCTCCTGGAAAGGACCTCTCCGTTTAACTGCTGCAGGGACATACGGAACTCTCTGCTGTCGAAGGGTTTCGGATAGACATAGAGGGAGGTGCACACAGGCAGAGTGCGCACCATCTGAATGGTGAGAAACAGATCCGAGGCCACCAGATCATAGGATTCAATGGGATAATAGCCCCTCTTTCCCCCGGTGAAGGACAGGGTTCGGGTGACCTTCTCTCCGCCGCCGATCTGAAACACATCGTTGCGGTAATACTGATCCGTGGCCCGGGAACCCTTTCCCACCTCAAAATTTAAATTGCGGCTGGTCTGAAATTTCACCTTCAGCATAGCCAGGGGCAGGTGCTTTCGGTTCTCCACGATCTCCAAGAGCGAGCCCTGCTCCCCCTCGAAAATACTTTCCTCCCGAAAGGCCACCGACACTCCAAGCCCTCTGCTCCAAAGCTTTTTATAGAGGTACTGCTCCAGCAAAAACAAAAGAAAGGCGGCGATGCCAATGCCGATTAATCTGATCATGCCGTGAAATCCTCTGTGGGCACAGGTGTGCTCTCTAAAATATGATTTACCAGCTCCGCGTTCTCATTTCCCCTGCCAAAGCTCCCCTTGACGATGCGGTGGGCGAGAACAGGAACCGCCACCTCCTTCACGTCGTCGGGAATCACATAGCCCCTGCCCGACAGATAAGCGTAAGATTTCACACAGCGAAGCAAAGCAAGGCTTCCCCTGGGACTGACTCCCGCCAGGACGCCCTCCGCGCTGCGGGTGGCCCTCACGATGTCCACCATGTATTCCCGCACACAGGGATGCACGAAGACCTTCACAGCCTCCTCCCTGGCCGCTCTCAAATCCGCCAGGGTGAAAGCGCTCTCCAGCTCATCCAAGGGCTCTTTCTCCAGATAGCGCTCCAAGATGGAAAGCTCCTCGGCCCTGTCCGGCACACCCATGGACAAAAGCATCATAAAACGGTCCATCTGAGCCTCCGGCAGGGGAAAGGTTCCGGCGTTCTCCACCGGATTCTGAGTGGCTATGACAAAGAAGGGATCCCCCGGCTGATAGCTTTGGCCGTCTATGGTCACCTGGCGCTCCTCCATACACTCCAAAAGCCCCGCCTGGGTTCTGGGTGTGGCCCTGTTGATCTCGTCCGCCAGGAGAATATTGGTGAAAACGGGTCCCTTCCTCAGCACGAATTCATTCCGCTGCCTGTCAAAGATGTTGAGGCCCGTGATATCGCTGGGCAGCAAATCGGGGGTAAACTGTATTCTTGAAAAATCCGCCGAGAGGGTCTTTGCCAAAGTTTTCGCCAACTTGGTCTTCCCCGTACCCGGCACATCCTCCAAGAGCACGTGCCCGTCCGCCACCAGCGCGGTGAGAAGAAGTCCGGCAGTCCGCTCCTTCCCGATTATAACCTTTGAGATATTCTTCATTACCTTTTCGGCCAGGTCTTTTCCGTTGCTTGCATCCATATGTATTTCCGCCTTTCCTGATATGGGCCCGGGAGAACTTTGAGAAATTTAAGCCGACAGGCCTTATGTCCGCGCCCTTCACGGACATTATATCACATTCTTTTTTATAGCACACCATATAATTTGCCGGTTTTCACAAACGGGAGAGGGTTCTGTCCGGCTTCCTGTTCTATCCTGAGGACTTGCTCCATATATTAGCAACAGATACAGGCATTCAGCGAGGATTTTTATGCGAGGATTTTCCGTAGACCAAAAACTAAAGCTGGTGGAACAGCTTCACTCCCGCTACAACAAAAACCAGTACGACCTGTCCCGTCGGGAACAGATTTTGTATGGAAAGACATCCGGTAAGAATTATTTTTATTCCGAGGGCTCCCCCTACGAGGAGATGCCCTTTCCCGAAAACGGGCAGAACGATTATCCCGTCCCAAATACCTTCCGACTGCGCATCCTGTTAGCCCTGGTGCTGGCCATGGGCCTGATTGTGCTGGACAAAAACGGAGGAAGCTTCGCAGGTCTGTCCGCCGGTCAGATCTTTGAAACCATCTCAGCCGACTATGAGGACGCCCTGGACGCATGGCTGGAAACGGATCCCCTGACGGCAGATCCCGGACAACTGCAGCCCGATCCCTCCATTCCCCTGCCTTCCGGCACACTGCCCTCCGCCCCACAGTCCTCCCTCCTGCAGCCATAGCGGCCTCTTTCCGGGAAAGGGGTTACCGGTTTGCCAGCTCCTCGGTGATCTCCTCCCAGGTGACCCCCTTTTCCGCCATAAGCACCATCATATGATACAGGAAATCGCTGATTTCATACTTGATTTCGTTGGGGTTGGGATTTTTGGCGGCAATCACGATCTCCGTGGCCTCCTCCCCCAGCTTTTTCAGAATTTTGTCTATTCCCTTGTCAAAGAGATAATTGGTGTAGGATCCCTCCTTGGGATGCTCCCTGCGGTCCTTTATCACCTGAAAGACCTCTTCAAACACCTGCAGGGGATTGGCGCTCTCCTCATAATCCTTCCTGGTGATCTCATTGAAAAAGCAGCTTCTCTTCCCGGTGTGACAGGCCGCCCCCACCTGGGACACCCTGGCAAGAAGGGTGTCCATATCACAGTCCGCGGTGAGGCTTTTGACATACTGATAATGTCCGCTGGTCTCCCCCTTCAGCCAGAGCGCCTTCCGGCTCCTGCTGTAATAGGTCATCCTTCCGGTTTTCAACGTGCGCTCATAGGCCTCCTCATTCATATAGGCCACCATCAAAACCTCCAGGGTCTTGTAGTCCTGTACCACCACGGGCACCATGCCCTCACTGTTTTTCTTCAAATCCCCCCACCCGTAAGCGGCCTGAAATTCCGCCACGGATATATGATTCTCTCTGCACAACTCCTTCAATGCCATAATCTCCCCCACATTGTCATTGATAGTATTGCCCGTGACCCCGCACACCTGCTCATGGGCAAAGATCTCCAACAGTTTGTTTAACGCGATCTGGTTAATCTGCACAAAAAAGGGCAGATCGGTGGCAGCCTCCGTCTCCCTGATCCTGTGAGGATTTAAGAGCACCAGCCCCGACAGGTAGTGGTCCAACGGTTCCTGCGCGTCCGGCCCGATTGCATCCTGCCGCATTGCGTCCCGCAGAAACTGTCCCTGCAGGACCTGAGGATCATAAAAGGCCGCCAGAATTTTTTCTCTGCCGAATTTCAAGGAGACCTCCCGGGTGAGAGCGATGTTGCTCTCCTTCCCATAATCCAGAACCGCCCGCTTACAGCCCGCGTAGAGAATCTTCTTCACATCCTCCATGCGGTTCACATTGCCTCCGCCGTAAACGTCCATCTGGGCCGCGGCGCAGATTTCCTTCAGGATATCAAGGGCCGCCTCATGCTCCCTGTCCGTCTCCGACAGGTCGAACACCATCAGCTCGTCAGCGTTATTCTCGCCGTAAAACCTTGCCAGCCGGACGGGGTCCATGTCCGCCACCGTCCTGTCCTCAAATCCCCGGACAGCGTGCTCTCTGTACAAATAAATGCAAGGCACAAATTTCTTGATCATTCTCTTTTGTCTCCGTTTCTCAAAAATTCCGTATCTGTCCCACCGTCCGAGACATTCCTGCAAACTTTTTTCCGCCGTCCCTACAGGCTCCCCTTGGTACTCAGCACATCCGTCACCCTGGGATCCTCCGTGGCCGCCATGTCCAGAGCCTTGGCAAAGGCCTTGAACATAGCCTCGATCATATGGTGGGCATTGTGCCCGGAAAGCATTTTAAGATGCAGATTCATGGCCCCGCTGTAGGACACCGCATAGAAAAATTCCCGCACCAGCTCCGTGTCAAAGTTTCCCACCATAGGGGCGTCAAAGGAACAGTCATAGGAAAAATAAGGCCTGCCGCACAAATCCACCGCGCACAGAGCCAAGGCGTCGTCCATGGGCAGGACAAAGGAGCCGTATCGCCGGATGCCCTTCTTATCCCCCAGCGCCTCCCTGACTGCATTCCCCAGCACAATGCCGGTATCCTCCACCGTGTGATGCCCGTCCACCTGCAAATCTCCCGCCGCAAGACATTTTAAGTCAAAAAACCCGTGTCTGGCGAAACCCTCCAGCATATGATCAAAAAACCCGATGCCGGTGGAAATCTCCGAGCTTCCTCTGCCGTCCAGATTTAATGTGACGGAGATCTCAGTCTCCTTTGTCTTTCTGTCAATCGACGCTGTCCTTGCCATGCTCTCTCCTCGCTTCTCAAATGATAGATTGGTCTGACCGAAATCCCTTCATACACTACAGCTTCCCGCCTTGCTCCGTATCCGTGGAAACCTCCCGTCTCTCCGGCGTCCATACGGGGGAGGGCTCGAACGTGGATACCCTTACGTTGGGCAGCAGCTCGTACAGGCCGATTCCCGCCATCTCCTCAAAATATTCCTTATAGGCAAAGGTTTGATTCCACCTCTCCAGAGTAAAGGCCGGCAGACCGTACCTTCTGCCCACATCCACAAACCGCTTCTCCAAAAGGCAGAAGCCCCTGGCATCCGCCAGGGAATCACACAGAATAATCAGCTTGTCATAATCGTCATATGTAATTTCCGACAGAAAGCTTCGGATACTCTCCCGCTCGCTGTCCTCCAGATCATCCCTGGAGATATCCTTGTCGATGTCCTTGACGGGAAAGGAATGTGTGAGGCAAATCCTGGCCGCCTCCTCCCACCCCAATTCTGTCAGATATCGGTAACCCTCCCATATATGTCTCTTTGCCACGACCCCCGCCCTTCTGCCGATGTCGTGAAGCAGGCCGAACACAAAGGCCTTCTCCTCGTCCAGGCCATCGCATCTGGCCGCAATCAGTCGGGCCGCCTCGGCCACATTCATGGAATGCTGGGTCCAGGGCCCGGGATTCCTGTTCCCGGCCTTGCGCAATTCGGCTTTCGCCGCGTCAAACGATGGTATCACAGCCGCACCTCCCGCATCCTCTACTCCTCCTCAAACCGCACGCGAATACTCCCAGCGTGTGCGGTCAGCCCCTCGCTAACGGCAAAGGTCTCTATATCCCTGTGGACCTTCTGAAGGGCCTCCCTGGAATAGGATATAATGCTGGTCTTCTTTAAAAAGTCGTCCACATTTACCGGGGAGAAGAATTTCGCTGTCCCGTTGGTGGGCAAAATGTGATTGGGCCCCGCAAAATAGTCCCCCAGGGGCTCGGAGGAATATTCTCCCAGGAAAATGGCCCCCGCGTTTTTGATCCGCGTCATGACGTCGAAAGGGTTCCTCGTGAGAATCTCCAAATGCTCGGAGGCAATTGCGTTGGCCGCATCCACAGCCTCCTCCATATTCTCCGCCAAGAGGATATACCCGTAATTGTCCAGGGACTCCCTGATGATCTTCGACCGCTCCAGAGTCTCCAAAAAGCCGTCCACTTCCATTGAAACCTTCTCGGCCAGCTCTTTTGAGGTGGTGATCAAAATGGCGCTGGCCATCTCGTCGTGCTCAGCCTGGGAGAGCAGATCCGCCGCCGCATAGCGGGGATTGGCCGTCTCGTCCGCCAGCACCAGAATCTCGCTGGGACCGGCGATGGAATCAATGCTCACATGGCCGTAAACCGCCTTTTTGGCCAAAGCCACAAAGATGTTCCCCGGTCCTGTCACCTTGTCCGCCTTAGGGACAGTCTGGGTGCCAAAGGCCATGGCGGCCACGGCCTGGGCCCCGCCCATTCTGTAAATACAGTCCGCGCCGGCGATATCCGCCGCCACCAACGTGCCGGGATTCACGCCGCCGTCGGCCCCCGGAGGCGTGGCCATTATAACGGATTTCACCCCCGCCACCTTGGCCGGTATCACATTCATCAGCACACTGGAGGGATACGCCGCCTTTCCCCCGGGCACATAGACGCCCACCCTCTCGATGGGGGTGATCTTCATGCCCAGAATAACGCCGTCCTCCCTGGCGTCAAACCAACTGTTTCGAAGCTGCTTCCTGTGGAAGTTGCGGATATTTTCGGCAGATTCCCGGATTACACGCACCAGCTCGGGGTCCAGCTTCCCATAGGCTTCGTCGATCTCCTCCCTCGTCACTTTGATGTTGTCGGCCGTGAGCTTGAATTTGTCGAATTGACTGGTATAGTCAAAGAGTGCCGCGTCACCCTCCCTCCGCACACGTCCCACAATCTCGTTCACTGTGTCCTCGTACTCGGTGTAATTGCCGGGACTGCGCTTTAAAAGGTCGTTCAATATATTTTGTCTGGTTTCATCATTAAGTTTGACGATTCTCATAGTTGCTCCCATCCGCGTGCCCGGGCACGCACTTTTTCAGCCTGTTCTCCCTATCGCATCATTTTTTCATAAGTCCCCATTGTTCTGCCAACCATTCCTCGCTCCCTGCATTCTTGATCACCAACACAAAAATTCCTCAAATTTCAACTTCTTTTCCATATTGTTGTCTTCGTTGGAAGCATTTGGACAGCTTGTTTTTTCCCCTCACAGAACCCTTCGGATATCCGACACCAGCTTCTTGATTCTGGCATTCTCCATTTGCATACTCACCGGGTTCACGATCATCCTGGCGCTCAAGGGACATACCTCCTCCAAAACCTCCAGGCCGTTTTCCCGCAGAGTGGAGCCCGTCTCCACAATATCCACTATCACGTCGGACAGCTCCACCAAAGGCCCCAGCTCCACGGAACCGTTCAGTTTGATAATGTCAACGGTCTGATGCTTTTTGTTGTAGAAAAAATCCCTGGCAATCCCCGGATATTTGCTGGCCACCCGAATGCGCTCATGATGCTTTAAAAGCTCCTTTGCGGAAGCGGGCCCGCAGACGCACATCCGGCATTTGCCGTAGCCTAAATCCAGCACCTCGTACACATTGCGGTCCTCCTCCAATATCGTGTCCCGGCCCACCACGCCGATGTCTGCGGCGCCGTACTCCACATAGGTGGGCACATCCGGCCCCTTGGCCAGAAAGAACCGAAGCTTAAGCTCCTCATTTACAAAAATCAGCTTTCTTGAGTTCTTATCCTGCATCTCCTCGCAGGTGATTCCGATCCGCGCCAAAAGCTCCATGGTCTGTTTCGCCAGCCTGCCCTTTCCCAGGGCAAAGGTCAGATATCTGTCTTCACTCATGCCTGTACTCCTTTCGGGGTGAGCGCCACGGGGAAGCCCTCCCGGCGAAGCCTCTTCGCCTCCCCCAGCTTCTCCTGATAATCGGCGGCATTCCCCTTTTCATAATACACCCGCTTTACAGGCTCGGGGCACGGAATTTCCACCCTCTGCCCTGTAAGAGCCCCAAGGATATCGTCAATCACCAGGGCAAATCCTATGGCCGGAGAAGCCTTGCCAAACTGACACAGCAGATTGTCATAGCGTCCGCCCTTCACAATGGCGTCCCCCACGCCGTAGGTATAGGCCTTAAAGATGACCCCTGTGTAGTAATTATATTTGCTTAGCATACTCAAGTCAAAGGAGACATAGTCCGACACGCCGTAAGCCTTCAGGATATCCTCCAACTCTTCCAGGCGCTCGATGGCCTTCAGAGAACGACTGTTTTTCACCAGCGCCTTGGCCTCGGACAGAGAACTCATGTTGCCAAACATATCCGCGGCCTTTAAAAGAATATCCCGGTAGTGCTCCGCCGCCTGGCACTCGTTCAAAAGCTCCTGGGCGGCAAAGTAGTTTTTACCCGAGATAAAGGCTCGAAGCGCCAGCTCCGTATCCTCCGAAAGTCCCGCCTCCTCGCAGAGTCCCTTAAAGTACTCTATCTCGCCGATGCTGACCTGAAACCGCTCTAGTCCCACCGCCTGCAGAGCCTCGATCACCAGACTGATCATCTCCCCGTCCGCCTCCACGGAAGAATCGTTTATCAGCTCAGCGCCCATCTGAGTCGCCTCTTTCAGCTTTCCCTGCAGACTGGAGGTGTTGACAAAGGTGTTTCCCAGATAGCTGAAACGAATGGGACTTTTCTCCTCCATAAAGTATTTGGCCGCGCATCGGGCGATAGAGGGCGTGAAATCCGGGCGCAGAACCAAAGTGTTATTCTCCTTGTCAAAGAATTTGTACAGCTCCTTGCTGGGCGTGGTGCCGATCTCCTTGGAGAACACATCAAAAAATTCAAAGGAAGGCGTCTGTATATCCTCGTAGCCATATCCCCTGATGACATCGTGAAGTCTGTTCTCCACCCACAGCTTCCTGGCGTACTCCTTGCCGTAAATATCTCTCACCCCCTCCGGGGTGTGCAGTAATTTCTTGTCCATATATTTTTCCTTATAAAATGAATGAAATCTTGCAAAAGCAGCCGCCAAAGCCCGGAATTTAAAGTTTCATATTCTAAACACACAGAATATGGAGACTTCGCCTGCATCCGTTTCGCAGATACTTCCGCCGTTGCTTTATCAAATTAACGCGCTGATTCACTAACATGGCAGAGCGCTAAATATTTCAGTAGTATAACATTCTGCCAAGAGACTGTCAAGCAATTTGATAGGCAGAACCCAAACGTTCCCCCTACCCATTGCTCGGTTCTTCGTTACTCCCCGTCAATCCCTCATAAAGGAGAACAGCTTTGTGCGGAACATGGCCCTGGCTGAGGATACCTCCGAAAGATCGGAGGAGGAGAGAGAACGGGCAGAAAAATCTACGCCCGTGTGATCTTCCCACAGAATACAGGTTAGCGTATGTCCGTTTCCACAGTCATAATCATAACTATACTCTAACACTTTTTGGCCTGCCGTCTCCCCGGTATAAGTAAACTCTCCCGTAATTGAATCATAAGTCGCGTTCTGCACATTGAATATTTTTGTTTTATCAAATCCTGGAATATCAGAACTAAAATCAAATCTTTCGCATCTATTATAATCTCCTGAAAAACTTTTTATGGCCACATTGTTATTTAAATCCAAACAAGTTAAATTGCAATTTTCGCACTTTAGCGTTTCCAACGCTGCATTTTGACTCACATCCAGACTGCTGATCCGGTTATGGCTGCAGTTCAAATTCCGCAAAGAAGATAGATGGCTCAAATCAAGACTTGTGATTCCGGTGGAGGAACAGTCCAATATCTCCAAATTGATATTCTCATTAAGACTAAGCAGCCCCAATCCTCCTATTCCGCTGCAATCCAAAGTTTTCAAATTGATGTTATGGCTCAAATCCAAATCCGTCAGGGCAGTTTGGGAACAATACAGCTTTGTTAGAGCGGTATTTGTATCCAGCTCCAATGCCTCTATCGGTGAAGCACTGCAGTCTAAATACTGCAGCGCTGTGTTGGCGCGTATATCCAATCTGCTGAGACTGGAGGTCCTGCAGTCTAAATATTCCAATGCCGTACTGCCGCTGACATCCAAAGTTGTAACCTGGGAAACAGTCAAATACTTCAGCGCGGCATTATTGCTGGTATCTAATTCCCATAAATTTGTACACCAGCATATCAGTTTTTCCAGGGCTGTATTTTTGCTGATATCCAGTTCACTCACGCCCACGTCTTGAAGGATCAGCTCCTGCAAATCTACAAAATATTCCAGTCCCTCCATCACAGTCAGCGTACCCCCAGAAAACTCTATTTTTTTCACCGCCGCGATCTCCTCCTCCGAAAGCATCCCATCCCCGTCACTGTCAAAATTCGCCGCCACATATTCCCTGAACTCACTGTCCGGAAAATTCACGCTGTCAATCGCCACTCCCGTAGGAACCACCAACTCCCCGTCCCACTTCAGCGTAAAGACTGCGCTTTGCCCGTTTCCGCAGTCATAGGTATAGCTGATATCCCCGGTGATATTGGTAAACACTCCCATGGCGGCATTGTAGTCCGCCCCCGTCACGTCGGATACCCTGGCCTTGTCAAATCCGGGAATGACAGCAACATCAAAGGACGCCGCGTCGGCTATGGCATATTGATTGCCGCTCGCCCTGAGGCCGCTGATCTTAGGATTGCCCGTCAAATCAAGGCAGGCAAGACCGCAGTTTGTGCAGTCGAGTATCTGTAACTCCGGATTATTGCTCAAATCCAATTGACGGATCGGTGTTCCGTAACAATACAGCTCCTCCAAAGCAGGATTGTTACTCAAATCCAATTGGCTGATGGACGTTCCATCAACATTCAAAGACTGCAAGGCCGGATTTTTACTCACATCCAGCCGTTCTATCGTGCCGGAGCAGTCCAAGTACTGCAGTGCCGGATTGTGGCTTACATCCAACTCTATCAGATCCGCTTTATAGCAGTTCAAATACTCCAGCGCGGCGTTTTGGCTCACATTCAGCCTTTTAAGGGACGAACCCTCGCAATTCAAAGACTTCAGAGCGATATTCCCACTCATATCCAGGTCCACAATCTTCGTGCCAAAACAGTTTAATTCCTGTAAGGCGCTAAAATATTCTATTCCCTTGAGGGAAGCCACCGGCATACTCTTCACATCAATGGCCAGCACCTTCTCAAGCTCCTCCTCCGAAAGCATCCCATCCCCGTCACTGTCAAAATTCGCCGCCACATATTCCCTGAACTCACTGTCCGGAAAATTCACGCTGTCAATCGCCACTCCCGTAGGAACCACCAACTCCCCGTCCCACTTCAGCGTAAAGACTGCGCTTTGCCCGTTTCCGCAGTCATAGGTATAGCTGATATCCCCGGTGATATTGGTAAACACTCCCATGGCGGCATTGTAGTCCGCCCCCGTCACGTCGGATACCCTGGCCTTGTCAAATCCGGGAATGACAGCAACATCAAAGGACGCCGCGTCGGCTATGGCATATTGATTGCCGCTCGCCCTGAGGCCGCTGATCTTAGGATTGCCCGTCAAATCAAGGCAGGCAAGACCGCAGTTTGTGCAGTCGAGTATCTGTAACTCCGGATTATTGCTCAAATCCAATTGACGGATCGGTGTTCCGTAACAATACAGCTCCTCCAAAGCAGGATTGTTACTCAAATCCAATTGGCTGATGGACGTTCCATCAACATTCAAAGACTGCAAGGCCGGATTTTTACTCACATCCAGCCGTTCTATCGTGCCGGAGCAGTCCAAGTACTGCAGTGCCGGATTGTGGCTTACATCCAACTCTATCAGATCCGCTTTATAGCAGTTCAAATACTCCAGCGCGGCGTTTTGGCTCACATTCAGCCTTTTAAGGGACGAACCCTCGCAATTCAAAGACTTCAGAGCGATATTCCCACTCATATCCAGGTCCACAATCTTCGTGCCAAAACAGTTTAATTCCTGTAAGGCGCTAAAATATTCTATTCCCTTGAGGGAAGCCACCGGCATACTCTTCACATTAATGGCCAGCACCTTCTCAAGCTCCTCCTCCGAAAGCATCCCGTCCCCGTCGCTGTCAAAATTCGCCGCCACATATTCCCTGAACTCACTGTCCGGAAAATTCACGCTGTCAATCGCCACTCCCTTTGCCGGAGGCGCAGGAATACTATAGGGAATCAGCGTAAACTCCACCTTATGACCGTTCCCGCAGTCATAGGTGTAGGTCACATCCCCGTCAAAGAAACCAAACACTCCCTCCGAGACATCATACTTAGCATTGTTCACATTGGACACCCTGCTCTTGTCAAATCCCGGAATCACGGACACATCAAACAGAGCCACATTGCCGATATCATAGGTATTGCCCTCCGCGTACAGATTCGTCAGCTTTCCGTTATTTCTCAAATCCAGACAGGCCAGATTACAGTTGTTGCAATATAAATCCGTCAGCTCCGGATTACGGCTCACATCCAGACTGCTGATCCCTGTGCCGTAGCAGTACAAAACTCTCAGCGCCGGATTGCGGCTCACGTCCAGCCCGGTCAGCTCAGTCTCACCGCAGTCCAGCTCCTCCAGAACCGGGTTCCTGCTCAAATCCAGGCTGGAGACTGCGGTGTAGGAGCAGTACAAAGCCTCCAGAGACGGATTACCGCTCACATTCAGCGCGCTGATCCCCGTCCCGTTGCAATACAGAAGCCTTAACGCAGGGTTGTTTCCCACGTTCAGCTCGGTGATCAAAGTTTCGCCGCAGTCCAGCGATTCCAGGGCTCTGTTTCTGCTCACATCCAGCTTACCCAACGGCGTGTCAAAGCAGCTCAAATAGACCAGTCCGGCGTTTTTGCTCACATCCAGCCCGGTGATCTGCGTTCCGTGGCAGATAAGCTCCCTGAGCCCGGAAAAATACGCGATACCCTCCAGGGAAACCACCGCTGTGCCGCTCACGTCAATGCTCTCCACGGCCTCAAGCTCCGGGAGGGACAGATATCCGTCCCCGTCCTTGTCGCAGCTTCCCGAGAGATAGACCCGAAAATCCCCGTCGGGAAAATAAGTCCCGTTTATGGCGATTCCCGCGGGAATCACCTCCTCCCGGCACAGCGCTCCGCACACGGAGCAGCTCACTCTGCGGCTGCCGGCAGACGTGAGGGTAGGCTCCACCACAGTCACATCGTCCTCCCTATGCCCCCTGGCAGGGATGCTATCCGCCAAAAGGGTTTCCCCGCAGACAGCACAACCCACCACCCTGCGACCTTCCTCCGTACAGGTGGGCTCGGTGGAACTTATCAGCGGCGTATGAACATGACCCTTGCCCTCGCCGGGCTCGTCCGGCTGGACCTCCGACTCCTCATCCTCGTCCTCGTCTTCCTCCTGCTCCGAGGATGTTTCCTCTGAGGGAGCGGTTTCGGAAGGCTTTGCCGTGGGAGCCGGATTGACCGAGGGCTTCGGAGAAGACGGCTTGGAAGGCTGTGTCTCTCCCCCCTGTTGCGCGGACCCGGAGGGCGCGCTCTCACCCGGAGCCTGGGAACCGCTTCCCGCCTCCTCCCCAGAGCCGCTTTCCGTCTCCACATTTTCCTCCCCTTTTTCGGTCTCCTCCGAGTCGGCCGAACCGGAACCCTCCCCGGCGGCCGGCGTATACTCAGGCACAGCGCCTCCGTCATAGACCCTGTGATATCCCTCCAAATCTATGCCTCTGCTTTCAATCTCCTCCCAAAGCTCCCCGCTGTCCGCAAACATCTCGTGACCGCTTGCGGAGGCACAGTAAATCCCCACCAGATCGTCGTCGGAAATTTCCTCAAGCGCAAGGGGATCCACAGAATCCGAAGCGCCCTGGGTCTGCTCCTCTATGTATATCGTATCCGTCTCATCCATCCTTACCCGCGCCTTAAAACCGGCCTCGACCAGGACTTCCTCATCCGCCTCCGTGCCGTCCGGCAAAATTCTCCTGCAGGCCACCGTCCCCCCGTAGGTGTACACGGTGGTGAAAGCAACGCCCTCCTCATCCTGGGACACCTCCACTCTGAAATAGGTTCCCCGCACGGCCATAACAGCGCTGGGTGTATTGATCACAAAATCCTCGCCCGCCGGTAAAGAATGGGTAATCTCCACCGTCAGAGCTCCCCTGTCCACACGAATCTGTGTGCGGCGCTCCCCGTCGGTCCCCACATCCTCAAAATAAGCCTGGCTTGATTCCTCCAGTTTCACATATTTATCATCGTCCAGAAGCAGCCGGGCATAGCTGCCCGCCCCCGTTATAATCCGGTCGCCGCCCTCCAGGCGCATATTTTCGTAGGCGGCAAATTCCTCCCCGCCGTCCTCCACCGTTATCTCACCGGAAAGCTCAAAAATGCTGACGGAACGGTATCCCTTATCATTTTTCGCTGCCAGAAGCACAATCAAAATAACTGCGGCCGTCAAAAACAGCCCCGCCGTCATCACAATTATTTTTCCTTTGGTCGATTGCAGGAATTCCCTCATATCGTCAGCCACCTCTCATCTATCTGTCCGCTCAACCGCCTTCACTTTATACTCTCAGTACTATTATGGCACAACGCCCAGGCTGTGTAAAGCCAAATCAAAGTTTCCACCGGCAGATCCCACCGCAGCAAAAAAACGTTGTCAATAGCCTGGGGTTTGCTTAAAATTCTCTGTCATACAAATCCTTTTGCAGCATATCCAGATACGGCACCAGGATCCCATGCTTCTTGGGCAGCACATACTCCGGATTCAGCTCCTCGTAGCGGAAGCTCTTTCTCCCGCCCTCCTTTGCCCTGTCCCAAAAAAAACGCAGCATCTCATAGGGAAGATAATACAGCACATCCCGGTGGGTGTAATAGATGAGGAAAAAAGCGATTCCCTTCTGCCTTTCAAAGCGTCCCATAAACTCCACCTGGTGCTCATGGATATTCTGGAGGGAAAAGGTATCCACAGCGCATTCTTTGGCGTCAAAGCAGACGGGAAGTCCCTGCACCGCCCCAATGTAATCCACCGTGCTTTTCTGGTCAAAATATGCCAGCGTGATCTGTCTGTTTTCCTTGTCGATTTTGATAGGTGTGATGGGTGTGGGCACCTTCTGAATCAGCGCCAGCCCGTTTTCCGCATACTTTTCATTGGTGCGGTTGATCATTTCCTCCAAGGTGGAGCCTCTAAGCCCCCTGGAATTCCAAGTAGCCATGGCAATCCCTGCCCCTTCCGTCAAATTACAGCCCGCATTTTCCGGCATACGGGAATGCCGCGTAAAGACTCCAGGGGCCCGCCTTCCTCACAGAGAAGACCAGATCCGCCCAAAGAGCTTTGGACAGGGCGCTTCCACCTGCTCTGTCCCGAACAGAGAAGCCCAATCCCCCGCAAATGCCACCCTGCAGGCGTGAAGAAGCTGATGCTTCAACCCGAATTTTCTCCGAAGGAATTCGTTGCTCTCTTGGTCTCCATACTTCACATCCCCGATTACGGGATGTCCCGCCTCTGCCAAATGGGCCCTGATCTGATGCGTCCTGCCGGTAAAAAGCTCCGCCTCCAGCAGAGTATAGTCACCCCTTCGCTCCACGGGATGAAAGAAGGTCCTGCAATACCGCCCCAAATCCCCTGCATTTTGGTGCCCGCCTTGGCCCTCCTCCCCGGCCCTAATCTTCACCCTGTTTTTTGATTCGTTCTTCTCCAGATACCCCTCCAGTATAAAATCCTCCGCTACCTCCCCCACACAGATCGTGCGGTAAAATTTGCGCACGCCCCGCTCTCTGATCGCTTCTCCCAGAAACTGCGAGCCCGCCAGGGTCTTGCCGCAGAGAACAATGCCGCTGGTATTGCGGTCCAATCGATTGCAGACCGAGGGGCGAAAGGCTCTAAGCTCCTCCTCCCTGACAGCGCCTCCTGCCAGGAGGTAGCCCACCAGCCATTCGTTCAGAGTCAGGTCCGCCCCCGACGCCTTCTGTGTCAAAATCCCCGCCGGTTTATTTAACAACAAAATATCCTCGTTTTCATACAATACTTCCACTCCCGATAGAAAACGAAAAGCCTCCCTGTACTCCGACAGTCTGCGCCCCGGCCCTGGGACCGCCAGACCGGGGCGCCTTTTTTCCGGCTCCGCCGTTTTCCCCGCGTTCCCGGCAGGGCACGCCGACTCTCCCGCCGAAACATCCGACTTTAGAGGCGCCGTCCCGGCGAACTTTTCATAGGTCTCCCGTGAGAAAAAGCAGGTCACCACATCTCCCCTGTTTAAGAACTCCTTTCCCTCCGCCTTTCTTCCGTTTAGCGTAATGTTCTTCTTGCGAAGCATTTTATATAGAAAACCGCTCCCCGCCAGGGGCAGAAGCTTGTGCAAGAATTTGTCCAGCCGCTGTCCCGCCTCGTTCTTCCCGATTGTAATCGTCTGCATAACGCTTCCCACCCGCCTTTTTTCCGCAGTTTTAAATACGCCTCACGGCTCTCGAAAATTCACCGTGCACAAAGCCCTCTCTCAAAGGGCCACGCTCTTTAAGGTCCTAATAATACCCTCGGTGCAGGCCTCGTCCGCCTCCAAGGTGCGCAGAGTGTCCAGTCTGTCCGTATACTTACCGATCTCCCTGAATATCTTCACAGAGGTATCCCTGTAATTTTCCGCCTTCAATATCCCTTCAATATGCTTATAAAATCCCTGTTCGTCAAACTTTTCGGCGCTTGAATAGCCACAGACCGTATTCCCTTTCACCGTCAGATGATCCACCTGATAATTTTTCTCATAGGAAGTGAAGGCCATATCAAACACACCCTTCAGCTCCCCCAGACGATCCTCGATCCTGTCGGCGTCCTCCCCCCTGCAGCTATGAAACCGAAAATACATAATTGCCTCCACCGCACTCTTGCTGGCGGGCAGACACCCCAGCACAGCCACCACCGTGAGGAGATTCATCCGATTGCCGGTGGCAGCCCATCCCCCGAAAAACAAACTCAGGGATACGGCAAAATACAATACCGTACGCATTACCTCATATGCCCGCTGCGAATCCAGATACCCTCTCGTACCCTTATACCTGTCCGTTGTAAACATCCTGGATAACTTCATATGTGCTTTCATTCCTCTCTGACTCACCGTTTTAAGTCGTCTCGCCACAGCCGCCCGGGGATCCGGGGGAAAGCGTGTCGAAATAGGAACCGCAGTCCCCGGGCGGCGTGACTCATACAGTCCCCAAACGCAGAAACTCCCTCGCAGAATCCTACCATCCTCTGCGTCTCATCCCCTCCATGCACCGAAGCACCATTCCGTGGGGCACGCATTTGCACATGACTCCAAAGCTCTGTATGGGAAGACTGCACACGGACACAGACCGTCTGCGGCAGGAGTCCCGCAGCGCCTTTTTGACCACCCGCTCTGCCGACACCATGGTATACTTTTTTAAGTGCAGCGTGGAACCGCCCCGCTCGGCGATCTCAAAAAAGGGCGTGTCCACGGGACCGGGGCATACGCTGGTCACATAGATGCCCCGCCCCTTCACCTCCTCCCCCAGCGCCCGGGAAAAGCTGAGTACATAGGATTTGGTGGCGGCATAGACCGCAAAGCCAGGCTGGGGAAGAAAAGCCGCGCTGGATGCCATCTGGAGGATGCGGCTGCCCCTTCTCATAAAAGGCAGCATCCGATGGGTGAGCCCTGTGAGGGCCTCGCAGTTTAAGCGTATCATTCCAAGCTCCGCCGCAAGCGCTCCGGAAGAAAAATCTCCCATCAGGCCGTACCCGGCACAGTTCACCAGCATTCTAACCACGGCTCCTTTGTCCGCCAAGGCATCCTCCAGCCGCTCCGCCTGGCCTTCCCTGGTGATGTCCATTGTAAAAATCCTGGCGGAATGCCGCAGCGTTTTCTTAAGCTCCTCCAATTTCTCCCTGTTCCTGGCAACCAGCCAAAACTCGTCGATATTGGAGAAATATTCATCCATCTGTAAGGCAAATTCCATGCCGATGCCGGAGGAAGCCCCCGTTATAACGATCACATTCATTTCCTGTCCCCTTTCTTTTGATGAATATTTCGTATGGTTTTTCTTTTTCCGGTTTTTTTATGGTCCGCCTTTCTCCTATCGTTTATCCCTTTCTTTTTATCCGTCCCGTGGCCAATGCCCGGCTTATCTTCCCTTCCGCCCCTATCGTTTGTTCTCCTGTACTCCTCCGCCCTTCCGGGGCGGATCAGGCATCTTTTGTCAAAACCAATCAAATCCGTCCTGCCCGCCTTTGTCAAAGCCTCCCACACCAGCTCACGGTTCTTCGGATTGCGGTATTGTATCAGAGCTCTCTGCATGGCCTTCTCATGGGGATTGCGGCAGACATAGACCTCCCTGCCGTCCCGGGGATCCACCCCCGTGTAGTACATGACCGTGGAAAGCGTGGAGGGAGTGGGATAGAAATCCTGCACCTGCTCCGGCATATAACCCAGGTCCCTGAGATACTCCGCCAGCTCTATGGCCGCCAAAAGATCGGAGCCGGGATGGGACGACATTAGATAAGGTACCAGAAACTGATTCATACCAAGACTTTTGTTCAGCTTCTGATATTTTTCCACAAAGCGCTGATAAACAGCGTTTTTCGGCTTTCCCATCAGCCTGAGCACCCTGTCTGAAATGTGCTCAGGGGCTACCTTTAGCTGTCCGCTCACATGGAATTCCACCAGTTCCCGAAAAAAGGCATCGTCCGGGTCGGCCAGCAGATAATCAAATCGAAGGCCCGAACGGATAAACACCTTCTTCACCCCCGGCAGCGCCCGAAGACTGCGCAGCAACTTTAGATAATCCGAGTGATCCGCGTCTAAATTGGGGCAGGGCGTGGGAAAAAGACACTGCCTGTCCTTACATACGCCCCGGGTCAACTGCTTCTTGCAGGAGGGATGTCTGAAATTCGCCGTGGGGCCTCCCACATCGTGAATATACCCCTTGAAGCCCGGCTGAGCGATAATAAGGCGCGCCTCCTTTAGGAGAGATTCATGGCTTCTCACAGATACCGTGCGCCCCTGGTGAAAGGTCAGGGCGCAAAAACTGCAGCCGCCGAAGCATCCTCTGCTGCTGATCAGGGAGAACTGTACCTCCGAAATGGCCGGCACGCCGCCCTCGGCCTCATAGGAGGGATGATAATTCCTCATATAGGGCAGGTCGTAAACCTGATCCATCTCTTCCGTGGTCAGAGGCGGCTGGGGCGGATTTTGCACCACATAGACTCCCTTCGGATAAGCCTCGATAAGAGGTTTCCCGGTACAAAAATCCGTGTTTCGGTACTGAATGGCAAAGCTCTCCCCATAACGGCGCTTATCCTGCTTCATCTCCTCGTAGGAGGGCAGCGAAATGCCCTCGTAGACCCCCGAGATGTCTCTGGTGCGATAGACCGTCCCCCGGACAAAGGTGATATCCCTCACCGCAATGCCGCTGTCCAGAGCGTCCGCAATTTCCGCCACGGAACGCTCCCCCATCCCGTAGGAAATCAGGTCCGCCCGACTGTCCAGCAGGATGGAGCGCTTGAAGCTGTCCGACCAGTAATCGTAATGCGCCAACCGTCTCAGACTGGCCTCGATGCCGCCGATGATCACGGGAATATCCGGGTAAATCCTGCGGATCAGATTGCCGTATACCACCGTGGCGTGATCCGGCCTCTTGCCCATTTCACCTCCCGGAGTATAGGCGTCCGTGCTCCGCCTCTTTTTTGACACGGAATAGTGATTCACACAGCTATCCATATTTCCGGCGGAAATCAGAAATCCCAGCCTGGGCCTCCCGTACAGATTTATGCTCTCCGGATCCCTCCAATCCGGCTGGGAGATAATCCCCACCCGATATCCCCGGGACTCCAGCACCCGGCTGATCACGGCGTGGCCGAAGGAGGGGTGATCCACATAGGCATCCCCTATGACATAGGCAAAATCCACCTGGCCCCAGCCCCTCTCCTCCATATCCCCGGGGCAGAGGGGAAGATAATCGTCAAATAAACCGTGATAATCCGTAATATAGTAATCCGCCATGGCCTCCTTCTCGGCCTTCGCCTGCAGGGAATAATCATCCTCCACGGCACAGACCCGCATACCCGCGGCCTTTCCTGCCAGGATGCCCGGGGTAATATCCTCAAACACCAGACATTTTTCCGGAAGAATCTTCAACTCCCTCGCCACCGCCAGGTAAATATCCGGAGCGGGCTTTCCGTTGGTTACCTCACTCCCCGTCATAATACAGGAAAATTTGTCCCTCAGCCCGTGCACGCGGAGCACGTTTTCCACAAGCTCCCTGGAATTGCTGGTAGCGATCCCCAGCTTCAGGCCGCATCTGCCGCATCCCTTCAAAAATTCCGCAATGCCCGGCTTCAAAGGCACCTCTCTCTCATATTTTTCCCAGGCCATCCGATTCCAGTCCGCCTTGATCTGCTCCAGAGAATCGGGGATGGGAAAATGCTCCTTAAAATAGACTGCCGTCTGGTGGAAACTCATGCCCTCAATCTTGGACTGCAGGTCCTGGGGCATGGGAATGCCAAAGCGTCCCAAGTACGCAATGTCAATTTCCCTCCACAGCCACATGGAGTCAACCAGAGAGCCGTCCAAATCAAATATTACAGCCTCCATATTCCACAGCATCTCATGATTCATGCAGCCGTGTCACCTCCTCCTCCGTGAGCTCCCTGCTCTCCCCCGGAGCCAGGGAGGGATCCAGGGCAAGCCCTCCGAATCCGATTCTCTTTAAAGTCAGCACCTCGTTTCCCACCGCCTGGAGCATTCGCTTCACCTGATGATACTTTCCCTCATGGATGGTCAGACGGATGAGCGCAGGCTCCAGGATCTCCACTCTGGCCGGCAAAGTGGGTTTCTCCTCGCCGATATCCACCCCCTGTTCCAGGCATCTGATCCGGGCTTCCTCAAGAGGCTTGACCAGGCCTGCCAGATAGACCTTATCCACATGTCTTCCGGGGGATAACAGCCGGTGAGCCAGTTCTCCGTCATTTGTGACGAGAAGAAGCCCCTCCGTATCCTTGTCCAACCGTCCCACCGGAAACAACCCCTGCCGCCGCCCTTTGGGAAGAAGCTCCAACACGGTTTGGGAGACATTGTCTCTTGTGGCGGAAACCACTCCCCCGGGTTTATTGAGCATATAGTATTCATACTTCTTGAATATGACCTCCTCGCCCTGAAGGGTTACACATTCACCGTCGCCAACTCTCCGGCCGGGATCTCTCACCACAACGCCGTCCACCGTCACAAGCCCCTGACGGATGTATTCTTTCACCCTGCTTCGGGCGCCCTTGTTCATCTCGCACAACAATCTGTCAAGTCGCAAATTTTCCATACTCCTGTCTGCGGACATCGCTACTTTTTTGAGCTTTTCCCTCATATACTGGAGGGAGAATGTCCCGTTTTGGTTTGCATCATCTATGAAAAAAATATCCAAAATCCTGATAACTCTGGCCTTTTTACTGCTCACCGCCTGTATCCTGACCCGCTCTCAGCTAAGCCTCGCATACGCTCTCACGGGGCTGAATCTTTGGTACGAGAAAATGGTTCCCGCCCTTTTACCCTTTATGATACTGTCGGGGATTATGATCAGACTTCAGCTCACGGAAGGCTTCACCTCCCTGCTGTACCCCATCCTGCGGCCGGTCTTTAAGGTCTCCCGAAATGTCTGCTATGCCGTCATTTTGGGATTTCTGTGCGGCTTCCCCATGGGGGCAAGGACGGTTGCCGACCTCTACGGCAGAGACATGATTTCCAAACGGGAAGCCGAATATTTGCTGGCTTTCTGCAACAATATCGGGCCGGTCTATTTCTTAAGCTTTGTGCTGCCCCTGTTAGAGCGCACCATGATATGGCCCTATCTGGCAGGTATGTATGGGCTTCCTCTGCTCTACGGCGTCCTTCTGCGGTATACTCTGTTTCGGGATCTGAGAGAACAGGGAAGCGTTGCCTCCTCGCCCCGCCGCCTGAAAAAGACAGCTCTTCTGGCGGAAGTGGACGATGCCGTGCAGACCTCCGTGAAAAGTATGCTGATGCTGGGAGGGTATATGATCCTGTTCAATCTGCTGAATCTGCCCCTTCACATCCTGCTTGGCAGAGCTCCCCGGCTGATGGCGCCCCTCCTGGAGATCAACGGCGGCCTGAGGATCTTGGGAACGGGCTTCCCCCTGTATTCCCTGCTGGTCCTGCCCTTCGGCGGCCTGTCCTGCGTCGCCCAGACCTATAGCTGCATCAGCAAAACTCCGCTCTCCCTCTCGTCCTACACTTTTCACAAGCTGGTCCTGTCTGCGCTGACGGCCCTGTATTACCTGTGCTGGTGGCTGTTCTCCCCCGCAAGCTTCCTGCGCTGACGTTTCCTCCGTCTCTTGCCGTCGGAGATGGCCTGGGACACCAGCACAATGAAAAGCAACAGTATCACAATGGCCAGACATATTATCAGAAAGCTCATAAAGCTGGGGCCCTCACCCTCTGTCTCCTCCCGGGGCTCATCCGGCCGAAAGGTGGTGGTGCCGGGAAGTTTGCCCCCACCGGCTGCAGAGGCGTCCTCCCCGGCGCCCTCTCCATGGTCCTCCGCCTCCCCGGCGCTTCCCGAGGTCTCCGGACCGGCCGCGCTGCCTAAACTTCCCAATCCCTGCCCCACCGTCACCGCTTCTTTCGTCCCCTTGGTGCTCTCGGGAAGAAAAGCCCGCCCAAAACTCACCGTGTTGCTCTCCGTGTAGAGGTCAAAGGGATTATATGCCCTGAAAATCACTTCGGGCGTTGCCCCCATGGGAACCTGAAGCGTTGCGGTGAAGGTGTCCGAATACGTCCCCGTAAAGACGTCACAATCCGGCCAGGGCTCTCTGGGCGTAAAGCTCTCCCCTCCGTCCAGGCTGTAGGAATAGTACAAAAGCATACTGTCATAATCCGCCGCCGACACCTCCAAGGTCAGCGTCCTGGTCTCATAATCAGCCTCCAGAAGCGTAAGCTGGCACACATCCGGCTCCGTCTCGTCCCAGGTAGTCCTGGCGGCAAAGCCGCCTGCCGAGGCCGCCTGCAGTTCACCGCTGCTGTAGGAGCTGTAATCCACCCCCAGCTCTGCGCTGGAAAGCCCGAAATACTTTGCCACGGACAGGGCGTCCGCTCTTCCGAAAGCTTCCAGATCTTCCGTGGAATCGCAGAAGGGAATATCCCTCTCCTCATCCACATGGCAGTGCTCGATGATCACCGCGGGGATGTCTAAATTTACCGCCTCCCTGATTATGCCGTAATAATCCCCCTCGTCGCCCGGGCGGGTCTTTACCCCTCGAAGAAACAGTCCCATATCCCGCATATTTTCCATCTGGACAGATCCGAACTGATAACCGTAGGCATTGTAGGGAGGAAGCAGCGACACCCACACCTCGGAGCCATAGAGCTCGTGGTTTAAGGAGGCGTTGTAATGGATGCTGAACATAAAGTCCGCATCCACGGAATCCGCATATTCCGCCCTCTCCTTCAGAGACAAATCCACGTCGGAGGTTCTGGTGAGATAGACCTCCACATTATCATATTTACACAGCTCATCATACATAGCCTGGGCTGTTATCATGGTCATGGTTTTCTCCAGCGCGCCGTTTTCCTTCGTCCCCTCGTTCTTTCCTCCGTGACCGGGATCTATGACGATTGTGACCACATCGCCCGTCTGCTGCACCCTGGGAGCCGCCTGCACTGAGAGGGACATCCCCTGTACCGCTCCGATCCACAGCAAAAAAACCCCCGCATAGAATAAAAGCTTCTTCATACTTAAACCTCTCCCATCCGCCCCGAAAGGCCCCGCAGTCCCCTTTTTGGAGGCAACGATATACCATATATACGACAAGCCAGCTTTCCTTGGAAAACCGGCCTGTTTAACAAAATTTATAATTGTCCGGCTATCAACCGGGCCGCGCCTCTATGACGGGTTCTCCGCATTTGGGAACACCTCCGGCTCCTCCAGAGATACTGCCTCCACATCCTCCACGGGATGGAGCTGCCTTCTGTCATTTTGAATGACATCCTCGTAATGCTTTAAGGAGCCCAGCAGACTCTCGTAGTTTGAGCTGGCCGCTTTCCTGGAGGATACGATTACGCTCTCGATGTAGTTGAGCATATCATCCATATATTGGGCGGCCGCCATGCGGACCGTATTGGCCTCTATGGTGGCATTGTCCACAATCTCCTGAGCCTGCCTGGTGGCCATGGTCACCACCTCATTTGCCTGAGCGTAGGCCTGCTGCATGATCTCATGTTCGCTGATGAGCTCGTTGGTATGTACGGTGGCTTCGTTGATCAAGGCCTCGGCCTTGGTCCTGGCATCATTTAAAATAGCCTCCTTGTTGCTGATAATCTTCTGATACCGCTTGATCTCGTCAGGCGTCTTCATTCGAAGCTCCCGCAGCAGCTCGTCTATCTCGTCCTTATTGACAATAATCTCCGTGTTGGACATGAACTTAGGCTTGCAGCTCTCGATATATTCCTCTATTTCATCAATTAACTGCTCAATTCTGCTGCTCATAGGCTGACTGTTCCTTTCTCACTGATTCCCTTCCCCTGACAGACCTCCTGCCGATCTATACTTTCGATATATCTGCTCCGCCACAAATTCCGGAACCGTCTTGGAAATATCCCCGCCAAAGCAGGCGATCTCCTTCACGCTGGAGGAGCTAAGGTACGCGTACTCTAAGCTGGTGGTCAAAAACACCGTGTCCATCCTTCCACCGGAGAGCATACGGTTCGTCTGGGCAAGCTGCAGCTCATACTCAAAATCCGTGATGGCCCGAAGCCCCCTCACCGCCACATGGAGGTCCTTCTCGGCGGCATAATTGGTGAGCAGACCGCTGAAGCTGTCCACCTGTACATTGGGAATATCCTTCGTAGCCTCTTTAAGTATCTTAACACGTTCCTCCACAGAAAACAACGGTGTCTTTTGATTATTGTTCAGCACGCTCACAATCAACAGGTCAAAAATTTCGGAAGCCCGCCTGATAATATCCAAATGTCCGTATGTCATAGGGTCAAAACTTCCGGGGTAAACCGCTCTTTTCATACATACTCCCCTCCGCCTATACGCAGCGTTTAGCAGTGGACAGGTACTTGCCCTGCCTGTGCGTCCTGCTAAAGGGCATCGCCGCCTTGTAACTTTTTCCTTAGAAACAAATGTCTGTTGGTCTTGTATCGCTTTTCCTTCACCAGGAGAAATCCCTTCTCCTCCAGATAAGAGCAGTCCGTGTCCAGAGAGGTTTCCACAATAATCAGGGTATTCTCCGTCACATAGTCCATATTCCGCAGAACAGACAAAACACGCTGCTCCTGCCCGCAGCCGTAGGGTGGATCCATAAAGATCACATTCACCGCCGCCTCTTTGATATCACCCAAAGCCCCGCAGACATCCTGCCGCAGCACCACTGCCCGCTCTCCAAGTCTTGTAAATGCCAGATTTTGTTGAATCACGGCTGCCGCTTTGGAAGAATTCTCCACAAAATATGCCTTTTTCGCCCCGCGGCTTAAGGCCTCTATCCCTATGCCGCCGCTCCCGCTGAACAGATCCACAAAGACGCCTCCCAAAAAATCGTCCCGTATCATATTAAACAGCGTTTCCTTGATACGGTCCGTGGTAGGCCTGGTGTCCAGACCCTCCGGCGCCTTCAGGGGAAGACTGCGGGCCGTTCCCGCGATGACTCTCATACCGCACCCTGCCTTTCTATCCCTTCACCTTAACTCCCTTGCCTCCCCGTCTGGCCAGCTTTATGCTGTTTAACATCAGGCTTCTCGTCTTGTATTCAATATAGGATACATCCGTATCCTCCGTATAGTAAACGGCCTCCAGGCTGTCCTTCTCCCCCAGGTTCATGCCGCGCATACCCACAGCCATTTTCTTCATCTCTGAAATCTCCGAAATGAGAAACCGCAGAAAATAACCGGCTTCGGACCGAAGGATAATGTTTTTCTGCCCGTGAAGTGCGGCGATGCTCACCACCCTGTCCCCGTCGCCTAATTTGGTGGCGGCCACCGTGCGCTTGGAAACGTCAAACTCGCCGCCGCCCACAATCTTCACCATAGCCTTTGCGGTGACGAAAATGAGCCGGCAAAGATTCAATTCCGTCTGACTGGCCACATATACCAGTTCCTCCGTCTCGGAATGGTAATTGCTCACATTGTCGATGGGAATTCCCTTGTCCCGAAGCTTTCCCGCCGGAAGATCCGCAATCTTCACGGAATGCATCTGCCCGGTATCTGTAAACAGACACAGTCTGCCCGTATTCCTGCAGACCACAATATATTTGTACTCCGACTCCGCAGTCTCCCTGTTTCTCTCGTAGGTACTCATATCAATGGTCTTGGCATAGCCGAAACGGTCCATCACAAACACCACCTCAGTCTCCTGGGGCTCCTTCTCCTTATAGACCGCCTCCCGGCCGTTCTCAATCACGGTCCTGCGCTTTCGCCCGTAGGCCTTCTTATATCCGTCCAGCTCGTTTATGATCACCTGGGCCATGGAATCCCTTCTGTCCAGGATATCCTCATAACGGTAGATATTGGCCATGGTCTCCTCATGCTCATTGATCAGAGCCTCCAGCTCAAGGCCGATCAGCTTATAGAGCCTCATCTCCAGGATGGCGCCTGCCTGCTTCTCGGTGAAGGAAAGCTGCTCTGCCATCAGCCTGGACTCCCTGGATTTGAATTTGATCCCCTCCACCTTACCCTCGGTGAGACAGGCCTTGGCCATGGCGCGGTCCCTGGACCCCCGCAGAATCTCGATGATCAGGTCGATGACATTGCAGGCTTTGATCAGACCCTCCTGTATTTCCTTTTTCTCCATCTCATGGGCCAGCAAATTGGTGTATTTCCTGGTGGCCACCTGAAACTGAAAATCCACATGAGCCTTGATAATCTGCCTAAGCCCCATAATCTCGGGCCTGCCCCCCGAGATAGCCAGCATATTTACGCCGAAGGTGTCTTCTAAACGTGTCTTTTTGTACAGCAAATTGACAAAATTTTCCGGATCCGCATCCTTTTTCAGCTCTATGACAATGCGGATGCCCTCCTTGGAGGACTGATTGGAAATGTCCACAATATCCTGAGTCTTCCTGGTCTCCGAGAGGGCCGCCACATCCGTGAGAAATTTGGAGATATTGGCTCCCGCCATAGTGTAGGGAATCTCCGTGATGACCACATTTGTCTTGCCGCCCTTAAGACTCTCAAACTCCACCTTCCCCCGCAGTCTGATCTTGCCTGCGCCGGTCTCATAGATCTGGGGCAGCTCGTCCTTGTTGATCACGATGCCCCCTGTGGGAAAATCCGGCCCCTTCACATAGCGCATCAGCTCCTTCGTGGTGATGTTCTCGTTCTGCATATAGGCCTTCACCCCGTCGATGACCTCCCCCAGATTGTGGGGGGGAGTGCTGGTGGTCATGCCCACGGCGATCCCCTCCGAGCCGTTTATAAGAAAATTGGGAATCCTGACGGGAAGAACGGAAGGCTCCTTCTCCGTCTCGTCAAAATTAGGGACAAAATCCACCACATCCTTGTCCAGATCGGAAAGAAAGGCCTCCTGGGTGATTCTCTGCAGCCTGGCCTCCGTGTAACGCATGGCCGCGGCGCCGTCGCCCTCGATATTGCCGAAATTGCCGTGACCGTCAATCAGGGGAAGACCTTTCTTGAAATCCTGGGTCATGACCACCAGCGCCTCATAGATGGAACTGTCCCCGTGAGGGTGATATTTACCCATGGTATCGCCCACGATACGGGCGCACTTTCTGTAGGGCCTGTCAAAGCGGATCCCCAGCTCGTGCATATCATAGAGGGTGCGCCTCTGAACCGGCTTTAAACCGTCCCGCACATCGGGCAAAGCCCTGGCGATAATGACGCTCATGGCATAGTCGATAAAGGACTTCTGCATTTCCTCGGAATATTCTGTTTTAATGATTCTGCTGTCGTCCATAAAATAACATCCTTTGGGGAAGGTCATTCCCTCTCTGTCTAAAAAGTGTAAGGTCAGATATCCAGAGCAGCATCCTTGGCATGGTCATAGATAAACGCCCTGCGGGGCGGCACGTCGGTCCCCATGAGAAGCTCCGTCATCTCGGATGCCATGCGTGCGTCCTCGATCTCCACAAGCTTTAAGAGCCGCCTCTGCGGATCCAACGTGGTCTCCCAAAGCTGTCCCGCGTCCATCTCACCCAGGCCCTTGTACCTCTGGAGGGTGAAGGGGCCTCTGTGGGACTTCCGGTATTTTTCAAGAGCCTTGTCGTCGTAGAGATACTCCTCCTTTCCCTTGGAGGGCATGGCCTTGTACAGGGGCGGCATGGCGATATACACATGGCCCTCGAATATCAAATCCGGCATAAAGCGATAAAATAGGGTGAGCAGCAGATTGGAGATATGCGCTCCGTCCACGTCGGCATCCGCCATGATAATAATCTTGTCATAGCGGAGCTTGGAAATGTCAAAATCGTTGCCGTATCCCTCCGAAAATCCGCAGCCGAAGGCATTGATCATGGTCTTGATCTCGGCGTTTCCCAAAACTTTGTCTATGCTGGCCTTCTCCACATTTAAAATCTTCCCCCGAATGGGCAGAATAGCCTGATAATTCCTGTCCCTGGCCATCTTGGCGCTGCCGCCCGCGGAATCTCCCTCCACAATGAAAATTTCGCATTGGGAAGCATCCCTGGAAATACAGTTGGCCAGCTTTCCGTTGGAATCGAAGGAGAATTTCTGCTTCGTCAGCATATTGGTCTTGGCCTTCTCCTCCGCCTTGCGGATTTTGGCCGCCTTCTCGGCGCAGCCTATGACGCTCTTAAGGACCTCCAGATTTCGGTCAAAGTAACGGACAATCTCCTCCCCTGTGACCTTGGACACCACCTTTGCGGCGTCCTGATTGTCCAGCTTGGTCTTGGTCTGACCCTCAAATCGAGGATCCGGGTGCTTGATGGAGATCACCGCCGTCATGCCGTTGCGCACATCCGCCCCGGTGAAATTCTGGTCCTTCTCCTTTAGTATGTTAAGCTCTCTGGCATAGGTGTTGATCGCATTGGTAAACTGAGTCTTAAATCCCGTAAGGTGAGTGCCTCCCTCGGAATTGTATATATTGTTGCAAAATCCCAGCACATTTTCATGGAATTCATCCACGTACTGAAAGGCGGCCTCCACGGTGATACCCTCGCTCTCTCCGGAGAAAAAAATGACGTCGTGGACGGCGGCCTTCGACTTATTCATATCCTTCACAAATCCTACAATCCCCTGGGGCTCCCTGTAGGTGACCACCTCGGGCTCCTCCCTGCGCAGGTCGGTAAAGACAATCGTAAGCTCCGGATTCAGATAAGCCGTCTCGTGGAGACGGCTTTTCACCTCGTCCTCCTTGAAATGGGTCCGGTCAAATATCGTGTCGTCGGGAAGAAAATTGATGGTAGTCCCCGTCTCCTTCGTCCTGCCAACCACGGGGAGCAGTCCCTTCTCCAGCTCCAGCACGGGAATTCCCTTTTCGTATCTGTCCTCATAGATAAAACCGCCCGTCTTGACCCTGACGGTCAATCTGTTGGACAGCGCGTTGACCACCGAGGAACCCACGCCGTGGAGGCCTCCGCTGGTCTTGTAGGCGGAGCTGTCAAACTTCCCTCCGGCGTGCAGGGTGGTGAACACCAGGCGCTCGGCGCTGATGCCCTTCTCGTGCATCCCCACAGGGATACCTCTCCCGTTGTCCTCCACGGTGGCGGAGCCGTCCGCCTCCAGCGTCACCCTGATGGTATCGCAGGAACCGGCCAGGTGCTCGTCCACCGAATTGTCCACGATCTCATAGATCAGATGGTTCAGCCCCTTGGTGGAGACGCTGCCGATATACATACCGGGACGCTTTCTGACGGCCTCCAGTCCTTCCAGCACCGTAATGTTGGAGGCATCGTAATTACTCGTACTAGACATACAGACAAAACTCCTTCTATCGCCCAAACTCGAACATTTGTTCATCTTCTCTCACAGTATAACACACTTGCCGGAGAAAGAAAAGCAAAATTTATAACGATATTTTCTTCGTGCAGGCCAAAGCCAGGGAACCGGGCCCGATGTGGCAGGCCACGCTCAAGGAGAGGCAGTCCATATGGATCTCATAGCCCGGGAAATGATCCTTGACCTCCTCCTTGAAGGCCAGCGCCGCATCCCTGTCATAGGTGTATGCGATCTGCAGACGTACCCCCTTCTCCTCGGTAAACCCACCGAAACGGTTCTCAATGTCGCTGCGAACGGCATTGATCATAATGTTTTTGCCCTGATTGCTGGTGCGTGCCTTGGCGAAGGCGTCCAGCTTTTCCCCCTGAATCTGCAGTACGGGCTTTAAGCGCAGAAGGGTGCCGATGGCCGCCGCCGCGGGAGTGATTCTGCCGCCCTTTTTCAGATAATACAGGGTATCCAGCATAATATAAATGCTGCTGTTGAACTTGTCGCTCTCCAAAAAATCTCTGATCTGTGCCGCGCTCATGCCTTTCTCCGCCAGACTCTGTGCGTCCAGCACGGACTGCCTCTGGGTCACGGAAATACGCTGGTTGTTGGCCACGCACACTCTTCCGCCATAGTCCTCCGCCAGCACCATGGCGCTCTGGCAGGAACCGGACAGCCCGCTGCTCATGGGGATATGAACCAATTCGTCATACTCCGACAGGGCCTCGTCCCAGAGCTTCATCACCGACTCCGGGGAGGGCTGGCTGGTGGCAATATTCTCGCCGGATTTCAATTTCTCATAAAATTCGTCCTGAGACAGGTTGATGTCCTCATAATAAGTCTCCTCGCCTATATTAAAGGGCATGGGAAGCACATAAACCCCCAGCTCCTTTGCCTGCTCCTGCGAGATTCCGCTGTTGCTGTCCGTAACGATCGCCACTTTTGCCATATCCAATAACCATATCCTTTCCACAGCCTTTCCACTGCCTCTGTCAATTTCTCATTTTATTTTACTGTCATATTGTCCGAAAGTCAACACTGCGCGGCGAAGGTTTCGAGACGTGTTCCTTAAGAAGCCTGTGCTTTTCGAGACTCAAGTCATAATCCTCCTCCAAAATCCGCTCCACCGCCTCGGCGGCCTGCTGCAGGGTTCCCGCGTCCGTGTAGATATCTCCCAGAGCAAAGGAGAAATCGCCGCTCTGGCGAATACCGAAGAGCTCTCCCGGACCCCTGAGCTTCAAATCCTGGGAGGCGATGAAAAACCCGTCGTTGGAGCGATTCAATATCTGCAGCCGTTCCATGGTTTCCTTCTGCTCTCTGGCGCTCACAAAGATGCAATAGCTCTGATATTCTCCCCTGCCCACGCGTCCCCTGAGCTGATGGAGCTGCGCCAGCCCGAAACGCTCCGCGTTCTCCACCATCATCACCGTTGCATTGGGTACATTGATCCCCACCTCGATCACGGTGGTGGAGACCAGCACGTCGATATTGTGAGCTCCAAACTCCTCCATAATCCGATTCTTGTCGGCGGGACGCTGCTTTCCGTGGAGATAGGCCACCTGCACCCCTGCCGGCAGCGCCGAGCGCAGCTTTTCCGCATAATCCACCACATTCTCCACGTCCTCAAGCTCCCCCTCCTCCACCTGGGGACAGATCACATAGGCCTGACGGCCTGCGGCCACCTCCTTTGCGATAAATTCGTAGGCCTTGGGACGGTAGGAGGTGTTCACCACACAGTTTTTGATAGGAAGACGGCCTCCCGGCAGTTCGTCTATCACGGACACATGAAGATCACCGTAGAGAATAATGGCAAGGGTCCTGGGAATGGGGGTTGCGCTCATCACCAACACATGGGGTTCCTTCCCCTTCCCGGCCAAAATCTCCCTCTGTCTCACTCCGAACCGATGCTGCTCGTCCGTCACCACCAAAGCCAGATTTCGATACTGCACTCTGTCCTGAATCAGCGCGTGAGTGCCGATGATCAGATTGGCCTCCCCCGAGGCAATCCTCTCACAGGCCTCCCGCTTGGCCTTTGCCGACAGGGAGCCCACCAAAAGAACCGGGCGAAAGATCAGGCCGTACTCTCTCGTATATTCGGAGACAGTCTCGAAATGCTGGGTCGCCAGCACCTCCGTGGGAGCCATCAAAGCCCCCTGATATCCGTTGGCCGCGCACATTAAGAGGGCCAGCACCGCCACGATGGTCTTGCCGGACCCCACGTCTCCCTGTATCAGCCGATTCATGCAGCGGCGGCTTCCCATGTCCTCCCGCAGCTCCTGCCACACCTTTTTCTGCGCTCCCGTCAGGCCAAAGGGCATTCTCTCCAGGAAACGCACCGTATCCGCCGTCTCAACCATGGGATAGTTGTTGGGCAGAGAGGCCGCAAAGTCCCTGTTTCTGCGCAGCAACAGCAAAAAATCAAAAAACTCGTCAAACACCAGCCTTTTGCGGGCTCTGAGCAGACTGTCCCGGTCCGCGGGAAAATGAACGGACCACAGAGCGTCCCTGCAGGACATCAGCCCGAGTCGCCGGATCAGCTCCTCCGGATAGTGTTCCTCCGGAAATTCAAACCGTTCCAGCGCCTGCCGCGCCGCCTTCTGCACCGCCTGATTGGTCAGGCCCTTGGTCAGGGAATACTTCGGCTGCATAATCCCCATTCTCTCCCGGTATTCGTCGTAGGAGTACAACTTGGGCTGCTCCATCAGCTTCGCCGCTCCCCGGCTCTGTACCAGTCCCCGGAACAAATAATGTCCTCCGGGCCGCAAGAGCTTTTTCAAAAAGGGCATATTAAAAAAGGTCAGCAGCATTGCGCCGGACTGATCCTTCACATTCACGTTCAAAATTGTGAGATTTCGCACCTTCTTCTGACTCGGCGTTCCGGCCACCGCCCCATAGACGGCGCAGACCTGCCCCACCTTTGCCTCCGCCACAGGCGTCGGCTCTCCAAAGGTCTCATAGTCCCGGGGATAATGAGAGAGCAGCTCTCCCACCGTGGATATATTTATTTTCTGGAAGAGCCCCCGGGCTTTCTCTCCCACGCCCTTCAGCTCCATCACCGGTGTGTCGTAATCCATCGAAAACGCTCCTCGCCTTATGATATGAAGGGAAGGAGGCAGAATACACCTGTCTCCTTCCCCGTTGTGCCTCTTAAGAAAACCGCGCCGCCGAATCCAACTGCCGCCGCACCCGCCGGTCCTCTGACAGCCGGTCGTCACTCCACGGAAATAACATAATAGTAAATGGGCTGGCCGCCGCACTGCAGCTCCACATCGCAGGAGGCATATTTGTCCGCCGTCTGCTCACGGAAGCTCTCCGCATCCTCCCGGGAAACATCAGCCCCGTAATAGATGCTGATCAGTTCGGAATCGTCATCCATCATGCTCTCCACCATCTCGCCGGCCACTGCCGTCATGTCCTGGCCCACGGAGAGGATTCCGCTGTCGCCGATTCCCATATAATCGCCCTTCTTGATCTCCTTATCGTCGATGGTGGTATCGCGGACGGCGTAGGTCACCTGTCCGGTCTTCACCTTCCCGATCTCCTGGAGCATTGTCGCCTCATTCTCGTCCGCGGACAGCTCCGGCACAAAATTGATCACCGCCGTGATTCCCTGGGGAATCGTCTTGGTGGGAATCACCAGGAGCGTCTTGTCCGTCATCAGTTCGGCCGCCTGATTGGCCGCCAGGATGATGTTCTTGTTGTTGGGCAGGATAAACACCGTCTCCGCGTTGACCTTCTCCACAGCGTCCAGGATATCCGCCGTGCTGGGATTCATGGTCTGTCCGCCCTCGATGATATAGTCCACGCCCAGACTCTTAAAAATTTCATTGATTCCGTCGCCCACGGACACCGCTATAAACCCGAAGGGCTTGGGGGGCTCGGGCGCCGCCTCCGGGGCGGTCTCCTTTTCGGCCATTTTGGCCAACTTCTCCTGATGCTCCAGTCTCATATTGTCGATCTTAATGTTGGAAAGCGCGCCATACTTCAATGCCTTCTGGATAGCCAGTCCCGGGTCATTGGTATGTACGTGCACCTTGACCACATTGTCATCCGCCACACATACAATCGAATCACCGATGGACTCCAGAAAACCCTTGAAATCCCGCTCCGTCTTCACATTAAAGTTCCTGTTTAACAGGATGATAAACTCCGTGCAGTAGCCAAACCGAATCTCAGCCTCTGCCTGGGCCTCCAGGGAGCCTCCCCGGGACGAATCTTTCGCCGCAGGCCTGGCCTCCGCTACGGAAAGGTCTATCTCCTTGCCCTGGAACGTGTCATAGGCTCCGCTCAAAACCTCCACCAGGCCCTGTCCGCCGGAATCCACCACACCCGCCTGCTTGAGCACGGGAAGCATCTCGGGAGTCTGGCTCAGAACATATCTGGCATGTTCGATCACGGCCCCCAGAAACGCATCCATATCCTCCACGCCGTCCTCCGCCAGCTCCTTGGCCCTGTCCGCGCCGGCCCTGGCCACGGTGAGAATAGTGCCCTCCTTGGGCTTCATAACCGCCTTGTACGCGGTCTCCACCGCCTTGTCAAAAGCCTCGCACAAAACAGGCACCGTGAGTACGCTCTCGGTCTTGATTCTCTTGGTAAATCCCCTGAAAAGCTGAGAGAGGATTACCCCCGAATTGCCTCTGGCGCCTCTTAAGGAACCGCTGGAAATCGCCTTGCAGACCTCCTCCATGGAGGCCTCCTCCCCCAGGGCCGCCAGCTCTCTCGCCGCGGACATAATCGTCATGGTCATGTTGGTGCCGGTGTCACCGTCGGGAACGGGGAACACATTCAGCTCATTGATCCATTCTTTCTTATTCTCCAAATTCTTTGCACCGGCTAAGAACATCTTGGAAAGCGCCTTAGCGTCGATTTGTTGTAAAGCCACGGTATCATGTCCTCCTTAATCAATCACTCTTACACCTTCGACAAAGATGTTGATCTTCTCTATTTCTATTCCCGTGAATTCTTCCACCTTGTACTTGACGCTGCTGATCAGATTGTCCGCCACGGCGATAATGCTCACGCCGTAAGCCACGATCACATGAAAATCAAGGGACAGTTTGTTGTTTTTCAGGATCACATTAATGCCTCTGGTGATACTGTCTCTCTTGAGCAGACGCACCAGTCCGTCCCTGACATTGACCCCGGCCATGCCGACTATTCCAAAACACTCCACCGCCACGCTGCCCGCATAGTGGGCGATCACTTCATTGTCAATGACAATATTCCCCATATGGGTATTCATAGAAGAACCTTTCATGGAGTACCTCCTTCTCAATTTCCGACATATATTCTATATTTTAACAGCTTTCCCATAAAAAAGAAACCTTAAAATGAAAAAATATAAAAAAGAAATATTGTACTTGCATTTATTAACTTTTTCTGGTAGAATGTCAATGTTGTGAGCTTTACCGCACAAGTTCAAAAGTAAACGGTCGAGGAGGTGTCAAAATGGCTAAGTGTGATATTTGTGGCAAGGGTGTCCAGTTCGGTAATAACGTAAGCCACTCTAATAGAAGAACCAAAGCAATCTGGAGCGCTAACATCAAGCGGATTAAGTGCAAGGTGAACGGCGGAAACAAGAGGCTTCATGTCTGCACGAGATGCATGAGATCCGGCAAAGTGGAGCGGGCATAACTCATCGATAAAAAAGTACGCGCCGCGTACTTTTTTTTGTGCAAAAAAGGAGAAATACGGCGCAGGCAGGAAAGCGCTCCTCACGCCTCTCTCCTGCGCCTCTGAAACTCCTTGTTGATCTGCTGGGACAGCTCCTCGTCCCCGAACAGGTTGTCCGGATGGAAAATTTTCACCAAATCCCGATAGCGTTTCCGCAGACCCAGCGAATTGCTGACGCTTCGAAACAGAATCTGACCCACGTCTCCGCAGCCGGGTCCCGTGCCGACCTCTGCCAGAAGTCGTCTCTCCTCGGCCAGGCTTTTCTTCTCCCGCTCCAGACTCTTGCGGTCCTCCTCCAGATGTCGGAAACCGTCCTGCAAAATCGCCATTTTTTTGTCGAAAAAGAGAGTCTCCTCCCTCAGTCTGTTTTGCTCAAGTGCGGCCCGGCGCTTTGCGGCGTCCATCTCTTTTCTTTCACTTTCCAGCTTCCTGCGTTCATTTTCCAGGCGCATATTCTCCCGAAAGAGCCAGAGCTTTGCCGATTTGAGCTCTCCCTCCGACTCCGCGCCGATTATTTCTTCCCAATCAATCATTACGATAGCCCTCACCAGCCGTCGCAGAAGCAATTATATCCCACAAACAATAAAAGAGAGGTGATAATCAGCCCAACCAGTCTGTTGTGAACCAGGATCATCAAAACCATACCGATTGCAATGAAAAACAAGATCAAACCAATCATTTTTCTCATGGTCAAATCCATCTTTTATCCATACTCTCTTTATTATATGCAGTTTCCTGCGGGCCATTACCCGTTACTCGGCTTCTTTTTCGCCATCCTCGGGGAAAGCGATATCCACTACTTCCGCGTCGGAAATCTCATTGTCCTTCGGCTTTGTAAACTTGTCCACCAAATCGGGAATCATATCCAAAATTTTGGTCATGGTATCCTGATTCTTGATATTTACCAGCTTAGTGTATCCGTTCTTGATCACCAGCACCGCGCTGGGAGTCATCTTGCCTCCCATTCCGCCCGCGCCGGACGCGGATCCCTTCCCGCTGTTGCTCCCGGCTCCCGCGCCTATGCCGAAGGACACGTCCACCAGGGGCAGAATGATGGTATCGCCGATCTGTGTGGGCTCCCCCACCACAGTCTTGGTGGACAGCACGGTATCCATGCCCGTGAGCAGAGAGTCCACAACTCCCCGAAACTGATTTTCCTTATCTGCCATGTTTGTCTCCCTTTCCGTGTAACCCTACACTATTTTTGAGAAGCGCCGTGAGCTCTCAGCCTGCGGAGAAAGATTCTCAGCCTTTTGTCCAAAAGCAGACGAAAGCCGTGATACAACAGGCTGCAGACGGTGATATGTCCTGCCGCGGAAAGCTCCCCCTCCAGGACGGCCTGTTCAAAATCCGGTACGACACATATATCCTTCCCTAGTTTCGGAGAAAGCATACCATATATGCCGTAGAGATACCCCGTAGTATCCGGCGAGGACGCTCCAAACCGCAGATCCGCCTTTATTCTCCTGGGCCGTATGCTTTTTAAAACCCTGCCCAACCGAAACCAGGCATGTCCAAAGAGCTCCCTTGTGCTCTCGTCTGAAAGCAGCTTCCTGTAAAAAGCTATATTTTCGAGAATATCTTTTATTTTACCATAGATTTTTATAATTGTGTACTTTAACTTCTCTATTTTTGCCGAAATTCTTCCAAAAAATCCCCGGGACTCATCCTGCTCCAAGCCTTCGCCGGAATCGGCGGAAACCGCCCCGCCTTCCGGGGAAGGCTCTCCGGCCGCCTCCTTTGTCCCGCCCGGGACGTCCTCCACAGGCCTCCTTGTCTGTCCGGACCCGTCTGCGGCGTTTGCCGCAGGTCCCCCTATCCCTGTTTCCCCCGAAGTCTCTCCCGCCGCCTTTGCCGCAGGCCCGCTCTGTCCGGCCTCTTCCCCGGCGGGCCCGGCCTCTTCGTGTCCCCCGGCGCTGCCCTGTGTCCCCCCGTCCTCCGAATCCTCTGCTTCCTCCGTCAAAGGCGTTTTTTTCCTTCTCCCTCTCCCTGCCCCCTTCTTTTCGGCGCGCTCCCTTCGCTTCTTCCCTTGGCCCCCCAGCCGAAAGCACAGAAGCTTAACCACCGCCGTACCGGGCTCCGGGTAGGAGAAACGGGCCCGCAGAAAACCAAACAGCCAGCTTGCCCGGGCCTCAAGGCACATTCCGTCCTCATCCCTTCTGCCCTCCAGGCGATAGCCCACCGGAAAAAACAAGACCATAAAAAGCGCCAGAAGCGCTGCGCACAAAAGCGCCAGAAGCACAATCCCCAGCAGGGACAAAATTTTAAGGATCACGGTCAACATAAAAAATACTCCCTCAGGTCACAGTCTCCCCGCTCTCTCACACATTCCCCCGTCATCCGCTCCACCAGCTCAAGGGCCTCCTCGCGGCTGGAGGCGATTCCCACCACATAGAACTCACAGTCCTCATAATGCCCCTGGGCAAGCTGTCTGGCCTCAAAAATATCCAGTTGATCCTTCGGATTCCTGGCCAGAGTGATCAAAAAAACCCCCGCCGTAAACGGCCTGGTCTGCAGTCTTGATTTTATTTTATCCAGTTTTTTCCCTGAAATTCTATCTCCCACATATAAACCGGGGTGATATGTAAGCTTCCTGTCCTTACCCATAATCCTCCCATGAAGCTTTCCGCCTCCCGCAAAACAGCTTGGAGTATAGTATAGCACAAAGAAATGGCAAAGACAATAATTTCGTCATCCTTCCCTCACGGACGCAACTTTTATATTGACTTTTTTTAACAATATTTTATACTATTAATAAGAGAGGCAAAGGAGGTACACTTTCTTGGACGAAATTGCAAAAGCGGAACTTAAGCCCGGCATGGTGCTGGGGACAGACATCGTCTCACAGGGACAGACCATTTTTCCCGCCGGCACGGCGGTGGATTCCTCCGTGATAGAACGGCTGAAGCCGCTGGATATCGCCAATGTGATGATAAAGGAGGAGTCCGACCTTCGTTTCCTCGAGAGATTTCAGGTTTTCGAGCGGCAGTACACCGAGTGCCTGAATCGCTGCAAGGGCGCGATGCTGAGTTTTCTGGGCACCAAGTCCAGAATCAGGGACGACGTGCTGCTTGAGATTTACGACGACGCCTACCGGGCAATCTCCACCGGCTCCGAGCTGTTGAATTTTCTGTATCATATGATGACAGGCGAGGATGAGCTCACCTATGTGCAGTGCTTAAACTCCGCTCTCCTGGCGGGAACCTTCGCGGACTGGATCTCCATGAGCGAGGAGGATAAGCGGATTCTGATACTCTGCGGATTCTATTACGATATCGGCAAGTGGACTCTCCCCTACGACATTCTCTGGAAGCCCGACAAGCTCACCGACGAGGAGTACAGGAAGGTAAAGGCCCATCCCCTCATCGGCTACGAGCTGGTGCGATATCTGGATATCAACGAGCATGTGAAGAACGCTATTATTATGCACCATGAGAAGCTGGACGGCAGCGGTTACCCCTATCACATGAAGGGGAACAACATCGACGTCTTTGCCCGCTATATCGCCATCATTGACACCTATATCGCCATGGCCTCCGCCAGAACCTACCGCCATGCTTTCACACCCCTCCAGATCATCGGATCTTTCGAGAAAAACCTGGAACGGTACGACGCAAATCTGCTCCTTCCTCTGATGAAGCGGATTGCCGACGCACAGATCGGCAACTGTGTGCAGTTAAACGACGGCTCCGTGTGGGAGGTGCTGCTCATTCATCCCAACAAATGCTCCCGTCCCATCCTGAGAAACAAAAGGGACGAGGTATTGGATCTGTTAAAACGCTCCGATCTTGAGATTGTGAAAAATGTATAGAATACTACCGGTCCAAAATCTATCTTTCCGAAAAGGAAATTACAAAATGCGGGGGACGGCGCTTAGCGCTGTCTCCCGCATTTTTCAATAGTACTTCCTGCTTCCCCACAGGTTTCTTCGTCTCAGCTCCAGATAATCGCTGTAGGCCCGCTCCAGCATCTGCCTCTCATTGGAGTATTTCAGGAGATGATACGCCTCGTGGAATTTGTAATACCCCGAATCCACAAAAAACTCCTCCTTCTGAGGCTTGCTGTAATAGCTCTCCGCCATCATCAGATACCAATGAACCTCTTTCTCCACCTTATCCTCCGGCACATTGAAAGAATATCTGCATTTTCCGATGTACTTGATAATGGTGGCCCTTGCCCCCGTCTCCTCAAAAACTTCCCGCAGAGCCGTCTCCGGGAATTCCTCCCCCTGCTCCACGGTGCCCTTGGGAAGCACCCAGCCGTCATATTTATTTTTGTAATTTCTGTACAACAGCAGTATCTTCCCCCGGAAAATCACAATGCCGCCGCAGCTCGTCGCTTCTATCATCTTTCCCCCGATCCCGGCTATTCCAAAGCTTCCTGCTTTTCCGCAAAATACGCGTCAAAGAGGCGCCTTGCAATGGGAACCGCGTAATCTCCGCCGGATCCGGCCCCCTCCACAATAATGGTGACGCACACCTGGGGCTCCTCCACCGGCGCAAAACCGGTAAACCATGCGTGACTGTCCCCCTTTGTGTCATTGTACTCGGCGGAACCCGTTTTACCCGCCGCCGTATAATCCGCGCCTTTCAGTCTGCTGCCGGTCCCCTGCTGCACCACGGCCTCCATCAGTCCCGCCAGCAATTCGGCCTCCTCGGAGCTCATCAGCCTCCCGTAGCCGGAGGGCTTGAAGCTCTTCACCACATTGCCCGCGTCATTCTCCACCCGGTCCACCACATAGGGCCGCATCAGCAGGCCGTCGTTGGCGATGGCGCAGGTGATCATGTTCAGATGCATGGGGGTGATCTGGGTCCGCCCCTGCCCGATGGAGGTCTGCATCACATCGTTTACGCTGCTGTCCTCTGCCACCTCCACAGAGCTTCTGTTGTAGCTCAAGGTAAGGGGAAGCTCCCCGTTAAACAGCAGCTCTTCCAAGGTCTCTTCAAAGGAATCGGCATCTAAGTTCACACCGATATTGGCGAAGGAGGAGTTGCAGGATTTGGCAAAGGAGGTCACATAGTTCACCGACCCATGATTAGCGCCGTGATAACAGTTGATTCTGCTGTCCCCCATGCTGAAATGCCCGTTACACTGGAAAGAATAGTTCTCATAGGTATCCGGATGCTCTCTGTAATATTCCAGCGCCGTCACGATCTTAAAGGTGGAGCCCGGAGGGTAGAGTCCCTGGGTGGCGCGGTTTAACAGCACGGAGCTGTCCTTGTTCTCAACCAGACTGTCCCATATCTCCCCTATCTCGTTGGGGTCAAAATCCGGGTGGGATACCATGGCCAAAATCCTGCCGGTGGAGACCTCGGTCACAATGACGGCCCCTCTGTACACGCTGAGCTGCTCGTCCGCCACCTGCTGAAGCTTCACATCCAATGTGGTATACACATTGTCGCCGGGGTTCTTCACCCCCGCCACATCATTGGCCACCTTGTTGTTCAGGGAGGTGCTTGTGTTGATCAGATAATAATTGGAGAGGGCCTCCACCCCCATCCTGCCCTGGGTGGAATATCCCACGATATGGGCGAACAGCTTCCCGTAGGGATACTCTCTGGTCTCGTTCTGCTCCCCGTCCAGTACGGTCCGGGCCAAAACCTCTCCGTCCCTGGAGAAAATGCTGCCCCTGTAATTCTGGGACAGCAGAATCTGCTGCCTGGAATTGTAGCTGTTGTTGACCATATCCTGCTCGTTTGTGGCCACAAAATACCCCAGATAACCGATCATCCCCAGGAACAGGACCACAAACACTGCCGCCGTCCCTATGATTTCCCACCGATTGCCCCGGGGGCCCGGGCGTTTCAAACCCTTCACGCCGCTGCGGCTCCCGGTCTTATCCTCAGGCCTGTTTTGATTCTTCGTTTTCTCTGTTTTCTCTGTTTTCTCTGCTCTTTCCATTCTTTCCTCGTCTTTTATTTTCCTGGGCTTCCTCCATCTGCCGAAGCCTCATATAAATCCCCTGTATGATAAAGAACATAATCATGGTCGTCATACAGGAGCTTCCCCCGTAGCTGATAAAGGGAAGCGTCACGCCGGTGAGAGGAATGAACTTTATCCCCCCTCCCACCGTCAGGAAAATCTGAAATATATACATTATGCCGATACCGTACACGATCATCTGGTAAAACCTGTCGTGAATGCGCAGGGCAATATTCATGATTACAAGAAAATTGCCGATGCAGATCAAAATGAGACAGATGCCGAACAAAACTCCCATTTCCTCGCAGACAGCGGAGAAGACAGCATCCACATACACATAGGGGATAGACTTGGGATTTCCCTTCAGAAGCCCCATGCCAAACCAGCTTCCGCTGCCCAGGGCGAACAGAGACTGGGTGATCTGATACCCCTGGGCATCGATATAGCTCCAGGGATCCCTCCACGCCAGCACTCTGGTGCGCACATGGTCAAACAGCCTGTATGAAACCGCCGCGGCAATGCCTCCCCCCAGTATCCCCGCCAGAAGGTAGAGATAATTCCTGGTAGCCACAAAGACCACGAGGACGAATCCCACAAAGAAAATCAGCGCGCTCCCCAGATCCTTGGACACCACCAGCACAATCACCTGGATGCCCGCCAGGGAGGCGGTAAGAGCCACCCGGAGAAAGGATACATCCTCCCACAGGGCCGCCGCCAGGAAAAACAGAAAGATAATCTTCACAAACTCCGAGGGCTGGAAGGATACCCCGGCCACACTGAAGGAAATCTTGGAGCCGTGGGTCACCTCCCCCAAAATCAAAACGGCGCTCAAAAGCGTAATTCCCACCGCCGCATAGACCCAGGTCAATTTCTTCAAAAACCGTATCCGGGACAGAAGATACGGAATGACCAGGGAGATGATAAAGCTCACCAGCACAATCACATACTGCCTGATGGCATGATGAAAGGACAGCCTGGATATAATACACAGGCCGATGCCCAACAGCATACACATATTGTTGAGCAGCAGACGGTTGGCCTTTTCGTAGATCATAGTAACCAACATCACCGCCGCCAGCAGAAATATCTGCACAAATCCAAAGAAAAACAGATATTGTATATCCTTGCTGACCAGCGCCAGATTTAAAAAGCAGGATATCTGCACCAGAACCATCAGCGCATTTTGAGTCAGGTACAGCACATGCAGCCTCTGCTCCTTTTTGCACCAAAGCGCGAAAAAACAGGTCAAGGTGTACAATACCATAAAAAACACTATATAGTATTTAGACAATTCAATTATATATTCCTGCATTGATAGGCACCTTTCCCGTCATTCCACACTATGTCTCTCATGCCCCGTGGTGTACTCGCCCCAGGGAGGCCTCTCCCCTGGCTTTCCGAAGCCCGCTGCCCCAAGGTCGGCAAAATACTCCAAAACCTTTTTGCTCTCCCGCCCGCTCTCCACGGTCAGGTCCAGACGGAAATCCACCCGGCCCCGCCAGGCCGCCAGTTCTCCGTGCAGGGACAGGGGGACGCTGTTGTATATGATATTCATACAGTGGGCGCAGTTTAATTCCACCGGAAACCGCTTACGGTAACGATCCGTGAGAACGGCCCGACCGCCCTCCCTCTTTCCCCCGCAGCCCACCGCGGTATTTGACACACAGTTGGCGGTGATCATCATGGGGATCCGGCCGTAGACCACCTTCTCGCAGGGGATTCCCCCGCCGAGAAGCCGCCGTTGTTCGGAAGCCTTCAACTCATAGGGAAGACAAAATCCCGAAAGAACCCCACGCCACACCGCCAGAGTCTCTCTGTTCCAGACATAAAGCCCCGGGTCCCCGTAGCATTTGACATATCTCCCGCACCGAGCGCTCATCCAGCCCATTCCCTCCAGTGAACGGACCAGAACGCCGGAAAAAACTTCCGGATACCCAAGAAGGAGGGCCTCCGTCTGCCCCAGATAAGCTTCGTCCTTCTCCCTTATAATATAGGGCAGAGCTATGACCACCTCGCAAATCCCCGAGAGCCGTCGGCAGCTCTCCAGGCTTTCCTCCCCCCCGAGCAGCAGATCTCCCTCCACATAGACCCGGGTGAGAAGCTTCTCCCGCCCGGGCGCTTCCGCAAACGCAAGGGCCGCCGCCAACTGCTCTTTGGTTCGCAGCGCCAGATGAAAACCGCCCTCTCCATCGGAGGCCCCCGGCGGGCGGCTTGAATCCTCACCGTGGAATCCTGCTTTGATTTCCCTGCCGGCTCCCAATCCGCCTGCCGCCGACCGGACAGGATTGTCTTCCCCTCTGCCCGGGGACAGTCCCGCAGCCTCAATCAGCGCGTCCTCCAAAGCCTTTACGGCCTCCCTACGCAGCCCGTTGACAGCCCCCAGAGGGTAAAAGGCATCGTCATCCACGGACACCCTGACCGTCCCGGGAAGAAAGGCGCTACCTCCCAGCTTTTCCAATCGGCGCTTTACATTCTCCTCCGTGACGGGACGGCTCTGGGCAGCCTCCACCGTATTCCCCTGGACCGCGATCTGCACTCCCTCACAGGCAAGGGACACCCGGGCGGGCCTGCCGGTCTCAAAGCGCGCCTCTATGTCGATCCCCCTGACGGGCCTTTTGTCCAGGAATTCCCTGCGAATCCCGTCCAGCAGGACCTCGTCGTTTTCACCGTACCCGGGGCTCTCCAGAGTCACCATATCCCTGCCGTGGTATTTATGATAATACCCGTCCTGCCTGCCGCTGCGGATATAGAGGCGGGAGAGAGCGTACAAATCCCTCTCCTCCACACCAAAACCGGCCCCTCTGCCTCCCGCCTCATAATACCGGTCAATGTATTTTCTGTAGAGAGCGGTGACTCCGGCGGCATACTCCGGCTTCTTCATACGGCCCTCGATCTTAAAGGAATCTATCCCGGCCTCGATCAGCTCCGGGATATGCTCGATGGTGCACATATCCTTCAGACTTAAGGGATAGCATTCCTTTGTCCTCCTCCCGCCCGTCTCCACAGTGTAGGGGAGCCGGCAGGGCTGGGCGCACCGTCCCCTGTTGCCGCTGCGTCCTCCCAAAATACTGCTGAAAAGGCACTGCCCGGAGTAGCAATAGCACATGGCCCCGTGGACAAAGGCCTCCACGGCAAGTCCCGTCCGCTCCTTGATGTGAGCGATCTCCCCCAGGGAAAGCTCTCTGGAGGGCACGATGCGGCAGACTCCCAGCTTTTTTAAAAGCTCTCCACCGTATGCCCCGGTGAGCGTCATCTGTGTGCTGGCATGCAGCTCCAGCCCGGGAAAACGCTCCCTGATAAAGGCCAGCACTCCCATATCCTGCACGATGACGCCGTCCAGCCCGGCCTCATAGAAAGGCTTCAGATAAGGATATAGCTCCGAAAATTCATCCTCTTTCACCAGGGTATTCACCGTCAGGTAAATTTTCCTCCCCCACAGATGGGCATATCGGATGCATTCCGTCAGCTCTTCCGCTGTAAAATTGTCCGCATAGGCTCTGGCTCCGAACCTGCTGCCTCCCAGATAGACTGCGTCCGCCCCCGCGTGGATGGCTCCCATCAGTGCCTCTCTGTTGCCGGCAGGCGCCAAAAGCTCAACCTTCGGTCTCTGTCCCATAAACAACCTACAAGAGGATAAGCTGCCCCTTCGGACAGCTTACTCCTTTTTTCCCTTTAACTCTGCCTCTAAGCGCGTTATCTTCTTGGCATTGTCGCCCGCCTCACGTTTCAGCTTTCCGGATTCCCTCTCCCACTCCTTGGCCTGCTTCTCGGCTGTCTCCAGCTTAATCTGGGAGGATATCAGTTCATGCTTCAGATCGTAGAGCTCCTTCTCCTTGCTCTGAAGCTCCTCCTCCAGCAGATCGATCTGCTTCTTTGCCTTGAAATAATCGTCGGCGATATTTAACTGCAACAGAACGCTCTGGGTATCCAGGGGCTGACGCTTAAAGCTCTCGACCCTGCCGTATTCATTTACCTTATTGTTGAGGTAGTTAGCTACCTTCTGCAGATATTCTTCGCTCTCATAACCGCTCAGGGTAAAGACCTTGCCGCCGATGATCACCTCAGTATCCGTCTTATCTGCCATAATCGTACCTCTTTTACATCACATACAATATCTATTATCCATACAGAGGAGTAACACTAAATCTATTATATATCAGAATGTATCTGCCCGCAAGTTTTTTGTTTTGATTTCCCCAACCTGCGCCGCTCTTTTTCAATGCAGAATGGAAAGCCCCAGGTGCCTGTAGGCAAATTCCATGACCACCCTTCCCCTGGGCGTGCGGTTGATAAAACCGTTTTTGATCAGATAGGGCTCATAGACGTCCTCTATGGTGCCCGCATCCTCCCCCACGGCCGCCGCCAGGGTATCCAGTCCCACGGGACCTCCGCCAAACTTATCGATCATAGTCATCAGAAGATTCCTGTCGGTGTGGTCTAACCCCATCTTGTCCACGTCCATCAGGTCCAGGGCCGTACAGGCCACCTCCTCCGTGATCACGCCGTCATATTTCACCTGGGCAAAATCTCTGACACGCTTCAAAATGCGGTTTGCCAGCCTGGGGGTCCCCCGGCTCCTTCTGGCCATCTCCTTCGCTCCCTCCGTGGCCACCTCCACCTGCAGCACCCGGGAGGAGTGCATGATAATCTGCTGCAGCTCCTCCACCGTGTAAAATTCCAAGTGATGGATCATACCGAAGCGGTCCCGCAGGGGGGCCGTCAAAAGTCCCGCCCTGGTGGTAGCCCCCACCAGAGTGAATTTGGGCAGCTCCAGGCGCACGGAACGGGCGGAGGAGCCCTTGCCGATCATAATATCGATGCAGTAATCCTCCATGGCGGGATACAGCACCTCCTCCACCTGGCGGTTCAGGCGGTGGATCTCGTCCACAAACAAAAGATCCCCCTCCTCCAGATTATTCAGGATGGCCGCCATCTCGCCGGGCTTCTCGATGGCCGGGCCGCTGGTGACTTTTAAGTGAACTCCCATCTCATTGGCGATAATGCCCGCCAGGGTGGTCTTTCCCAGGCCCGGAGGGCCGTAAAAGAGGACATGATCCAGCGGATCCCCCCTCTGCTTGGCCGCCTGGATATAAACCTTCAGATTTTCCTTGATTTTTGCTTGACCGATATAGTCAGTCAACCGCTGAGGACGAAGGGAACCCTCGATCCGCACATCTTCTTCCGTAATATTGGTCTCTATGGTTCTGGGAGGCATAGCTTCTCCTTCTTAATCAAAACATCTTTTTCAGCGCCGCCTTCAGGATCCCTCCGGAATCCAGACTAGCAATCCCCTCCACGGCGTTCACGGCCTTCAGGCTCTCCGCCTGGCCGTATCCCAGGCTCACCAGAGCCGCCACAGCCTCCTGCTTTTCGGGAGTGTCCGCAGACATACTCTCCCCGTCCCCTGCGGCAATCTCCCGGGAAATCAGGTCTGCGTCATAGGGCAGTTTGTCCTTCAGCTCCAGTATCAGCCGCTCCGCCGTGCGTCTGCCAATACCCGGCGCCTTGGAGAGAGCCTTCACATCCCCCGAGAGAATGGCATAGCGCAGGGAATCCGCGTCCATCACAGACAAAACCGCCAGGGCTCCCTTGGGCCCCACGCCGTTTACCGTGATCAGCTTTTTGAAAATTGACAGATCCGCTCTGGTGGAAAAACCGTACAGCCAGAAGGCATCCTCCCGGACGCTTGTGTAGGTGTAAAGCTTGACGCGCTCCCCGACTCCCGGAAGCTTGCCCGCCGTGCCGGGGGAAATCTTCACATTGTATCCCACTCCCCCCACGTCCACCACCACATTGTCCGGTCCCAAGTCCTCCACTATACCGCTCACAAATGCTATCATAGCAGCTTTCCTGCCTTTCTGTCACAAAATCATCCCCATTGGCCGCCTTTAGCAAGCTTCCGTGCAGACCGCCTCCGGATACCTCTTGCGCTGTCTGCGGTACACCACGGCAAAACAGATCAGATGCACCAAAAACGTCAGGGCCCAGCTAATGGGGTAGGAATAATACAGGCACTCCAATGTCCGGTAGGACTGAAAGACGGTGTAAATCCAAAGCACCCGAAACAGACAGGCCCCCGTGAGAGACACAAGCATGGGCATGACGGCATATCCCATCCCCCGCAAAACGCCCACCATGACGTCCATCATACCGCAGAGACAGTAGGTGGTGCAGATAATGCCCAGACGCAGGACCCCGAAGGCAATCACCTCCTGTTGCGTGGCATAAAGCTTCAGCAAAACTCCCGAAAACAGATAGGCGGCGTTTCCCATCACCAGTCCCACCACCGTCACGGCCACCTCGCAGATCACCAGAATCCTGCCGATTCTCTTCAGCTTCCGGGCGCCGAAATTCTGCCCCGTAAAGCTGATGGCGGCCTGATGGAAGGAATTCATGGCCGTGTAGATAAAACCCTCAATATTGGCCGCCGCCGTGTTGCCGGCCATGGCCGTGGAACCGAAGGAATTCACCGAGGACTGTATCAGGACGTTGGAGACGGAAAACAGCGCGCCCTGGAGTCCCGCGGGAACTCCGATCTGGACCATTTTCACCAGCTTGTCCGAAACAATCCGAAGGCGTTTCGGCTCCAGCCTGTAATCCCCCTCCGATTTCACCAGACACCACAGCACCAGTCCCGCAGATATGGACTGGGAGATCACGGTGGCCGTGGCCACCCCCGCCACTCCCATGGAAAAGACGATGACAAACAGAAGATTAAGGGCTACATTGATCACTCCCGCCGCCAACAGAAAGTACAGGGGCCTCCTGGTGTCCCCGATGGCCCGCAGAATGGCGCTGCCGAAATTATAGGCCATCATAAAAGGCATACCCGCAAAATAAATCCGCATATACAGAATGGATTTGTCGATCACATCCCCCGGGGTGTCCATCAGCCGAAGGGCCGGTCCCGCCACCGCGATGCCCAGCACCACCAGCACACAGCCGCTCACCAAGGAGGTAAGCACCGCCGTATGCACCGTCTCCGAGAGTTCCTTTTTCTGGCCCGCCCCGTAAAAGCGGGCCACCAACACATTTGCCCCTACGGACAGGCCGATGAACAGATTCACCAGCAGGTTGATCAGGGAGCTGGTGGAGCCCACCGCCGCCAGGGAATTGCTGCCGGCAAAACGCCCTACCACCACGATGTCCGCAGCGTTGAACAAAAGCTGCAGCACCCCCGAGAGCATCAGGGGGAAATAAAAGAGCAGAATTTTGCCCAAAAGAGGGCCGTTGCACATATCAATCTCATACTTTTTGGAGGAAGCCTGCCCACTCATTCCATCATCCCTCTCCCGCAGTCTTGTCAAAGCATCCTTCGCATTTAATTCCGCTTCTCGTTGATGTAATTCACCAGTCCCTCCGCAGCGATAATTTTCTGCATGAAGGGCGGAAACGCCTGTCCCTTGAACTCGGTCCCCCTGGTCAGGTTTTTAATCAGGCCGGAGTCAAAATCCACCTCCACCTCATCCCCCGCCCCAATGCCCTTTGACGCCTCGGGGCACTCGATAATGGGCAGGCCGATATTGATGGCGTTTCGGTAAAAGATACGGGCAAAGGTCTCGGCGATGACACAGCTTACCCCCGCCGCCTTGATGGCGATGGGCGCGTGCTCTCTGGAGGAGCCGCAGCCGAAGTTTTTGTCCGCCACAATAATGTCACCCTTCTTCACTCTCTTGACAAATTCTCCGTCGATATCCTCCATACAGTGTGCCGCCAGCTCCCCGGGGTCGGAGGAATTCAGATACCTGGCGGGTATAATCACATCCGTGTCCACATTGTCTCCGTATTTAAAAACAGTTCCCTTTGCGTTCATTCTTGTCCTCTCCTCCATTCTACAGCTCGTAAGGGCTGGAAATCTTGCCTGTAACCGCGCTGGCAGCCGCCACCGCAGGGCTGGCCAGGTAAATCTCGGAGGATGTGTGCCCCATGCGCCCCACAAAATTGCGGTTGGTGGTGGACACGCATCTCTCTCCCTCTGCCAGAACGCCCATATAACCTCCCAGGCAGGGACCGCAGGTGGGGGTGCTGACTATGGCTCCGGCCTCGATAAAGGTCCTCAAAAGCCCTTCCTCCATGGCCTGCAGATAGATTGCCTGGGTAGCGGGGATCACGATGCAGCGGATACCCTCCGCCACATGGCGGCCCTTAAGCACCTCCGCAGCCGCCCGCAGATCGTCCATCCTGCCGTTGGTGCAGGAGCCGATCACCACCTGGTCGATGGCTATGGGTTCCCTCTCCAGGATTTCGTCGATGGTATGGGTATTCTCCGGCAGATGGGGAAAAGCCACCGTGGGGCGCAGCGCCTTTAGGTCGATAGTGTACTCCGCATCGTACACGGCGTCCTCATCCGCCTCATATACTTTGTAAGGCCGATTAGTGTGCTCTTTCAGATAAGCCTCCGCCACATCGTCCACCGGGAAGATGCCGTTCTTGCCTCCCGCCTCGATGGCCATGTTGGCGATGGTAAAGCGGTCGTCCATGGACAGGTGGGCAACGCCCTCCCCCACAAACTCCATGGATTTGTACAGAGCTCCGTCCACACCGATCATGCCGATAATATGTAAGATCACATCCTTGCCGCTGACCCATTTGTCCGGCTTTCCCACCAAATGAAAACGGAGGGCGGAGGGCACCTTGAACCATGCCTCCCCGGTGGCCATTCCCGCGGCCATATCCGTGCTGCCCACCCCTGTGGAGAAGGCCCCCAAAGCGCCGTAGGTGCAGGTGTGGGAATCGGCCCCGATAATCACGTCCCCGGGAACCGTGAGGCCCTTCTCCGGAAGCAGCGCGTGCTCGATTCCCATCTCCCCCACCTCGAAATAGTTGGTGATCTCGTTTTGGCGGGCAAACTCCCTGACACATTTACAGTGCTCTGCGGATTTGATATCCTTGTTGGGCACAAAGTGGTCGGGCACCAAAGCGATCTTGTCCCGGTCGAACACGCCCGTCACCTTCATCTTCTCCATCTCCTTGATGGCCACAGGGCTGGTGATATCATTGCCCAAAACCAGATCGAGCTTCGCCTCGATCAACTGCCCCGCCTCCACCTTCGGAAGGCCCGCCGCTACCGCCAGAATCTTCTGCGTCATTGTCATTCCCATATGTATTCCTCCATCGTCAGAACTTTTGTTTCGTCAATACTACTAATCATAGCACAGACTTTTCAAATGTTCAAATATATCTGTCAGAAAAATCCCGCAGCCTTCCCCCAAGCCCTTCCGCCGCAACGCACCACAGCCCGATTCCCCGGGCCGCCATGGGCAGAATCATCATATATCCCATAAAGACATACCTGGGTTTCGCCTCCCACAACACGCTGAAAAAGAAGGCGCCCAGAAAGAGAAGCTGGAAGATCATCCCGCCGCCGCTTTTTCTGCGGCACTCCGCTCCAAAGGCCACTAACAGTCCGAAATAGACAAAATTCTGCTGCCATTCCATCATACGCCACACTTTGCTCCGCAAATCTCCGTAATAAGCCTCCCGCAAAAGTCCTCTGTTCTCAAACTCCCTGGTGCAGAACATACTCTCAAAGCTGGGATCCGTCCACTGCCAGAGCACCTTTTCCTTATAAAACTCCAATCCCTCCCGGGGATGCTCCAGATAATAGGCCGCGATCCGCCCTATGGTCTCATGGGCGACCTGCCTGGTGAGCTCGGCGTCGTACCCGCATTCGGCAAAGGTCAGGGTGGCAAAGGAATTGAAATACCCATATCCCATGGAGCTCTTTTCCATCCCCATCACCACCCAGGCCGCCGCCGGGATTCCCTCATGCCGTTCAATGCGGTCCCGAAAGATGAGATTTCCGCACACGAAATAGGGGACCAAAGACAAAAGCAGCGCCGCAGCGATTTTGAGACGGGCAGGCCTCCTGTCCGCCAGAGCCTTCCAGAGCGCATACAGCACAAGAGCCGCCAGCACGATCAGGGAATTTTTCCTGATCCAGATACCTCCGAACATGAAGAGGAGGAGCAAAAACAGCCTGCCCGGGCCGTCCTTCCCCTCCAGGGCCAAGACCGCCGTCAAAACCGCGCAGAGACACAAAAAAGTCGACAGAAGCTCTCCGTAGATAAAAGCGGTGTAGAGATAGGCCGGAACACAGGTCAGCAAAAGCATCCGATAAACATACCCGCCCCTTACATGCCCCGTCCGCTCTGCCAGGCGACTTCCCACCGCCGCAATCCCCCCCAGAGCCAGACAATTGACAAACTGATAATACCGCCAGCCCTGGGGAAACAGTCCCCCCAGAAAATACAGCACCCCGAACAGTCCCGCCTGGTGAAAATAATTGGACATATACTGCCCCTGCTCAAAGCAGTGCCAGTCCCCCCGCAAGGCCTCCTCCACCATGGCTACAATCATGCCGGGATCCAGGATGGGGATTACTCTCAGGGAGATCACAAACCCGGCCGACAAAAGAAGGACCGCCGCCGTAAAAAACCACGGGATGCCCTTTTGCAGACATCCCCGCCGGAATAAGGGCCTTATAAAATGATAGATAAGCCATACCCCCACAAGCATCGCCAGAAGCGAAATAACATTTCCCCCCAGGTCATCTCTCACCCGGGGCAGAAAAAGCTCCGTGTAACCGCCCTTTTCCTCATCCCAATGGGAGAAGGAGGTTCTCATGCCATAGAAAAAAATAACCGCCGCCAAACACAGGCAGAGAAGACTCACAAACCCTCTGGCGATTTCTGTCACGCCGATTCCTCTCCCCCTTTGTGACTTTTCCAGTTCTCCCATATCCACGCTCCTCATTGCAGCACTTAAAGGTCCCTTTCTTTGATTCACTCTCTTTGAGAGCCGTATTCCCGCGTCAATTATTCGCCTGGGGTCCCGATAACCGACGCGTCAGTCGCCCTTCTTTAGATTCACGCTTTTCTTTCCGTAATATTCGGCCATGGAGAGATTAAAATAGTCCCCGCTGTCCGGGGAGATATCGCAGTAAAATAAAGGCTCCGTCCGATTCTTAAACTCCTCCAGCCATACCTCCTCCAAGGAGTCATCCCGCAAAAGGGCAAGTCTCTCCTCCCACTCCGCCGCAAAGTCTTTCGCATATCCGTTTTTCAAAGAACGATAGGCCACATAGGCGGAACATTCCATCAGGTCTCCCCCAAGCGCCGCGCCTCCCCACAAAAGGAGCATCACAAGCTGAAAGACGCCGAAATATTTCCTGCCAAGGCCCCTCACCCCCGCCAGGCGGTCCATAATCCCCCTTTTAGTGCGAAGCCACCCCAGCCAGTAGCCCTCCACCGTCAGAAAGAGAACGACGCAGCCATACCAGAAGATATTCACCATCCTGCAGGGGCCGTAAGAGCCGTTGACCTGAGAGATGGGAGCCATCTGAGAGGCATAGACTAAAAAGGACGCTACGGTGAACAGGCCGGGAAACCGGAAACGGCCCCGGACTGACCCGGTCAACCTCCACAGAGGGGGAATCGCCGCCGCCAGAATAAGAAACATCCTCAGATCGCACCAGAAAACGCAGTTTCGAAAGGAATGACAGAGGGCCAGACAGACTGCCCGGACCGCGGAAATATGCTCCGACTGAGACATCTGACGCACCTGATTGCCCGGCGCGAACACATTCAGAAAAAAGGCCGCCAGATACACCAAAAGAACGGGCAGAAGCCTTTTCACCCAGGGCTTTTTCCCAAGGATCCCCACAGCCCACAAAAGTGCCAGAAACACGGCGGTTCCCAGGCCGGTGGCCAGGTTTCCCCCTCCCGTCAGAAAGGCAAGAAACACCGCCAGAGACATATGGAGCCTCTTTTGCCCCGCCGTCATCCCTTCCCTCATGAGCAGAAAGGTCTCCCCGCACAAAAAAAGCGACAGGGAATAGAAAAAGGTATAATAGACGCTGCCGTTATACCAGTAAAATCCCTCGTTCAAATAGGGTATAAACAAAATCTGCATAAGACAGGCCAGCGCCCACAGAGTCACAAGGCTGAGTCTGTCGGCCCTCTTCCCAAATATCCTCCGGCACAGCATCAGCTCCGAAGCCAACAGAGAACCAATCAGAATCCAGGTGCCCAGCCCGTAAAACCGTTCCCCGAAAACCCCCGGCTGCAGGGCCATAAGAAAACAGGCCGAGAAGCTGCCCTGCCAGGAAGACCAGGTGTCCCGGGCCTTGGCCGCCGCCTCCCAGAGAAGGGACCAAAAGGGTGCGCCGCCCTCCGCCAGGCGGTGCACCGACGCACTGTAGCCCAAATCATCCCCCTGAGGATAATTGTATCCCGCAATGATAAGAAGCGGCACACATACGATGACCAGCATTCCCACAGCCCCGAGAGCTGCCAATATCTTCTGACTTTCCAATATCTTCTTCATGGAAACAACCATGCCCCTTCCGCAGCTTGCTTAATATCCTCTATTATATACCATAAAGAAATATTCTACAAGCATTCCGAAGGGGCGGGTGCTCCTCGTCAATACTTACGCCTCACTCGGTGGAACCTCCTCCAGGGGGAAGCTCACCGTCACCTTAAACAAATCCCCGTCCACATCCACCTTCAGCAGACCACCCTGCAGCTCCGCAAAGCTCCGGGCTATGGCCAGCCCCAGGCCGTTCCCCTCCGTGTTCCGGGAGGCATCCCCTCTGACAAACCGCTCCGTCAGTTCCTCCCCGGCCGTGGTGATCTCCTCGGCGGCAATATTTTTTAAGGTAACCGCCGCCCTGTCCTCCACGCATTTGCACTCCGCGTAGACTCTCGTGCCGTGAAGGGCGTATTTGGCCACATTGCCGAACAGATTCTCGAATATCCGATAGGTCTTCTGACTGTCCAGCCGCAGTACAATCTTCTCCTCCGGCAGATTCATGCGCAGGTCAAGCTGCGCTTCCTTAAGCTTATCCTCCATCTCAAAGGCCGCCTGCTTGACCAGATTGCCAAGATCCACATCCATCAGATGAAGGGTGATATTGTGAGAATTTGCCTTGCTGACCTCAAAGAGATCCTCAATCAGGGCCTTCAGGCGAAACGCCTTCCGCTCCAGAGTATCCAGATACCCTGATCTTTGTTCCTCCGTCAGGTTCTCCCCCTTCAGGAGGTCAATATAAGTGATAATGGCAGTGAGCGGTGTCTTCAGATCATGTGAAACATTGGTGATCAGTTCCGCCTTCATGCGCTGGCTCTTTGTCTCCTCCTCCACGGCTTTCTTAAATCCCTCCTGTATTCTGTAAATTTGCGGCTTAAAGGGTTCAAAGACCCCCAGTTCCTCCGTGATGGACACATTCAGATACCCCGCCGCAATCTGATTGATGGCCCGAAGGAGCACGCCGTATTTTTTCTGCAGGTCGCTGACATAATGGTTTAAAAACCAGAACAGCCCCAGGGAATAAATCACCGTCACCGCCCAGCCCCCAAACCAGAGACTGCAGATTCCAAACAGGATTACGGCATTGACAAGCACCACCTTGACGATGATTCTCCGGCGTTTCTTTGTCAGATCCACCGTCGCAAGCTCCCTGTAAAACCCCTTGATCTTCTCATAAACCCAGGCGGCGTTTCTTCCCACCAGGCTTCGCTCCTTCAGATAACCTCCGATTTTCAACTCCCTGACACCGCGCATACACACCCCCAAATACCAGCAAAAGAAAAAGTAACAGGTCAGCACCGCAAGGTTGATCAGATAACTCAGATTCCATCCCGCCGTCTCCGACAGAGATAAGGACCGGCTTATGACGGAGGCCATGCTTCCCTCCATGGTATACAGCGCCATATCCATCAGGTTCGTCATCAGACTGAGTATGTTGATTCCAAGGACTACCAGGATTTCCAGAGGAGTCTTAAAGATTCTCCCCTTTATCCAGGGTTTTTCCCCGTCGATGGCCGGCAGGAAAATCCCCGCCGCAAAGACGATGAGCAGAAGGATCTCCACCACCGCGAACCCCCCCGACCAGCCCATCTCGTAGGAAGCGCCGTAGTAGCTGCCGTATCCGTCAAAATTATCCATAAGCCGCACCACTTGATAAGATTCGTCCCAATAGATATAAAGGTTTTGCAACCCCCCCGAAATGGTATTCCAGGCATCTTCTCCGATCCGGTAGGTAACTCTGCAGTTTACGGGCACGGTGAGCGACCGGGCCGGCGAGACATCGGCTCCCACCCGCTCCGAAAAGAGCCAAAACAGTTCGAACAGATTCTGATCCCTGTAAGCGCCGCCAATATATTTGCGAAGCTCTGTCTCATCCAAGTCCCTGACGGCCACAGACTCCTCCAGCTCCATGCCGCCGTCCCCGTCAAAGACAAAGCTGATGTAAAAGGCGCTGTCATTCGGGGAGAGCTCCCCGCCCGGCACATTGGACACCACAGCCCCGGTCTCCAGATCCTCAATCTGATAATCAAAAATCCGATTCAGAAATCCATAGGACTCCTTGACGCGGTCAAAATAGAGCTGAAAATTCTCCTTTATGCCCTCCAGTCTTTGCAATTCCTGCCGACTTAACTCGTACGCAACGTATTCGGAGTCAGTCATCTCTCCGTCCTGCTCCGCTGTCTGATCCATCTCCCTCCGGAGGTCCTCTATCTCCTCGAAAAGCCCCCCCAGGTAGAGCTCTGAGCAGGACAGATGGCTGCCGTTAACCTTATTGTACAGATCCAGGTACAGCAGATAATTGCTCTGCCAGAGCCACTGTATCCCGTACTGCTCTTCCCTCCCGGTCTGGCTAATCCGGTCCTTCAGCCGTTCATGCAGATAGCCGTAAAGGGAGAGGAATACACTCGCGCACAAAAGACTCAGGGCCAGCCCGCAGGTGACCCAGTTTTTCAGATGCCTCTCCCTGAGCCGACGCTCTCCCCTGTTTTTCTTTTCCCCGTTCATCTCCATACCGACTCCTATCTTTAAGCGTTTTGCCTGTTCCCATTACACCTTACTGTCAATCTTATACCCCACACCCCATACCACCTTGATATACTTGGGATTCTTGGGATCAATCTCAATCTTCTGACGGATATTCCGGATATGCACCATAATGGTATCCGTGTTCACCGCCTTCTCGTTCCAAATGCGCTCGTAGATTTCATCCGCGGAAAACACCCGGTCGGGATTCTTGATCAGAAGCTGCACGATCTTAAACTCCATGGGAGTCAGCTTCACGGCTTCCCCGTCTACGGTGACCTCCACCGTGTCCTCGTTCAGCTCCAGCCCGCCGATGGTATAGACATGGGACTGCTCCTCATCCTTTACCACATGGAGATAACGGGAGTACCTGCGAAGCTGGGAGCGGACCCTGGCCATCAGCTCCAGAGGCGTAAAGGGCTTGGTGACATAATCGTCCGCCCCCATATTGAGCCCCACGATCTTATCCACCTCCTCCGACTTGGCCGAGAGCATAATCACAGGGAACTCATACTCCTGCTCTCTCAGCTTCATCACCATGGTCACGCCGTCCATCACCGGCATCATGATATCCACGATGGCCAGATGTATCTCCTGACAGGAGGCGCACGCAAGGCCCTCCTTCCCGTTGGCCGCCTGGCAGACCTCATATCCCTGATTCTTCAGATAAATCTCAATCCCCTCGCGGATTTCCCTGTCATCCTCCACGACTAAAATGCGATACTTTTCCTCCATGCCTTTATCCCTCTGCCCTCATATTCTCGTAATCCCATTATAACCGTATCTTTCCTTCCTGTCATTTATTTAACCAAAAAAATCAAAAGGAAAGCTTCAGAAAAAAGAAAAGAATTTCTAAAGACGATTGTCAATTACCTGGCAATTTGATACAATTTAAGAAAAGGACGGTCATTATGCCGTTGCTTCTCAAAAAGGAGAAAAATACAAAGAAAAGAGGTTGCTAAAATGCGCAAAGGAAATGCTGTTTTAAGGGTTTTCAGCTACATAGGGCTGATGGTGGGCTTCGTAGGCATTATGTTTTTAGTGATGGACTTTAAAGACGGGATCTCTGCTTTCCTGCCTCCGGTGGATCTCTACAGCAGGGATACCGATTACAACGATATCGGCAGCTTTGACATGATCGACAGCAAGTTTGACCTGTCCCTGGGCTGCTTCGGCACCCTGGAGACCACGAGGAAACAAAACGGATCCATCACCAGCAGGGACTACACTTACTATTATGCCATTCCCGCCTTCTCCGGGGAGGATACCTACTGGATTGGCATAGAAGTACCCTCCGGCGCAGACAGAAAGACCATGGAGAAGATCACGGAAGAGACCTGGGCCTGGCTTTCCGACCAGACTGCCGACTACGGCGCAACTACCCTGGCCAAGCAGGGCGCTCTGCGAAAAATGGATGATAAGATGTTCCGGTACATGAAGGAATATTTCGAGGAGATCGAATGGTTCGAAAGCCAGGGAGAACTTGACAAATATGTGCTGCCCGTCTACATCGACACTTTCTACGCCGACGCTGTCAGGGGAATGTTTATCTTCGGCGTCATAGGCACCGCCGTGGGCATTGCCTCTTTAGTCTTTCTCCTCACCAACAACAAAAGGCAGAGTAAGCGTCTGCAGCGGAACAATATGCTCACCGTGGGCGGCGCACAGTACCCCAGGTCCGCTTTCGAGTCGGTAAATCATATGATCAGCCAGCATGAGACCGTGTTCGCCATCCAGGAGTTCTGCCGCATCACGGGCGTGAGCTCCGACGAAGCCGGAAAGATTATAAAGAACTGGCGCAATTTCTATTTTTGACCGGTCCTTATACCACATAAAAACCGCTGAGACCGTTTCCGGCAATCCTGCCAAAGAAACGTCTCAGCGGTTTTTTAGTGCGCCGGAACAAGACGAAAATTATGAACCTGTCAGCAAATCAGTGTGCTGACACACTTATATCCAAGTACACTAGCTCTGAAGCACCTTCAGGCGGTAAAACTCGCCCTGCTTCTCCATCAGCTCCTCATAGGTTCCGCATTCCACGCACCGTCCTCCCGAAATCACGGCGATCCTGTCCGCGTCCCGTATGGTGGAAAGCCTGTGGGCCACGATAAAGGTAGTCCGGTTTCTGGTCAGATTGTTTACCGCCTCCTGGATCAGCTTCTCGGAGATGCTGTCCAGAGCAGAGGTGGCCTCGTCCAAAACAATGATCTTTGGATTGCGTATCAACGCCCGGGCGATGGAAATTCTCTGCCTCTGTCCTCCGGAAAGCTTGCCCCCGTGCTCTCCCACCATGGTATCCAGTCCCTTGGGGAGGGAATCCACCAGATCCTTTAGATTGGCGGCGCGGACGATCTCCGCCAGTCTCTCCTCCGTGACTCCCTCACAACCGTATGTAATATTGTCCCGTATGGTTCCGGAGAACAGGATGGAGGTCTGAGGCACCACCGCCAGGTATTTGCGGTAGCTGCGCAGATCAATCTCCCGAAGATCCTGCCCGTCCATGAGAACCGCTCCGCTGTCCGACAAAAAGAAGCCGATAACCATGTTGACGAGAGTGGTCTTGCCCGCGCCGGACTCGCCCACCAGAGCGATGGTCTCGCCCTGAGCCACATCCAGATTCAGTCCGTTTAAGATATCCTTCTCGCCGTCGTGGTACTTAAAATGCACATTCCGGAAGGAAAACCTCCCCTCCACCTTTTCCAAAAGCCTCTTGCCCTCGTTGTGCTCCACATCCTCCGACAGAAGCACCTCCCCGATGGAATTCACCGACTCGATCCCCCTGGCCATGGTGGGTACAAGGGCGATAATGGCGGACACCTGGTTGACAATGGTGGCGAAATAGCTCTGATACAGCGTGATATCCCCCGGCTGAATCCTGCTTTTGAAGGCCAGATATCCCGTAAACGCAAGGCACACAATCTGAAAAATCTGAAAAATAGCCCAGCCCACGGAGCCGAAAAGAGCCTGCACCAGATCCAGCTTATACCCCTTCTCCGCCACGGTAAAGAGCTGGTCGCTCATCTTCTCCACTTCCTCCTCCTCCAGAGCGTGGGCTCTGGTGACGGGAACCAGCTCCACCATCTCCATAACCCTGGCCGAGGTCTCCTCCATCTCCTTTCGAAACTCCGCGTTTCGCTTTCTCATGGCGGACCGGAAGGAAACCATAGTGACGGCGGCGATGGGTGTGGTCACCAGGAAAAAGAGAAATACCACCAGGCTCCTGCTGACTGTGACCACCAGCGCCACGCCGATGTTCAGCGCTATGTTTAAGATACTCAAAAACATCTGCGTGGACAGCCCCTCCACCGCCTCCACATCCCGCATGATCTTGGACTGCAGCCGCCCCGACTGGGTATCCACATGATAAGAGATGGAAAGCTGCTGCAGCTTGCGGATCAGCGCTTTGCGCAGTCCGGTCTCGGCATACCGGGTGGCCTGGCTCTTGTAATCCGTGTACAGATAATTCATGGGGACATTTAACACGATCAGCCCCACCATCAGCACGGAATAAAAAATCAGATTTCTCACGCTGTCCGGGTTGCGGGAGGTGATGTCGTTGATAATCCCCGCGGTGACAATGGGAAGGACCCAAACACAGGCGTGCTTTAAGAAGAAAAAGAGCACCGCCAGCACAAACTTATGATAATTTCCTCGGTAGAGGCTCACCAGCGTAAGCAAAGGATGTCCCTTATGCCTGCGATAGGCCTCCGTAAACCAGTATTCCGGCTCCACCCCCTTAGGGGGCCTCATCTTATCCCGAAATGTTGCCATGTCTTATACCTCCTGTTCAGACGCAAATAACCGACTCTCATTCCTCCCTCGCCGGGCTGGGGGAGACAAACGCCCTGGGGGCCTCCTGACAAACAAGGGGATGCTGTAACCGGCATCCCCCTCTGTCTCTCAAGTTAGTTGTTGATCAGTTTGTCGCTCTCATTGTTCCAACTGTAAAGCTTTCTGATCTCCTCGCCCACCTTCTCGGAAGGATGCTCGGAAGCCAGCTTTCTCAATGCGCGGAAATGAGCCTGCCCGCCGGCGGAAGACATATCCAGCAGGAAATCCTTGGCGAAGGTACCGTCCTGGATATCCTTCAGAATCTTCTTCATGGTTGCCTTTGTCTCGTCGGTGATGATCTTGGGACCTGTGATATAGTCGCCGTACTCCGCCGTGTTGGAGATGGAATACCGCATTCCCGCAAAGCCGCTCTGATAAATCAGATCCACAATCAGCTTCATCTCATGGATGCACTCAAAATATGCGTTCCTGGCGTCGTAGCCCGCCTCCACCAAAGTCTCAAATCCGGCCTGCATCAAAGCGCACACGCCGCCGCACAGCACTGCCTGCTCGCCAAAGAGGTCGGTCTCCGTCTCGGTGCGGAAGGTGGTCTCCAAAACCCCCGCCCTGGCTCCGCCGATGGCCAGCGCATATGCCAGCGCCATATCCTGCGCCTTCCCGGTGGCGTCCTGATGTACGGCCACCAGGCAGGGAACACCCTTTCCGGCCTGATACTCGCTTCTCACCGTATGTCCCGGTCCCTTGGGGGCGATCATGGTGACGTCCACATCCCCCGGAGGCACGATCTGGCCGAAGTGAATGTTGAAGCCATGGGCGAACATCAGCATATTGCCCGCCTCCAGGTTGGGCTCGATATCCTTCTTGTACATGGCGGCCTGAAGCTCGTCATTGATCAGGATCATAATGATGTCCGCCTTCTTTGCGGCCTCAGCCGCGGTATATACCTCAAACCCCTGAGCCTCGGCCCTGGCCCAGGACTTGGAACCCTCGTACAGTCCGATAATCACGTGACAGCCGGACTCTTTCGCATTCAGCGCATGGGCATGGCCCTGGCTTCCGTACCCGATGACCGCAATGGTCTTCCCCTCCAGGAGAGAGAGGTTACAATCCTCCTGATAAAAAATCTTTGCCATTTTTGTTTTCCTCCGTTTGTTAAGTTTCTTTATAACTGATAGGTTTTGCCCTAGAGCTAACAGCTTCTCATTAGATCCGGTCAGTCAAAATAGGCGATATTCTCCGCGCCGCGGGAAAGGCCGGCAATGCCAGTCCTGGCCAGCTCCAGAATTTCATGGCCGTTTAAAAGATTGATGAAAGCCTCGATCTTGCTCTGATTGCCGGTGAGCTCGATAATCAGGCTCTCCGGGGCCACGTCCACGATATTTGCCCGGAATACATCCGCCACGGAGATAATGCTCTGACGCTCCTGGGCCGTGGCCTTGACCTTGATCATCACAAGCTCCCTGAACACGCTTCTGTCCGGCTTAAGCTCCTTGATATCCCGCACATCCACCAGCTTGGCCACCTGCTTCTCGATCTGCTCCAGCACCTCGTCGTCACCGCTGGTGACTATGGTGATGCGGGTAAATCTGGAATCCGCCGTAACTCCCGCCGTGATGCTCTCGATATTGTACCCGCGCCTGGAAAACAGGCCGGAAATGCGGCTCAACACGCCGGATGTATTGTCCACCAACAACTGAAATACTTTCTTATGCATCTTAACCGTCATGCCTTTCCCGGGAACCCCCGCTGTTATCCACACCGACAAACGCTGGTTTTTCCGATTCCTGCCCGGCACACATCGCACAATCGGGCAATATACGCCGGGCAGAAGGGAAAACCTAATCGTTCGTGAGTATAATATATCAATTTCATGTCTGCTTGTCAATCGCTAATCCGGCTATTCATCGTTTTCCATGCATTTACACAGGGCAAGGGTGCCCGTCCTGGCCACCTCCACAATGCTGATGGACTGGAACATATTGATCAGCAGTTTGATTCTGTCCGGTGTGTCGCATATCTGAATCATCATATAGTGGATGGACATATCTACGATCTGGGCCCTCATGGCCTCGCAGATCTCCATGATCTCCCTGCGGTTGTTCTTATTGTACTTGATCTTCATCAGCATCAGCTCCCTGGTGACGCACTGCTGCTCCTCGAAGGTCTTGACTTTGATGACGTCCAGCTTCTTGTTGAGCTGCTTCTCGATCTGCTCGATGGTGCGCTCGTCCCCGCTGGAGACGATGGTCATGCAGGACACCACCGTGTCGTCCGTCTCCCCCACGGCCAGGCTGTCTATATTAAAGCATCTCCTGGAAAACAGCCCCGCTACCTTGCACAGCACGCCGGAACGGTTCTCCACCAGAACAGAGTATATTCTTCTCTTTTTCATATTCCGCACCTCACTTTACCAAATCCATGGGATCGATCAGACATTCCATCAGCACCGACCTGTCGCTGCCCAAAAAGGCATCTATGGCTTCCTCCGCCCGGTCCATGTTCTCAAGCCGGCAAAAATCAAAATCGTAGGCCGCCGCCAGCTTCTCCAGATCCGGGCTGCCGGACAGATCCACCACGGAATAATGATCCTTGTAGGTATAATGCTGGTATTCCCTCACCATCCCCAGATAATTGTTTTTGAGGACGATGATCTTCGCGGGCACATGGTGCTGCCTGTAGGTGGCCAACTCCATCATGGACATCTGGAAGGAGCCGTCCCCGCACACCGCCACCACCTGCCTATTGGGACAGGCGATCTTGGCCCCCATGGCCGCCGGGATGGAATATCCCATGGTGCCCATACCGCCGGAGGTGAGAAACTTTCCCTCCTTCACCACCGTATAACCGCAGGACCAGATCTGGTTCTGTCCCACATCCGCCACATACACGGCGTCCTCCTCCATCTTCTCGGAGAGCATGGTGATAAAGGCCGCCGGGTCCACAAAGCTGGGCTTGGGACTCCTGCGGGGCTTAAGCTCCTCCCTGTAGCGATTCAGAGTCACAATCCAGTCCTCATAATCCCCCTGAAATTCTTCCCGGAGAAAATCCTGGAAAATACATTTGGCATCCCCTACCAAGGGTATGGTGGGTCCTGCGTTTTTGCCGATCTCCGCAGGATCCACGTCGATGTGGACGAGGACCTTGCCGTTGGTGATCAAATCCGGCTGGCTCACGGCCCGATCCGCCACCCTGGCCCCCACCATGATCAGCAGATCCGACTCGTTCATGGCACAGTTTGCGTAGGGCTTGCCGTTGTTGCCCACCATGCCGAAGTACAGGGGATGTCTGGTGGGCATAACGCCGATTCCCATCATGGTGGATACCACGGGTATGTGATACTTCTCCGAGAAGGTGCGCAGCTCTCCCTGGGCCTGACTCAAAAGCACTCCGCCTCCCGCGCAGATAATCGGGCGCCTGGCCCGCTTCAGCTCCCCCAAAACCTTCTTGATCTGCACCGCATGTCCCTTCACCGTGGGCTTATAGGTTCTTATATTGACCTCTTCGGGGTAGCGGAACCGGCTTAAGGAAGCATTCTGGATGTCTATGGGAACATCGATCAGCACAGGGCCCTTGCGCCCGGTGTTGGCAATGTGAAACGCCTCCTTGAACACCCTGGGAATATCGTTTACATTCTTTACAAGATAGCTGTATTTCACAAAGGACTCCACCGCCCCCGTGATATCCGCCTCCTGAAACACATCGCTGCCCAAAAGCTCGCTGTTGACCTGCCCGGTGATAACAATCAGAGGAATGCTGTCCGCAAAGGCGGTGGCCACCCCTGTGATCACATTGGTGGCGCCCGGTCCGGAGGTCACGGCGCACACCCCCGGCCTGTCGGTCAGCCTGGCCATACCGCTGGCCGCATGGGCCGCGTTCTGCTCCGTTCTGATCAGAACCGTCCTGATTTCAGACTCCAATATACTGTTGTAAAAAGGACAGATGGCAACGCCGGGATAACCGAAGACCACCTTCACATCCTCCGCCTCCAGACATTTCACAATGGCATCTGCTCCATTCATGTAAATCACCGATCCTTTCCATCCTATGATTTTAATCTGTTCGCAAGTCTCACGGCCTCCGCCGCGTCCCCGGAATAACCGTCCGCGCCGATCTCGTCCGCATACTCCTGGGTGATCACCGCGCCCCCTATCATCACCTTTGCCTCCGGCGTCTCCCTTCGGGCCAGAGCGATCACTTCCCGCATTCTCTGCATGGTGGTGGTCATCAGCGCCGAGAGCGCGATAATCTGCGCATGATGCTCCTTGGCCGCCTCCACTATCCGCTCCTTCGGCACATCCTTACCCAAGTCAATCACCTTGAAGCCGTAATTTTTTAACATCAGCGCCACCAGGTTCTTGCCGATATCGTGAATATCCCCCTCCACGGTGGCGATCACCACCACGGGCATATCTTCGCCTTCCTTCTCCTGCAACAGCAGAGGCTCCAGCACCTGTATGGCATTCTTCATAGCCTCCGCTCCGGCAATAAGCTGGGGCAGAAAATACTTTCCCCTGTCAAAGTAGTCCCCCACCTCATTGATGGCCGGCAGGAGCACCTCATTTAACAGCGCCTGGGGCTCCTCTCCCCCGTCCAGAGCCCGGCGGACTATCTGCTCAATTCCGTTTCTGTTTCCCTTCAGCACGGCGTTTTTTAAGTCCGTCCTGAGAGCGGAGGCTTCCGGGGCTCCTGCGCCCTCCCCGCCCGCAGTCGTTTCTCTGCCGCCTCCCGTCTGGACCGCGGCATTGCCGTTCCCGCCGCCTGCCGCACTTCTTGCGCCCGACGAGGCGCCTGCCCCATGGCCTGCCCCTTCTCCTGCGCCCGACGAGGCGCCTGACACATGGTCTGCCCCTTCTCCTGCGCCTGACGAGGCGCCTGACAGGGCACTGCCAGTCCGGGCCGGGCCCTTACCGCCGAAAGCTTTGCCGCTCAACACGGTCTGCGCAAGATTCCTGGCGGCGGCGTACTGTTCTTCCAGCTCCGCCTCTTTTCGCTCGCGCTCCTCCCGCACCCGGCCGGCCTGCTCGATGTAGCGGATGTCCGCCCCCTCCTTGGCAAGCAGCAGATCCGTGGCCAGGGCGCAGCTCACCAGAAGCTCCTGGGAAGGATTTGCGATAGCCATGGTAAGCCCCGCCTGGATGGCCAGATTCAAAAAGGCCGTGTTCACAAAGCTTCTCTCCGGCATACCGAAGGAAATATTGGACAGGCCGCAGATCGTGGCAAACCCCCGCTCCTTACAATAGCGGATGGTCTCCAGCGTCTCCAGAGCCGCCCGTCTGTTTGCTCCCACCGTGGCCACCAGGCCGTCCACAACGATATCCTCGCTGCACATTCCAAGGGAAAGCGCTCTCTCATAGATGGTTTCTATAATCTCCTTTTTCTCCTCCAGGTTCTCCGGAAGACCTCTGTCGGACAGCGGAAGCAGGATAAACATGGCCCCGTACTTGGCCGCGATGGGAAGCAGCCTCTCAAATTTGTCCTTCTCCAGAGAGACGGAATTGATCAGCGCCCTACCGGGATAATGGCGCAGCGCCGCATCCAGCACCTCCACATAGCTGGAATCCAGGGAGAGGGGAAGGCTCGTCACGCCGCTCACCTCATCTATGGCCCGCAGCATCATCTCTTTCTCGTCGATGCCGCTCATTCCCATATTGATGTCCAGGATACGGGCTCCGCAACGCTCCTGTTCCTCGGCAAACACAAGGGCCTTCTCCAGACTGCCCTCCCGAAGCTGCGCCTGCAGCAGCTTCTTCCCGGTGGGATTGATCCGCTCCCCTACAATGAGAAATCCGTCCTCCAATCCAAAGGACACCGTCATGCGCTCGGAGGTCAGATACCGCATCCCCTCCGGTCTGCGGGGAACCTCCTTGCTCTCCCTGCCGAAGGTCTCACAAAGCCTGCGGATAAACTCAGGGTCGGTGCCGCAGCAGCCCCCCAGGACGGATGCTCCCGCCTCCACCAGTTCTTCCATCTCCCCCACAAAGTCGGGAACGTCCATGTCATAGCAGGTCTCCCCCTGCTCATTCAAAAAGGGCAGCCCCGCGTTGGGCTTGGCCACAATGGGAATGCGTGTCACGGCGGCCATATCGGCGATCAGACCTTTCATATGGGCGGGCCCTGTGGAACAGTTGACCCCCACGGCACAGGCCCCCAGGCTCTCCGCCACAATGGCCGCCGTCCGCGGATCCGTTCCGTACAAGGTTCTGCCGTCCTTCTCAAAGGTCATGGTTACCATCACCGGCAGGTCGCAGACCTCCTTCGCCGCAATCAGAGCCGCCCTGGTCTCCGCCAGGCTCATCATGGTCTCAACTGCCAAAAGATCCACCCCGGCTCTCTCAAGACAAAGGATCTGCTCCTTATAGATATCAACCAGCTCCTCCAGCTCCAAAGAGCCCATGGGCTTCAAAAGCTCCCCCGTCATGGTCAGGTCCCCGGCTATATATACCTTCCGGTCCCCGCCTGCCTCCGCAGCCTCCCTGGAAATGCCCACCAGCTCCTGTATCAGCGCCTCCATCCGCCCCTCCAGACCGTACTCCGCCAGCTTGATCCGGTTGGCGGTAAAGGTGGGGGCATACAAAATATCCGTGCCCGCCTCCACATACCGTCTCTGCAGCCTCAACATAACCTCCCGATGCCCGCATATCCACTCCTCAGGACAGACCCCCGCGGGCATACCCGCCCGCACCAGATTCGTACCGGTAGCCCCATCCAAATATAATATTTGATTCTGTGTAATCGCCTGAAACTCTTTTCTCGTCATAGTCAGTCACCCTCTGTCCTCACACCCGTCAGACGCCCTCGAAGCCCCCGGCTTCCATGCGCCCTTCCTCCCATCTCACGCGGGAATAAGAAACATTATACCATAGATACAATTTAATCGTAAAGGAAAGTTTTTGATTCGGGCCGATGTTTGTAACGGTTCAGCCTCAAGCCGGGCCGTTGCGCTGCAGGCACCGTATATCGGAGCCGTTTCCGAGGTTTCCCCGTTACTGTTTTTTCGACAAATTCACATTAACATATTGCAACTTTTCTTAAAATATGATAAATTTTTAATATCTTTCTTTGACGGAGGAATTTGTTTTGAAAAACCGACTGCGATTTCTGGCGGCTGCCGCTTCGGTCATCGGTATGCTGACCGCCTGCGGAAAGGATCCTGAGCTGGAACAATTTATGACGGATGTGGACAGCTTCTGCACCAATGTTTCCAATATTGACACTCAGATAAACAGCCTGGATACCGAATCGGAAACCGCTGTGGAGGAGATGCTGGCGCTTCTGGAGGGCTTGAACACAGAATTTCAACAGTTTGCCGAGCTGGATTTTCCTGAGGAGTTTGATTATCTGGAGGAATTGGCCGATGAAGCGGGATCTTACATGGAGGAAGCCGTCTCCAGCTTTACCGACGCATACACCAACGACTCCTACGACCAGGAGGCCTTCATCGCTGCCTTTGAGTACGCCAGGGAAAACGAGGCCCGGGCTTTCCGAAGGATTCAAATTATTATCACTCTGCTACACGGGGACGACCCTGAGGCCATGGGGCTTGCCACTACCGCCAGCCAATGAATGAGACCGGACCGACAGGCCGGCCGTTTTCCAAAATGCAGACGTCAAAAAAACAGGCATTCCGCTTCCGCAGAATGCCTGTTTTCTCGTTTTCTTCGTCCTCTGACATCCCGAATTACTTTAAGATCTTGATCTGGCCAAGCAGGGGAACTTCCTTCTCCTCCTCCTTGATAGCCGAAATCAAGCCCAGGAGCCAGCAAATAAACAGGAACAAACTGATCACAGTGGCAATGATACCGCCCACAATAGGAACAAAGCCCAGTGCAAAGCTGACCACCGACATAGCCAACTGCGCCAAAACGATCACCAGTGCCTGGTTCAGGTGGAATTTAGCCCCTTCCTTATCCCCCGCGCAAAAGGCTACAATCAAGCCAATAAAGGTGATGTAAGCGACGATTCCTGTTGTTTTCTTGTTCATAGCATCTTCCTCCTATGCACTTTCTTTAGTGCAAATATATTTCTATTTTTTCAAATAGATTCATACCTCGATACCAAAAGTCAGCCACAAATAGTTCTTGAGAGCCCAGTTGCAAATAATAATGGCGAGGGCAGCCCACAGATACCAGTTATGAAACTTCCAACCCTTGATATTTCCCACATGCAGTCTCTCCAGAGTCTGCGTAAGCATAAAACCCGCAAATAATGCCGCCGAATAGGGAACCAGCGGATGATACCACAGCGCCTCCAGAAACCTGCCGTGCAAAAGCGCCAGCACCGCCCTCGTTCCGCCGCATCCGGGACAATAGAACCCGAAGCCCGAGTAAAACACACAGGGATATGTATAGCGGGTCACAAAAAACTTAAAATACACAAAACCAAACAGACCGCCCAGAGCCAAAACGATAAGCCCAATTCTGTAAAGCTGTCTTTCCAGGATACCGGACTCACGCATTCTCCTTCCGCCCGCTGTCCTACATCATATCGAGCATACCGAGCCCAACGCCAAGAACCAGCGCCAAAACAGTTACCACCACACCCAGTACAATACCGATGATGGAGCACACCATACCGCCCGTGGCGAGTCCGCTCTTTCCCTCCTTGTTTGCAAACACAGCGCAGATAATGCCGGCAATACCGAAGAGAATCCCTACCCATCCGCCGCAGCATCCGCAGATGATGGATAAAATGCCCACAACCAGGCTGATAATAGCCAGGGCATTGGTCCCGCTGCCTCCGCCCTGCCCCTGTGTGTCCACAGGAGTGACGCTGGTGGAACCGGTATAATCCTGATAATTATTAGATCCACCGCTGTTAAAATTCTGTTCGTCCATTTTCAATTTCCTTTAATCATGTTAATCGGTAAGAAGCATTCCGCTTGCATCCTTATTGATGGAGCCGGTGAGAATCATGATACCCTCCACCAATCCCCAAATTGAGCTCCCCAAAACCATAAAAATGCCCACAAAAATACAGGACAGAGCGATGCCCAATATGGTAAGCACCAATTGCGTCACTGCCTTGCCGGTATACCCGAGATAGAAATTATGTACGCCGAAGCACCCGAGAAAGATACCCAACAGACCTGCCGCAATCTTGGACTTACCTCCCAAAGCCCCGGAGCCAAACGCCGCCACACCGCAGTTTAAGCACACTTCCGCTCCCGGCGCAAGGGGTTTGCCGCAGTTATGACAGTAATAACTGCCCTGGCCTCTCGCCACGCCGCACTTCACACACATAATGGCTTCATCAGTCGCATAAGGTTCACCACAATTTTTACAATGATACATGAAACGCTTCTCCTCCATAGTATGAGCAGGAATCGAATGCCATTACACCGCACCTGCCTTCTTATTAATTTACAGTAAATTTACCCTTTTGTCAAGATACTATAATTATTTTATTAAAAAAATATAAACTTTTGTCTAAAATGTCTACCCCTGCTTTCCCTCTGTTCCACCCCGGATAAAAAGGCAGGCCCAGCCGATCAGAAAGGGCGCCGACGCCACCGTGGGCAGCTCATACCGGATAGCTCCCGACAGAGGGGAGGCCAGGCAGACAAGGATATTCATCACACTGGGCACAAAGAGAATCAGGGCCCCCATCCTGCGGCGCCTTGCCAGCAGAAAGACCAGGACTGCCACGATCCAGGTGTAAAGGCCGGGGGTGCACAGATACTTTACCAGAGGAAGGTTCATGCTCAGATACCATATCTGCCCCAGAACATAGGCAGCCTTTACGTCGAACACATGATACAGGCCGATCTCCTCCATGTAATCATAATATTCCTCCTGTACCCACGCCTCAATGTTCTGTGACACGGGAGCCAGATAACCGTATCCCTTGTTGACAAAGGCTGCCACATAGGTCCCGGGGTGCTTGAAAAACATTCTGAACCAGATCCCGTAGTATTCCTTCAGGTCCCCTCCCCGATAATGGATTTTGATGGGATCCGATATTTCCGGATCATAGCCGAACATATTTTCAAATCCGAAGGTGTCGTCGATCACCTGTCTCTCGTATTCCGTGAGTTCCCCCTCATGCTCGCAGACATATCGGGCCGTCTGCTGAAATGGGACGCTCAGGGATTCCACCATGGAGATGCCGGCTATGCCCAGAGCGGGATAGAGAAGCCTCACGGCTCCCTCGTAGACTGCAAACACCGTCACCGCGGCCACCGCAGCCCGTCTGCGGTTTTTCCCCTTCAGCCAAAGGGACAGAAGAATCAGCGCCGGAAGCACCGCGTAAATTCCGTTGTTCCGCAAAAAAACCGCCCCCAGGCTTGCACCGGTCAAAAGCGCTACGTCCCTGCCGCCGCACTGCCTCTTTCTCAGAATCTCCGCCATACAGACGGTTTGCAGCAGCGCCGCCTCCGCGTAGAGAAGATCCTTTTCCACCCACTGAGCGTAGGTTCCCCAGAGAGGAGTGAAAGCGAAGAAAGCAACCCCTGCCAGACACCAGCCCGTGGGGATACCCATGCTCTGCAGTTTCTTCATGCTCAGGGAAAAAACCCACGCTCCCACGCAGGTCTGCAGAAGACAATACAGAAAGAAACCGAAATTGGCATCCGCCACACTGCGCCCCAGGGTAAAGAGCCCTCCCATGAGGACCGTAGACAGCGGGGGATGCCCCGCTCCCCAGGGCTCCACGCCAAAAAATTCCTTGAGCTGCAGCATACTGTCCGGGCAGCCGGAACCGGGATAATTCATCAAAATCCAGGGCAGCCATCCCAGAAAAATCACAAAAAAACCCACCGGGAGGAAATATTTTCTCCAAAACTCCCCCGGTTTTCTGTGGACCGCCCTCTCCAGAAGAAAGGAAAGGCATCTGATCCCGCCGTATAGAATCACCCAAAAACCGCCTATGCAAAAGACCGACACCAGCATCTGGTAGCTGTTTGCAAAGAGAAACGCCGCGGAATCGAATTTTTTAAAACTGATTGCAGTGACCAGCGCAACCGACAGCGCCAGGGAGAACAGCAAAGTGCCCCGGTCCGTCTTCCCCTCCCTCTCCCATACACTGCGCAGCATCAGCCACACCCCCAGCAGGACAAACAAGTCCCCGAAATCCGGCGATGTGAAAGTATTGGACAGCTTGTTGAGTCCGTTGAGCAGAGGGGAATCCGGAAATCCTCCCCCGAAAATCTCAAATTTACAGTGCAGGGTCAGAGCCGCAAGACAGGACAGCAAAAATAAGAGAAGAAAGCTCCCTCTTTTCTTTAATTGACTCATCGGTTCCCTCATTCCTCCGACAGAGCAAACCGCACATTCATATAAGCCACAATCTCCTCCACACATCTGTCAAAGCCCAGCTTGGAGCTGTCCAGGCACAGATCGTAATTGCGGGCGTCCGTCCACTCCCTGCCGGTATGATATTTGTAGTAATCAGCCCTGTGCTTGTCAGTCTTCAGTATGAAGCGCTCCAACTCCCTCTCGGTCATGCTGTGCTTCTTCGCAGCCTGCTCCAGGCAGAACTCCCTGGGCGCATGGATAAACACGCTGAGCACATTGTCATACTCCTTTAAGACATAGTCCGCGCACCTGCCCATAATCACGCAGGCCTCCTCCTGTGCCAGCCTGCGGATAATCTTAGCCTGATAGTTGAAGAGATTGTCGGTGGAGGTGAAATCGTCGCTCTCCGGCGGAATCAGCTCCCCATTGTAGGCGCTCTTTGCAATGTGAAACAGCCTGCTGTTCTTCACCTTCTCATCCGCGTTCACAAAGAGAGCCTCGTTGATGCCGCTGTCCTCGCTGGCCAGCTTCATCAGCTCCTTATCGTAATAGTGGATATTAAGCCTCTTCGCCAGCATCTCTCCCACTGTCCTGCCGCCGCTTCCATACTGTCTGGCAATGGTAATCGCTATTTTGTCCATACAAATCCTCTCCTATTCACCGAGATATGCCTTCCTGATGGCATCATTGTGAAGCAGTTCCTCCGCCCTGCCCTCCAACACAATATTTCCGGTCTCCAACACATACGCCCTGTCCGCGATGGAGAGCGCCTTTTTGGCGTTCTGCTCCACCAAAAGAACCGTGGTGCCGCTCTTGCTGACCTTCTCTATTATGTCAAATATCTCGTTCACGAAAATGGGGGAAAGCCCCATGGAGGGCTCATCCATCAAAATCAGCTTGGGCTTGCTCATAAGCGCCCTGCCCATGGCTAACATCTGCTGCTCCCCGCCGCTCAAGGTCCCCGCCATCTGTCCCTGGCGTTCCTCCAGCCTGGGGAAACGGTCAAACACCGCCTTTAAGGACTGACTGATCTCCTCCTTGTCCTTTCGGGTATACGCGCCCATCTTCAGATTCTGCAGCACGGAGAGCTGGGCGAAAACGCGCCTGCCCTCCGGCACATGAGCCATACCCATGGACACAATTTTGTGTCCGGGAGTCTTTACGATGTCCGTCCCCTCGAAGGTGACGCTGCCCGCCGCCGGAGAGAGCAGCCCGGATATGGTGTGAAGAATGGTGGTCTTCCCGGCGCCGTTCGCGCCGATCAGAGCGATCACCTCCCCCTCCTCCACATGGAAGCTCACGCCCTTGATGGCCTGAATCACGCCGTAATATACCTGTAAATCCTTTACTTCCAACATTGACATAGTTTGCCTCGTTTCTCAATAAAATCAGTCTGTATTTATTCGCCAAGATAGGCCTTTATCACCTCCGGGTCGCTCAACACCTCCCCGGTCTCCCCCTGGCTGAGCACACGCCCGAAGTTCAGCACCGTGAGTTTCTCGCAGATGCCGCTCACCAGCTTCATATCGTGCTCGATCAGCAATATGGTCATATCAAAGCTCTTCCTGACAAAGCGGATGGTATCCATCAGCTCCTGGGTCTCATTGGGATTCATGCCCGCCGCGGGCTCATCCAGGAGAAGGAGCTTGGGCTTTGTGGCCAACGCCCTGGCGATCTCCAGCTTGCGCTGCTTTCCGTAGGGAAGATTGGATGCCAGAGTCTGTGCCTCCCCGTCCAGGCCGAACACCTGGAGAAGCTTCATGGCTTCCTCCTCCATCTGCCGCTCCACCCGATAGTACTTGGGAAGACGCAGAATCCCCGTCAGGGTGGAATATCCGTTATGATTGTGCAGTCCCACCTTCACGTTGTCGATCACCGAAAGCTCCTTGAACAGCCGGATATTCTGAAAGGTTCTGGCAATGCCGGCCTGGTTGATCTCTATGGTCTTATGTCCTGTGATATCCTTCCCGTCCAGCCGGATAATCCCCTCCCCCGGCTTATAGACCCCGGTGAGCAGATTAAATACGGTGGTCTTTCCGGCGCCGTTGGGACCGATCAGGCCGTACAGACAGCCCTTCTCCACCTCCAGATTGAAATCATCCACCGCCCGCAGGCCCCCAAAGGATATGCCTAAGTCCTTCACCTCTAACAATGCCATTACACATCCGCCTCCTTTGTCTCTTTCCCTCTGCCCTTGATGCGGTGCATGATTTTCTCCCGCCATTCAATGCACCTGGGAGCCCAGTTGAACAGCATCATAAGGATCAGCACAACGGCATAGATCAGCATACGGTAATCGTTCAGTCCTCTCAGCAGCTCCGGCAGCAGCGTGAGAAGCACCGAGGCCACCAAGGCCCCTCTGGTACTGCCGATCCCCCCTAACACCACAAACACCAGAATCATAATGGACATATTGTAGCCGAAATTCTTGGAGGTGGCTGACAGCACAGACAGATTGTGGGCATAGAGCACGCCCGCCACGCCCGCCAGAGCCGCGGAGACGGCAAAGGCCAGAATCTTGTATTTGGTCACATTGATTCCCACCGATTCCGCCGCGATGGTATTGTCCCGGATGGACATAATAGCCCGCCCGTCCCTGGAATGAATCAGGTTTAACACAATAAACAGGGTAACCAGCAAAAGCAGGACGCCCACGGTAAAATTAGAATCCGAGGGGGTGCCTGTGATGCCCTGGGCTCCGTTTATGATCACCTGCCCCTGGTCGGAAAGATTTAAGGAGAGGGAATTGGTGAAGGAGACATGAAACCCGTTCTCATCCCGCCCCACATAAAGAATATTCACAAGGTTCTTGATGATCTCCCCGAAGGCAAGGGTCACGATGGCCAGGTAGTCACCCTTGAGCCGCAGCACGGGAATGCCTATCAATATACCGAAGACACCCGCGCTCAACGCCCCGATCAGTATGGCCAGGAAAAAGCGCAGGGCCGGGGGCATCCCGCTCTCCTTCACGCAGCAGGAGAAAAATGCGCTGGTGAAAGCTCCCACACACATAAATCCGGCATGTCCCAGGCTCAGCTCCCCCAGGATGCCCACCGTCAGGTTTAAGGACACGGCCAGGATCGCATAGATGCACAGCGGCACCAGAAGCCCTTTTAACAGGCTGGACACATTGCCGGTTCCAATCAATATCTGCATGATCAGGTAAGCGGCGATCACGATGCCGAAGGTGATCAGCTTACTTCTGAAATTCTTTGACATGGTCTTCTTTTTCATGGTCTGCCTCCCTATACCTTTTCCTGGATATTCTTCCCCAAAAGCCCCGTGGGCTTAAAGAGCAGGACGATAATCAGCACGGCGAACACGATGGTATCAGCCATCTGTGAAGAAATGTATGCTTTTCCGAATATCTCTATAATACCCAGCAGAATACCGCCGATAAACGCCCCGGGAATGGAGCCGATGCCGCCGAATACCGCCGCCACAAAGGCCTTAATGCCCGGCATGGAGCCCGTATAAGGAGTCAGCGTCGGGTACGCGGAGCACAGAAGCACGCCAGCCACCGCCGCCAGGGCCGAGCCGATGGCAAAGGTCAGGGCTATGGTAGCGTTCACATTGATACCCATGAGCTGCGCGGCTCCCTTGTCCTCAGACACCGCCAGCATGGCCTGCCCCGCCTTGGTCTTGTTGATAAAAAGCATCAGGACGACAATGATGACAAGGCAGACCAGAATGGTCACAATGGTCTCCCCGGTGATCAAAAGCTGTCCGTCAAAAAGCTTCAGGGAACCCACCGACAGCACGGAGGTAAAGGATTTCGCATTTCCGCCGAAGATCAAAAGAGCCACATTCTGCAGCAGATAGCTCACGCCGATGGCCGTAATCAGCACCGCCAGAGGTGAGGACGCCTTCCGCAGGGGCTTGTAGGCAACCTTCTCGATCAACATTCCCAACAGGGTACACAGCACCACCGCCGCCAGCACGCCCAGAAGAGGCGGAAGCCCCATGGTGCTGCAGACAGTGTAGGTAGTGAACGCACCGACCATAATGACATCGCCGTGGGCAAAGTTCAACATTTTGGCAATACCGTATACCATGGTGTAACCCAGCGCAATCAGCGCATACACACTGCCCAGACTGATACCGCTTATCAAATACTGTAGAAAACTCATAAGTACCTCCGTTCTAAACTTCATACCTCTCAGCCCGCCGGGGCGGATGCCGCATCTATGGTTTAGAAGCCCTCTTTTATTTTACCGATCGCATTTAAGTATACCAGAATACAATCCATCCCGCAAGTAATTTACAGAAAAACCGTTCAGCCCCGGCCCTCCCGCAAAAAACTTTCCCGTGAACAAAAGACAAGGGGCCGCCCTTTACGAAAGGCAGCCCCCTTTGGTCCTGATTTCTTTTTATTGAGCCGCCTTACATTGCCACGTAAACGCCGCCCTCAATCTTTACAGCCTTGGGAGCCTTACCGGGGTTGCCGGATGCGTCCCAGGTAATGCCGGCTCCGGTAAGTCCGTCCAGAGTGATGGATGTGATGCCTGTCTTCATAGCCTCGCACAGATCGGACACACTCATACCGGGTGTGGCGCCGCTCTGCTCAATGGCCGCCTTGATGGCATAAACTCCGTCATAAGCATCCGCCGCGAACTGATTGGGAGTGTCACCAAACTTCTCAACATAAGTAGAAACGAATTTCTGGGTCATCTCATCCTGGGCATCCGCCGCAAAAGGAGTGAGGAGCATCACACCCTCCGCCAGAGAGGTGTCGAAATTCGCCACGCCCAAAATGCCGTCCATGCCGTCCACGCCGAAGAACAAAGGAGCGTAATCAGCGGCAGCAGCCTGCTGCAGGATCAGAGAAGCCTCCTGATAATAGATGGGCAGAAATACCAGCTCGGCGCCGGCATCCTTCGCCTTCTGGAGCTGCACGGAGAAATCCGTCTTGCTGTCGGCTGTGAAAGCCTCAGCGCAGACAATTTCAAAGGACTGGCTCTCGGCCCCCTTCACAAAGCTCTCATAGATACCGCTGGAATAAACGGTGGAGCTGTCATAAATCACGGCAACCTTCTGCGCCAGAGCGTGCTCCCCGATATACTGCGCGCTGGCCGCACCCTGATCGGGGTCGGAGAAGCACACACGGAAGTTATTGTCATACTTTGCGCAGTCCACTGCGGAACCGGAGGGAGTGAGCTGGAACATATTGTCCTTCATGGTCTCCTCGGTCACGGCGATGCAGGGTGTGCTGGTAACGGCGCCGAGAATCACCTGTGCGCCCCAGTCCTTCAGACTGTTGTATGCGTTGACAGCCTTCTCCGCGTCATGCTCGTCGTCCTGGAAGTTCAGCTCCAGCATATAACCGTTTGCGCCGCCTGCGGCATTGATCTCATCCACGGCGATCTGAGCCGCATTCCTCACATTGACACCGTAAATAGCCGCTTCACCGGTCAGGGGTCCGATACCGCCGATTTTAAACACGTCGCCGGATGCGGAGCTTCCTCCAGTGCCGGCAGCGGAAGAGTTCCCCGCGGAGCCGCCGTCGCCGTTGTTGCCGCAGCCGGCCATGGCAAGCACCATGGCGGAAGCAACCACAACGCTCAAAAGCTTTTTCATTTTTTTCATAATTGTCTCCTCCTTGTTTTTAATTGTATACACACATAATGTTATACAATTATTACTTATGAATTGTAATCACTTCCGCATTATTTGTCAATATTTTTTTTAAAAAAGTGGCTGCGGCATAAAAAAACCCTTTCGGGGCATAATGGAATTGTGCAACGCAAAATCAGAAAAGGAAAAGAGGAATGGAAAATGGATAATAAATATTTGAACTGCACTGCCCTTACCATTGCCATTATTGGTGCCATCAACTGGGGCCTGATCGGTATTTTCCGCTTCGACCTCGTTGCATTCATCTTTGGCAATATGTCCTGGCTCTCCAGGATCGTGTATATTGTGGTGGCCCTCTGCGGCATTTATCTGCTCACCTTCTATATGCACCTGTTTGACCGGGGCCGGAGCGTCGAAACCTAGACGGTTATCCGCTTGCGCCAGGACGCGGAACCGGACTGAGAGGATACTTCAGTCCGATCCCGCGTGTAAAACAGAAGCGGGGGACGATATTTTTGCGTCCCCCGCTTTTCCTTATTCTGCAGAACCCTTCAGCTCCGAGAGCTCCACCGCTCTCCCGTCGCCCCAGATTCTCTCAAGATCATAGAGAAGCCTGTTCTCCTTGTCGAAAATGTGCACGATCACATCGCCAAAGTCAAGCAACACCCAGTTAGCCGTATCATACCCTTCCGTCTGTCTGGCAGGAAATCCCGCCCGGCCAAGCTTCTCCTGCACATTGTCGCAGAGGGCCTGGATCTGGCTCTTATTGCCGCCCCCCGCTATAATAAAGTAATCGGCGATCACGGTCACCCGGCTGATATCAATCACCCTGATGTCCTCCGCCTTTTTATCCTCCAGGGCGGCTATGGCAAGCCTTGCCGCCTCCAGAGATCTCCCTGTCTGATGTTCCATCTGTTTCCCTCTCCTTCCCGTCTATCCGTGTCTTTCTCCGCAGTAATACTCGTATGTCTTCTGCGTCATGGGATCCGTCTCTCCGCCGCCCTCCTCCAGATAGACCAGTGTGTCTCCCAGGATTTTCAACAGCGCCTCGTCCAAATCCACGAAAGCCAGCTTCCTGATCTCTCTGAGATTGGGAGCGTGCTTCCTGCCGGGCTCGATATAGTCCGCCACAAACACGATCTTCTCCAGAGCGCTCATGCAGGGTCTTCCCGTGGTGTGGTTCAGGATGGCGTTCACCACATCCGGATCCGTCACACGATACTCGTCCATTGCTAAAAAGCTGCCCACCTTGGCGTGCAGCAAAAAGGGATTGCGCCTTTCAATCTCATTGATGCTGATGTTATGCTTTTTGCAGATGGAGAGTCTTTTCTCGTCGCTCAGGCATTTGGCGCAGTCGTGCAACAATCCCGCCAACTGAGCGTTTTTGATATTCTCGCCGTACCGCATGGCCAGCGCCGCAGCCGTGTAAGCCACCCCCAGGGTGTGCTCATACCGCTTTGCATCCAAGGCCTTCTCCATCGCCTTTCTGATCTTGCTCAAGTCATTCGTCTTCATCTCGATAAAAACCCTTTTCCTCAATATAGGCGGCCACAGCCTCCGGCACCAGGTAACGGACGCTTCTGCCGCCTTTCACCAGCTCCCGGACATGCGTGGAAGATAGTTCCAGATTCATAAAAGGCATCAGAATGATATCCGCGCCGTATCTGTCCTTCAGCTCCTCGATCTTTCGCTCCATTTCCTCCCGGGAGGTCTCCCCCCGCACGGCGGCGATCACGCTGCACCCGTCAAAAATCCGCTGGGGATTTCTCCAGGTCTCAATGGCAAACAGGCAGTCAGCCCCAAAGATAAAGTAAAAATTATCCTCCGGGTATTCCTCCCTTAGAAGCTCCAGGGTCTCATAGCTGTAGGTGCGTCCCTCCCGTCTGACCTCCACGTCCAGGCAGCGCAGCCTGTCGTTGCCCGCCACGGCCAGGGACGTCATTTGATAGCGGTCCCACTTGGGCACAATGTCCTGCTCCCGCTTCATATAGGAACATCCCGTAGGAATAAACCACACCTGATCCAGCCCCTCTTCCTCCAGGGCCCACTGAGCCAGCGCCAGATGTCCCATATGCACAGGATTGAAGGTGCCTCCCATAATTCCGATCTTTGGCATAACGATGTTCTCCCTTAATCCCGGTCCGACAGTTCCCTCCTGGGCATCCTGTCCAAATCAATCCTGGGCTTGTCGGCATTTTTTCGATAGAGGATGATTTTTTTCCCTATCACCTTAACCACGGTGGATCTGGTCCTCTCCGCCAGGGTCTTTGCAATGGCCGCGGGATCCTCCCCGCAGTTTTTCAGGACCCCCAGCTTTATCAGTTCATTGTTTTGAAAGCACTCGCTCACTGCCTCTGTGACCTCGGGACTCAGCCCCGCCTTTCCCACCTGAAACACCGGCTGCAGTTCATTCGCCAGGCTCATCAGATATGCTCGCTGCTTGCTGGTCAAATTCATAGTCTCCACACCTTTCCGGGCCATGGCCCTGCCCGTCATTTATAATAGTCAAAGGAATGACCGTACATCCGCACAGTGTCCCCCTCCTGAATATCAAGCTCCTCCAGCTTCTCCAGAACCCCCGACTCCTTCAGGAAATTCTGGAAGAACCGAAAGCCCTTCTCGCTTTCCAAATTGGTGTAGCCCAGCATCTTCTCGATTCTCGGACCTTCCACCACATACTCGCCATCCTCACAGGTAACCGTAAAGGGCTCGTTCCCCAGCGAGATATGCTCCTCCGGAAAATATTCCTGCTCAAAGACCGTGGGCTCGCCCCCGATTTCCTGAAGCATCTCGTACACCTGATAGAGCAGCTCCCTCACTCCCTGTCCGCTGACTGCGGATATGGGAAAGACCTTTACTCCCCTCGGCTCAAATTCCCTGCGGATCGCCTCCACCGGGCTGTCCTCCCCCTCATATATGGCGTCGATCTTGTTGGCGGCAATGACCTGGGGCCTCCCGGCGATCTCCGGATTATACGCCTCCAGTTCTCTGTTGATGGCATAGATATCCGCAACGGGATCCCGGCCCTCTGTGCCCGCCGCGTCCACTATGTGAATGATCACCTTCGTTCTCTCGATATGGCGCAGGAACTCATGGCCAAGTCCCACGCCTTGACTGGCCCCCTCGATGAGCCCCGGGATGTCCGCGATCACAAAGCCCCCCGTGCCCTCCAGATCCACCACGCCCAGATTGGGATTCAAGGTGGTGAAATGATAGTTTGCAATCTTAGGCCGCGCATTGGTCACCCGGGAGAGCAAAGTGGATTTACCCACATTGGGAAATCCCACCAATCCCACATCCGCGATCACCTTAAGCTCCAGCAAAAGCTCCAGCTCTCTGGCCGGCTGCCCAGGCTGCGCATACTTGGGAGCCTGCATGGTAGAGGTGGCATAATGCTGATTGCCGTTTCCTCCCCGGCCGCCCTCCAGAAGAACAATGCGGCGGTTTTCCCCGGACATATCCGCGATCACCTGGCCGCTTGCAGCCTCCCGGATCAGAGTTCCCCTGGGCACCTTAATCACGATGTCCTCACCGTCCCCGCCCTTACAGTTCCTCTTGCCTCCCGGTTCGCCGTTGCCGGCCTTATACTTTCGGCTGTTCCTGAAATCAATTAATGTGTTCAGGCCTTCGTCCACCGTGAAGATCACATCTCCTCCCCGGCCGCCGTCGCCGCCGTCCGGTCCGCCGTTGGGAACATATTTCTCACGGCGGAAGGACACATGTCCGTCTCCCCCCTTGCCGCTTCTCACATATATTCTGGCTCTGTCAGCAAACATTTATTTCTCCTTTATGATAAAAAAGGCTTCAAACAAACAAGATGTTTGAAGCCCTGAGAACCCGTACCGGTATTACTTCTCCACGGGATACACGGAAGCCTGCTTCCGGTCTCTCCCCTTCCTCTCGAAGCGAAGAACGCCGTCCACCAGCGCGAACAAAGTATCGTCTCCGCCAATACCCACATTTACGCCGGGATGAATCCTGGTCCCGCGCTGTCTGTAAAGGATATTTCCCGCCTTTACGAACTGGCCGTCAGCCCGCTTCGCACCTAATCTCTTGGACTCGGAATCTCTGCCGTTCTTGGTAGAGCCCACACCCTTTTTATGAGCGAAAAACTGAAGGTTAAATTGAAACATGGTCTACACCTCCTCGAATTTTACTTGTAAATACTGCCTGCCATACTCTTTGCTCAGATTCTCCAGCGAAAAGACAAGGGAATCCATCAAAAAGGACGACTTTTCCTGCAACGGTCCGCCAAAATCACAACGGATAAATCCCGTGGCCTCGTTCTGCGTCACCGCAAGCTTCTCCCCGGCAAGCTCCTCCAGAGAGTTAAGCGTCCCGATCACCAGCGCCGATATTGCGGCGCACAGTATATCCGGCGACTCTCCGAAAAGCCTTCTTCGGGCATAGCCGGCATGGCCCATGCAGAGGAAGCTCCTGTAGCACCCCTGACTGTCCTTGCTAACGATTACCGTGGTCATACGCTTACGCGTTTATTTTGTCAATCTTGACCTTGGTGTATGCTTGTCTGTGGCCGTTTTTCTTGTGGTATCCGGTCTTTCTCTTGTACTTGTATACAATGACCTTCTTACCTCTGCCCTGCTCCATAACGGTAGCGGATACGGTCACGCCTGCGACATCCGATCCCACCTTGAGGGTATCGTCGCTCACCGCCACCACCCTGTCAAAGGTAACAGTCTGTCCGGCTTCCGTGTCGAGCTTCTCAACCATGATCTCGTCTCCCTCGGAAACCTTATACTGCTTCCCTCCGGTTACAATAATTGCGTACATATTAAGGCACCTCCTATTCATGAATTCCGCGGTCTGCTTCCTTCATTTACTCGCTAACTACGGTGTTCTCCGACTGCGGAAAAGCTTTTACCTCGTTATGCGGCATACTGTGACATCATAGCACAGGGGCCGTCCCGTGTCAAGATATTTTTGGTTTTTTTCATCCGCCGGGACTCACCCCAGAAATTTCCCCAGCACTCCGATAAAATCATCCACGTTGAAGGGCTTTGCAATATGGGCGTTCATGCCGCTTTTCAGGGCCGCCTCCTTGTCCTCCTCCAGTGCGTTGGCCGTCATGGCGATGATGGGGAGAGTTCCCACATCCCTTCGGGGAAGGGACCGAATGGTCCTGGTGGCCTCGTAACCGTTCATTATAGGCATCTGCACATCCATCAGCACCGCGTCGTAATAGCCCTCCCGGGACGCCTTCACCATGGCCACAGCGTCCGTACCGTCCGGAGCCGACTCCACCACAAAACCGATCTCCTGCAGAATCTCCTGTGCGATCTCGCGGTTTAACTCGATATCCTCCACCAAGAGCACCCGTTTTCCGTTAAAATCGGCCTGGGTCCAGGCAGCCGCCTTCTCCTCCTTGTCCACCAGGTGATTGGCCGCCAACAATACGGATTTCAGATCGGACATAAACAGGGGCTTCGCACAGAAGGCCGAAATTCCCGCGGCCTTGGCCTCCTCTTCGATATCCGTCCACTCGTAGGCCGTCAAAATTATGATCGGCGCCTCGTCACCCACCGCCTTGCGGATTTTCTTGGCAGTCTCAATCCCGCTGGTCTCCGGCATCTGCCAGTCCAAAATATAGGTGTGGTACGAATCGCCCTCATCGTGGGCTATCTTTGCCCTAAAAGCGGCCTCCCTGCCGGAGGTGGTCCACTCCGCCCGCAGCCCAAGCTGCTTTAACATCTTGCTCACGCTCTCGCAGGTGTCAAAATCATCGTCCACCACCAGCGCGCGAAATCCCTCAAGCTCCTTGATCTGCTCCGCATTTTTCTCCGTATCCTGCAGCTTCAGGCTCAGCTCCACCGTAAATTCGCTACCCTTGCCAAGCTCGCTCTTGACGGAGATAGTGCCTCCCATCATGTCTATGATATTTTTGGTGATGGCCATACCCAGGCCCGTGCCCTGTATGCCGGTCTGAGTGGTGGTGGATTCTCTCTCGAAGGGCTCAAAGATATGCTCCACGAACTCCGGCGACATACCGATGCCGTTATCCTTCAATACAAACACATAATCGCCGTACCCGTGCCGGAAGGTGGTGCTCTGCATGATCTTGAAGCTGATCATGCCCCCTGCGGGAGTGTATTTCACCGCATTGCTCATCAGATTCACAAACACCTGATTCAGCTTCAGAGCGTCCGCAATCACGTCCTCGTTGGCAATGTCAAAGGTGTCTATAAACAGTTCCAACTGCTTTGCCTTCACCTGAGGCTGTATAATGTTGACCAAGTTGTGCATGAGCTCGGAGATATTGCACTCCTGTTCCTTGATCTGTACCTTCCCACTTTCGATCCTGCTCATATCCAGGATGTCGTTGATCAGGCTGAGCAGGTGATTGCTGGAGGAGAGAACCTTCTGCAGGCAGTCCTTTACCTGATCCCTATTGTCAATATGGCTCACCGCTATGGTGGTAAATCCGATAATGGCGTTCATGGGAGTGCGGATGTCATGGGACATATTGGACAGGAAGGTGGTCTTGGCCCTGTTTGCGTGCTGGGCCTGCATCAGAGCGTCCTGCAGAGCCTGGGTCTGCTCCATCTGCCGCCGCACCTGATCGGTAATATTCTTCATCACCACCATAACCACCACATCCCCGGAACCGTCATCCCTGGTCATAATGTAAGACTGGCGGACGCAGCGCTTCACCTCCGCCGTATCATTGTACCAATATTCAAGACTGACCTCCGCGGTACCGCGGTCAAAGCATTCCTGCAGATAGGAAACATTGGCCGAGATACTGTACTCCTCTCTGGATTCCTCCGCCACGCATTCTTTCCAGCGCTCAAACCACTCCGAAGCCCTGCAGGGAGTCTCCAGTCCCACCCGGCCCAGCAAAGACAAAGACTGTCCGTCAACCGTGTGAAGAATATCGGACTCTATCAAATCCCTGGTCAGGTTAAAGTCATAGGTACAGATGGAATTCTCTCTGATGGCCACCAGATATTGACGCTCCTTGCGGTTGGCGATGGAGATCTCCGCCTGGATCTGCAGCTCCTTCTCCTTCGACTCCGTGGTGGTCCGCCGGATGCACAGTACCTTGGCGGCTCTGCCCTCCCTGCGCTCCAGGCAGACGATATTCATATGCTCCCACTCCGCCTTGCCCTCCAACTGAATATGATACTCATAGCGGATATCCGTGCCCGTCTCCCCCAACTGCTCGATCACAGTCTCCTTCTTCAAGAGCTCCGCAAATTTCTCCCGGTCGCTGTCCTCTATGAGAAAGGATCTGAGATAATCCGCAAAGTCCGCATATCTGCCGCTTGTGGGAAAATCCGGGCGCTCCGGCTTGGTCTCCGCCAGATACTGATAGGTGTCCTGCTCAAAATCCACCATGACAAATCGGGAAAAAATGGTGTTGACTCCGGATATCACATAGCCCATCTCTCTGTTTTCATGAGCCAAGCGCTTCTTCTCCCTGCCCGCCTGAATCAACAGTATAATAATATAGCCGATAAACAGCGTGATCAGAAAGAACTCCAATATAATGCCGATGCGGTTAGCGTTCCTGATCATTTCCTGGGTCACGCTCTTGGGAAACATATGTACCAGGACATAACCGCTTCTGGAAAGATTGATCACGCAGATATTGTCCGTCTCACATGCTGAATCACACAGGAAAGAGCCCTTTCCCCCGTTCTCAAACACCGCTCTGGCGCCCTGATACGCATCGTCGTCAATCATATTGTTCTGATACAGAGTGTCCAGCAGCCTGTCATCGTTCATGGCACCCTCGGAACTGGCAATGACAACACCCGCCTTTGTGCAGAGGAAAACCTCCGCATCCTCCCCGAAATAGGTGGTGGACAGCATACTCTGAAGATATGCCTCCGCCGAGTATAAACCCTGGAGCACACCGATGACCTCCCCCTGATAATACACAGGGGAATAAAAATTCACTACGGTCTGCTCACCGCCGTCGGAACCAAAAATCACGGCGACGCCGCTCTCCCCGTTCATACCCCTTTGGAAATAATCCTCCCCGGAGTCGTCATAGCGCTCCTCCTCCGCCGTATAACCGATCCCCTCCGCACCCGTAAACCGGAAGACATCAAACAGGGAATTTTCCACCATGTCTCTCAGTTCCCTTGTGCTCACCTCCGGCTCCGACAGACTCTCGCCCAACAGGTGCGCATAGGTGCTGATCCGGCTTAGCCCATTGTCCAGCTCGTTCTCAATATGCTCCGCCATCTGCTCGGCGGAGTCTGCGGCATAGTTCAGATTCTGGCGCTCGATTCGTCCGCTGTTCTGCTTCGTATACCAGAAAAACAAAACGAGAACGGCGACCAAAAGAATCAGGGTGTAACCTATATTCTGCCATGACTTCTTTCTCTTAATCATCGGTGGTTCCTCCAAAACTCATACAATTATTACCCAAAAAACGGGAGCTGTCCTGCAGTCTTGCCTCGACCGCAAAACAGCTCCCAACAAAATCCTTCCCCACGGGTCAGGCCAAACGGATCTTAGCCGTTCTTCTTCTCAAAATCTTCCACATACTGGGTGATCAGCTTCACTGTACCTTCCACGCCAAGGACACTGCTGTTGATACACAGATCATAGCTGTTTGCCCTGCCCCATTTCTTGGAGGAATAATAGTTGTAATAGCTCTGTCTCTGCTTATCCTTCTTGGTGATCATGTCGCGGGCCTTGTCTTCCTTCAGGTCATATTTCTCCATAACCCGTTTCACCTTCGACTCCTCGTCGCCGAAAATAAACAGATGTATGCAATTTTTGTAATCCGCCAGGGCATAGTCCGCGCAACGCCCTACAATCACGCAGGGACCCTCCTCCGCGATCTTCTTGATCGTATCAAACTGCGCCAGAAACACCTTATGGCTGATGGGCATATCCACAAAGGAGGAGGCATTATAGCCGAAAGAATAAGTATCCATCACCAGATTGTACAGAAACGAGTTCGTGGGCCTCTCGTCATGGTTCTGTATCATCTCCTCACAGAAGCCGCTCTCCTTGGCGGCGCGGCTGAGAAGCTCCTTGTCATAGCATTTGACGCCGAAGTACTCCGCAACCTTTTCTCCTATTTCCCGTCCGCCGGAGCCGAACTGACGGCCTATTGTAATCACTGTATTCATTCGCAAGCCCTCCTTATTTAAGTTCCGCATCTGCCCTCCCAGTACCATAACCGACGTAACAATGACCGTCTCAAAAACTTTGCCGGTCATTGTTACGGGCACTGGACGGGCGGATGCTGTAAAAATAATTCCTGACATATCTTAGCTGGACTTTTCTGTAATGCAGCAGCATGATGCCAAAGGTGTCCCGCCCAGGGGAGTCTGCCTTTACTTTATTATACGTTATTTCTGTCAGTTTCGCAACTGGTTTCCGGAAGTTTTGGAAGGTCGGAAAACGCCTCACAGCTTTTTAAGCAGCTCCTCAAAGTACTCCGGCAGCGGCGCGTCCACCTCCACCCGCTCTCCCGTGGAGGGATGCGCAAAGCTCAGGGTTTTGGCGTGGAGCGTCTGCCCCTCCAGCCGAAAGGGACATTTTCTGGCCCCATACACCTCGTCCCCCAGAATGGGATGACCGATGCTCGCCATATGCACTCTGATCTGATGGGTTCTGCCCGTCTCAAGCTCACACTCTATATAGGTGTATTTCTCAAAGCGTTTCAGCACCCTGTAGTGAGTCACAGCCCGCTTCCCGCATCTTTCATTCACCGCCATACGCCTGCGCTCCGTGGGATGCCTGCCGATGGGCCGGTCTATGACCCCCTCGTCCTCCTTTACCACGCCGCAGCAGATTGCATGATATTTCCTGCCGACGCTGTGTTCCTTGAGCTGCTGCGCGATCAGCCGGTGAGCCCTGTCGTTTTTGCAGACGATCAGAGAGCCCGTGGTGTCCCGGTCTATGCGGTGGACAATACCGGGGCGCAGACATCCGTTTATGCCAGACAGTTCCTTCCCGCAGCGGTACATCAGCGCGTTCACCAGCGTGCCGCTGTAATGCCCCGGCGCCGGATGAACCACCATCCCCTTGGGCTTATCGACCACAATGACATCGGCATCCTCATAGAGGACTGTGAGGGGAATATCCTCCGGACAGATGTCGGGGGCTTCCGCCTCCGGCAAAAAGAAAGCCACCTCGTCATCCGTTCTCACGCGGCAGCTTCCCTTCACAGGCCTGTCATTGACAAGCACCTTCTCCTCCTTAATCAGCTTTTGAATGTAGGAGCGGGACAGGGAATCCGTCAACAGACTGACGCATTTGTCAATCCTCTCCCCCTCCATCTCCTCCGTGATCTGAAAACGAAACTCCTCCACTGCAGACATACTCCTTATTCCGCCTTTATCGTTCCATGGGGTCTGTTATAAAGCGGACCGTCCTCATTTCATCTCCCGGTACCGGTTCTGCTTAAAGTTCAAAAACTCCAGATCCTTTTCCTTAAAGACAAACAAAAACAACAGAAACAGCCCCACGGTGGACACCACAATGTAAATATCCGCGGCGTTAAATATGGGGTAGTTGATGAGGACAAAGGAAATAAAATCCACCACATAGTCAAACCGGAAGCGGTCCACCATGTTGCCCAGTCCTCCCGCTATGACGCCGGACAAAAGAATGTGCACGATGCAGAATTTCTTTTTCTCCGGCAGCCTGAACAAAAAGAAAAGAATCACACCCAAAAAGACCGTCCCCACGAACAGTATAAAGAACTTCTGATTCTGCAGCATACCAAAGGCCGAACCTCTGTTTTCCAGATACTGCAGTTCCAGCACGCCGTCGATCAGCACATACGCCGGACTGTCCTTCAAATGCATTACAGCCAGATGCTTCGTAAACTGGTCGAGCACAAAAAGTACCGCCACCACCGCCAGATCTACGATCAGCATCACCCATCTTTTCACTCTTTTCTCACTACTCATGCGCATCCTCGTCACTGAAATGTATTTCGTCAATGGCCGCCAAAATCTCCTCGTCGGTAACGCTTCTGTCTATGACGGCCTTTCCCAGCTTTTTCAAAAGAATGAATTTTACAGAGCCCGCCTCCATCTTCTTGTCGGACTTCGTCAGCCGCAAAATTTCACCGGGGTCGATATCCTCCACGGAGATAGGCAGATTGAAGGGCACAAACATATCCCGAATCTCATAGTATTCCTCCATGGAAAGCATCTCCTTCTTCCATGAGATGTAAGCTGCCGCCACCGTGCCCAGGGCCACGCATTCCCCATGGCTGAGGGTAAAATTCTTAGCCTTCTCTATGGCATGACCGATGGTATGACCCAGGTTCAAAAGCGCCCTGTCCCCCTGCTCCGTGGGATCCTTCTCCACCACCAGCTTCTTGATGCCGCAGCTTCGCACCAGCATCTCCTCCAGGACATCCAAATCCCGCTCGCAGATCTCGTACATCTGCTCCAGCAACCACTCGTAAAAACCGGCATCCTTTATGATTCCGTGCTTCATCACCTCCGCAAAGCCCGAGAAAAACTGCCTGTCCTCCAGGGATTTCAGAGTGCTCAGATTCAGATAGACCAGCCTGGGCATTTTGAACGCCCCCACCATATTCTTATAGCCGTCAAAGTCAACCCCCGTCTTGCCCCCAATGGAGCTGTCCGTCTGCGACAGCAGAGTCGTGGGGAGCTGCACGAAATCAATTCCCCTCAGATAGGTGGCAGCCGCATAACCCGTCAGATCACCCGCTACACCGCCGCCCAGGGCCAAGAGCATATCCCTTCTGTCAAAGCCCTCCCGGATCAAAAAGCCGTAAAGCTCCCGCACCGTATCCAGGGTCTTGTGCTCCTCCCCGGCAGGAAACACATATTTTACCGCCTTCAGACATTTTCCCTCCAAACATCCCAGCACCTCCCCGCCGTACAGGGAGTCCACCGTGGAATCCGTGACAATACACAATCTCCTTTTGTCTGCATCAAACTTTGCCAGCTCCTCCCACAAGCCGTCGAAGGACCGCTCAAACACAATGTCATAGCAGGGCTTTTTCTCATAAAGAACCGATAATCTCTGCGCCATGTACCCTCCCATTATCAAGGGGCAGCCCGCAAAGCGGACTGCCCTGTTCTCATCATACAAACCAACACAACTCCGCGAAGCAGCCTCGCTGCCAGCGGGTAGGAGTATTTTTCACGCTCCCCATGCCGCAGCTTTGCTGCGACTCTAGTCGGAATGAAGAATGCCCGTACTTTGGGCATTCTTCGACGTGAAACTTAGTACTTCTCCGCGAAGCAGCCTCGCTGCCAGCGGGTAGGAGTACTTTTCACGCTCCCCATGCCGCAGCTTCGCTGCGACTCTAGTCGGAATGAAGAATGCCCGTACTTTGGGCATTCTTCGACGTGAAACTTAGTACTTCTCCGCGAAGCAGCCTCTGCTGCGAGCGGTTAGAAGTACTTTTCACGTTATAGCCCGCCGTTTAACGCGTCGATGCCGCTTCCGAAAATATCCTGGAAATCTCCGGATATATCCACGCTGGCCGGCGTGATAATAAAAATATAGTGGGAGATCTTCTGAAGATTGCCGCTGATGGCAAAGCAGGAACCCGAGGTGAAATCTATGATCCGCTGCGCTATGTCCACATCCAGACCCTCCAGATTCAGCACCACCGTCCGATTGGCCAGAAGGGTTTCCGTGATCTCCCGGGCGTCCTCCACGGAACCGGGCTTGATCACGCAGACCTCCATCCCGCCTCCCGGCATCCTTTTGACGGTAGACTGACGAATCGGCGTGACCTTGGGCTGCGAAGTCTTCCTGGGCTGCGGCTTCTCCTCCTCGTCCGTCTCCTCTCTGACAGTCTTCAGCCTGGAACCGCCCCGTCTGGACGAAGCGGTCTCTACCTCCTCCTCATCGTCAAGATAGTCGTCATCCATATAATCGTCATCGTCTTCATCGTTTAACTTCATATAGTTCAAAAACTTGTCCATCACACCCATCACATATTCTCCTTACCCGTGGCATAATCCCGTCCGCCGAAAATTCCTGTGCCAACTCTCACACAGTCAGCGCCTTCTTCCACTGCCACCGTGTAATCGACCGTCATGCCCATTGACAAAATATCCATAGAAACATTATCAAGGTTTTCCCTCGCTATGTCAACAGATAATTGTCTGATTTTCTGAAAAAATAATCGGTTTGATTCGGGATTCTCTACAAAGGGCGCAATGGTCATCAGCCCCCGCACGCGAACCGCGGGCAGTTTCGCGATCTCCCGCACCAAGCTCAGGGTTTCCTCCCCGGCGGCTCCAAACTTGCTCTCCTCCCCGGCAATATTTACCTCCACTAAAACATCAACTGTTATTTGTTTTTTCAGAGCTTCTTTATTGATCTCCTCCGCCAGCCGCAGCGTATCCACGCTGTGTATGAGATGCACCTTGTCCACAATGTATTTTACCTTGTTTCTCTGAAGATGGCCGATCATATGCCAGCGCACATCCTCCGGCATCCGGGGAATTTTGTCCAAAAGTTCCTGCACCTTATTCTCGCCGAAATCCCGCACTCCCAGCTCGTAAGCCTCCCGCAGCATGGAAACAGGCTTCGTCTTGCTGACCGCTATCAGCGTCACTTCCTCCGGCTCTCTCCCCGATCTCTCACATGCACCGCGGATATTCTCCCTGACCTGTCTCAAGTCGTCCCTCAGCACAGCCCATCACCTCACCTTTCCTGTCTGCGGCCCTCATAGAGCCTACTCGTTGATAAACTGATCATCCTTCACAGAGGACGCATCCAGCACAATATAATCATACACATTCAATCCATAGCGGGTGTTTGCCTTAACAATGGCATATTCCTCATTCTCATACAGGATATTGATCTCCTTGAAATCCGCATACCCCTTGTTCATATTGTAAACTCCCTTTAAGGTGGCCATCTCGTTCACCACAAAGGTTTCCTGCCCATCCATCGTATGCAGAATATCCCCCGCCTCCACTATGGAGGAGTCCAGATAGTATTTCCCCGCCTCCTCGTCATAGCTGTAAAAATCCGCAGCCACAAATTCTACGGATACAGAACCGTCCCCCATAAAGCACTGTCTGTACACACCGTTAGCCCCGTCTCTGTCCGCCAGAGACACAAACGCCTCCGGAACCAGGTAAAATTCCTTTGTCACAATAGAGCTCATGGGGATCTTAAGCCCCCTTTCATCCTCCAGTATGAGCTCTATATCCAAAAACCTGTCGGATATAAAGGTAACCATGGAATTATTAAACGTAAGCTGCAGATAAGTTCCGTCGCTGTTTCGCAGCAGCGCCGCCTTGCCCCAGGATTCATATTGGTTTTTCAGAAAGCGGACCTTGATAAAGCCCTCCTCCGCATACTCGGCGCCCAGCTCGGGATCAACGGGAAACACCACGGACCAGTTCTCGTCGGTGGACAGCTTATAGACCACATCCCCGGGAGCCGCCAGCTCATTGCCCAGCATCTGGCGCTTCTCATAGCTCTTCTCGTCAAAAATCTCAGCGGTAACCTGGTCTGCCTTAAGCTGCTCATATCCGTCCGTCCAGTAGGCCACAATCCCGGTGGTCGAGGAATTGCAGAAGGATACGATATTATCCAGACTCCCCGTTCCCCCCATATCGCTGATATTCTGCAGCATACTTCCATTGGCCAGCTTTAACGCCGTGTTCTTCAGAGAATATTTGAAATCATACACACTGTCAAAGCTGCCGGCGTCATACCCGTGCATGAAATTGACAATCTCACTGCGAAATTCCGCCAATTCCCTGTCACTCAAGGTATTCTCCCCCTGGTTCAAATCCTCCAGATATTCGTTCAGACGCCCGGTCTCATCCACCGTGTACACCAGGTCGCCGTTGGCCACCCGTTCTCCCTCCCTGGCATAATAGTTGATATATCCCGCAGCATCCGTGGAAACCACCGTCTCCTCCCGCAGGGCCACCCCCCGGTATATGGTGTCCGCCGTGAGAGCCCCTTCCTTCACCTCATAGCGCATCACCGGGCTGGAGCCGAGATACAGGAACACACAGACCACCACATAGACGAATATGATGACAAAAATTATCATACCGATATTCAGATTTAAGGGCTTGCGGTATTTTTTTACCTTGCCCTGTCCGCGTCCTCTCCCCTTTGCCAAGCCTCACAGCCTCCGTCACCCTATGGAAAAGCCCCGGCCAACGCCGAGACTCTCCTGATTTATCAAATCAATTTTCTCTTTCGTACGCACTTTACAGTGAAACCAAAACCTTATCCTTAATCTCAGCGGGAAGCTCATCCGCATCCAGCGACACGCTCAGCACGAAATCAACGCCGAAGGTCTCACCCAGCTTCTCCAGCTTTGCAACCACGGCGGCAATATTGCTCTCGTCCGACCGGGCAAGCTGTAAAAACGCGTCGAAATACATCTGCTGAAGATCATGGTCCTGAGAAATAATTCCACATATAAATCCAATAAACGAGTCGGTGCTGTCAATCATATACCGGGAAACGTCGATCAGCCGGATCTTGTTGTTCAGCTCATACATATGTTCTGTGTTCTTGTCCAAATAGACAATGTTCCCGGAAGCGTTTTTCACTTCGGCGTTCACCTTATCCAACAACTGTTTTGTCTTGCCCTTGCCTTTCCTGCCTACAATTAATTGAACCATGTGGAAATCCTCCTATATGTATACTGTAAAACTGCTTTCTATATTTCATTATAGTGTATCGGCACTTAAAAAACAACCTTTATTTATTGATTTCATTCAACAATTCCGTCATCCTGGAATAGAGGACGTCCACTGTTTCCGCCCGCAGAATAACGGAGATATAGGGCGCTCCTCCCGCGTCCCGGGAGAACAGGATCAGACAGCTCTTGGCGGCGTTTGTGGTGCCCGTCTTGCCGCCGATCACGGTGACATTGCCCGGCGCTGTGTTTGGATCCTTGAGATATCGGTTGGTGGTGCCAACCTCCAGGGACTTCTCCCTGCCGCTGCCGTCGTGATAGGTCATCTGATAACTGGCCATATGTATAATCTCGTTGAAGGTATCATACTTGATGGCCTCGCCGAATATCAGGTACAGGTCATAGGCCGTGGTGTAATGCTCGTCGTGGGACAGACCGTGGGGATTCATGAAATTTGTGTTGGTGGCACCCAGACGGCGCGCCTCCTGATTCATCATAGCCACAAAATTCTCCACACTGCCTCCGATATTCTCTGCGATCATCATCGCCACATCGTTGGCTGATTTCATCAGCAGCAGATGGAGCGCCTGGTCCAGGGTCATGGTGTCGCCGCTCTTGATCCCACACAGGGTAGCGCCCGGCTCCGTGATATTCACCGAGTTCGTGGCCGTGAGCACCTGATCCAGAGTGCCGTTTTGCAGCGCCACCAGCGCCGTCATCACCTTCGTCAGGCTGGCGGGATACAGTCTCTCATGCACGTTCAGAGCGTAAAGAGCCTCCCTGCTGTTTAAATCAAACAGAGCCGCAGCTCCGGTATCGGGCATCTCCGGGGAGCCCTCCCCTATGAGGTTCTCCGTCACCACACATAGCCCCGCCGCAAAGGGCTGGACCTTCTCCGACTCCCTGGAGGGTATGGTGTTAAAACTGCTGATCTCAAAATTTGCGTTGTAGGCCATGCCGTAGGAAACCTTCCCGCAGCCGGTCAGCCCCAAAAGCAGCATAAGACATAGTCCCGCCGCCAATCGCTTTTTTCTACTTGTACATTTCACGCCACTCTAAATCTCCTCTGTCTAAGGACTTAATCAACAGCTCCGCACTGGCCAGATTCGTCGCAAGGGGAATATTATGAATATCGCAGAGCCTCACCACATTGTCCACATTGGGTTCATGGGATTTGGAAGTCAGGGGATCCCGCAGAAAAATCACCAGATCCATCTGGTTGTGCTCGATCTGCGCCCCAATCTGCTGCTCCCCTCCCAGATGACCCGCCAGAAATTTGTAGACATTCAGGTTCGTCACTTCCTCGATCAACCTGCCCGTGGTGCCGGTGGCATACAGATCATTCTTGCTCAGGATCCCCCGATAGGCAATGCAGAAATTCTGCATCAGCTTCTTCTTTGCGTCATGCGCAATCAATGCAATATTCATAAAATTACCATGCCTTTCTCACAGCGCTCTAGCTCAGTCGCTTAGGCTGCAGCCTGATATTCAGTACAAACCCCATTCCGATACACAAACTCCACAGGGAGGTCAGTCCATAGCTCACAAAGGGCAGCGGCAGTCCGGTATTCGGCAGAAGAAATGTGGCCACTCCTATGTTGACAAAGCTCTGGAATCCCACCCAGGCGCCCACCCCGGCGGCTATAACCGTCCCCGCAATATCTTTCGCTTTCCTGGCCACCGTGAAGCATTCCAATGTGATTCCCATCAGAAGCACAATCACCGCCACGCTGCCCTTAAAACCAAATTCCTCCCCGATTACCGCAAAGATAAAGTCGGTCTGGGCCTCGGAGATAAAATTGCCGTTCTTCACGGAGGTGATCTTGTTGTTCTTGTATCCCTTGCCGTCCAACTGCCCGGAGGCAATGGCCATCCGGGAATTGAGCTGCTGGTACGCCTCTCCCGTGGCATACTCCTCCGGATAGATAAAGGCCAGAATCCGGTTCCTCTGGTAATCCTTCAGAATAGAATTGTCCGGCTGCAGCGCCAGGGACACCAGTATGATCACCGCCGGTACCGTCACCGCCACCACGCCGAAGACAAGCTTATAGCTGATGCCTCCCACAAACATGATCACCGCAAACAAAACGACGAGCACAATACTGGTGGACAGATCCGGCTGCTCCTCCACCAACACCCAGGGAACCGCAAACAGCACAATGCAGCTTCCCAAAATCAAAACGGAATTAATTTTCTCTCTATGTTTCATAATATACTGTGCGAAAAATAAAATCAACAAAATTTTTGCCGTTTCCGAGGGTTGAAAACGAAGTCCCCCGATGGTCAGCCAGCGCTGGGCATTGTTGGTGGAATCCCCCATGGCAAAAACCAAAAGCAGCAGTCCGATATTTCCCGCGTATATCAGCCAGTGAAGGCGAAGAATGGCAGAATAGTTAAAAAAGGACAGTGCAATCATGATCGCCACTCCGCCTGTCACACCCACAAGCTGTTTCATCAGAAGCGACTCCTCCGCGCTGCCGATGGTCATCACCCCCATCAGGGAGACCGCCAGCACCATCAATATTAATTTGAAATCATAATCGCGTATCCTGTATCTTTTCAGCATATTTTATCACCGTCTCTGTTCATTCTCCGCCGGCTGCCCTCCCAATCCCTTCATTTTGCACAAGCAGCTTCACTGCTTATGTAAGTCCAATATGGGAATGTTGGCGTAGAGACTGGGGTTCTTCGCCCCTCTGGTCCCCTTGTTTCCCTTGGCATTGATCTGTATGTCCATATTTTCGGCATCTATCTTCATGTACTTGGATATCACCTTGGCGATATCCGTCTTGATCATCTCCATCATCTCAGGCGAACAATTGACGCGGTCCGATATGAGGAGGATCTTCAGCCGGTCTTTCGCAACCTGGCAAGAGCTCTTTCTGTGAAAGAAACGCTTCATATGCTCCCCCTCCCTTAAGCTTTGTGGAAAATGCCCGTAACCCTGGTCCAGAAGGAAATGCCCCGCTCGAAATTGAGAAACGGAATCTCTCTCCCGTCCACACGCTCCACCACATTGGCGTAAGCCTGTCCCGCCGGAGTGTCATTTCCCACCAGGGGCTCCCCCTGATTTGTGGAGATCACCACATTCTCATCATCCGGAATAACGCCTATCAGAGGAATGGCCAGAATATCCACCACATCCCCCGCCGACATCATATCGCCCCGCCTGACCATATCCGGCCGCAGACGATTGATGATCAGATCGATCTGCTTGAAGCCGTTGGCCTCCAAAAGCCCTATGATGCGGTCGGCGTCCCGTATCGCCGATACCTCCGGCGTCGTCACCACCAAAGCTCTGTCCGCTCCGGCGATGGCATTCTGGAATCCCTGCTCGATGCCCGCGGGACAGTCCAGAATGATGTAATCAAACTCCTCTCTCATATGGTCGATGACCTTCACCATCTGACCGGGAGAAACCGCCGTCTTATCCCTGGTCTGGGCAGAAGGCATGAGATACAGCCCCGGATGACGTTTGTCCCTGATCAGGGCCTGCTTTACCCGGCAGCTCCCCTCCACTACATCCACCAGATTGTAGACGATACGATTCTCCAGTCCCATCACCACATCCAGATTCCGAAGTCCGATATCCGTGTCGATGAGACATACCTTCTTTCCTGCCTTGGCCAGACCCGTTCCTACATTTGCCGCTGTGGTGGTCTTCCCCACACCGCCTTTACCTGAAGTGACGACAATTACTTCGGAGCCTTTCCTCTCCGCGGAAAAGTTGTTTTCCATACACATTCCTCCATTTTATTAAATGTCGTCCCCTGAGCGTGATCTTATAATGAGCTCAGTAATTCTTTGGTAAGAGGTTCCACTATGATTCCTTCGTCTATCACATGAGCCATCTTCGGCTGTACCTTAGGTCGGATGTTCCACCACGACTGTTTTTCCTTTTGTTTATATTTGAAATCGCCGATTTTAATTCTTTCCGGCTCCATTTCAAGCGATATCACAAAGACGTCCAGACGGCCGCCGTCCCCCGCGTAAGCCTCCCCGTAGAGTCCCCCCAGGATAATGATGCTCCCTTTGGAGATCACCGCCCCTCCGGGACCTACGTCCCCCAAAATCACGATATTATTCTCCGTCTCCAGCACATCCTTCCCGGCCACGGAGCCTTTATGCACCTTCCACTCGTCCGCGGCGTTCAGCTCTCTCTCCAGCCGCTTAAGAGCGTTCAGATGCTTCTTTTCCTCCTCCTCGTCCCGCCCCACCAGACAGACCACCCTGACATTGCTGTTGTCCCGGATGACCTCCAAAATCTCCGCCTCTTCGGCATCATCCACCCGTCTCCCCTCGATGGAGAGAGCCACGCTGGCGCTGCCGAAGAACTGTCTCCCCTCCGCAAACTTCCGGGCGAGCTCCGAAAGGATATCCTGAAAATCCGCATCCTCCCGCAGACGAAGGGATATTCCGTTTTGAAAGCTTTTTATCACAACCCTGTCCTGCATAAAGTCAACCCCTGCCTCTCTTACATTTCATTGGAAATTCCCCCCTCGGGAGCGTCCGCCGTACCGGTGATCAACTCGTCCGCATCCGCCAGGCCATAGTAATATTTGACGATCTCCCGGGTGAACTGAGCCGCGTAATCGGAGGAATACCCGAAGGGAATACGGGTCACAATGGCGATCTCAGGACTCTCATAGGGTGCATAGCACACAAACAGCGCGTGGTTGGGCCTGGATGAGGTCTGCTCCGCCGTTCCGGTTTTTCCCGCCACCTCCACCGCCAGATTGCTGAAATAGCTTTTGTTCAGAACCACCTGACGCATACCCGAATGTATGGCGTTCCAATATTCATCGGGCATTTCTATGACATTTCTGATCTCCGGCTCGTACTCCGCCCGCACGTTCCCCTCGGCGTCCATTACCCGGTCCAGCAGCGTCAGGTTGTAGCATGTGCCGCCGTTTGCCACGGTGGAAATGTATCTGGCGATGCCTACGGTGGTATAGTTGTTGGTGCCCTGGCCGATGGAGGAGCGCACCGCGTCCAAATCCGACACCTCGGGCTCCACCTCGTAGATCTCCACACCGGATTTCTCCGTCAGACCGTACATTTCCGCATATTCCCGCAACGTCGCCAGGCCCGTATCGTCGCTGTAGATTCCGTCCCGCAGCGCCAGACGGTAGCCCACATCATAGAAAAAATAGTTGCAGGAATCCCTGATGGCCGTGGTCAGATTCTCAAAACCGTGGCCGGTGACACGCCAGCATCTGGGGGACGGCGTAATATTCGTATAGGTCCCCACGCAGTCCGTCCTGTCTCCCAGGCTGACCACCCCCTCCAAAAGCCCCGCCGTTGCCGTCACCATCTTGAAGGTGGAGCCGGGGGCCAGCGCATTCTGGGTGGCGTAATTGATCTGCGGAAAGGACTTGTCCGCGTTCAGCTTCTCGAAATACTCCGCGTCCACGAAATTTGCCATCATATTATTGTCATATCCGGGGTAACTCACCATGGCCAGCACATCCCCCGAATTTACGTCCGTAATCACCACGGAGGCGTTGCAGGGGTCAAGGGCAAGCTGAGCCGGAGTGATGTCCAGATACTGTATGCGGTCCATCATAAACTGAAATGCCGTCTTTCTCCCGCTTTTCAGGTCCTCCTCCTCCTCGGCGGAAACCTGTATCACCCCCTGCTCGCACATCAGAAGCCCGATCTGTCTGCCCGTTATGACATCGTTCAGGAGCATATACTTGAAGAAACGCTTCTGAAGCTCCGCGTTGCGGTCCACCATGTCGATAATGTACTCTGTCAGCTTCCCGTAAATCTCCCCGGAGTCCGAATATTTGGCATCCAAATCCAGCTTGCTCACGTCGATCCAGTTCATGGCGATGCAGTAATTCAGGTATTCGCCAAGGCTGATGACCTCCTCCCTGGCCCAGGCAATCTGGGTCGCATCCTCGGCATCCACCGCGCCGGAGATAATCACGCCGTTCCTGTTCAAGTAGGACACGATATTACTCTGATAGACCTGATACTCCTTGGGCAACTGGTTGTAGGGCGTGAACCCTTCCGTCAGCTCATAGATCAGCTTGGCGTAAACCTGCTCCTTGTAGCCTAAGTAGCTCTCGTAGACCTCCCGTTCCGTCTCCCCCGCGTCCTCCCCGGCAAAATGGTCTATGTCCACGATATTGTTATTGACCACGGCAAAATACACGTCATAGATCGGAATCTTGATATCGGAACTGCGGGAATTTGCACCGGGCACATACTCCTTGGCGTTGATAATCTTGTTGGCCAAAAGCCCCGCCAGCTTCTGCTCCACAATACTGTACACGGCCATGGTCAGGTCCTTGTCAATGGTCAGATAGACATCGTTTCCCGACTTAGGCTCCGTGCGCTCCAGCATGGCGATCACCTTGCCCGTGGTGTCCACCACCACCTTCTCGCTCCCCTTGGTTCCCTGGAGCGTGGTCTCCATATAGGCCTCGATGCCGCTTTTTCCCACCACATCATTGATGGAATAGGTGTCCGCGCCGCCTCCCTCCTGTGCAACCTGATCGTTTAGCTGCGTCAGTTCGTCGGAGGAGATCTTTCCCACATAGCCCAGCACATGAGCAAAATAGGGGCTGTCCACATATCTTCTGATGGTGTCCATCTCGATGGTAACTCCGGGGAGCACATCGGAATTCTCCATCACCACAGCCACCGTCTCCTTGCTGACATCGGTGGCCACGGTTGTGCCGATGTATTTCCGAAAGGACGTAAGCCGCATGGCATACCGTATGGTCACCATCTTCAGCCAATCCTCCCTGGTATATCCCTTTCCCGGAAAGAATTCGCTCTTGCTGTTGTCCTCCTCGGCATACTCGCCGATGGCGAAGGTGATGCCCTTGCCGTTTGCGCGGCTCAAATACTCCATCAGCTCCTGCGCGGTGTAGGCCCGCTCCTCCTCCGTAAGCTTGTCGATGGTGGTGTGCCCGAACACATCCGCCAGGAACCGTAACAGGCTTGTGCCCTCCACGGAGTAGACAAAATCTCCGTTCTCGTCCAGCACAATCCGAAAGTCGGTGATCACATGATCTCCGTTTTTCTCGATCATCTGTATCAGGCGATAGATCGTCTCGTTCAGACGGCGGTTCTTCTGAGAACCGGTCTCGTATACATCCTCGATCTTTACGGAATACGCCAGCTCATTGTAGGCCAGGGTCTCCCCGTTCCTGTCATAGATATTGCCCCTGGCGCTGGCAATGTCCCGGGTCTTCTCCGTCTGAAGTATGAAATCGTTCAGATACTCCTCGCCGTGGACTATCTGCAGATTAAAGCACTGATAGATTAGCGCTCCCCCCAGCAGAAGAAAGAACAGCGCCAGCACGGTAGCTCTGCTGGTTATGATGCTGATAATACGATCCTTGAATTCATCAAACAAATTTCTGTTCGCTCCTTTTCTCCCTGTTCTCCAACGCCGAATTCACCTTCAGGATAACAGGATACAGAAAAATCGTCACAACAATGGTGTACAATGCCTCCGGCAAAATGATTTTAACAAAATAGAAGGGAAAATCAAACTTTCCTCTCAGCAAAAACATCAGCAGATAGCACATGACACCGTAGGTCAAGTCACTGACTATAATCAGTCCCAAGGGAAGCTTTATGTCCTCCGGGTAAAAAATACGGCTGAATTTGCCGTTCACAAAACCGATGTACATCAGCACCAGCGCATAAAACCCCAGAAAATCACCGAAGAAAATATCGCTCAAAAGCCCGCAGAAAAAGCCGATGAGCAAGCCCTCCCTCTCGCCTCTCATAAACCCGAAGGAGGAGGTGAGTATAATCATCAAATTGGGTATGATGCCGGCAAAGGATAAGCCGTTAAATACGCTGCACTGTATGATAAAGCACGCCATTATGAACAAGGCCACCACAAGCTTTCTACACATCATCATTCCTCTATCTGCTGCTTCAAATCCGTAATCACCAGCACCTCCCCGAGATGCTCAAAATCCACCACGGGAGTCAGATACCCCGATTTGGTCAGGTTGTTGGCGTCCCTGTTGATCGTGTGCAGATAGCCGATCAAGATATTGGGCAGATATTTGTCACTGATATCCGACGTAACCACCTTGTCTCCCTCGGCCACCTGATCTTTGCTGTCCACAAGCTGGCTGAATGAGATCACGCCGTTTGCCATGGATTTTAAGTCCCCCGACACCGTCATATTGTCCTCCGTGGCCAAAGTCTGGGCGCTGACATGGACATTGTCGGATATGATGGAGGTCACTCTGGACCAGTTGGGCCCCACGGCGGTGATCCTGCCCACCAGGCCGCCGCCGGCGATCACGTTCATATCCACGCTCAGGCCGTCCTGCTCCCCCTTATCTATGACAAAGGAGGAATACCAATTACCGGAATCCCTGCCGATAATCCTGGCTCCGATCTTATTGTATTCCCCGTACTGCTCGTTCAGCTTCACCAGCTCTCTGAGCTGATTCAGCTCGTGCTTGTCCTGCTGAAGCAGGCTGTTCTCCTCCGTGAGCTGGGCCACCTGATCCCGCAGGCTCTCGTTCTCCTGAAGCAGAGAGCGGATCTGCACCAGCTCCTCGGAGCGGTTGGCCAGCCACTCTCCCATTCTCCCGATCCCCTGCTCAAAGGGGATGATCACATAGCCCACAACCGTGTTGAAAGGCCTGTTAAAGACATCCGTCCCAAAGGTAAACAGCATCAGCAGCGTGCACAAAAATGTTAAAATAAAGAGGAGATATTTACTCGGCAGAGTAAACTTCTCCCCTTTTCTTTTTATGATTGGGCTCATTTACTCATCCCTTCAATCGTGGAAGTCACCGATCTGTAGTTTTCGTCCTTTATGATCTTGGCAAGTCCCATAGCCACGCTGTTGATGGGATTCTCCGCCTCGTTGACCTTCAGCCCCGTGCCGGCAGCAAGACGCTCCGCCAGATGGCTGACCTGGGAAGCCCCTCCCGTCAGATAAATGCCGTGGCGGTAGATATCCGCCGCCAACTCCGGCGGCGTCCGCTCCAGAATCACCTTTACATTGTCTATGATCGTATTGAAGTGCTCCTCCAGGGATTCGTCCACCAGCTTGGTGGGAATCTCCCGCTCCACGGGAAGGCCGGTCACAATATCGCGGCCGTAGACCACGGCCCCCCTGCCCTCCTCCTCCAGCTCCTTTAAGGATATCTTCACCGACTCCGCCGTCTTGCCCCCGATGATCAGGCTGAACTCCCTGCGCACCGCGGCCCGGATGGCCTCATCAAATTTCAGTCCTCCCGCCTTGATCAGGCGGCTGAGCACAATGCCCCCCAGAGACAGAATGGATATCTCCGTAGTCTCATACCCCACGTTCACCACCAAGACGCCCTGGGAATTCTTCACGTCAATCTCCAGCCCCAGCCCGTCCGCCACGGCCTTCTCCACCACCGTGATTCTCTTGGCCTTCACATTGGCATCCTTCAACAGATCGTAAAAGGCTCTCTTTTCCACATCCGTCACATCCGTGGGCACGGCGATGAGAAAATCCGCCGGCTTGACGCTTCCCTTCTGCAGATCCGTGATGAAAAATTTCACCAACTGCTCCATATTGTGAATATCCGCTATCACGCCGTTGGAAAGCGGATAGGAAATATGAATATTACTGGGAGCTTTCTCATACATTTCAAAAGCGGAGTCACCGTAGGCAAAGAGAATATTATTCCTGCTCTCGATGGCGATCATATTCTTCTCCACCATAATATTGTCGTCGTTCCTACAGTAAATCTTGATATTGTTGGTACCCAGATCGATACCAAATGCATTGTTAGCCAAAACAACAGCTCCTTTCCTCACAGGAATGACAATTCCCGAAAACTACTGTATCTTTTATCTCCTATAATGATATGGTCCAAAAGAGGAATATCCATCTTCTCCCCCAGTTCCCTCAGATTCAGGGTCAGCTCCCTGTCCGCCCTGCTGGGCGCGGGATCGCCGCTGGGATGATTGTGCACCAGAATAAGGTTGACCGCATGACACTGCAGTGCCTCCAGAAAAATCTCCCGGGGTGAAATGAGGGACATCCTGACGCTTCCCTCCGACAGCATTTTCTCCCGGATCATCTGCCCCTTTGCGTCCAGGCAGACCAAAACAACGCATTCCGTATCCCGGTGCCTGAGCTTTTCCATAAAATACTCCGCCACGGCGGCGGCACAGTCAAAACGCAGTCCCTCCCTGGCGGTGGCTCTGCTGATGCGCATGGACAGCTCGGTGAGGCTTTTTAACTTCACAGCCTTCACCATACCTATGCCCTTGATCCCCATCAGCTCCTCCAGAGTCACGTCGTAGAGCCCTAAAAGGCCCTCTCTGGGATACCTTGCCATGGCAAGCACCTGCTCCGCCAGCTCCAGGGCGGAATGATCTCTGGTGCCCGTCCTCAGAATAATCGCCAAAAGCTCGCTCTCCGTCAGGTTCTCCGCTCCAAACCGCAGGAACCTCTCATAGGGCATATCCCGCCCCGTTCTCTCCTTGTCCTTCATGGGCCTCTCCCTGCCTTCTCCGACGCACGGACAAGCCCCAATGCAAATCTACCGTATAAAGCGGTACACCACAAAAGCAATAATCACCCCGACCACACTGGCAATGGTGATATGAAACTTAAGTCCGAAGGTCAGAACCACAAACCCCATGTCCAACTCCACCGGATTGGTCAGTCCGAACGTCTGGCCGTAATTCAGGAAGGTGCCGTCAAAGTAAGTTCCGATAAAGGTGCCGATAACAAAACCGATCAGCACTAAAACCGTCAATACCCAATTAATCCTTTTCAATGTCAGTACCCTGTCTTTCCTTTGTATTGAGTAAAACGCCCCCGATTCAGAGTTCATTCTACCATACGCCTTTTTATACTACCACAAAATGGACAGCCTGTACACAAAATTCATGGATTTAATTTTCCATTTTTTCCATTTTTTTCTCTGAAAATCCTGTTTTAAATACGGCTTTCTGCAAGATCATCTTCCCTCACAATACCCTGATCCACCAAAGACTGCAGGGATTTGAGAATGCCGAACCTGGCGTGGGGCCAGGTCAGCCCGCCCTGAAAATACACTGCATAGGGAGGCTTGATGGGGCCGTCCGCCGACAACTCGATGGAGGAGCCCGACACAAAGGCTCCCGCCGCCATGATGACCCTGGCGTCATACCCCGGCATATCCCAGGGTTCGGGGGTCACATGACTGTCCACCGGAGACGCCGCCTGAATCCCCTGGCAGAAGGCTATGACGCCCTCCGGCGCGCCAAAGGTCACCGCCTGGATAATATCATGCCGGGATTCCCTTCCGTCAGGCGTCACGGGGAAGCCCAGGCGCTCGTAGACATTTGCCGCAAAGACCGCTCCCTTGAGCGCCGCCGCGGTGACGGTGGGGGCCAGAAACAGCCCCTGATAAAACTGCGGCAGTATGCCCAGGGAAGCGCCGACCTCCTTCCCAAGCCCGGGGGAGGTGAGCCTGCAGGCCGCGTTCTCCACACAATCCCTTCTCCCCGCGATATATCCCCCCACGGGAGCCAGCCCGCCGCCGGGATTCTTGATCAGGGAGCCCACCACCATATCCGCTCCCACATCCGAGGGCTCCCGCCGCTCCACGAACTCCCCGTAACAGTTATCCACCATACAGATGACATCCGGCTTTATACCCTTGATAAAAGCGATCAGCTCACCGATGCGGTCCACGGACAGAGTGGGTCTGGTCTGATAACCTTTGGAGCGCTGGATGGTCACCAGCCGCGTTCGTTCGTTCACCACCCCCCTGATCCCCTCATAGTCGAATCCGCCGTCCTCCTTTAAATCCACCTGCCTATAGGTAATCCCGTACTCCTTGAGAGACCCCCTGCCGGGCCGTATCCCTATGACCTCCTCCAGGGTGTCGTAGGGCTTGCCCACCGGAGAGAGCAGCTCGTCCCCCGGCCGCAGATTGCTCATCAGAGCTAACGCCAGGGCATGGGTTCCGCAGGTGATCTGAGGGCGCACCAGAGCGTCCTGGGTGTGGAACACCCGGGCATAAACCCCCTCCAGGGTATCCCTGCCCAGATCATTGTAGCCGTACCCCGTGGTGCCAAGCAGGCAGGCCTCGCTCACCTGCTTTTCCTGCATGGCCCGCAAAACCTTCACTTGATTGTACTCCGCCACGGCGTCTATCTGCCCAAACCGCTCCGACAAAAGCCCCGCAATTTTCTCCCCGTAGCGGTATACCGCCCGGCCGATTCCCATGGACTCATAGATTTCTTCCAACTGTTCTCCCATTTTTTCCTCTCATTCCGCCGCCATAGCGGCTCTCCTGCCGCGCTCCTAACCTCCATGATTGCGCTTTCCCAAATCTCACATAGAGATGAAGAATGCCTGTACTTTAAGCATTAAAGCGCTTCCAACGCCAGCCTCAGGGCACAATTCCCGCCTGGGCCAGACACCTCAGCATAAACTCCATAATTTTTTCGTCGTCGTAGTCAAATTGCCCCTTCTCCACCCAGATCACGTCCTGCTCCCTGCGAAACCAGGTGAGCTGCCTCTTGGCAAATCTTCGGGTGTCGCGCTTGATCAGGGATACCGCCTCCTCCAGGGTATACTCCCCCTCCAGATAGGCCGCCGTCTCCTTGTAGCCCAGCCCCTGCATGGACACCATCCCGGGCTTTACCCCCATCTCAAGCAGGCGGCGCACCTCCTCCACAAGGCCTCTCTCAAGCATCTCGTCCACCCGCTCCTCTATCCGGCCGTATAGCCTGTCCCTGCTGTCGTTGAGCACAAAATAGCAGGAGCGGTATACGCTCCCTTTACGCCTCTCCTGCCTGTTGTGGTCGGAGATTCTCTCCCCCGTCAGGCGGTGATATTCCAGCGCCCGTATGGTGCGCCTGATGTTGTTCTCATGGATGGACCGGGCCGCGTCGGGATCCGCCTGTCTTAACAGCTCATGTAGGAAACCCGCTCCCTTCTCCCGGGCCAACGCCTCCAGCTCCTCCCGATAGGAGGAGTCTTCCTCGTTGTCCGTAAAATCAATGCCCTTAAGCACGGCCTGGATATAAAATCCCGTCCCCCCGGTCAATATGGGAATGCGGCCGCGCCGGTAGACCTCCTCCAGACACTCCAGACATTTCTTCTGAAAAATTACCACATTAAAATCTTCCCAGGGCTCCAATATATCAATCATGTGATGGGGCACTCCCCCCATCTGCTCCTCAGTGATCTTTGCCGAACCGATATCCATATGCCTGTAGACCTGCATGGAATCCGCCGACAGGATCTCCCCGCCCACCGCCCTGGCCAGGTCAATGGACAGCCGGGTCTTCCCCACCGCGGTAGGGCCCGTCAACACTATCAGGGGACGCTTGTTTTCTTCCATTCCCTCACCCCCCGGCAATCGTTATGAAAATGCCGTACTCTGTCATTTTTCGGCGTGAAACTCAGTACTTCTTGGCTCACGGCCTATGCCGCGGGCGGTTAGAAGTATTTTTCATGCTCCCGCTCTACACGATACGCTTGAATTTCCTCTCCAGCTCCGTTTTCGTCATGGCGATAATCGTCGGCCGTCCGTGAGGGCAGTTGTAAGGATTCTCCAAGGATAAGAGCTCGTCGATTAAAGCCTCCGCCTCGGCAAGGCCAAGGCGGCTGTTTCCCTTCACTGCAGCCTTGCAGGACATGGAGGCGATTCTTTCCTCCATCACCTGAAAGCTTCCCCTGGCCGGGCCCTCCGCCAGCTCGTCCAGTACCGTCAAAAACAGCTCCCGCTCACTGCAGCCGTACAAATCCACCGGCACACCGCGCAGGGCATATTCACTGCCTCCGAATTCCTCCACCTCAAATCCCAGGCCCGCAAACACATCCCGGTACTGTAAAAGGACGCTCTCTTCCTGGCCGGAAAGACTTACTATAATCGGCGGCAGCAGCTCCTGGGAAAGCACTTCCTTCTCCCCAAGCCGCCGCATAAGTCTCTCGTACTTCACCTTCTCGTGGGCGGCATGCTGGTCGATGAGAAACAGACTGTCCTCAAACTGCACCAGCAAATAGGTGTCAAAAACCTGCCCTATCATCCGGTAGCGGCTGCGGTTTGCGACCGAGAGCAGGCGCTCCTCAAAAAGATCCATCTGCACCGTGTCTTCCGCTTTTTTTGCAGTTATTTTCGGCTCCGCATCTCCCTGGCGCTCTGCCGTGCCCCCAGGTCCGGGCGATTCTCCGCATTCCGCCCCCTGCTCCTCCCAAGCCGACTCCACAAAAAATTCCTCCCCCGCCGACTCCCCTGTCTCAGGCTGCGGGTGTGGGGCAAAAGACGCTTTTCCCTCTCCCTCATCCTTCCCTACCCGGCCCCACTCCGGTTTTTGCAGGAATTCCTCCCTTTTTAGCCCCCCGCTTTTGTAGACCGCCTCCTCCGCCACCCGGTAGCTCTCCCGCCGCTCCCGCTCAAAGGGCTCCGGCGCGGCCACCCTTCGGGCCTCCTTTTGTTCCTCCCGTCCGGCTCTGCGAAGCGCCCTCTCATCCTCCAGCACATCCCCCGGTATCATCTCATGGCCTCGCAGCGTCCTGCCCACCGCCTCCGAGAGAAAGGCCGCAAAACGGATCGTGTCGCTGAAACGCACATCCATCTTGGTGGGATGCACATTCACATCCACCTGCTCCCTGTCCATGGAGATGTGCAGCACACACATGGGAAATTTGTGCTGCATCAGATACTCTCTGTACCCCTCCTCGATGGCCTTGGCCAAGAGGCTGCTCTTTATAAAACGCCCGTTGATATAATAGATTTCAAAATTTCGGTTTGAGCGGACCATCGAGGGCTTCCCAAGGTAGCCCTCGATGCGCATACCGTCCGGGGACTCCTCCCCCACGGGCACCAGCGATGCCGCGATCTCTCTGCCGTAGATACGGTAAATGACCTCCTTCAGTTCCCCGTTACCCGAGGTGTGAAATTTCGTCTGCGACCCCACCGTCAGCTTGAAGGAAATGTCGGGCCTGGAGAGCGCCAGATGCTCCATCAAATCCGTCACGTATCCACCCTCCGTGGCAGGCTGTTTCAGAAACTTCCTCCTCACCGGCGTGTTGAAAAACAGATTGCGGGCAATAAAGGTGGTGCCCTCCGGCGCCCCCACCTCCTCAAATCCCTTCTCCACGGCTCCCTCCAAAAGAATCCGCGTCCCCGTCAGGCTCTCCTTGGTCTTGGTGATCACCTCCACCTGGGACACGGCGGCTATGCTGGACAACGCCTCCCCGCGAAACCCCAGGCTTGCCACATGGGTCAGATCCTCCGCCTGGGCGATCTTGCTGGTGGCATGGCGCAAAAAGGCTCTGCGAAGCTGCTCTCTCTCCATACCGCTGCCGTTGTCCGTCACGCGGATAAAGGATATTCCCCCGTCCTTCACCTCCACCGTGACCGCGTCGGCCCCCGCGTCGATGGCGTTCTCCACCAGCTCCTTGACCACGCTGGCGGGGCGCTCCACCACCTCTCCGGCGGCAATCTTATCAATGGTCTCCGAATCCAACACATGAATTTGCGCCATACTCTTACACTCCCTTACCCGTTCCACCTGTTTTTCAGCTTATTCTGCAGCCTGTAGAGCGTATTCAGCGCGTCCAGAGGAGTCAGCGTGGTGACCTCCACCTCCATCAGCTCCTTCAGCACATCCTCGTCCGTCACCGTGTCAAAAAGGGACATCTGGGCCATATCCATCTCGTCGTACACAGGCTGCTTTTTTGCCCTGGCCTCACCCCTGTGGTCTACTGCGATGCTCTGAACCTTCTCCGTGATATCATTGTCACTGAGCTGCTCCGCGATCTCCTTCGCCCGGTCGATGACCATATCCGGCACTCCCGCCAGCTTGGCCACCTGTATGCCATAGCTTCTGTCGGCCCCGCCCTTTATGATCTTCCTGAGAAACACGATATCATCCCCGCATTCCTTCACCGCAATACAGTAATTGTTTACATTGCTCATCTTACCCTCAAGCTCGGTCAGCTCATGGTAGTGGGTGGCAAACAGAGTCTTTGCACCCAAAAGCTTTCGGTTGCTGATATGCTCGATCACCGCCCAGGCAATGCTCAGCCCGTCAAAGGTGGAGGTTCCCCTTCCGATCTCGTCCAGAATCAGCAGACTGTCGGAGGTGGCGTTCCGCAGGATGTTGGCCACCTCGTTCATCTCCACCATAAAGGTGGACTGCCCGCTGGCCAGGTCGTCGGAGGCTCCCACTCTGGTGAAAATTCTGTCCACAATGCCGATGTCCGCCTTTTTTGCGGGGACAAAGCAGCCGATCTGGGCCATCAGCACAATCAGGGCCGTCTGCCGCATATAGGTGGATTTCCCCGCCATATTGGGTCCGGTGATGACGCTGATGCAATGGCTGCCATTGTTCAGATAGGTGTCGTTGGCGATAAACAGATCATTGCTTATCATCTGCTCCACCACGGGATGCCGCCCGTCCTTGATGTCGATCACGCCCTTTTCGTTCAGCCTGGGGCGCACATAGCGGTTACGCTCGGAAACAAACGACAGGGAGGCGTACACATCCAGTCTTGCCACCGCCTTGGCCGTCCGCTGTATCCGCTCCAACTCCAGGGCGATGGACTCCCTGATTTTGCAGAACATATCATACTCCAGAGTCTGCAGTTTATCCTCCGCATTTAGAATGGTGTCCTCCAGCTCCTTCAGACGGGGGGTGGTATAACGCTCGGCATTTGAGAGGGTCTGCTTGCGCACATAATCCTCCGGCACCAGGTTCTTGTAGGAGTTCGTCACCTCAAAATAATAGCCGAAGACCTTATTGTACTTAATCCTCAGATTCTTGATTCCCGTGCGCTCCCTGTCCTGCTCCTCAAGCTGCGCCAGCCATTTCTTTCCGTCCTGCTTGGCGCTACGGAGCATATCGATGTTTTCGTTAAAGCCGTCCCGGATGATGCCTCCCTCCCTCACCGTCACGGGGGGCTCCTCCTCTATGGAGCGGGATATGAGTTCATGGATATCCTCAAGGCCCTCCAGGTTTTTCTGTATGTCGGAAAGCTCCTCCCCCGAAAATTCCTGCAGCACCGTCTTTATGTGGGGCAGCATCTCAAGAGAACTGCGAAAGGCAATCAAATCCCTGGGATTGGCGGTCTTGTAGGTCACCTTGCAAAGCAGCCGCTCCAGGTCATAGATGGGAGCCAGGTATTCCCTGATCTCATCCCGGGACACACCGTTCTTCCCTAACTCCTCCAAAGCGTCCAGACGCCGTTCCATCTCCTCCCTGTCAATTAGCGGCTGCTCTATGAAGCTGCGAAGCATACGGGCTCCCATGGCGGTCCTGGTCTTGTCCAGCACCCACAGGAGCGAACCCCTCTTCTGCTTTTCCCGCAGCGTCTCCACCAGCTCCAGATTTCTCCTGGTGGAGCTGTCCAGCAGCATATATTTGTTGGTCAGGTAGGGGGTGATGTGGGCAAAATGCTCCATCTTTGTCTTCTGGGTGCTGTACAGATACTGCAGCAGGGCTCCCGCTGCAATCAGGCCGTTGGGAAACTCCTCCACTCCCAGCCCCGCCAGGGTATTGACCTTGAAGTGGCGCTGCAGCACCTTCCGGCATCCGTCGTCGTCAAACAGATGGGCCTCCAGCACATTCACGGAAATATGCAGCCTTCCCTTCAAATCCTCCAGGTCCATGCCGCTCACCAAAAAAGCGTCGTTGCAGATAATCTCCGAGGGCTCATATTTCATCAGCTCGTCCTGGAGCTTCTTTAAATCCTCCACCTCCGTCAGGTAGAAATCCCCTGTGGTTACATCCGCCGCGGAGAGACCGATTTTCGTGGGAGTGTAGGTGACGCATATCAGATAGTTGTTTTTAGAGGCCTCCAGGGCCTGCACATTCAGATTGGTGCCCGGCGTGACGATGCGCACCACATCCCGCTTTACCAGCCCCTTGGCCAGCTTGGGATCCTCCATCTGCTCACAGATGGCCACCTTGTACCCCTTGCTCACCAGCTTGCTCAGATAGTTCTCCATGGCGTGATAGGGAACACCGCACATAGGCGCACGTTCCTCCAGGCCGCAGGCCTTTCCCGTCAGCGTAATCTCCAGCTCCCGGGACGCGGTCAGCGCATCGTCGAAAAACATCTCATAGAAGTCCCCCAGACGATAAAAAAGAATACAGTCCCTGTATTGCTCCTTGGTTTCCATATATTGCTGCATCATGGGAGTCAGCTCATTCACTTCCACTTCCGCCATCTTCCGTTACTCCTTTTATCCGCCCGTACCTACTGTTTATTGTTTCGGCCAGTCACACCCTGCCTTGGTCAAAAAAGCACATATAAATATTTATACCACAAAATATTGGGGTTGTAAACGCAAGAATACCATAGGACAGCCTGGGAAAATGCCGGAGGACTGTCTGTCTTATCCCCTTAAAAGCAACCGCAGGAGGACGGAAAAACAGCGCAAAACCCATGTCCACGGTTTTCCGCTGTTTTCCGTCCTGCTATACCTATACCTGACAAAGCCTACAGCTTAAATTTGGCTATCTGGCCGGTGAGATTCTGGCTCAGCTCCGCCAGGCCCTTCACCTCCGCATTACAGTCATCCACCGCCGAGGTAAGCGTCTGGGCGCTGGCGGCGGTCTCCTCCGTGGAGGCCGCATTGTTGTCCGCTATGCCGGACAGATTGTTTACAACGTCCTTCAGCGCGTCCTTCTCTTTCTCCAGATTCTTGGTCTGCTCAAAAATACCCCTGGACGAGGAGGATACGGAAGTCACCTCCGTCTTTAAACCGCCAAAGGCATTGATGGTATTGCTCAGGTGATCCTTCTGCAATTCCACATCAGCCGTCACTTCATTCATCTTGCTCACGCTCTCATTGGAATTGTCAATGAGCTCCTGAACGATCATGGAAATCTCGCTGGCGCTGGCGGCGGAGTTCTCCGACAGCCTTCTGATCTCCTCAGCCACCACGGCAAAGCCCTTCCCGGCGTCCCCGGCCCGGGCGGCCTCAATGCTGGCGTTGAGAGACAAGAGATTGGTCTGCTGCGCAATGTCCTGAATCATCTGCACCGCCTCGCCGATCTTATCCGCCGAGGTGTTGGTGGCAGCGGTCATCTGACCCACCTCCTCGATGGTCAGAGCGGTCTTCCTGCTGATCTCCACCAGATCGTTCAGCACGGTGTCCACCTGGGCGGACAGTTCCTGCATCTTTTTGACCGCATTGTCCAGTGCGCCCACATTGCGCACGTTCTGCTCGATGGCAGCCGCCATATTCTCCACCTGCTGGCTGGCCGAGGAGGTCTCCTGGGCCTGGGAAGTGCTGTCCTCCGCAATCTCCTCGATGGCTATGTTCACATTGGAGATACCCTCTGAAATATCGTCAAACCGGGAGGAAAATACATTGCAGCTCTCGCTGACATGATGGGCACAGTCCGTAATATTCGATACCATGTCCCTGAGCTGCGCCTTAAGCTGAATCACCGCATTACTGATCTGTATGCTCTCGTCCCTGGACTTCCTGATTGCGGCGTCCGCTCCCCCGGTAAGGTCTCCCTCCGCGATAGTCTGCACCTGATTCATGGCATTTCCGATACGTTTTGAGATGATTGTCAAAAGAATAAGAGCTACGATAAAACAGGGAATAAAGACACCCACTCCGATTGCCACCTGTATGTAAATCGTCTGGGTGATGAAAGCATTCACATCCGCCCTTGGCTTTCCGGCAAAGAGCATACCGTCCTCCGTAGGCTTGTAGAATCCGTAGTAGGGCGTTCCGTTCACCGTAATATTCGGATCAAAGTACTCCTCATGCCGGCCCAGCACCACATCGATCACCTTGTCGCTGGCCTTGGTCCCCACGGCCCCCTCTATCGAGCTGTCCGTGCGGGTGTCGCCGGTAAACACGGTGACGTCGATGTCATAGCCGGAGGACTTGAGATATCCCGTGTCATCGGTATAGCCCTCCACTGCAACCTGCAGCGTCTCCTTGATCCGATCACGCATTCCGTCAATGGTTACAAAACAACTGCCGACTATGACAATTACCCCCAGAGCCAGCAACGCAAGGGATTGCAATAAAATAAGTTTAAACCTGATTTTCATCGTAGACCTCCTGCTGTATATTATTTTTTGTCTTGCAATCAGCGACCCGTCATCCCTGCCCCCTAACCTTGCCAGCCCCCATTCCACAGGGAAAAAGTCTCATATCATTATTTTATTATAATTCATTCTAAAAATCAATAGGAAAAACTGCCCTCCGGAGCGTCAATTCTGCATTTTCTCGCTGTTTTCCCTCTTGCGGCAGCGCCGCCAGGCCGTCATTTCCCGCGCACTGCCGCAGCCGCCGAGCTACCCCTTTACGATTCCCCCCAGCACCAGAATATTCTGCCGGTACAAAAGCGCCAGCTCCTGATCTATCTCGCTGTAGAAGGTGGCCCCGGCTCTCTCCACCAGCACGGCCGCCTCCACCCAGCCGAGCTGCTCCATGGCAGTCTCCTCATAAAGCACATTGTTGAGAACGGTAACCGCGATCCCCTCCTGGTCCAGAAGCTGCTCCAGCCTCTTGCAGTCAGCCAGGGTATCCTCCGTCATATTGCAGCCGATCAGGCTCAGGGAGGTCAGGTTGTTGGCCTGGGCGATCAGCCGCACCGAAACCGCAGCCAGATTCACCGCTTCCTCCCCAGTGAGTTTCCGCATTCCCCGGTTCCCAAAAGCGCGGATACGCCTGTCCACGAAGGAAAAGAGCTTCTTTTTTCCGGACCCGGCCTCTGGTATTTTGCCCAACTGGGGAATCTGATACAGCTTTTCCAGATTGTCACAGAGCTTGATTTTGTTGTCCAGAATGTAAGCGACGGCAAAGATCCCCGCATACAGAAACGCGAACAACACCGCCCCCATCAGCACATCCTTGACCTCCACATGGGCCGGAATCACCTCTACGGGCTCTGCCGGAGCGCCCTCGGCCCCGCTGGCCTGAGCTTCCCTGGCCGCAATCTGCGCCTTCTCCTCCTTGCCGGTCTTCATGTAGCTGTAGCCGCCCATCAGAAGCGCTCCGATCAACATCATAATGATAACGCCGCGCCAATGCAGCAGCACCTTCACCGCAAGATCCTTTAAATCAATCTCTCTTTCTTCCACTACCGCGTTCCTCCCGTATTTAGTATGTTTAAAAGTCTGGGTCTATTATGCCATAAATGAGGGGAGAAGTCAAAGAATATGGGAAGCCCTGCCATAAATATCCTGTAAACCGGAAAACAAACAATTCTTTTCGCCCTGTCATTCGTATCCTATGGCCACCTCGTAGCCGCAGAGACAGCCTTTGTATTCCACTCCTAAAATATACCTTTTGCCGGCCTCTAAGTCCACCGTCAATGAATTGGTCCCATAGGACAGGGACTCCCCGTTCTCGCCGCTGACACGCAGTCTCACCGTCTCGCCCTCGCTCAGATTTGCCGTAAACGAGTATTTCCCGCTGACCGGCGCGGTGTAATAGTACTGATTCTTCTGGTCCTGATAGGTAATGCTGCCCAAGACGGACTCTTGCCCCGTGATTTCACCTATCTCAGACGGAATACCGATACCAACCCCATAATCGCTGAATCCGTTTCGATATTCCACGCTCAAAATGTATGTTTTTCCGGCCTCCAGATCCATCGTCAGGCCGTTTGTCCCGTAACTTAGGGACGAACCGTTCTCGCCGCTGATCCGCAGTCTCACATTCACTCCGGCATCCAGGCCCGCGTCAAATCGATAAGTCCCCCCGGTCAGGGCGGTAAACCGATATCGGTCCTTCTGGTCCTGATAGGAAATGCGGCCTGAAACAAGCAAAGCCCCCGTTATGTCACTGACGGCAATGGGCGCGCCGATATTGACCGTATAGCCGCTGGTTCCCCCTCGATATTCCACTCCCAAAACATATGTTTTTCCGGCCTCCAGATCCATCGTCAGGCCGTTTGTTCCGTAACTTAAGGACGAACCGTTCTCGCCGCTGACCCGGACACACACCTGCGCACCCGCGTCCACAACTGCGTCAAAACGATAAGTTCCGCTGACGGACGCGGTATATCGGTATCTGTCCTTTTGGTCCTGAAAGGTTATGGCTCCTGAAACAGACGCACTCCCGGAAACATCCTCCACCGATATGGGGACACCGATGGATACGGCATAATCACATGGGCCGTTTCGATATTCCACACTCAAAATATAGGTCTTTCCGGCCTCCAAATCCAGGGTCAGGCCATTTGTCCCGTAATCGACGGACACCCCGTTCTCGCCGCTGACGCGGATACACACTTGACCACCGGCGCTCAAATCGGAATCAAAGCGATAGGTTCCCTCCGTGGGAGCCGTATAGCGGTACTCGTCTCTCTGATCCCGATAAGCGATACTGCCATACACATAGGAACTGCCGGTAATATCACTGACCGGGACAGGCGTCCCGATGTTAACCGTGTAGCTGCAGGGACCGTTACGATACTCCACCCCCAGTACGTAGGTCTTCCCGGCCTCCAAATTTATGGTCAGGCCATTTGTCCCATAACTGACGGACACCCCGTTCTCGCCGCTGATGCGGATACACACTTGGCCCCCGGCGCTCAAATCGGAGTCAAAGCGGTAAACTCCGCTTACCGGGGCCGTATATCTGTAAAGATTTTTTTGTCCCCTTTCATCTATGGTTCCGTCGACAGAGGTCTTCCCGGTAATATCCTCCGGCGACGGCTCGGGAGCCTTGGAGTCTTTTTCTTCGCTTTCCTTTTTCCCCGATTCGTTCCCTGAACTTCTCTCCGCGGAAGCTGTCTGTTCCTCCAGCGTCTCCGCCGTCTTATCCGTCTCGGGGACGGACTCCCTTGACGCCTCCTCCCGATCTGCCGAAGGCGGCTCAGACCCATCCTCCCGGTCTGCCGAAGACGGGTCAGACCCATCCTCCCCAGGGCCCGTGGAAGTGATACCGGTGTCCGTTTTGGTATCCGAAGGACAAGATACGGGAGTTAAGGCGTCGTACATATAACTGGACGCCAGATTGATGAGAATCGTCCCAGCAACAGACACAACCCCCGTTTTAATTCCCGCCGCCACGGCGCTCCAGGGCTCTCCCCGCCTGATATGTTCTATGATACGGATAATCCCCGAAACCACAACTATAAAGAAACATGCCGCTATTACCACAATTATAACCGTTTTCATTTGTATGCCGCCCCTTTTTCAGCAAAACCGCTGTTCGCTTCTCCCTGCCCCTGCATCCGCGACAGCTCCCTTTTCCGACTCCCAAAGCGCTGCCGGAACATATTTTTCATCCATATCTATGTTGGTATTTCAACCGTATGATAGACCCGATATCCGTCTGTAAAATATTTGGGCATTTTATAGTTGGTTTTGGTTATATATCACCAAATAGATGAAAGGAAACCGAATATCCGATGCTTCCTATTTTTTCATAACCTGTGATTTGTGGGCATAATTCCATAATCCGTCCGATTATTTCCTCCGCATTGCAATCCGCCACATATAAAACAAATTCATTCCTCCCACACAAATCCTGCATTTCCGCTAACCCTTCCACGCCATCCTCAAAAAAAGTAACACTTCTGTAATTCTGCATCTCCACATAATTTGCATTCATTTTCCATAGGGCTCCCCCATAAACATACAAGCAGTCCACATCCTGATAGGCTGCCGCCCGGTCCAACACTTCAACCGTCCCCAAATATAATGCCGGAAATTTTGCATTCTTCCAACTGTTGAACAGTATGATTCCCAAAACAAACGCAAAGAGAATCTTTTTCAGATGACTGACGGCTTCCCCGTTCAGAATACCCTTTATGGATAACAGAAAAAAAGCTACTGACACAGCATATATAGGGTGCATATATCTTTCTGTAATAAACACTGCAATCTTGGCAACCAACAGAAAATAACAAAGAAACGGACCTCCCAGCAAAATCCAACTCCATTTTCTGTCATACGGCATCTGTCTGTACTGGCGTATGATTCCCCCTGAGAAAAAAAGAAATAATCCCACACAAAAAAACACTGCAAGACTTCCGCCAAACAAATCCATATCAAGCAGCCCAAAAAATTCTCTCACTCTCTGCCAATAGACAGCAATACTCCCCCTAAAGTTCTCAAAGGACTGGGCTCCTCTGTATCCTCCCAGAAAAATATGCTCTATCATCGCCGGGAATACAATCCAGGATCCGGTTCCGGCAATACACATTGAAACGATATATTTTGCCGCATCCAGGAAGCGCTTCCCAAGCGCCAGATATATTCCCCAAAAAATGCTGATAAAAAAGAGATATAGTAAAAAGTAATAATGCGTCAACGCCCCGACAAAAGCAATAATTGTAATTCCGGCAAAAAACTTCCAGGAAAGTTTTTTGCCAATGTGACTTAAAAACCACCACGTACACCAGGTAACCAGAAACATAACCATGATATACATTCTCAAAAAGACGGTTGCGTTTATCATTCCCGCAAGTAAAATAAACAACAAACTCATCAAATTGTTTTCTTTTCTGTCATCATAAAACAGAAATAAAATTTTGCGGAACATCCAGAAAGTAAGCAGCATAAATACGACATTTACACTACCCCCAATCCATTTGCTGCATGAATTGACAAAAAAAGAAGAAATCAGATGTATGATCACATAATAAAAGGGCGGATGAACATCGGAAGCCTGTAAGCGCCAGACATTTTTTAAGTTAAAGCGGGCGCTCTCCTGGACCGTCATAAATTCCTTATACGCCTGTATAGCCGGCATATAAGTATAGGGAGCCGACTTGGGATGAATCGACCCTGTAAGCCCCGCATCATTTGACAGCCCATAGGTCAAAATCTCATCCAAATGAAAATTTTTCTTACACGCAATCCCTGCGATTCCTATAAGCAGTAATAATAGATACAGCAGGATTCCTCTTTTATATTTTGATATACCCTGTGCCATATCACAAATTTCCTCTCTCCGTTTTGAGTATTTGGAGATTTCTCTCCATACCGCTTTTGATATCGTACCGGGCGCTCCACCCCAACTCTTTCAGCTTCCTCCCGTCGAGCCTCGCCTTTGTGGCAGTGCTGTATCCTGCCCTCTCCACCTCATCCGGAAGTTCGAATACCACCCTTGTCCCCGCCAGCCCGGCAATCAATGCCGCCAGATCCTTCAGCATTATGTCAGAAGCCTCGTCCGCAATATTGTACGCCTCTCCGTTCTCCCCCGAAAGCAGCACCGTCAGCAGACCTGAGACCGCATCCGCCACATAAGTATATGAATAGTACTGTGTTCCGGCGCTCTTTAAGACAATATCTTCCCCCGCCATACCCTTTCGGATAAACTGGGAGATTGCCTTTGTGTCCGACATCAGCATTGTAGGCCCATAAGATCGGGTGAGACGCGGGATTACAATATTCAGTCCCCTTTGCTCTTTGAAAGCCTGACAGAGCGCTTCCCCGCACCTTTTGCTCTCAGGATATCCGGCTCTCAATGTGTTGCAGTCGATATACCCGCAGTAGCGTTCGTCAAAAACCTCCGCGTCCCCTCTGTTTTCACCGTATACCTCATTGGAGGAAGCAAAAATAAACCTTTGGGCGTTATGCTCCACGGCAAATTCCAGCAAATAATTTGTGCCTATGATATTTGCGGTAATCGTGCCTATGGGATCCGTTGCGTACGCCACGGGATGCGTATTGCTGGCCATGTGCAGGACATACGACACCCTTTCCGGGCCGTCAGTTTCCAGAGGCATATTGATATCGTGAGATATAAATCGGAACCATTTTGTATCCCAATACGCGGAAAAACGCTGCTTTGCCTTTTCTCCGTCTCTTCCCACCGCATAAATCATGCAATTCATATCGTCATGGAGATTCCGATACATAAGCACATCGGTGAGATAGCTTCCCACCAGTCCGCTGGCGCCTGTGATCAGAACCTCCTTTCCCTCAAGCTTATCCCATGGCAAAGCAAGCCCCGCCGTGAACCTCACATCCTCCAAATATAAACTGTTATGTATCATCCTGTCTCCCTTCCTGCCCCTGAAACTCACTCATCGTTTCCCCAGCATAAACCTGCCCTTGGACCGGCTCAGAACGCAGTTGCCCAATATGCAGACTGCCATGCTTCCCACGAATACCATTCCCTTAGTCAATATCTTATAGAGAATCCCCTCCCCCAAAATCCAGGCTCCGATTACCGCTCTGCAGACAAATATACCCGGCTGATTCATACAGATAAAAGCCATGGAATGTACACTGAGATATTTGGCTCCCTGACACAGGATCGCCAACACTTTGCGGGAGCTTTTGTGCAGCATCCGGGAGATATTCCAATATACCACGGTCCCAAACACACCGTTCAGCAGATATAAAGGAGCCACGCAATAACGGGCAGACCTCATATCCACACAGGGATTTACAAATGCCGCGGCCACGCTGAAAAGAAATGCTGCCACGAACCAGCAGGGCCTTAATGCCAATACGTCACATTTCCAGCTCTCATGTCCCTTTATTAAATCCCCCACAAACCAGAAAAACAGCGCCGTAGCCACCGGCTCCATTGCCCAGGGCAGCACCGGCAATTCCAGACAGGAATATACACATCCCATTGCAGCGATTGAAAAAACCGCTATGCCGCGTATTCTTCTGTCCCGCCATCTCCCGGCCAGAAAAGTGTACAGCAAATCCGTCCACAGCATACATGGCAAGAACCACAAGGCAGGCGCCGACATATGTTCCAAGTCTGTGGGAAACAAAAGAATCGCCCTTAAGGCATCCACAATGCCTGCCGTATCCCCCCATATGCCGGCAGCCTTCCAACAAAAATACAAGCCCCCAAAAGAAAAATAGGGCACCATAAGGGAACGAAATCTCTTTTGAAAAGTCTCCTTTGCGGTCCGCTCTCTCCACAAATATCCGCTTACTATAAAGAACAGTGGCATATGAAAGGACTGGATGTAGGTATGACAGACATTCCCCCAGCCCACATGGTCAAATACCATCAAAAAAATACCGATCCCCTTCAATACATCAAGAGTACCGTCTCTGAATTTTGTCTCCGACAACCTCATCACGCTCACTTCATCCAACTGTTTTTGTCCATCTTCAAATAAGCCTTGAACAGTTCAAGATCATCTCTGGTAGTCAATTTAATATTTTTGTCGGATCCCGCCGCGAAATACAGTCTCTCGCCTAATTCAACCATCATGGTATTTGTATAAGCGGAACCTTGTATGCCGATTCCCTTCTCAAAAGCTTCACGGTAAGCGGCGAGCAGTCTCCCGAACCTGTAGGCCTGAGGCGTAGACACACGCCTCAGCCTTTCCCTGGGAATATACTCCACCGTGGAAAGCTCGTCGTCCACTACAAAAATCTGTTCATTATACGGCAGAGAGGTCACTGCGTTCCCGTACTTCTGACATTTTATAATCACGTCGGACAATACCGTGGCGTCCACAAGGGGCCTGATCCCGTCGTGTATTACGACAGTGTCCTGCGCCCCACACTTATCCTCCAGACAGTACACTCCGTTTCTGATGGATTCCTGGCTGGAATTGCCTCCGGAAACCACCCACTTTAACTTGGTAATATTAAACTGTTTTGCGTACGCCCACAGAATATCATGCCATCCGTCTATACATACCACCTCTATGGCGTCGATCATGGGATGCTCCTGAAAGCTCTCCAGAGTATACATCAAAACAGGTTTGTCATAGACATTTATAAACTGCTTGGGGATCTCCTGTCCCATGCGATGGCCGGACCCGCCGGCAATAATAACAGCTACATTCATTTCCTGCCTCCCCACATCTGCCGCCGTCACCTGCGGCTGAAATTTACTCCCTCTGCCCCGCGATTCTTCCATCACATACTGACTCCGCCGATTTCCAGGGCTCTCCTCCTGTTTTCAAAATCACGGTAAACATTAACCTCCTCGTTTACCTTTCCTCTCCTCTCCCGCCACTCGTCCTGTCCGGCAGATACGCTGCGAACAAAAGCCGCAACATCTTCATAGTCCTTTAACTTAGGTCCGGTCCGATAATAATCAGGGTCCTTCACGGCAAATCCCCGATGGTCCTTATACTCTTCAAAATCATCCACCGTAAAGGCAATCGGCCGGTCCATCAGCATGAAATCATAAAAGACCGATGAATAATCGGTTATGAGTGCATCTGCGCTCCCCAAAAGACGATACAATTCCAGATGGCTCTCCAGAAAATCCTGATGACTCAAAATGCTGATATTACTGTGTTCAGATTTTTTGTATTCGTCCAGATCCTGCATGGGATGCAGCTTTACCATAAGCTTTACATTGTTTTGCCGCAATACCTCGTTGAGAGACGCCAGTTCTCCCTTCCTCACAACGGGAAGGAGGCCCGCGCCGTCTTCCTCCACATCATTATATCCCAGCTTTTTTGACTTTCTGAAGGTGGGCATCCATAAAATCAACTTATTTCCCTTCCCTTTCAGCTCATCGTCGGGATACGGATTTGCCATTACGTCCGTTCTCGGCTGGCCGCAGACAGAAATCCGCTCTAACCCGCAGTCAAACATTTTGGCATAGATCTCAGAAAAGCATTCGGATGTAACCAGGCAATCGGTATAAAAGGATTTTTTATAATTCCCTGTCATCTCCTGTTCCTGCGTCCTGTCCCATCCTTTAAACGGAGAACCATGCCACATTTGAACTACCTTCTGGCCCTTTGACGGATATATGGGAAGCTTTCCAAAAGCATAAAACACATGCCCCGCCCTAAAATAGGATAATATTCCCCTGACATTGCCGATCACCTTGACATTCGGCGGCAGCTCCCCTGAAAATTTCTCGTTTTGGCAGCGTATCATCCGATATTTTGAGTGATAACCCTGCTCGATCATATAGTCATAAATATAGGCGACATTATCCCGAAAACCCATATTGCTGTACAACAGCACCATATCGTCACGCTTACGGACCCACCGGTTGACGACGGAAAACCCCCGAAACAATGTGTTTGTCAGTATCCTTTTTAGTCTCACGTTCTTAATCATTTTCTTATTCTCTCACCGTTTTTTATTTTATAATAAAGATTTCTCATCCTTCTGATCAGAAAAAAAGCCTTTTGTATGGGAGCATCCTTCTCCACCAGGAAATCAACCACGGTCACCTGCCCCTCGCATCCCAAAGTATGCGTTCTGCATGCCCCTTCCCAGGCTATTCCCGTCAAGTCGGATATTCTGACCTCCCGAACCAAATGCTCCGAAAACGGCCGGAAGGAGTCCATCTCATAAATTCGAATATACTCACCGTAAGTCTCGACATTGTACTGCAGCGGACGAAACGTCTTCCCCTCTTTACTGTAAAAGAAATTACCCGCCGGTCGAAAACCGTTTTCCTTATGGTGCACAGTAAAGCTTTTTTCCACACTGAAGCGTTCCAGGTTAAGCCTGTAAACGTCCGTTTCGTATCGCCCCCCGTCCTCAAGATAGCAGAAAATGTAACAGTTATCGTCCTCCCCACAACAGAGCACGGTAGAATCCGAATATTTCACCCCTCGCAGCAAAATCTTTTTTCTTACCCACCGCCCCATGTCTCCGGAAACGCATTCCCACAATTCCAGCGTGCGGTTTTGCGAGGTTTCCGGAATCATATAAATCCCGCCTTGGGCAGAAAAAACACACGGATAGGAAAGATGATAGGGCAAATTCATAACAACCTTCGGAGTCGAAAATTCCCCGTCCTCCCGCAATACTGAAACCGCCAGTTTTCCCTTTTGCCAGACGCGGTCAAAGGCCTCTGTAAACAAATATGTCCTGTCTTCATGCACAAAAAGCATGGGATCCGCATACCAGAAACGTCTGTTATCCGCATCCAGGCTTTTCCAGCTTCCTTGACCTATCCGGTATTTTACATACCAGTTACCCATTTTACGGTCCATAGTATGCCGCCTCCCTCCATCATCCTCACAGCCGGACAGCTTACAAAATCCGCTGAAACAGTCTCTGTCGAAATCTATCCAATATCATACAGAACAAATTCACCATTGCCGTACACAACGGCACACCAATCAGCACAGTGAAGACATTCCCCGCAAGTATTCCAAAGGCGTCATCAAAAATATATTTCCATACCAACGGGTGAACCGTAATCAAATATACGGACAATTGCAGCGGTACCACCTGACCCAATACCGGCTTCCAGGCTTCCGGCACCCTTAATTCCTTTGCCCAAACCAACAAGAATAATGCGGCGATATACATTGTAAGCGCTGACGGCCATAGCCCGTCCAGTCTGCCTCTCCAGATACTCCGGACAATTCCAGGTATTCTCACACCTGCGCCACTGTCCAGAAACTGTCCCGCCCAGGTCAGGACTACACACAAGGTATATCCCATCATTCCCTTATATGGCTTAATGTTGAAATACTTTTCATACTTTTTAATCAGAGCCCCTCCCATATAACAGAGCAGCAGCCATACAGCATTGTTCCCCGACGTAGTAATTATAACAGAAACCGTCACAACTGCAATAATATAGAAACAGACAAGAAACCCATTCCCCCTCCCAATCAGCCAATTCACCAGAGGAGCCACCAATTCTACCACGAAATAAGCCGTCATATACCAATAGGCTTTCATTGTAACAGGCAAAAAGGTCCTAAGTATCAGCGCCTGTGACACTTCAAGCTTTAACCATGCCGTAATAGCCCCCGCAATCAGTACGCTCCAAAAAAGCACCTGCAGCCATAACACAAGCAATCTCCTAATGTTAAATTTTCTCCCATATCCAACATAGCCTGATATAAAGCCAAAACAATTTGTGGCGCAAATACTGGCCACTTTTAATAATATGGCAATCCCATATGGAAGGGGATTTCCGGAAACCGACTCCAGTACCCCCCTTGTCCCAAAATATGTCCCAATGTGATCAAAAACATGGCAACTATTCTAAGCGCATCCAAACCCGTATTCCTTGTGCATCTCTCCGCCCGCTCCTGCATCATCCGGAATTCTCCCTTCTCATCTTTCTCTTGACGGCCTCCCACATAAACCTCAGAAAACTTCTGTTCATAAAGACAGAATAAATGCACACTATTGCCAAATTGGCCGCCTGCACCGGGAAATTTCCCAAGTAATAGCTCAACAAAACCACAGCGCTAACCGCTGTCATCCCCACGGCATTCCCTTTTTTCAACGGCACGTTTATATATCTTTTCACATGGAAATACCGATATACCCCCATTGTAAAATAGGCAAGAAAGGTAGACACCGAGGCGGCGTACAAACCAAAGGACCGAATTAACAGGAGATTCGCGGCAATATTGATCACCGCAGAATAAAAAGATGTCTTGGCCACCTCTCCCGATTTTTTGAGAGCGACATATATGACGCTGTACAGTCCGCACAACACCTGAAACACCCCTGCGGCTATCAATATGGGAATCTGTTCATAAGCCTCCCCGTACTGCCTGTTAACCATAATCGGGAACACAAAGGGCATCAGGGAGACCAGTCCCAGACTGGCGCATACAAAAAAAGTGAACGCAGAGTTAATGATATCCCCCAGAAATTCCTCTCTGTCAGAATCCTTTAAATGCAAGGATACGGATTCCGTCCAGGATAAATTAAAAAAATGATAAACTGTAATCATCAGGCCAGAGTATTTGTTCGCCACAGAATATATGCCGTTGGCGGCAATATCAAGGGCATACTTGATAATAGTCCGGTCCGATACGCTTACCACCCACCAGGACAGTTGATTGGGAATCAGCGGAGCCGAATAACACAGCAACTCCTTAAAGGTACCCCTGTCAAAAAAATGAGGCTTATAATATCTTCCAATGCCCAGAGAAAACACCAGATATACAATGGCAATCAGCTTCGCCGCGACCGTCGCAATATACATTCCATCCGCCCCCAGACGCAGTATGGCAATCAAAACGACATTGATCATTACCATGGAACTGGCCGAAATAAAACTGGCTACCGTGTATGTTTTTGTGTCTCCTATCCCTCTGGCAAATTGCAAAAGAGAACACAGAAAGATATTAAAAACCACATCTGCCGCCAAATACATTTTATAGTCAGAGGTAATAAAGCTGTTTGCAACCGCAAAAAACAGCAGATACAATACTGTCTGCAGTATATTTGCGTTCATCACAGTGGTAAACAAGTTCTTCTTTCGCGTATCATCCTCCCTGCAGTCCAGCAGAAAACGAAAAAGCCCATTGTCAAACTGCCAGTTAAAAATTGGCAACAGAAGTGTGCAGTAGGTGTTAAACAGATCTACCGCGCCGTATTCCTGAGGACTGAGAAGAGCCGTGTACAGGGGCAGCAAAAAAAAACTGATCAACTGCGTACAGACTTTTCCCATCGCCAATATAATTGTGTTTTTTGCCAATGCATTCTTTTTGTCCATATCAGCTACGCCAAAACCATTTTAAAACCTTTCTTCTGAGAATCTTATAACTTTTGTTTACAAAGCCCTGTTTTCCAAAGACAAACAACAGGTATCCGTATCCCCAGCGTCTATAGGCTCTCCAAAACCCTTCCACATTGTCTCTGGATGAAGAAGGCCCCCTTAAATTGGGCTGCAAAAAGTCTCCGATATCCACCTGCCTGAAATGAAACGCCCCTTTGCAGTCATCAAAAGCCCGTCTCCCTTTATCGGTATTCAAGATCAGAAGAGATTCTCCGTTCTGATCACCCGTTTCCTCTCCTCTCACAGCCGCCCATGCGTCTCCCATGGTCAGATCAGAGCATCTGGACAAACCGGCATATCTGCACTCGTAACAGGAAGACCGCAAACAACAGTTGGAATTGTAAAGATTTCCAAACCCCTGTTCGGAATATTTGTTCCCTTCAATCCAGAAGCTTTCGTAATGGGAATGCCATCCATAAGACTTATCCCGAAACACCGCCTTCTCAACAGCGCCCTTATATTTCTTTTCCAGATATTTTATGTGTTCTCTCCAGAGCAGCGGCGAAGGCACTCCGTGACAAATCAGATCTGCGGTCAGCAGCTTCTCATCCGATAGTCCCATAATTTTCAGATAGGATTTTAACCCGTCGCACTGACAGGGCGTGCCCGTGAAAAGAACATATTTTGAATCCTGCAAATCCCGGCCCACCATCTCAAAAACAGGCAAAATCTCACTGGGAATATATTTGGAACCGCACATTTCGTCCCGCTCTGTCTTTGTGGAGGCTCTGGCGTGAACGGCCCTGTGCTTCTTTTGATCATAAATACAGCCATACACAACGCCCCCCCGGTCTAAAACCGCATCGGAAAAAGCGGTAAAAAGGCCGCCTGACTGGCTGCGCCCTAAAACCTCCCTTTCCCTGTGACTCACTGCATAGTAACCCTGAGAAGCCGTATCGCAGCCTCCCTGCCGTATTACCGCGGGACAGACTGCTTTGCATTTTCCGCAATCCCTGCACTTTTCCTGGTCAATGGCAGGATATGTAAAGCCTCTGTCGTCTGTAATCGCCTCTATCGCTCCGAATGGGCAGACCGCCATACATGCCAGACATCCCACGCATTCTCCCTTGTTCTCACAAATTTTTTCCACCGAATCCTCCCTTGGCTTTAAATACCTGTTCTAACACACATTCAAAGAGCCAATGTATAACAGCACAGAAGACATTCCTTCCCGTTAAGACGATATTTGTAATCCTCGTCGCCGCTGGTAAAATCCAAACGCTCAACCCGCCCCTTCTCGTCATGGATGCACTCCAAAATGAAATCATAGCATGCCCTGAAAACAGGGGAAAAGTATGCATATTTTGAGTTCACACAATTGGTCCTGCCGTCAAGCTTTCCCCTGAACACACGGTAGGAATAATTCACATTCTGCTTTAACATTCTGTTCTTGGCTGTACGTAAATTTTGTCTGGTGCTTTTGGAAAGACACTTTGTAAATTGCTCTTCCGATTGTTCAATATCAACATATACGGCCTTATATATTCTGGCTTGTTCCTGTCCGCCGAGATATCGCTCCAAATCCGTTCCCTGAATCATTCCGTTCAACACAATCTTCGCTCCCGGATGTCTTCTCCCAATTCCTTCCCGCAAGGCCTCCAAATATTTCGGCTCAAAATGCTTATAAATCATATTCCCGTAATCCAAATAATTATTTTCCCGATAAAAGAAAGGCAGTGAGAAAACCTGTTATATTCGGCAGGAAAAATCAGAACTGCTTCCCCGTTCTCATAGACGACCCAGTATTCCAGTTTTCTACCCAGAAATGTGCACATACCTGAATTCATATAATGCTGATTCTGAAGCTCCCCCCACTCAAAGGATTGGAAGACCGTCATACCCCCCTGGTTGTTTTCATTGTTCTCCAAATCTCCTTTAAACAATCAAACTCCCCGGCCCCATAGCATTTAACTTCCATACCGTTTCCCTGCCTATTCTCTGAGCTTTCTCTGACGTATTCGCTCTTTGCTTCCATAGACCAACTTAATCAAAACACTGCTTTTTAATCGGAGCAGCAAATACGGCACCAGCATCCTCCGCTCCAAGAAAGCTGGATAAAATCTACGCCTTATAAACTTATCGCCGCAAAAACAGTCAATCACTTCCCGTAATTCCGAATTAATGTCCCCGGGAGCATCGTAGCGGAACAAATTAGAAAGACACAGAGAATACATGGTAATTCTTTTGGCCCAATACCGCTCTGAAAGACCCTCAAACAGACCAGCTTCTTCTAGGGCCTTGACTATCTCCTCCTCAAATGCAACACTCTCATGCAAAAAGTTTTTTCTGTAATGCTCGGTAGTGGTTTCATCATGTTTGACATAGTGATAACATACCTCACTGATAATTTCAATACTATGCATACAGGAGTATGCCTGAATACAATAGATCAAGTCCTCCTGAATCTGTACCCTCTCATTAAATCTTATTTTCCGGGCCACCCTGCGATGAAACACCGTTCTGCTGACGCTTCCGCTGATCACCTTTTCCTTTCTATGCACGGCAATCATAGCCGGAATCAATTCTCCCCTGATGTTCTCCCGGTTCAAAACGGTTTTATCCGGCCACGGAAGCCTCGCCACCTGGGAGTAAGCTCTATATTCCCGGGAAAAAGGATAAATCGCCGCATCACAATGGTTTTTAATCAATTCTCCCAAAATTACACCGTAGGTTTCCCTGTTCAGATAGTCGTCGGCATCCACAAAAGTGACGTACTCCCCGGAAGAAACCTCAATGCCCACATTCCGTGCGGCGGAAACTCCCCGGTTCTTCTGGTGAATCACCTTCACATTACCGTGTTTTTCCGCAAATCCATCCGCAAGCTCCCCGCTTTTATCTGTCGAGCCGTCATTCACCAAAATAATTTCAACTCTCGGATAGTCTTGCTCCAATATGCTCTGCACACATTTTGTCACATATTTTTCCGCATTGTATATGGGAACTATGACACTCAGCAACGGCTGTTCCAAATCGCTCATCCTCTATTTCTCCAAAGCCTTCCTCAGATAATCTCTCGATTGGCTTCTGCACTCATATAACTGCTTCTTCACCGTCTTATAATCAATCTCCCTGTCTATGTCATCTTCCGGCAGACACTGAATGGCCCGACCCTTCAAATGAAGCTTTTCCAGAAGATTGACCATCCTTTGATTTTCCCCACCATGCCACTGGGTATCGGATGCAAATTTTTTCTCAAAGATTACGGAAAAAGCCGTTCCATGAAAGGAATTGGTGACAATGAAATCAGCCTCCCGGATCCAGGCTAAAAACTGCCCCGGCGAAACGCCCCTCCGATATATAAAATCTTTTTCCCTGAACAACAGATTTTGGTTTAAATAGACAATGGGATACCCAAACGCTTCAGAAACCTTTCTCGCATACCGAAACACTTCCTGAGATTTCTCCACGCAATATATCAAAATGTAATGTTTTGGTCTTTCCACCGCAGACCGAGCCGCCAAATCGCTCCACCGGCATTCCTCCATCAATAACACAGGGTCCACAACCTCCGCCGCATCTATTCCCCTGCTCCTGAGCATTTCACAGGAAGCCCTTTCCCTCATTGACAGGGAATCAAATTGTCTGATAGCCTTCATCAGACGCCCTTCCTCGGATTTGGGAACCGGAGCTTCCCCAAAACTTGCCGCATACGCGATTTTTTGGCAGTCTGCATTCTCCAACATATAAGTGTAATCCATGCCTGTCAATGACAGGTTCCATACCTGGTCACTCCCCACCACAATACGGTCAAATTCCTCCCACCGGACAGAATCGGCAAGATCCAAATATTGCTCTGCAAATTTACGAAAATTTCTTTTTTTCCTGCCGGTGCCATACCCCTGGGAGATATACTTCGCCATTTGGACCGGCTTGGGGAAACCCTTTTTTAAAATCCTGTCATTCTCAAGAAGGCGCTGGCATTCATAAGGAATCACCTTACAGCTTCCCCCGATTCCCACAATGCTTTCCTGCAGTGCAAAGCATTGTAAAATCGCCCCATAATTCAGTACATGATGAAAAGTTAGCAATCCAGTTTTACCGTACCCCATCGCAGCTCCTCAAATAATCTCTAACCCCATAGGTCAATGCACAGCACAAAATATAAACATAAAAAAATTCACAGTCGTAGAGACAGTTTCCCGTAAAACAGTACAGAATAAAGAAGCTCTGTATCCCCAATGAAATCATAAGATACTTTTGTCGTGTCATATCAATTTCCTTAAGCCGCTTCATCCTGGCCAGCTTTAAAAGCCTCCATGTTTTCACAAAACATGATACGACACCGCCAAGAAAGAGTGAAACTCCTATCAGCCCCTGCTCACAGAGCAGTTGAAGATAAACATTATGGGTATCGACATACTTGGAAGTTTCAGAATAGGTTCCAATCCTGAGATAAAAGGCATGCTTGAAACCGCCCCATCCGATTCCGCCCAAAGGACTTTGACGAAATTTTTCCAAGGCAAACTCCCAAAACCAGATTCTCCCGTTGGTAATCTCCCCGCCGTCCGCATGGATAAAACGGTTCACCATTCGCCCGATGGCAGGAACAAAGGGCATCATAACCGCAACCAAAGCGATCAGACACAATACCGCCCCCAAAATATAAATTAACCGTTTTGCCTTCCTGTCGGAATTATAAACATAATACATCACAAAGCAGGCTGCCACACCAAAAAGAATATGCGCTCGTTTTGATGTGAGCACCAAAGCAAGCAGGACAAACATGGTCTTTGCAAACTCCAGATAACATTGGCCGCGGCTTTTGTAACGTCCCATAATCAGCCCGCTGGCAAAAAATACCACTCCTATTCCCAGATAAATGCCGTTGGTAGAATAATGCCCCGTGATACCCGGCATACAGCCTTCCTTGAATTTACCGATCAGATATTCTCCTGCGCCGGGAACCAGCTTTACAAAATGATTCAGATATAAGCCCTTGAATATATAAAAGAAGACTGTGAAAAAGGCGTGAATCCCGGTGAATACACGCACGGACTTTATAAAAACATCCTGCCAGGAATCAGCGCCCTCCAAAATAAACAACAGTAGAATTCCAACCATCGGAAGAAGCCATCTTGTCTCCGTGTCCAGAAGCAAATCCTGATTTCTAAACAGAGAAAACAGACCCAGCGCAAACCAAAACCATCTTCCGTCACGCTTTAGCGACAATCCCTTATACAGTCTGGAAAGCACGCCCAAAAAAGCAAGAGCCAGCACAAAAAGCGCGCCGCCCATTCTGCTTCCGAATATCACTGACTGAAAGGTGGTCATGTACACATAAAAGACCAGACCGAGAACAATCCAAGCGTAGGGCAGATTACTAATCTTTAACTTCACTAATATTTTCCTCCTTCATCTGCCTGACATACAATTTATCATTTCAAGTAATACTTTCTCAATTCGTCTGCCTGTGCGCCAACATCAAGCTGATTCGATACAATGCTGCAAATCGCATCCCGGGAAGCCTTCTCACGGTCTACAAAAGAATCCTCCGCCAACTCGGCCGCCCACCTGCTCTGATCCTTTAACGGAATTGCCTTACAATTCGATACCACCATAACCTGACTGGGAATATTTTCGGAACAAATACAGGGCAGTCCGGACGCCTCCGCTTCCAACAGCGCCAACCCAAATCCTTCATAAAGAGACGGAAATACAAAGAAGTCCATGGCCGACAAGCAACCCGGGATGTCTGTCTGCTTTCCCACAAGACGACATCGCGGCGCAAGCCCAAGCTCTCTGATACGTTTTTCTATTCTGTCCCTTTCCGGTCCCTCCCCTACAATCAACAAAACCGAATCCGGCCTGGTCTTAAATATCTCAGCGAACACTTCCACGAGATATATGTGGTTTTTTGTTTCCGTCAGCTTCCCTACGGAGCCGATTACAAACGCCTCAGCCTCGATATCAAATTTCATACGAAAGCTTCTTCGGCTTTTTTCACTGTATCTGTAATTTTCAGAATCTATGGCATTGTTTAAAACGTAAAAAGGATTAGCTCCGTATAAATACCTTCCCGCGTCTTGGGACACCGCCACTCTGTCCGTGGCTAACCGATTCATCAGAGAAAGAAGAATTTTGTGCAAAAAAGGATGCTGGGTATTTGTGGTGTGGACATGAATAATCCTCCTGCCCACACCGGCAAATCTGCATGGGAACAAGTCTATTGCCATGGTGGCAGAATTACCGTGTATATGCACTATATCATAAGAATTGCGTTTCACCAGACGATAGAGAGCAATCATATATGACACAGTTTTTTTCTTTCTGTCCGGCAGCCGCTCATATTTATTGCCATCCGTATGAATTTGCTCCAACAATTCTTTGTCAGGCGTATTGCAGGAAATAAAATCAAAGCGCAGTCCTTCTTTATTCATAGCCCGGTAATAGTTCATCATAGAGGTAGTCAGCCCGCCCCAAGACACAAAACCGGTCGTAATTATCACCAAAATTTTCTTCATAGTATTCTCTGCTTTAAATGTAAGATCCTCCATTATAAATCACTCATCAATTCTGAGACCAAAGTGGACAATTTTCGATTGAACTGCGCATTGTTGCTTTTCACGCCCGTCGACATCTCTGATACAATTTGGTCATATCCCAATATTGTATTCCGTAAATCATTGATATCCAAAATCAAAATAATGTTTTTCATCCGTTCTGCCACCACCCGGGTAAATTCCACCTGGTGATCATTAATATGTTCTCCGAAAACCTTCTGCCTCGGCACTACCACAGGAATCTTTCCCATCTGAATCGGCAGGATAAAACTGGCGGGCCCGCCGTGGGTAATCACAATATCGGCATCGGATGTATATTTAGTCATATCATCATAAGAAAGAAACCTGCTCCATTTACAATATTGGGGTTCATAGACCCCAAAACCCGTCTGCACCACTATTTCATCTTCAATTAGGCCCTGGCCCTTCAAATGATCGATATACTCAATCAACCGATCGAAGGGCTGCTCGTGGGTTCCCACCGTGACAAAAATCATATTTCTGTCCTCTCAAAAAATACTGCCGAGGTTTACGGCCTTTGGATAAACCTTCTTTAATTCCTCCCACTGTACGATAAATTTATCCGTGATGGGATATACCAGTTTCCCCGACATAGTAGGTTTATCGATACGGTCAAAAACTTCTATATAAATCAATTTTGCCCCCCCGAGCAGCTTTCCCAGATAAAAAAACGGAACTGCCACCGCAGCACCGGAAGATATAATTAAATCCGGCTTTTCCCTTCGAAGCACCTTCCATGCTATACCGATATTAATAAGCAGAGCCTTTAAACTTCTGTTTGTAGGGAAATAGCACGGATACACCCTCTCCCCCTTCAAAAGACTGCGTGCGTCCTCCTTATCAAAGGTAACCCAAAAGCGGTCCCGGACACTCCAAAACGGTTTTAACATATACAGATGGGTCAAATGCCCGCCGCTAGAACCGACCAAACATACCTTCATAAGTTCACCCTTCCAATGGTCAACAGATTGCCACTTATCACAATTCCCTTATTGCCGCTTTATTCTATCACTATTTACTGTGAAAGTCAAATTTGGCAAATCAAACGCATCCCTTCAGATAGGTTTCTACTGCAGAATAACCGCATTAAGGATGGCAGATAAGGAGGTTTTTATGAATGCATTTAATATTATTGTAGGCTGCGCAAATATTATGGCGAAAGCTCCTATGTCACAGCGGTAACCATCAATAATTTAGCAGGCGTATACCGGCGTCTGAAGAACTATACATATGCCCTGAAGTTATATCAGGAAGCTCTTGCAATGAGAAAAAAATATCTGGATCCAAAGCATCCCGATCTCGCAACAAGATATAACAATATAGGATTACTATATCTGGATCAGGGAAACCGGTCCCTGTCACTGGATTATTTTACGCAGGCCGTCTCCATATATGAGCTTCTGGCTCAGGCTTACGAAGCCCTGGGAATATACGCTGAAGCCAGGGAATATAGAGCCCAGGCCGAGGCTTGTCTGTCATTTCAGCTATGATAAAATTTAATGATTCACAAACATATTATCTTCGTAGATTCTTCCGCTGCCGGATATATATGCATCACGATATTCCGCTTTCATTCGAAAACCGTCCGCAAAAGACTCCCCCCGCAATTCAATCACATCCAGCTTGGAGACATACGGCGTGGACGGAAAACCGTAATATCCCGTTGCATCTCCCCAGTTTGGCGTGTAGATAATCTGATGATCCAAAAGATTTTCCGACAAAGAGATATCATAATAATCATAGTCCGCACACCTTATCTTATAACTCCACTGCGTCTGCATACCGCTGTTCACCAGCGGAGCAATATAAAAGGTTCCCAAAATTACCATAACCACAAGCGCCAGGTTTCCCGGCTTCGCCCTAGCCTCTATCCGTTGAAAAGCAGCACCTGCACAAAACAAAGGTAAAAGTATTAAGAATATTTCTCCATATCTGGGAAGCGGAGCGCCAAAAAACCAAAGTAAGAGACAGCCCCATATTGTCATGACAATGTGCAGAAAGTGCCATCCTCTTTTCCTGATTCCCAGTATTACCCCCCCAGGCACTGCCAGGATTGTCAATAGAATATTCAGTCTGAGAGTCCAATACCTCACCCTTCCGAGGCTTTCCTTCCATACCGGAAACCACTCATCAAAGAGTGCGTTGAACCTTGTGACATCATTGAGTCCCCATCCCCAGGCCTTTATCTCGTTCCTGTCGTGTAACAGGGTGTATGCCGGCATCTTCCAGTCCACAGAAAACAGATCAAGCTCCGGATAGGGGTAGACCAGATATCCGCAGATTAATACATTTCTGGCCAAAAAGGGGCCGACGGTGGCAATCCCCAAGAGAAGAAAGAACATGGTTTCCCTCCACCGCTTCTTAGAAATTAGATCGTATGCCGGATAAAGCGCCAGCAAAACAATCATCCCGGCAGAGAGCTTAACTGTTGCGGCAAATAATCCCAAAACACAAAGTACGGCATAGGGAGCAGTCTCCCTCTCGGAGTCCTCAAGAATATCAATCCACTTGCTCAATATATATAATACAAGCCCCAGCGCAAACAAATCCGTCCCAGGGGAACTCATCCACCCCGCGTTCTTCCCCTCTCCAAAGTACATGATAACGGCTAAACGCATAAAATCAGAGATATGAAATTTTTTTGTCCTCCAAAATTTCATGGAATTGACGGCATAACCAAGCATCAGCAGGCATATAAACCCATTTAAGCTGTGCATGGATTGTCCAAATATGAATTTCATGCCAAAGAGGGCCTGGAGACAAAGAAAGGAGCTGTTATAAGCCAGACGATTATGTAAATTCCCAAGCCCCGGCACTACGCCGTATTCCTCAATCCACTCTATGGCCTGAGCATGATAGAGATAGGAATCGCCCTGCTTGACGGAGGCGCTTGACATAATCAGGGCAAATACTCCCAGAATAAATATCATCACAAGCTCATGTCGTACATATCGTCCAAGGACTCTCTCCTTCCACCAAATGATCATATCCCTGCGCATAAAAAGTAATAGAACCGCATCCGCCAACAGCATGAGTGCAAACGCAAGCACTCCCACCTTGTAAAAGAGGCTGAAAAGCTGGGCATACACAGCTAGGGCACACAAACCTGCCGTCAGCGTCAAATCCAAAGTCCATTTCCGGTAACGGACTGCTTTTGCCACGAAATGTAATACGCCATATCCCCACATAAATGCGGAGATAAAAATAATACCCCAGGACAACAATGTAAAAAGCATAACTCGTTTCTTCCCTCCCCTAAATTATCCCTGTCCATTCCCAGCCTGTAAAACTTTACAACATATCGCTCAATACAGCCATTTCCCCGCTTTTCTTTTGAAAAAACTGCCGACATAGTATACTGCCGCTATCATCAGAAGTCCTATCAAGTGCCTCCACACGAAATAGCAAATGTATGGATTTTGGGAAAATATCTTTCCAAGGCCAGATCGATTCATTATCTTCAGAAAAACACATTCCACAATCAAAAATTGAGTGCAATACATTTCAAGAGACATTTCTCCCAGCTTTACCACACATGCCCCAATGACATTCAAAAACTTGCTTTTTCCGGCTTCCATGAACTTCCATACCAAATGCAGAATATATCCTGTGGATACCGAGCCCAGAATCCCCATAAACCAACGAAAACCGTTGATTTTTATCTGAACTCCCATGGGATTGTTTGTAAACAGATTACACCCCGCGACATAAACGGAAAAATCGTATTTATACCAAAAAAGCAGCGCCAAATACAAAACGATTGTGATACAACAAACAATAGAATGTCTGTCAAACCACCCCAATTCAAATTTTGCCATGCGGAGAAAATATCCCGTCAAAATAAAAGAAAATGCAAAGGCAACATACCATTGGTCAGTAGGTATTAAATGCAACGCCACCGCGCAGAGACTCAGCGCAAGAGCTGCGTATTTTTCCGGAACCTTCTTTACAATACATCCGAGGATGACCGCGCAGAGCCATGACGCAAACAGATACCACAAGGAGGAAGTATAAGAAATCACCCTATACAGTAAGGCTTCCGCCGAATAGCTTCCCGCACGAATCATCTTCGCTACATTGATTGAAATTTGGAGGCATCCTGCTGTACCCCCCCAGACAAGGGCCGGGTACAGCAGTCTCCTCGACTTGGCTTTCACAAAGTCACTTAGCCTTTCATAGCTTGAAGGATTCAAAAAGTATCCCGTAGTCAAAAGAAAAAAGGGCATAATAAATGAAACCGTATAAGAAGAAAAATAAATCAACAGCCCCGGCTTCTCATAATCTCCGAATGCGGCAGTCGTATGCCCCAAAATAACCATAATAATCAAAAAACCTTTCACATAATCCCACTCCGCTATTCTTTTCTTTTGCATAATAGAATTGCCTCCTGTATTTATTTGTCTAACACATTTTCTAAAAATTCAAAATCATCCAAATAATAGCTTGTTTTAAGTCTTACCCCCTAAGGAGTTTAACAGATAAATACATACAAGCAGAGCCATACCGAAGGCAGACAGCCTTTTTGTGCTGCAGAATCTTCGAATTTTGACAGGAAGGAATTTATCTAAAATATAATTAAATTCTTTGGTATGAACCAAAAACAAAACCGGTACACATACGGCTCCTATACCAACACATATCGTCCGCCATACAAACCCGACCACCGTATCGCCGGAAATATTTTTGCAGACCAGACAAGTAAGCAAAACACTCAAAAAAGAAATCATTCCGTAAAATCCTATCTTCTTCACATATGCCACATAAGAAAATTCAAAAACCTTTTTCGCAATGATCAAAAAACGCGAAAACAGATAAAACAAAGAAGTCACAAAGGTTCCTATCAATACACCGTCAACTCCCAAACTGCCCACAAGCCCAACAGAAATTATGATATTTAACATTGCGGATATGACTATGATAGGCTTGTCATAGCGGTATAACTTGTATATCATAAACACCTGAGAGGGCAATTGTATCAATATTGTGAGCATTAAATTGACAGCCATCCAGACCACCGTGGAAAAATCAAGCGCCAAAGACGGCCCAAAAACCAATCCGATAAAGGGTTGCGCAAGCAGCATAAAACATACCATACAAAAATTCCCGATAAAAAAATTCATACAGAAATAATTGTCCACCATATTCCTTTGTGACGGCAAATCCTCATTGCTGCTGATAAAATTGCCGAAGGTCGCCTGAACCGAAGATAGCACCTGCGTGACCACTGCATTCAACTGGGCCGTTATCATTGTGTAATTGGAAAGATACCCCGCCCGAAGAGAGCCCTTAAAAATTGATATGATAATGTTGTCGGTTCCGTAATACACATACGCCCCTATTTTAGATATAAATACATCCCTCACATATTGCATGATCTGAGGCCTATATTCAGCTACCAGTTCAGGCCCGGCATCTTTATCCAGCCTTCCATAATCCATATCACTGCGCAAGGACAAAATAATATTGGAAATGATATTTTTCACCACCAGAACAATCAAATACAGAATATAGCTGGGGGCAAAATAGAGAATGAAAATCTGAAGACCTGAAATCAAAAAAAATACGGTTGTATCAACTATATTTGCGATATAGGATTTTTGATCGGCAATCAGTAATGTCCGTTTATAGGCCAAAAAATAAGTGGAAACCGTGCCCAGCAAATTGATATAAAAAAGTACGCGCAGATAAGCTATACTGCACTCCGCGTCGGGTATCAACGCTTTGAGAAAAAAAGAAACAACGATGCCCACAATAAGAACCGTCAGGCCAATTATCTGGTACATTTTCTTGTACAAATACATGAGGGCGGCTATCCTCGGACGGTTTTTCTCCGCCAGAGGCTTATATAAATAACTGGTGACCGCAACTCCAATTCCAAGATCGGCAAGATTCAGCATTTGCAGAATGTTGGAGAAAACGGAATTGTACCCTAAATAGGTCATGCCCAAGGTACCGATAAAGATCTTTCGGATGAAAAATCCCAGCAAAATCTGACAAATCTGAGCCGCCAATGTCACAGATGAATTGATAACTATTGTTTTTGTTCTTTTAGCGCCATCCACTTTACTGCCCTTCCCATTGTTCAAATTTCTTTAGCAAGCTGCGCGAACAGGGGCTCTAACGCCGTGCGGTCATAGGCTGAGTCTGTCTGTTCCAACGCTTTCTCTATCGCATCGTCAAGCTGTCCCAAATCACTGATAACCTGTACATATTTCAAATGCTTTATCCATTCATATACGCCTGAAACCTTATGGCTTACATTATCCAAAGCTATACATGGAGTTGCCGTTACCGCGGCAAAAATCATAGCGTGAAGCCTGTCCGTCACAACAAAACCTGAATGAGCCATTTTATCCAGCATCTTAAATACTTCCCTTTTTCTGAAAGCTATGGGCACAATATGAGACTTTATGGTTGTTATTTCTGAAACTTCCGCTTTTTTTTGCACTAAATCAAATATTTTCCGTTTTTCATCCTCGCATAAACAAGTCTCCTTGTCCGCCCTGATACAAATAAGCGCCGTTTTTTTTCTGTGAAACCGCCTGTTATAATCCAAGGACAACACCATATCCGGCATACAGAAAATTGCGGCGGCTTCTCCCAACTCATTTTTCAAAATATCATATGACCTTTTCTCCCTCGCATTAATAGTAAGCTTCGGAACGGCTCTGTAATGATCAAAGGTTTCTCTATATTCTACGCTGTCTTCTGCAAAGTAAATCGTTTGGGGAAATATAACAACTTTATGATTTCTATAATCAGACAAAATATCTCTCACCAGAGTTTCCTCTGTCATCCACAAATCTCCCAGAAAGCCCCCGCCCGTAATAATGATAACAGCATCCTTTCTAATTTTTCGCCTCCATTTTTCACGTCCGCCATAAAACAATTCCTTGGGAATTTCCGCTACCCTTTTGCCGGGACAATATATTTTCAGGAATCTTCTGAGAGCCACCGATATGGCGTGATCTCCCAAGTTGTTCTGAGCGGAGGTCGCCATCACGACAATATCCGCTTTTTTTGCCCTAACGTTCATTGCTGTTTGACGTAAAATTTTGTCCGCCTTATTGATGATCCTCCAAAAAAACCATACCATCACTTCTCTCCCCGCAGCGATCTGCGCTTTAAAATGAATTTCAGAACAGCTTTCATCATCAAATCAATGCTGCAGAAATCGCTTTTCAGCTTCTGCCCTGTTGTATACCGGGGTCTGTTGTCACAAACCCTCTGCCTCATAAACTCCTTCATTTCGGGCTGCAGCCATTCCTCGCCTGCAAGGGTGGTCTTATTACGCAGAACGTCATAGGTGGGGGTATCCAGTTTTGGTATCGCCCCCATGGGCAGAAAAACATGCCCGTTGTAACAATGATAATACCCACAGGCATGCCCTATTGCGCGAAAAGGTATTTTCCCCTCATCGTATATGTTGCATAAAGACTTGCCGCAATAGCACTGCCTTAAATCTCCGCTTGAAAGATTGAGAACCAGCGTATATTCTCCCCCATAGCAAAATTCTTTTCTGGTCTTATAGAAAATATCGCTCTTAAATTTAAACAGCTCCGAGTCAAATACCCCCCAGGTCTTTTTATAGGCTTCAAAATCCAATTCCGAAAGATGATTGATCTTATATGCCACATCATCTCTAGCGATTGTAATATGGCAAAAAGCCCCAAAATATTCCTGGCTCACATTCTTCAGTTCATCTATATAGGGTATCAAATCATCGCTGGGAGTCACCTCTATGGTAAACGAACAGCCCGCCTCCTTCATCCTCCATACATTGTCTCTGAACTTTTCCAGCCATCCCAGCCTTTTTAACTCCAAATAGTGAAAGGAAAACTTAATAAAAACCTGTTTCCTCAGCTTAGGGGGAAAAGAGGCAATTTCTTCAAAACGCTTGTCCATCGTCCCGTTTGTAACAATCATCACATAGTGTCCGGCTTCCAAAAGCGCCCGGATCACCGGCAGCACATCCTCGCTGAGCAAAGTCTCTCCGCCGGCACAAAAATTTAACAGGCAGGCGCCTCCCAGTCTTTCCCTTGACAATGCCTTTGCGATTTCCCGGGGCGTATGCTTAAAACTTACCAATTTACTGTTAAACTTGTTATGTTGTGTCACATAGCAGTATTTGCACCTCAAATTACAAGTTTCCGTGGATATATAGCAATCAATAAAACGTGATAATTTCTCCATTTCATCTCTCCTAAAATTAAATGCTGTCCTCTTTCTCACACTTCCCTGCGTCTGCCGTTTTTGCAAAACAGATCTCTCCCGATTCTCTTTACGGCATAGCCCGCGGAATGCTTCTCAAGCTCGTTCTTAAAATTACTCCTACGGCATACCTCTCTGATCCGGCAGAAACACCATGTTTTGGAATACACCCACAGCAGCCAAAGCCTTCCCAAGACATACCGCTTTCTCTGACTGATAAAGGCATCTGAAAATGAGTCATACAATTTGAAAATATACTCTCTGCCCAATCTCTTCCTTCCCAAATCATGTTCCAGAATCATCTCGGAATTGAAACCAAAGACATAACCCTTTCCCGCCACATAGCCGCACATTTCCGTGTCTTCCCCCGAAATCACACTGTCCCCTGTGCGCCCCGGAGATTTCAGCCATCCCCTGTCCGCCATTTCCAGAAGGGGCTGCGCGCGAATCACAAGTCCGGCTCCAAAGGGCATCCAATTTCCCTCGTCCACGGGATGATTCCGCGCATCCTCCATATCAAGGTGCGTACAGGCCAGCCCCCGGTATGCCGCCTCCAAAATTTCCTGTTCTTCATGGGACAGCGGTTCCTGAAAGAAGGGAACGCACACTCCATTGAACGCCCCCAGCTTTGGATTCCTCTTTATATAAGCCTCCGCGCTCAACAGCCAGTTTGTCCCCCGCATATAATTGTCGTCGTCGATAAAGACAATCCATTGACTCAAGGCTCGCTTTACCCCTGCCAGTCTGGCGTAGGAAAGCCCCTGCCTTTTTTCCAAAACATACTCTGCCTTATTTTTTTTGTCCGAAAGAAAATCAGCGATCACCTTCCCCGTCTGATCCGTGGAGTTGTTGTCCACTATGACAAACCGGTCCACCAGCCGGCCGTAATCCTCCTGCCGCAGCAGAGCCTCAATGGCTCTTCCAATTTTCGCCCCTCCGTTATAGGTACACAAAATCACGGTGAACAGTGGGGCTCCCTTTACTTTAGTTTCCATCGTATTCCTCCTCCCTTCTTTCGCCCGGGATCCTTAAATATCACAATCCCGGTGGAGAAGACAAGAATAATTCCCGTCTGCACGGACAGCAACGTATCCTGAATCGTCAGGGTTATCAGACATACAGCCAACAGGCACAGTGCCTGCAGACTGCGGATTTGCCGGAGCATTCTGATAAGAATTACCGCAAACACCGCGCACCCTGCCGCACCGAACAATAAGAAAATGCCGGCATAGGAATTTTCCGTAAAGCTGTGTGCAAAATCCATCTTTATATTTCTTAAATACGGCCTGGGCATTTTAATACCAAAAATCAGATCCGTCAAATCGCTTTCCCTGATGGTTTTCTTATAAGCCGCCTCCAAATACTGTCTTCCGTTTCCGGTAAAACCGAAGGTTTTAAACCTTGCCAAAACAGGGATATAATCCGCCAACAAAAGAAAAAGCTGTAGCCCGGCCCCCACCCCCATGACAAAGCACCACACGAATTTAATGGCAAAGGGAATTTTTTTCAGGGATACATTCAATATCTGCACTATTATTACCAGCAGAATGGCCGCAATATAGGTGCGCGAGTAAGTCACCAGAATCAAAAAGAAAACAAGTCCCCGGTTGATCCAGGAGAGCTTTCCCTCCTCCCAGAAACTCATCAAATATAAGCTCAATAAGACAGCCCCCAGCATATTTGTGTGAGGCAGCGCTCCCTTAAACTGCAGGGTAGAACCGGCATACTGAAAACAGCTCTCCCATTTGAACAAATATAAAACCACATTCAAAATCAGATAGAAAAAGATCAGCTTATCCGCCTTTTTCCAAGAGACGCTGTTTAGATCTCTGGCAAAATTATCCAGGAGAAGAAGCGCCATGACGGCAGTGGCTATGGGCGGATAGACGTATGAAAAAATGCCTCTCATGGAGGTTATATAGATGACGATATAGATCCCTCCGGCTAAAAGCACAGGCAAGAGAAAAATATCCCCTCTGATTTTTCTCTTGCAGAAGCCGTAGACAATCGCAAGAATTAATATCATAAATACAAGCTTTGTTATGGAAAACGGCAAGAACAGCTCCCATATCTGTATATAAAGGACTCCAAACATATAAAAAAGGAGCCATTCCAATATATTAGCGGCAAAATTTATTTTCATTCCGGACTCCTTCCTTTATTGCAAGGTCTACTAAAATTGGTTTGTGGAACTGATCCACACGCTGGAGGAGCAGGTGATTTTATCAGGATTCTGATTGAAATAAGCCCCCCACCAGCCAAAAGTGCTGTTGGTGATTATATTGTGACGGCACAGGGACATTAACTGCATATCCCTGTAATATTCCTGCCCCCTGTTCCAATCCACAAAGAGTATCTTATCCCTGTTCTTTTTCAGCCCAAATACATCCAGATGCGCCTCGCACCACTGGGCGCTGCCCGTGTCGCAAAAGAAAAAAAAGACCGGATCCTCCACTTTCTTCCTGATATAACTTGTGGCCCTTTTAAAATACCCGTACTTATAGCAGTAACCGTTGGATTGCAGCATATCCCCCCTTCTGGCATGTATCGCCACGGAGTTGCAGCCTGTTATCATTTCCACGGCCTGCAGGTTCCTCTCATCCCGGAAAGGAGGAAAACGAAACGCCTCCAAAATTTCTTCCCTTACAAAATCAATGTTGGCTCCGTAGTTTTTCAAGCTCAGGGTCTGCCCGGCAAACACATCCTCCTCGGTTTTGATGAAAACCTTAGATGAGCCGTCCATCCTGGCCCGATATTTCTTTACATACAGGGGACGTGCCCACCGCTTGATGTCGTAACCGATTTTTCCGCCGCTAATCCTTTCAAGCAGGGAACGCCGGGGGCGGTATTTTGCATCGTCTCCCACATAATTGACCAAATTAAGCCCCTGACGGTTCAAGGCCTCCGTGATGGCGGGCGCATACCTCCAGCCGTCGTTCCAGAATTCGCTTTGCCGCACATCCTTCATAATACTGTTCCATTGCGCATCCGTAAAATACTCTCTGATATTAGGCGCCTGTATGCCAAAGAGACGCTCCAGCTCATATCCGTTCCACTGACATATCACATCATTACATTCCGGAATATCATAAATTATGTTTTCTATATAACACACATCCGACGGATTCAGCTTTTTGATCACCAGATATTCGGCATAGCTTAACATTTGATTTCCCAAACCGGATTCTATATGGATTACCTTCATTCCTCTACATTCTTCCTTTCTCTGCCGCTTCCTGCCAAAGCTTAAGGTACATCCGGCATACGCGCTGCCAGGACAGCTCCCCGGCAAGCTTTTCTCTTTCCGTCCAAATACGCCTTCTCTTGGCAGAATCCACTCCAAAGCTTTGGATATATTCGTAAATTTTTTCGAACGCGCCGTCCTCATCCGGATTTACGACCATTCCGCTCTCACCCTGCCTGACCAAATATGCCGCTCCGCACTTATGGGAACAAATGCAGGGGCATCCAAGCACAAGGGATTCCGCAATTGCCACATTAAAGGTGTCATACCGGCTCAAACTGATATGGAAATCCGATTCTGAAATCAAGTCATATAACTTTTGTCTTTCCATAATGCTCCCCAAATATTCTACCCTTCCCTCCAGTCCTGCCTCCTGTACCCTTCCCTTCAGCCAGGAAGCGTCTCTGGTCCCCTCCTCTGCTCCACATATCGTCAAACATATATCCATAGATTTTATATTTACCAAAAAATCTGTCAACGCAAGAGTTTTGTCGATCCCCTTTCCGAAACGCAGCCCTCCCAGCATAATGATCGAAACGGTGCGTTCCTTCATTGCCGTCTGGCGAAAGCTGCGGCTGCTTCGGGCATCCGTTCCATTGGGAATCACATAAACCCGTTTCTCTCTGCCGAAAAGGGAACGGACATCCTCCCTCAACATCTCTGAGACACAAATTAAATTCGGAAAATGCCTATATAGAAAGGCTTCCGTCAAAATATAAAACTTACGGACGCTGCCCTTCATCTCGGAATCGATCCGATATATGCCATGTACCGTAAGATAATAGAAATTCCTGCGATTCAGCCAGGACATTATATAAACTAACAAAGGAATCAAAAATCCTGAGGTATGGACATTGACAAACGCATTCCTCTCATGCATTATCAGATAAACGGTTCTTCGCAGAAATTCTCCTTTTTTACAGTCCTCACTCAGCAAAACAGGCTCCACATCCACGTCCTCTCCCTTAAGACCATCTGTCAGATTGCGCATAACATTGGCCGGCCCGTTGCTTTCCGAGTTGTAGCATTTTCCAATTAAGATATACTTCATATGCAATTCCCTGTGCTTTTGATTGGTTTGGCAGGCAGCCCGGCGTAAACGCCCGGCTCAGTGATACTCCTGGTCACGACGGAATTCGCGCCGATTACCACCCTGTCACATATGCTTACCCCGGCGCAGATAGTGACATTCGCGCCGACCCAGATATCAGAGCCGATCCTAATGGGCTTTGAGGTAAATCCTTGTTCACAAATCAGCCTGTCCGGGTCCGAAAAGTTGTGATCGTGGTCTACAATGACCACATTGGGCCCGAACAGATTATTATCCCCTATGTCTATTCTGTCCATCGCTATCACCCGGCAGTTGGCATTAAAAAAATTGTTGTAACCTAATCGAATACTGCCGTTGGCGCTGAAATAGGAGTTGTCACTCAGCCATGTCTTCTTACCCAGGTGACAGCTTCCCCCCGCCTGTACCCAAAGCTGCGCGTTTTTACCCAGATAATATTTAATCCCTGAAAGCTTCAGCCTTCCCCCGCACAGCGCATACTCCCTCATCAATCTCAAAATTCCAAAAGCAAGCATGACGCTTCTTCTCATACGAACTCTCCCGCCTTGTCATATATTTCCATCAACAGTTCATAATTGAGCCGCGCATCGCTGACCGCATTGCGCACATTGCCTTCGTATCCCCTGAACAAATCCTGCTGCATCACCTTTTCCGCCAGATCTCTTGACGAATCATGTTTAAAAACTATTCCCATGCCGTATTTTTTAATGATATCCCCCACATTTCCGATATCCGAACCGATCACCGGCGTTCCCACAGAATATGCCTCCGCAAGACTCATGGGAAAACCCTCATACCACTGAGAAGCCAGTATCATCCCCCTGGATTCCCCCAGGAGCCGCAACACTTCCCCGTTGGGCACGCCACCTCTCATCTCTATATTCTTCAGCTTATTTTCTGCAATATATCGGCGGCACCATTCCTCTCTCGGCCCAATCCCGCAGATGACCAGCAGGGGAGCGGCTTCGCCCATCATTTTCCAGGCGCCAAGCACAATCTCAATCCCCTTGAGAGAATCCAGCCTCCCTGCAAACACAAACTGCTCTCTTCTCTTATCCCAGGGGACAGGTCTTTGTGCCAAGCTCACAAAATTGGGTTTTACAAACACTCTGTCACATTTGATCTGCCTGTGCTGCAGCAGCATTTCTTTGTTAAATCCTGTCAGGCATATATAATTCAGCTTTCCGTATATGCCTGTCATTCGATGACAGGCAGCGCCTATCACACAGGCCAGAGTCTGCGCCCGGCTTCCCCGGTAACAGGCATGCCAAACCGCGCACACAAGCCCCTTTTCCACACAATCCGTACATATTTTGCCCTCCCGATAGAAGGCCGCTCCGGGACACAGCATACGAAAATTGTGTATCGTCTGCACTACGGGAATCCTGCATTTTCTCGCCGCATAATATACGGAGGGACTGATGAGACTCAAAGTATTGTGCACATGGACAATATCAATGCGCTCCCTTTTTATAATCGCTTTCACTTCTCTGTAGGTTTTCCCGTTAAAAATCGTCATAAAGGGAAACGCTAATTTTTTAAGCAGTCTGAAGCCTTCTATCTCGGAATTGCTTTTATGGTAAAAAACAACCCTGTGACCGTTCTCCTCCAACAGCTTCCTCTCGTTTGCCACAACGGTATCCTCCCCTCCGGGGATTCGATAATAATTGTGGACCATCAACACGCTGGGCTTTTCATTCTCCATCCCGTCTCTCATATCAGCTTTTCTTCCATGCCGTCGATGAATGGTGAGGCACTCGTTCCTCCTCGGGCGGCAAAACCATATACTCTCCGTAAATGGTTCTCAAAATACTGTCATACTCTTTGGGCACATTCACAAGCACATTTTCAAAGGGCATTCTCACAATTTCACCAAACCATGCCTTGGGCCATCGATCCTTTCTGCCATAGCTGTTTGCGGCCAGATTCCCGCAGTACTTCGAATCGGAATCCTCCTGGGACAGGCTGTCAATCCTTTGAATAATCCATCTCTTTTTAAAAGGCAAGGTAATCAGTTTCATTCCCGCCAGAGCCAAATTGATTTTAAGGCTGCGCAGGGAAGAAAATCTGCAGGTCTTGCCCTTGAGAAGCTTTCCGTACCAATACAGTCTCTTTAAATTCTTATCCCCGCAATCTCCCCATGAGTCCAGGGGAAAAATGTCCACATATACTCCTATTCGGTACCTTTTGTACAAATACTCAATCACCACCGTCTCCCTGTCATATACCTTCGCATATGTGTACGGATAGTCTTTATCGGTTTCTGCGCTGGTCAGACAAAACCTTTTGTCCGTGGGGTGAAAGGTGCTTATAAACCTCTGGTAATCCTCCCGAAACATCATAATATCTACATCGTCGTCCCACGGAATAAAGCCCTTGTGGCGCACCACTCCAAGCAATGTCCCATAGGCCGTAAAATAAGTGATATCATTTTCTGTGCAAAACTCGTCAATTTCCCGTAGAACATCCACCAGCGCTATCTTAATTTCGTTGGAATCAAGTTCTCTCATTCTTTAAACATCCTACCTTCCGCGAAGCACAGCATGCCATATAAACTTGGCATTTGTCCTCATGTATCGTTTAAAAAGCCTCCTGGGCTCCTGAAGTAATCTGTAAACCCATTCCATATTATGCTTCTGCATCCATTCCGGAGCCCTCTTAATATTGCCTGCAAAATAATCAAATCCGGCTCCCACCCCAACCATAAATCCCTTCATTTTTCCCCGGTGCTCCGCCATCCAAATCTCCTGCTTGGGAGCCCCCAGACCAACCCATACAAAATCGGGATCGGTCTCGTTTATTCTGCGGATCACCTCGGAATCCTCCTCCCTCGTATGCCTTCGAAAGGGAGGACTGTACATACCCACAATCTGCAGCCCCGGATATCCGGCTGTCAGACGGCACTTCATTTTTTCCAGGGTTTCCTCCGTACTGCCGTAAAAATAGTGACGATACCCTTTCTCGGCGCTCATCTCCATTATTTTTTCCATATAATCGGGGCCTGCAGTGCGGCGCATACCTCTGTGCCCTCTTTTTTGTCCCACAAAAGAAAGCGGTCCTCCATCCGGAATTGCCAACGCGCCTCCATTCTGAACCGCACAATAACTCTCGTCTTCCCAAGACAAAACAGTTGTGTGCACATTTGACACACAACAATAGTCTCCGGAAAGCGCCTTTATGTTTTTATCTGTAAACTCCAGCAGCCACCGCATATCAATGGCCGCAATATTTACCCCCATAATATTACAGAAAGGAATTTTCGATTTATCAAATTTACGGACAGTTGAACTATCTGACTGCCCCCCCGGGAATCTTCCCACTGATATGAACTCCTCCAAACGTATTGATCAACGCGCAATAAACACACGCATACTTGCTCTTTCAAATCCCTATGTGCCAAAACAGAACTGTCACTATCTCCTAGCTTTACCGACCTATTTTAACACTTTTTCATTCTTAAGTCAATTTTTATCCTGAAACTCTGTGTCATTCCTTTGTGATAAAATGTCTTATAGGTCAGAAGGTTCACCGCCTCCTCAAGGCTCGCCGCCATGACTGCTTCCCGTCACAGGAAACGGACCAAATCGTTACCTGAAGAGCATGTGGTCTCTAATGCACAAAACAGAGTTCAAAAAAGCCCGGCCCTTTGATCCTGCCCTTTTTCTCACCCTCGAAATCAAATCCCTTTTTTCTGTCTTCATCCCCTTAAACGACTTTACGTCAAACTTTTCCTGCTTACTCACCGCGATAATTTTCTTTTCAATCGGCAGATCGAAGCCGTAGGGATAACAGTATTCCGGCGTGAGCAGTCTGTAGCGCCGGTAACCCGCAATATAATGATTTAACTGAGATTCGTCGTGCCAGCTTGCAATGCGGTTCTTTTTCAAATCCTCGTTAACGTTTTGTACAATAGCCTCCGACATCCTCAAAAAGGCTTCGCAGGTCCCCCCGTTTACAGCCCCGATAACATATTTCCCCCTGTAATTGTAAGGGACATAGGCGGCGTTCTTCCTCGACCTCTCAAAGGGAGCCTGGCAGGACCTCCGATTACAGTATCCCGGGTGTGTCACAACGAAAATATCCTCGTCATTTTCCTCCCGGGGAAGTATTTCCTCCCGGGTGACATAATCCACAAATATCATGTTTGCATTCGAGAACATAAGATAATCCATTTTCCCTAACTCATCCGCAACGGATAAGAAAAAATGATATCTTAGCAGAGTGATCAGAGGCCAGGGCAGATTGTCGATATGGATATTATGCACTCTGTCCCCGGCGCCAAAATCCTCCACTCTTTGATCCGAAAACACAAAGTAATGTCTCTCAAAACCACTCAAAAAGAATTGTTCCGAAGTTTTATAAAAATCCTCCCAAAATGCGGCATAGGGGCCGGTACATATATACAAAATTCCAATTTTTTTCATCTCACACCTCAATCAATTTCCAGTTTTTCTGATAGATATCAATGGGCATTTCAACGTCCATCCACCTCGAAGGCGCTATCACCGTTTTCCCGCTGTACCCGGAAAGATACTGCGCCCACCACCCGAACGTTGTATTGCCGATGATAAAATGCTTGCATTTTGCCATAGCCCCAAGAGATACACATACGGGCATATTTTTGTCCTGCACAATATAATCAAATCTTTCGGAATCGATCAAGTGCTCAAGGACGTAATCGACATTGTCAGAGCATATAAAAAACAACGGCTTTTCCACATGATCGATAATATACCCGATGGCTTCTCTCCAATAATCCATGGAGCAGACATCATACATGGAACTTCCCACATTGTGTTCTACCTTCACACTGATGCACACGCTGTTTTGATTTTCTATTTTGTCCATGCCGGGATAGCTCTCAAGCAATGCAAAATCTTTGCCCGAGAAAAGTCCGCGAATATCCTCCCTTATGTCGGCAAAGTAGCTTTCACTCTGAAAATATCCTTCCAGATAGACCGGGCCGGAAAGATTTAAATGGGGCTCCATAAATCCGTTTTCACACAAAAACATACCGTTTCTGTTTAAAAGGGGCTGCAGCCGCTTTTCATTCCTGAATTTGCTCATATAGTCCTTGTTCCTGGTGAACAGCCTGTATATTTTTCTGAGAAAGTACTGTTTTGACAATTTACAGCTCTCAATAATATTCTTATGTATATATTCGACGTTCGGTAAATTATAAAAGGTCAGGGAATTTTCCCACCCGCACCGGATGACATCGGAATCGTCGATTACTATCACTGCGTTTTCGCCCATTTCCCGCTGGATTTTTCTGGCAAACGCATACTGGAAAAGCTGGTTGCCGATTCTTCCCTGCAGCGGCAGGTAGATTGTGTTTTTCTTCATAAAGCCGTCATACTCCCATCCTTTTAGCTTAAACCGTTTCCCACCGGTGGGATTCAAAATTGTATCTCTTAATCACCCTTGCCGGATTGCCCACCGCAACACAGTAATCCGGAACCGACTTTGTCACAATGCTCCCCGCGCCGATGACCGCCTTCACTCCGATTCTTACGCCGGGAAGAATGCACACGTTCTGCCCGATCCAGACGCCGTCGCAAATTTCTACATTGCAAGACAACAGCGGCTGATCCATATACGGGATCTCGGATTCCGGATCCATGCCATGGTTCTCAGACGAGATCAAAACATTTGCCGCCATCAAAACAGAATTTCCGATCTTGATTTTCCCGGAGTTCAATAGAGACAGATGAAATCCGAGATAACAGTTTTCCCCAATAAATATGCCTCCCACCCCGTCACACCTGTCGCTGTAATTTTGTATTCTGGAATTGTTCAAAATCACAGTCCCGCTGCCAATATGGATTTTTGATTTATCCTGAATGATCGCCGGATATTCTATCACGGTGTTTTGGCCAAAATAACCAAAGCCCTTCTTCCATCTTTCCGTGCCGAAGCCTTTTCTGAACAGAATATTCCTTAATTGTTTTATACTATTTTTGATTCCCATGAAGCCTTCCCTTCACCTCATTCCAAATCAGGTTTACCCATTGATTTTTTGTAACCAGCAATTCCGCCAGGTACACGGACCCGCCCGCAAATATTCCAAAAATCAACGAGGCAAGCGTGGAAAAGCAAAATACGCGTGCCGCCGCCGATGCCGCCACGCCCATAATCAGGGACATGGCGAAATATTTTACAATTTTGCCGAAAACCGTTCCGAGGGACAGATAGTTCCGCACCAGATAGAGCTGGGTGCCTGTGACAGTCAGCTCCGCGCAGACCGATGCCGCCGCCGCGCCCAATGCACCCAAAGGAGGAATGAGAAGGGCGTTAAGAGCTATATTGATGCAGGCTCCGGCTATATCCGAATATAGCGTCCATTTTTCTTTTCCCAGAGGCATAAAAATCTGAACCCCAATAAAATTGCTCATTCCCACCACAACAATGATAGGATTAATAATTCTCATGACAGGCACGGCATCCAAATATTGCCGTCCGCTGAGAGTCAGAATAACAGGCTCAGCCAGAACAGACAGGCCTATCGCTGCCGGCACTGCCAAAAGCATCAAGAGATCCAGGGATTTATAGGCCAATTCCAGAAACTTCTTCCTGTCGTTCATTCCGCAATAATAGGACAGGCGCGGCAATAAAACCGCCCCGATGGATACCACGAGATTCAGAACGATGCGGTTGATTTTGGTGGCGGCGGTATAGATGCCCACCTGATAGTCCGACGTCATAAAGCCAAGCATACCTGTGTCCAAAATAGTATAGATGCTGCTTGTCACCACCATGGCAAACAGAATCATTACCGGACGAATATGCTTTTTGAGAGAACCCGGTTTAATCCTTGTTTTCCCAAGGGATATATACTTTTTCGCGTGAATAAAATTGAAAATATTGGATCCCGCACTTGACACTACGCTGATTGCCGCATACCTGACAATATCCTCTGAAGTGCGCACAAACAAAAACAGCAAAGCAAGGCTGACAACCTGAAATATAATCGAGCGAATCGTTATATAGGAAAAATCCTCTACAGCAGTATAGAGCCATTCCATCCCCAGCGTTGTAAAAAGGATCGTGGCGCTGCACACAATTAACAGCGTCCTGTACTCCTGCAGCTTCGGCACAAACAGAATGCTGACTGCCAGCATACTGTAAGCCGCCGCGGTCGACACCATATTGATAGTAAAAATTTCTTTCGCAAATTTGCTCAGATTTTCTCTCGAATCTCTGATTTTTGCAGCCTCTCTAACGCCGTAAGAGTTGATTCCCAAGGAGGCGAACAGGCCGAAATACGAAATGACGGAGACGGCAAAATTCACCCGGCCAATTCCCTCCGGCAGCAAAACTCTTGACGCGTAGGGAAATGTAATCAGCGGGAACAAAACCCCCATTAAGGTTTTTATCAGATTTAAGACCGCATTTATCCTTAAAGATCTTTGTTTCATAAAGCCTTCCTCTTATCGCTTAAATCAGTATTCCCTATTCAAAATCTTCTCAATTCGCCGGCTGTTGCCCCAAACGGCCTTGGAATCATAGGGCCTGTCAGGAAAAGCGCCGTACTCCAGCATAATGTCGTAATGATTTTCTTTTATGAAACGCTCCACTCTGTCCGCCAGTTTTTCCGGTTTTCCGGAACAGATTTCAACAATACCCAACACATCGTCCTGGGACACTGCTGCGGCAACATAGCCGCAAAAATCCGAATAGTTCAAAAAATCGTACTGATTTTGACCCATGGTAAAAGGAAATTTCCGTTTTCCTTCCTCCGCGGCGTGAGCAATTTTAGAGAAAACGGAACTCCCCGCTCCAGAATTTCCCACAATGTAATAGCCCCTCAGCCATTGAAATTTTATCCCGTTTTTTTTACAAAGCATCTCTGTGAGACTGCGAAGCGCCGTCTTTGCAATGCCGTAGGGAGTCACGGGATTGCAGGGTGTGCCGTCGTTGATGCTTCCCTCAAAAAAACCGATTTCATGCATGGAACCCAGAACTGCAATCTTTTTAATCTCGCTTTGGACCAAAGCCTTTATAAAACCATAATGCTTTGGGAGATCCTCGATATGGGCATCCGAGTAATGTACAAATCCGTCCCTCCATGCCAAGTGCAAAAGCGCATCAGGCCTTCCAAAATACTCGAAGGGATTTTCTATTTCAAACAGATCGCATTCTATCCTGTCCGCTCTCTCATCCACATGATCCGTTTTAAAATCCGCCGCGATTACTTCCATTCCTCTGTTCAAAATTTCACGCACAATACCCTGTCCCAAATAACCGTTTGCTCCGGTGACCAGTACCTTCATTTTAATCTTACCTTTCCCGCAAATATAATGTCAGCTTTTCTAAAACGTCCTTCCACATATAGGGATTTACAAACATTGCCCCAAGGCATACCGCCCTGTTCAAACCCCCCTTTTGTTTCATGGATTCCTTATAGCTGTTATAACGAAGAAGACGTTCCTTTTTCTTCCTGAACTCCTCCGAATTTAAAAATGCCGCTATCTCTTCCTCCGTTATCCTGTCAATGACTCTTTTCTTTGCTGCCAGATAACTTCTCAGAAGGTATTGATCTTCTCTGTTTGCTCTCGAAATCCCCCTCGTCCGAATCCTGTATTTTAACTCTATCTCCGGAATATTTCCCATCTTATATCCCGTCTTTATGGCCCGGAGCAGGAAATCGTAATCCTCACAATGAGACGCCCCTCTGTATCCCTGCAGTGCGGTAAACACTTCCTTTTTACCAAACCAGGAGGGGTGCGCAAGACAGCTTCCCCACCGCATATATTTCTCAATCCGCTTTGTCTCCACAGGGAAACGCATTAACGGCCGTATCGTTTCTTCCTTCTCGTCAATCAGTTCCAGAAAAGAACCGATCAAGTCCAAACCATGACCTGTGAGGTAAGCAAGCTGGTCCTCCAGACGCTTGGGCATGGATATGTCGTCGGCATCCATTCTCGCAATATAACATCCCTCTGCGATACCTATGGCTCTATTCAGACTCGCGACTAAACCCAGATTCCTCTCATTCTCCAAAATCCGGATTCTGTCATCGTCTGCCGATTTCAGCGCCCTTTTTATATCACGGTTTTCCGGATTGTCATTCACTATTATAAATTCAAAGTCTCCAAAACTCTGATTCAAAATTGACGCAATGCTTCGCTCTAATTCCCCGGACGATTCGTTATATGCGCTCATTATTACCGATACAGTCGGCTTATCCATCTGTTTTACATACCTCACATGATTCGAACTGTCTTAAAACCTTACTCTATCCTCTTCTTCCGGTTCTGCATCCAGGTTAAAAGATAAACTCCGGCCGCCAGCCTGTTCTCCATAAAAAAATTGTAGATCCGCTGAGCCCTGTTAAAACTCTGCTTTGGATAACTGCGAATCAGCCTCTGCACATCCTTCCTTCTGCAAGTATCGCCAATATTTGCCAAAGCTTTCCTAAATCCATTCTGTCCCGCGTAATATACCTCCAACTTGATACAGGTGCGGATATGCCCGATAAAGTTATTGTCCAGTCTCTGCCGGGCTTCATCCGGCAACTCCAGCTCTTGAATTTTATCTGTCATATATCTGTAAAGAATCATAATCAAATCCAGCTTATGGGGTTTGTAGGAGTGAGTCAGCGAACCTTCGTTAAAGCAATAATAATATATGGGATAATGGGTAATATATATGGCGCCGCACACGGGAAAGGCATTGACGCTGAAGGCCAGGTCCTCCCAAATCAATTCTCGCTCCGAAGGAAAAAGCAGCTTTTTCTCAGCAAACAACTCCCTTTTGAACAGCTTCGCGGTGGATGTATAGGAGAAGCCGTCTAATATATTCGGTGAATTTCCCATCATACGAACCATCAAAATCCTTTGGATTTCATCGCTGTCATACAGCCTCTCAGGCAAAAATACGTCCATCGGCTTATCCTTGTAATACATATTTGCGGATATGATATCGGCCTGTGTCTCCCAAGCCTTCTTAATCAATACCTCCATGGCGTCCGGGACCAGATAATCGTCAGAATCCACAAAGGTGATATAATCTCCCACAGCCCTGGCAGTACCGTAATTTCTGGTCAGGCCAAGCCCCTCGTTCTCTTTATGAAAAACACGCACCCTGGAATCTATCTTTTCATATTCTCTGCATATAGAAAGAGAACCGTCCCTGGAACCGTCATCGATTAACAATATTTCCAAGTTTTCGTATGTCTGAGTGACCAGGGAATCCACACAGCGCCGCAGATATTTTTCCACATTGTATACCGGAACAATAATTGAAATGCAGTCCTTCATCTTATTCCCGCCTCCTAATACCAACCGAACAAAATACCTAATTTCAGTGCCAGCGTTCCCGCGGCGGAGGTTCTTTTAAACGTGGAATCAGCTAACAGCGCAGCTTTATCCTTTATATTCGTCTTATAGTTTCTGACTCTCTCCAGAAACAGACGGTCCTCTGCCGTCAGCAGGTCAAAATAGCCCTCCAGCAAAGCGCAGCAGATATTGGGATAAGACTTTTTTTCAAATGTCTTTTTCAATCGATAACGGATTCCCGTTTTCCTGGTTCCCTCTCCGGTCACACTGGTGTCATATCGTATCCAATAATATAATTCTTCGTCAACATAATATACTCTGCCAAACCAAAAGCACAGGGTTCCGACCCACATATCGTGGGGCAGGTCGTCTACTTCAGGCCACATTCTGCACACAATCTGCCTGGCGCTGTTGTTTATGACTGTCGCGGCGCCATAATTATATGTCTTGATCAATGTGAGCTTTTTTGTCAACCGCTCCGGCTTCAACACTTCTACCTGTTCCTCCAGCCTGTTAAGACGTTCGTCGCTGCGCTGCATCCTGCAATAAGACATCTGGGGCACTTCGTCCGAGGAGCACATCGCTTCCACACAGCGAATCAGCTTATTCTCTTTCCAGACGTCGTCCTGGTCTGCGAAAGCATAATAATCTGAAACCTGACAAAGGGTCAGTCCCAGCCAGAAGCTCCTTGCATAACCCACATTTTCGCCCGGTATCAGCTCAATTTTTCTCTCCGGATAATCCCGCATATACCTCCTGATAACCTCAACAGTATTGTCTTGGCTTTTGTCATCTCGGATTAATACGGCCACATCCACTCCCCTCTGGGCAAAGACAGAGTCAAGCTGGCGGGTAATATGTCCCGCGCCGTTATATGTGGATATGATAACGCTTACCGTCCTCATATGAATTTCCTCCCATATCTTTTTCCGACCTCTTCTTCACCTTAGATGCCGTCAGACCGTCAAAAGGCAAATTGTTGAAAGCCAGCAGGATAAAGGCTAAAAAAGAATAATCAACCAGATCATTATCGACAAAATTCGCAGCAAACACTATCAGAAGCACTATCAAAGCATATATATCATTTTCAAATTTCTTTGCAAGCAAAAACGATATAGCTACATAAAATAAGATAGCCAAAATCCCATAACGCAATATAACATATAAATATCCGTTATCTATCACCACGGTATCAAGCAGCGTATTATCGGCATAATAAATAAAATCAGACGCATAGTCCTGATTGCTCATGAAGTTAATCAAATGAAGGCCGATACGTCTCATCTTAAAGATTGACAGTCTGAATCTTCCGGAAAAGAAATCATCTATCACATTCCAAAATCCTCCTTTGACCAGCAAAAACATCATGGCAAATGAAAAAATGCTCATAATTGTTAAACAATATTTCACGATTATGTAAAATAGCTTTTTGAAGCTTCCGATAGCTCCCGTATACTTTTCCGCCAATATTAACACGGTAAACAAAAACACCAACCCAAATGCATTTCTGGAATTACAAAGCCAGTATAAGAACATCTGAACTGCAAAGAAGACAAGTATAAGCGACAGTTTGAGCTTATTACGCTTACAAAGCACATAATACAGTTCCAGATATAATATTACTAACGGCATGACATTGCTGTGATAGAATCCAAGGGAATGTCTCGTGAACGAATCCGGTATGCTAGTATTTCGTGCAGTTAAAACATCTGGCAGAAAACCAGCGCAACACAAGATTAGAACAGCGAGTGTTCCCCACAACAGAATCTGCATACTGATTTTTATAGTTTTGTCCTGTTCAATATCCCTGGAGGCAAATATAAATGTGACTAAGATACTCCCATACAAATCTCCTGTCCGCAGCCCGTAAAATAGTGTAAGCAAGAAAATGAGAACAAATTTATGCCATTCTTTAGCTTTCCTCCTGTGAATAAATACCTGCATAACAACAAAAGAATAAGCTAAAATCTTCAAGATTCTTGATGCTGCAGATATGACATGCGTACTGTATACATCGTTTAGAAACAAAGATACATACAAACAGATATATGACAAATAAAAGAAAAGATCTTTTTTCTTTACCTTGATATCAAAACACATTGTCTTTCCTTTCAGCATCTATTCTCTGCTCTCATCACTGCTCTATGAACACCAGTTTCGTACTTAATGCGACAGCCTTTGACACTACCATAACAGATTTGCTTTTCTTTCCGATCTGCACCCCCAGGCCACAACACTTGATATAACCCAAAATACGAATCTTAATTCCGCCGATCAATCGCGTCTGACGCATAATGTCAACGATTCTCTGCCTCAGTCTTCCCCATCCTGCCTCAGGTGTCAAGGTTGCCTCACGCTGATGAAAATGCTGCACAATTTGTACGTCTAACTTTGCAAACTCAGCCCCTAACCTTCTTTGATCACAGAAAAAGTTTTGATCAACTTGGTCCACAAATAATTTTTCGTTAAATCTGTAATTCTTAAATATGCGCATACGGATTGCCAGGCAACTGCCTATCGCGTTAAAATGTTCCTGCCGTACTTCCTGGTCCGGCGATGTTATCAGACGGTTTTTTAAAAAATTGTACTCATTCGGAGAATAAATCACCCCGTCCTGTCCATAAATAATCGGAGCAAAAATATCTGCGCTTCTCCGCGCTTCAGCCGCCTTTTCCAAAGATTTAAAATATTCCTCTGTCACTTCGGTATCATCGTCAAGCAATACGAGAATATCCTTATCCAAACTGGCGTCAACAGCCGCATTGTATGCCTTTGACAAACCCGCGTTTCCCTTCATGGACAGATATCGGATCCCATTTTTGCCGCAGTATTCCTCATTCCCCATATCGCATTCACTGTTGTCCACTATTAACACGACAACTTTGTTGTCTTCTATTACTCTCAAATTTTTATATGTAATAGAATCGGATACCTTTTTATTGTAGATAACAATAGCAACGGCTATGCTTATCATCCTTCAACCTCTACATCCTGCAAAAAACAGCCATATACTTTTGGCCGATGATTTCCCACGTGTACTTCCTCAAAATACGTTCTCTGGCTTTTTGGCCCATAGCCTCAAGCTCTTCGGACTTCATGCCGTCTGCTCTGTCAATCAGACGTGAAAGACTTCCCTTCTTTTTATTCCAGTACAAAGCGGCATCTTCTGCAACTTCCCTGTTAAAACCCACATCGAGTAATAAATTCAAACGAGTGCTCCCCAGCGCCTCCAACAAACTGGGATTGGTTCCTCCGACTTCGTGTCCATGAAGATACCCGTACGCGTTTTCCCGAACCTTCTTGAGCAGCGCCTCATCATACAGGGTTCCCACAAATTTGATCCTGGAATCCGATTTAAAATGCAGTCTCCGTTCCAGCTCGTCCAAGAACGCCTTGTTGGCAGTCGTCACTATAGCAAAATCCTTTTTGCTTCCTGATCTCATGTATTCGCAAATCATAGTCTCATAATTATTCTCCGGCACAAACCGGCCCACTGCCAAGTAGTATTCCCCTTTCCTCAACCCCCTGCTCTCCAGCCAACCCATAAATCTCTCGTCATCATCTGCCAGGGGAGACGGCCTAACATCAGTGCCATAGGCGATAAAAGTTGTTTTGGGATGATATTTTTCGTAGCTGTCTTTAATATATTTTTCAATATTTTTGCTGTCACAGATTATAAGATCAGAATATTTTACCATCAGCCTTTCCGACAATTTCCAATACAAACGCACAGGTTTGCTCCACTTGGCCCTCATCCACTCGTGTCCGTCCGGGTTTACACACACAGTGGCACCCAACTTGTGAAGTCTTTTAAAGTACCCCCCCATAAAAGGTCCGATTCTGCATGCCATAATATAAACGATTGCTTCCTTGATGTGGTTTTTCCTAATATATTTACAGCATTCGGCCAATGCTTTCACATCATAATAGATGGCCTGCGCTCCGCCTATTTCAGGAACCCGTATTTTAAAAAAACGGGCATTACAATACTCAAATTCTTTGGAATTAATGGGTTTGACGCCTTCCAGAAGAGACTCATTCATAGAACCGCTGCCGTTCGCCTTACAGGCAACATGATATTTTATATAGGGAGAAGATTGATGTTGCTCTATCAACTTTTTTACAAATGTCTCAAAACCGCCGTATGCCAGAGATTTACTGCCAATTAACATACAGTTTTTTATTTGTTCAGAACTTTTTTTCATGTACTTTTCACGCATTTCCCTTCCCCCGTTTAAAATGCCATGTCCGTAAAATTTCTTGACTTAGTGACTAATTATATCATAATTAAATTTTTAAAAGAAGCACAAATTTTGCCATAGATCCTCCCCATGCCCCTCCAAAATAAATCCACTAAAAGACCGGAGCCAAGGGCCAGTCCAAGCAGCGTCAGATAGTCGATCCATCCGTTGCCCGAACCGTAAACAAGTCTCACGAATCCGTAGAAATAATAGCAGTAGAAACTGTGAATCAGCCACATATTGGTGCTGTTTCTGCCCAGAAACAAAAGGGGCCTTCTCAAAAATCTCAGTTGTCCCGCCAGCTCCACACAGGCCAGAATGAAGACAGGAGCCAGAAGGATATCCCAGGCGTCGGGCAATATCAGCACTCTCACATAAGCCACGAGAGCCATGACGGCCGCGGAGAGAATCACCCTGCCCCACCCCTTCACGCCGGCATACAGCTCCCTCCAGACGTCAAAAATGCCATATTTGGCAAATACCATTCCCACAAACAGGCTGACGGCACACTCGTCCAGCATCAAAAACGTGGTGTAGAAGCTGTTCTCATACAAAAACTGCAGTCCCTCCGCCTCCCCCAGTCCGGGAAACACACTGCAGCACAGAATATACCACAAGATCACGGCGACCAGCTCCAGGTAAATGTTTTTGTTTTTCTCAAAGACTTTGTAAAACAGATATCCCTGGAACAGAGCGATCAGATAGGACTTAAAAAACCACCACTCCGCATTATAGAAGCTGTACCAGCCAATAAAATGCCCGATAAAATCGATCCAGGAGAAGGAGGCGAACTTCGAGCAGATATCCTTCTGCTCACAGTATTGTATCTGGCCGGAGAAAAAGAGAAAGCCCAGGGGGATAAAGATCAAAAACACCTTCCAGTAGGCCCGAAACAGCCCGACCACACGCCTGCTCAAGGGTGTCAGAGGCTTACCCTCCCCCGTGTGGGAGGCCGCATAGAGCCCGTATCCCCCCAGGAACATATACAGGGCCAGACAGAGCTCTCCGAAATCTCCCAAAAAGGCAAACAGATCCATTCCCGACAACGACAGCCCGCTTTTGATGGGATGGTCGAAGGGAATCCGGCTTTCAAATCCATATAAATGATGGGCCAGCATCAAAAGAATCGCCACACCCTTCACCCTCTTTGTGTCTTCCTTTGACAGCATACTCTCCCCCCTCACGCCCTGTGGCCGATATAATAGAAGCCGTGGCATTCGTCCAGGGATACGCTGACCAGCTTCCCTATGAGCTCCTCATCCCCGGGAAAATGCACCAGGAGATTATTTGACAGCCTGCCCGTGACCATGGAAGGATCGTTTTCGTTTACCTCCTCCACCAGCGCCTCGCTCACCTGGCCCCTGCAAAGCAGGGCCCGCTCTCTGGCTGTCTCCTGCACCAGCCTTAACACCCTGTCAAACCATACCTTCACCTGCTCCTTCGGCACCTGCTCCATTTTTGCCGCGGGAGTGCCTGTCCGCTTGGAATACACAAAGGTAAAGGCATTGTCAAACTTCACCCGCCGGATTACGTCCAGAGTCTCCTCCACATCCGCCTCCGTCTCCCCCGGAAATCCCACAATAATGTCCGTGGTGATGGCAATATCCGGAATTTCCCTGCGAATCCTGAGCGCCAGCTCCACATACTGCTCCTTGGTATAGCGGCGGTTCATGGCCTCCAGTATCCTGGTGGAGCCGGACTGCAGAGGCAGATGCAGATGGCGGCAAATCTTGGAGGAACCCTTCATCACCTCGATCAGCTCCTCCGACAGATCCTTGGGGTGGGAGGTCATAAAGCGGATGCGCCTAAGCCCCTCAATCCCCTCCGCCTCCCGCAAAAGCTGCGCAAAAGACATGGGCTCTTCTAACGTCTTACCGTAGGAGTTGACATTCTGCCCCAGCAGCATGATCTCCGTCACGCCCTCCGACACCAGACCTTCCATCTCCCTCAGTATGTCTCCCGGCTCCCTGCTCCGCTCCCGCCCCCGCACATTGGGCACGATGCAATAGCTGCAGAAATTGTTGCAGCCAAACATAATATTGATACCGGATTTGAAAGCATATTTCCGCTCCAGAGGCAAATCCTCCACAATCCGATCCGCCTCCTCCCAGATATCCACCACCGTCCCCCGGCTCTCATACATGGCGTCCAAAAGCTCCGCAAACTTGTAGATATTGTGGGTTCCGAAAATTAAATCCACGAAGGGATAACTCTGTCTGATTTTTTTCAGGGCCGAGGGCTCCTGGGTCATGCAGCCGCAGAGCGCAATCCTCATCCCGGGATTTCTCTTTTTATGGCCGTTTAAAACCCCAAGCCTTCCGTACACCTTCTGATTGGCATTGTCCCTGACGGTACAGGTGTTGTAGATCACAAAATCCGCCTGCTCCTCCTCCGAGGCCTCATATCCCGCTTCCCGCAGGATCCCCAAAAGCTTCTCCGAGTCCCGGGCATTCATCTGACAGCCCATGTTGACCACACAGGCTTTGGGCAGCCGCCCCCTTTCCCGCTCAAACACCCTCGTCCGCTCCCGGCATTTGGCCATAAAGTAATACTGCCTGCCCGGCTCTTCTGTGGGAGGATTCAAATTGATATCTATCTCATCTAATTTTATATCCTGATACATTTTCTATTTCTTTCTACCCTTTCATCATACGGTATATTAAAGAAAGCGGATTTTATCCGTACGGTTTTAAGGCTCAAGACGGCATCTCCGGCTTCTTTTATCCTCCATCTTACCACATCCCTCCGCAGCCCACAACACTATTTTTTCCTCACGCCGTAGCGGGTGAGCTCTCTGCAGGCCTCCCCCGACAAAAGGAGCACACAGATCAGGTTGGGCACCGCCATCAGGGCGTTGCAGATATCGGAGAAATCCCACACGATCTCCAGGGAGCACACCGCCCCCACAAAGGCCGTCAGCGCATAGGCCAGCCGGTAATACAGACAGTGCCTCTCCCTTCCCGAAAGAAACTCAAAGGCCTTCTCCCCCTGATAGGCCCATCCCACGATGGTGGCGAAGGCGAACAGCGTGATGCAGATACTGATAAAGGCGCCTCCGTACCGGCCGAAGGTAGTCTCAAACACGGCGATGGTGAGCGCCGTCCCGGTGAGGGGACGGCCGTTCCCGTCCAGCCGGCCCAGCGCGCCGGAGGCGGCGATGGCAAGCCCCGTGGCGGAGCAGATCACCATGGTGTCCAGAAATACTCCCGTCATGCTGATATATCCCTGCTTTATGTAATCCCCCGTATCCGCGGCGGCAGCGCTGATGCCGGCGGCCCCCAGGCCCGCCTCGTTGGAGAAGACGCCCCTGGACACGCCGTAACGCAAAGACTGCATCGCGGTGGCCGTGATATATCCGCCGAAGCCTCCCGCCACCGCCTGGGGGCAGAAAGCCATGGCCACGATCTCTCCCACTCCGAACAGGGCCTGATTAAAGTGAGTGGCTATCACCCCCAGGGTGCCTACCAGGTAGAAGGTTCCCATGAGGGGCACCATGACCTGAGTCACCTTGGAGATCACCCGTATCCCACCTAATACCACCAAAACCGTCACCACTGTGACTGCCAGGCCGGTCTTGGCCTTGGGCACGTCAAAGGTGGCTTTCAGAGCCTCGGCGATGGAGTTTGACTGTGTCATATTTCCCATGCCGAAGGAGGCCATCACGGCAAAGACCGCGAACAGGCTTCCCATAAGCTTCCCCGCCCTTTTGTTTTTCCATCCGTTCTGCATGGTGTACATGGGGCCGCCTACCCACTCGCCCCTTAAGTTTCGCTGTCTGTATTTGACGGACAGGGTGCTCTCCACCAGCTTTGTGGCCATTCCCACCAAACTGGAGAGCATCATCCACAGAAGCGCTCCGGGACCGCCCAGGACCATGGCTGTGGCGACACCCACGATATTCCCGGTGCCGATGGTGGCCGCCAGCTCCGTGGTCAGGGCGGAGAAGGCTGAGATACCGTCCCCCGAAGCCCTCTCGTTTTCCCTCTTTTCTTCCTTTCCCACGGCGCACAGCAGGGCAAACTTTAAATTTTTTAAGGGCAGGAAACGCAGCCTGAGCATCAGGTAAACTCCCGTCCCCAGGAGCAAAAACAGCAGCCCCGGCCCCCAGACCAACGCGTCCAAACGCTCTATCCACGCGGCAATCATTCCTTTTTCTTTCAATTAAAAACTCCCTCTGCATCCTTTCTAAAATATATCGACGCAGAAGAAGTTCTATGCCTCTATTCCTGATTAAACTCCGGTATCAGCCGGGCGATCTCCTCGATTCCCACTCTCGCATAAACCTTGTCGTACTCCGACTGATCCAGATACAGCTCCAGATGCAGTCTCTCCTCCCCAAAGGAGATGGGCACGGAGTATTCTATCTGCTCCTCCGTCGCCGACATCCAGAAGCGCAGAACACTCTCCTCAACGAGGGAAACCGCATTCTCATTCAGGGAGCGGTCATAGTAAAAGCGCTGCACATCCCCCCATTCATCATCGCTTCCCTGATAGTAGGAGCTGTAATTGACTGCCAGGACATACGCTATCTCCTCCCCCTCTCCCCCGTAGAATTTCTTGTAGGGTGTGTCGTAGATATACCCCAGCTTCTCCAGGACAAATTTGTTGGCCTGGCAAAGGGCATAGTACACAGAGTAATCCTCCTGATCGATCAAGATACTCATATCGCCGTAGGTATCGGAATGTATTTCCGCATACAGACAGGAGAAAGCTATTCCGTTCTCGAAGTCCCCGTCAAAGACCACATATTTTTTGCAGGAGCGCAGCTCCCCGTCATCCATGTACAGGTAGAAAAACGCGCCCTGGGTCGCTTCATGGGTAATATTCATCCAATTCATATCCGAATTGTAAAGGGCTTTATCTATGTCCTCCATGCTCACTTCCCCCGGCTTGTATTCGGTGGAAACCGCATAGTAATCCTTACCCCCAGCCAGGCCCTCCGCAAAATTCCCCATCCTGACAGGCAGTTCTCTCTCATACTCCAGGTCAAACCTTGCCAGTTCCAGCACATCCCGGTTTCCTGTCTCCACTCCCCTCACCCGGGCGTAGTCCTGCATACCAAAGATAAATCTGGGCAGCCAGAAGGAAACGGCAATGATCATAAGAAGCCCCATTGCGCAGAGCAAATATTTCCAGACCTGTCCCCGTCTGCTTACGGCCAGGGCACGCTTCTGTCTCATAGCCTCTCCCTCCCGATATCCCGGGACTTACGCCCGGGGATCCCATCCCTCAACTATGCAGAGGAAACAGCAGCCGGATCACGGTGCCCTCTCCCACATTGCTGCTTATCTGCATATTTCCCTTGTGCATTGTGATAATCTGCTGACACAGGGCCATGCCGATCCCCGCTCCGCCCTCCTTGCGGGAGCGGGACTTGTCCACCATGTAAAACGCCTCGGTGATGCGCCCGATCTCCTCCTGGGGAATTCCCCGGCCGTTGTCCACCACCTTGATCTCATATTCTTCCCCCAGACAGATACCCTTCATGAGGATAAACCCGTCCGCCTCCACCGCCTTCACCGCATTGTCCAGAAGGTTGTAGAACAGGGACAGCAAGAGCTCGTCATCCCCCTGAATCGTGGCCTTCTCCAGGGAGATCTTTCCCTTGATCTGCCTGTTTTTGAAAATGGGCCGCATGGTTACGCGCAGATTATCCTCCAGCTTTTTGGTGGAAACAGGCCGCATGGACACAGGATTTTTCTCCATGCTCACCATATCCAGAAGCTTGTGGGACAGGCTCTCCAGACGCTTTCCCTGGTTAAAAATGTAAAAATAAGCGTCTCTGCGCTCCTCCTCCGTCAGCTCGATGGAATTGAGCATATCCGCATATCCGATAATGGAAGTCAGCGGCGTTTTCAGCTCATGGGCAAAGGCCGCCGTGAAGTCCTCCTTCTGCTTGGCCTCCAGCTCCTTATTCTTCGCCTCCCTCTCCAGCTCCTTCATCTGCTCCACCAGCCGGTCCGACATACGGTTAAAGCTGTCGGACAGCGCTCCGATCTCGTCCCGAGAGCAGTTGTGGGAGCGCATATCATACTCTCCTGAGGCGATTCGGCCCACTACCTTGTTTAAGGCTCTGATGGGTCTGGTGATATACCGGGCCATGATGTAAATACTCACGCCCCCCACAAGCACCAGCACGGAAAGCGCCAGCCGGTACTGGTTGAGGAGCGTCTGCCTCTCCTCGTAAATACCCGTCAGCTCCCTGCACATCCCCAGGTAGAGCTCCTGCTCCGCCACGGTGGACACCCCGATGGAATACAGGACATTTCGGTCTCCCTGAAGCCTGATGCCGCACACATAGGAGCTTCCCGGCGTAAATGAGCCAAGCAGCTCCGTCACAGCCTCCAGTCCGCCCTCCTGGGCAAGCGTCTCCTCACCGTAGAAATATTCCCATTCTCCGTTTAAGACAAACAGGGTGGTCCCGCGCTTCTCCAGATTGGGCACCACGCTGTCCACCGCCTTGGGGATAGCATAGCCGTCCCCGTAGTCTGACATGGAGTGATAGGCCACCTCGAAGAGATACTGAAAGGTCTGACTCTCCACATTTCCCTGTTCCATCTCCCTGCGGATCATCCTCTGAAAGTTGGAGGAGAGAAGCCATACGCCAAAAACGGTGAAAATCACTGTCAGAAGCGCAGTCATCATAAAAAAAAGCTTGTCCGCAAACCTCATAAGCGCGCATCCTCACAAAACCTCAGGACTCAGACTCTCCCAGCAGGCGATAGCCCACCTTGTAAACCGCCACAATCTTGTCCTCCCAGTGAAGCTTCTTCTTAATCCTTTGAATATGCAGATCCACCGTCCGGCTCTGTCCCATGTACTCGCCGCCCCACACATTCTCGTAGATCGCCTCTCTGTAGAGCGCGATATTCCGGTTGCGGGCCAGAAGAAGCAGAAGATCGAACTCCTTCATGGTCAGATTGATGCTCTCCCCGTCCTGCATCACCGTGCGGGACGCAGTGTCAATGACCACGTCAAAGATGCGGAGCATGGTCTCCGTCTTGTTGTAACGCCGAAGCACCGCCTCCACCCTGGCTAAGAGCTCCACAATCTCAAAAGGCTTGGGCAGATAATCGTCGGCCCCCATTTTGAGTCCCTTCACCTTGTTCTCCGTGCTCCCCAGGGCCGTCAGGAAAATCACCGGAAGATTGCATTCCTGGGCATACTCCATCAGCTCGTATCCGTTAATCCCGGGCAGCATGATATCCAACAGCACCAGGTCGAAGGGCTCTGCCGTCATATAGTCGGCAGCTTTCTCCCCGTCCGGCGCCCAGACGCATTTGTATCCCGCCCGGGTCAGGTTCATTCGTATGAGATTCGCAATAGGCTCCTCGTCCTCCGCAATCAGAATTTTCAACATGGCGATACCCCTGCTCTCTTTTCGATTTAATGCTCAGTCACTACTATATATCCCTTTTGTATCTTTTTTGCATCCTTCCCTGACCAAAAGGTCCTGTCCTTTTCTGCCTTTTTGCAGTCAGTCAGAGCTTTTTTCATCCTTCCTCCTATGTGTCATATACCGGGACAGCCCGAGAATCAGCGCCAGATCAATGACCAGCGCCACACCCACCGCGCCCATTCCATAGGCTATGCCCGTTCGCTCCGCTATACTGCCTATGACGGAGGGCATGACGATGGAACCGATGCCGGCAAAGGTAAGAATAAAATTCCAGGCCATGGGATATTCCTGAATCAAATGCCCCGTAAAGGATACCGTGGTGGGATAAATCCCCGCCATGCTGTATCCGAATCCCATGATGCCTGCCACGATCCAAAAGGAGCTGCGGCTTAAAATGAGCAGGACAAAAAAGAACACCAGTCCCACGCCCATCAGAGGAAGAAGCTTCTCTCTGGGCACTCTGACACAGACCCATGCAGTTGTAAGCCTCCCCGCCAGAATCATGATCCACAGAACGCTGGCGGTAATCTGAGACAGCCCTTCCCCCAAAAGCCCCGTATCCTTAAAATAGGCCACCATCCAGCCGATGACCCCCTGCTCCGCGCAGAGGTAGAAAAAGAGCGTCAGAGAACAGAGATAAAAAAGGGGCTCTCTGAAGAACGCAAATCCCCCTCCCCCCTTTCGGCCCTCCCCTTTTCCCTGCTCCAGGGGCATCATGGCATACATAATCCAGCCCAGAATCCCCACGGCCAGCATAAGGTAGACTGCGCAGACAAAACCCGAGGCATGCTGACGGGTCAAGAGCGCCAATAGAATGGGAAAGATAAACGCTCCCACGGAAAACATACCGTGCAGACAGTTTACCGTCCACGCCTTTCCCGGCGCCAGTTCGTTCACGGAGGCGTTGCAGAAATTGCTGGCCGCGCCCCGGGCCAGCCCTGTCATCAGAAAAGCCAATGCCAGGCAGATATTGCTGTCGGTAAAGAGAATCAGCAGATAGGCCAGGACAAAAAAGGATTCAAAGAACAAAATACTCCTTTTCCTGCCGATAAACAGGGGAAGCAGCCCGCCCCCAAAGCTTGAGATCAGGTTTCCCACGGAATGCAGACTTACAATCAGCCCGCAAAAAGTATATTCCAGCCCTCTGGCATCGCGGATAAACGGCAGCAGAGAACCCACGGACAGCGCCAGCATACCGTTGAACAAAAACACTCCGTAGGTGAGAAAAAAACGCCGCTTTTTCTTCCCGTCATTCAGAAATTCCACTCTTCCGCCCTCCTAACCCTTGAGAAAGGCATCCAGCACATTGATATTCTTTGCCAGTCTGAGGATCGTGTCCTTCTCCCTGCGCATATAAACCTCCAGCCCGGCAGCCTCCTCCTCCGTAAATCCGACGCTGCGGATAATCCTGTAGTCGGAGAGCCTTCCCTCCGCACTGCGTCTGCTCTCGGTAAAGAGCACATATATCTCCCGTCTGCCGTCCTTTTCCACAATGGCGGACACGGACATTGTCATCTCTTCTCTCATTTCTGCTCCCATCTTATGTGCCCCGCGCACATAATACTCTTTCCTTCCTTCTTTCCCCCGAACTCCCTGAATTCGGGCGATTTCCGGCATTCCATAAAAATAGTAGCACAAGGGCGAAAAAATCACAAGCATACGGACAGTATTTTTACACTTTCATATTGAAACTTAAGATAATTAGGTTTATAATAAGTCTGCCCGACCCGGGCAAAACTAAAGAACAGTTGAGGGAATGAAAGAAATGGATAAGAAAGGAAATGCATCAAGCAACAAGGGTTGGCGCGCCAACAAATGGGTTCGCGCTGCAATCCCCGCGCTGTTACTGCACTGCAGTATCGGCACCGTCTACTGCTGGTCTATTTTCAGCCAGGAAATCGCCGATTACATCGGCTTCTCGAAGGGCGCGACAGAATGGGCGTTCAGCTTCGCCATCTTCTTTTTGGGTATGTCCGCCGCTTTTCTGGGAAATGTGGTGGAGAAGGACATCCACAAGTCCTCTCTCATCGCAGCCATCTGCTTTGCGGCAGGCATGGCCGGAACGGGATTCTTCATCTATTACGGCGGCGCCCACCAGCACAGCATTGTGGCGCTTTTAGGAATCTATGTGTGCTATGGCTTTATCATGGGCGTAGGTCTGGGCACCGGCTATCTGTCTCCTGTAAAGACACTGATGCTCTGGTTTGAGGACAGAAAGGGCCTCGCCACCGGTCTGGCCGTGGCGGGCTTCGGCGCGGCCAAGGCCATCGCCAGCCCCATCATGCAGGCTATGCTGGACAATCTGGATAAAGGCAACGGCGGCATCTACAAGATGTTCCTGATCCTTGCGGTGGTTTATTTCGTTATGATGTTTGTGGGACATCTGCTCCTGAAAAAGCCCGAGGGTTGGCATGAACCGCAGTCCAAGGAGAAGGGCCAGAGTATGATGGCTGTCATCAAATCCAAGCCCATCACCAACTACATAGGCATCTGGCTGATGTTCTACATCAATATCACCTGCGGCCTGGCGCTGATCTCCCAGGAGAAGATGATCGTCAAGTGTATCGGCCTGGCCGGCACCGTGGGAATCATCTCCACCATATCCGCCGTCTTTAACGCCGGTGGCCGCCTGGGCTTCTCCGCCTGGGCAGACACCATGAAGGACAGGAACACTATCTACAAGCTGATCTTCGTCCTCTCCATCCTGTTTACGGCGGCTGTCATGCTGACCGGAGGCATTAAGAACGGCAACGGAAATATGCTTCTCACCATTCTGGTGCTGTGCCTGATCTTCGTCGTAAATGCCGGATACGGCGGCGGCTTCTCCAATGTGCCCACCCTCCTGTCCGACCACTACGGGATGAGCAACATCAGTGCCATCCACGGCCTCACCCTCTCCGCATGGGGCTTTGCAGGCCTCACCGGTAATCAGATGGCAAACTGGATCGTGAACACTTTCGGCAGTCCCACCCAGATCGAGCACGCTCTCCCCGACGGGACCGTGGAAATGCTCACCGTGGATCCCACGGGATACCAGTCCGTACTCTACGCCACCATCGTCCTCTACATCATCGCCATGGCGATCTGCATGATTTTGGTTCGGCCCACGGACAAGGCTCTGGCAGCCAAGAGGGCAAAATAAAATCGGAATAAGGTTCCGTACATAAAGAGAGCGCCGCGCAATCTTAGCTTTTAGATTAAACGGCGCTCTCTTTCTATATCGAGCAGGAATTTATTTCCCGTTCACGCAATTCTCAACCGTGTCGAAAGCCGGGTTAAAGGCGTAGAAATTCTTGGAGTTGAGCTTATCCTGGACAATGCGCAGGGCTTCACCGAATCTCTGGAAGTGCACAATCTCCCGCTGGCGCAGGAACTTGATGGGCTCGCATACATCGGGCTCCTTGATCAGACGCAGGATATTGTCATAGGTGCTCCTTGCCTTCTGCTCTGCCGCACCTTTATAAACACAACGCTTCCCTACTCCTCAAAAATTCCAATGAATCACAATAGGAACCTTGTTCCCACGCCGATAATCCCCTTCTCTTTTTCCTACTTCCACATAATTGATCAAAGTGTTCACCATCTCGTAACTCAGCTCTGTAAAATCCACATACTGCTCCAGGATCCTGCGCTTGGACAGAACTTGCCGTTCACTGGCCTTCAGAGCCTCTATCTGCCTCTCCGCATTCAGAATCTTCTCCTCCAGATCCCCCACCTCTGCCTTAAATGCCGCTGACAGCCCGACAAAATCCTGCGGAGAGAGGATTCCCTTTACCCTGTCCAAGTATAGGGTTTTGACCGCAGCATCAATCTCCTGCTGCCTATCTTTATACTGTACTATATCCTTCCGCAGTAATACAAGCAAATTTTTATCTTCATCCTGCACCACGATCTGCCGTTCCGCCGCATCCATGTCCAGATATTCGGACATAATCGCTTTCAGCTTTACCATAATGGCATCCTCCAGCTCCTTCTGGCTTATAAACCCTCCTCTGCATACGCCCGGTTTGATTTTCTGGCTGCTGCAGGTCAGATAATAAAGGCCATGGGCTTTCTTTGAGGCCATTGTATAGCCGCAATACATACATTTCACCTTTCTGGCGAACTTGCCGGCTCTGCCATCCCACCCCACCTTCGTCCGCCTCTGAATAATTCCCTGGGCAATATCCCACAGTTCCCGCTCAATGATGGGAGCATGAGTATTTTCCACACGGATCCATTCCTCCCGGGGCCTGGGCTTGTTCTGATGAGTCTTGTAAGACACGCTGCCATACTTTCCCTGAACCATATTTCCGATATACATCTCATTGTTTAATATGTCCGAGATGGCATAATACTGCCACAGGGTGCTCCTGACAGTTCCCGGCGTATTTTTCCGGATCCCCTTTTGCCTTTTGTACTCCGTGGGATTGGGAATACCCATCATGTTCAACCGCCTGGCTATAGCGCTTTTTCCCATTCCCGAGGCAAACAGCTCAAAAATCAGATGCACCACCTTAGCCGCCTCCGGATCCGGAAGCAGATGCCCCTTATAATCAGGATCCTTCTGGTAACCGTAGACACAGAAAGCCCCTATGTGCAGCCCCTTCTTTCGTTTGTCCGTGAGCACGCTTTTAATGTTATCCGACAAATCCTCCAAATACCATTCGTTTACAAGTCCGTTGATCTGCCTGCTCTTTTTGTTTCCCTTATTGGCGGTGTCGGCATTATCTGCCAGGCCTATAAAACGGATGCCCCACATGGGAAACTGATAATGCAGAATCCTCTCTACCAGCTCCATCTCCCTGGTGAATCGGGCCTGGGATTTGCAGAGGACAATCTGGAACCTTCTTGCCTCTGCATCCTCCATCAGCTCATTAAAGGCGGGCCTATTCCGGTCCGCCCCGGTAAAATCATCATCGGAATACACCTTGTATATCTTCCAGGCATTAGCCTCCGCATAAGAGACCAGCATACTTTTCTGGTTCTGGATACTCCTGCTCTCGTCAGACTCATCCGCCTTGTCCCGGTCCTCCTCAGACAAACGGCAATATATAGCACACCATATTTCTCTTTCCTGATACGCCACCGCCTATACTCCTATCCGCTATGCACTCTGATCCTTTGTTTCGGCTACGGCTCTCCTGACGTCCTCCTTCGCAGCCTTGGACACCAAAGACGCAAACAGCCTGGTCAGCTCCTCTCTGCGCTTCTCCTCCTTGGAGTTTTTAAAGACATTCACACACATACCCATGCTCCGTCCTCCCGCTTTCTTAAAACTTATGAGCATTTTCGCTTTTCCATGCCTCCAGCAGCATATAGACCGTTTCTTCTATCTGTTTTCCCGTATATTCCCGGGGAAAATAATCACGAATCCGCCCTGCCCGAAGGGAAACCCTGCTCTCATCCTCTTGCACCAAAAGCGACTCCATGGCGAAACGATCCAAGCCCCCTTCCCTGCTCAACTGTTTCATCCGGGCAGCCTGAGATCCGGAGGGCGTCACCCTGTAGCGCTCCATAATCATCAGGAGATACCTCTGCTCCGTTTTCTTCAGGTAAGAGAGCTCTGCCGCCGTGACCTTGGGAAGACGGTTTTCATCCACCAGTTTCAGCAGTCCCTCCTCCAGATAGGTCAGGCGGATATACCTCTGGATCGTGTTCCTGCTCTCCCCCGCTTCTTTGGCCAACACTTCGTCACTTCTGGAACCGGCAGCGACTCCCATGCGCTTTAGAGCGTCATACTTCATCCTGTACGCCCGGGCGCGCTCCGAGGGAAGCAAATCCTCCCTCTGTATATTGGAATCCACCATCAATACGGTGGATTCATCGTCTGTCAGCTCCTTGATAATAACCGGCATATCGGACAGCCCGGCCAGTCGGGAGGCATGGCGCCGCCTGTGCCCTGCGATCAGCTCATATCCGCCGCCCCGATCCGGCCTGACGATGCCGGGCATCAAAACTCCATGCTCCCGAATGCTTTCGACCGTCTCCGCCATCCTGGCGTCATCGCAAACCCGAAAGGGATGCCCACGGAAATCATGCATTTGATCCAATGGCAGCCGCACAATCCGTTCTCCGGAATCCTGTCCCCTCTGTTCCCCTTCCCCATTGCCCAAAAGCTCGTCCAGGCTGGTAAGCTTAATCTTTGCCGTGCCGCTAACCCCCATACCCCATCACCTCTCTTGTAAGTTTCTCGTATGCCTTTGCCGCGCTGCTGTTCCTGTCGCGCAGATAAATGCTCCTGCCCTCCACCGCGGTCTCCGCCACGCGAACCGCCAGGGGGATACTGTCAAAAATCTTCAACGGGCTTCCGTATGCTTCCCCCAACGCCCGCAGCACATCCCGGTTATAATTTGTCCTGCCGACCATGGCCGGCAGAATCCCCTCGATCTGCAAATCCGGATTCATACTGCGGCGCACCTTCCCTATGGTCCGCAAAAGCTGCTGCAGCCCCCTCATGGACGGCTTCTCCGCCTTGACCGGGATAATCACGCTGTCCGCGGCCGCCAGCGCGTTCACCGTTAGGATGCCCAGGGAGGGCATACAGTCGATCAGAATATAGTCATAAGATCCCCGAAGACCGGCAATATAGTTTTTCAGAGCCGCCTCCCTGCACATGACATTGACCAGCGACACCTCCACACCGGACAGCTCGATATTTGCCGGCAGCACATCCACACCCTCACCGTGACGAAGAATTGCAAAGCCTTTCTCCATGGAAATTTCATTGACCGTGTTCAGAAGGACATCGGCCACCGTCTCCTCCATCTCATCCGGCTCCGGAAAGCCCATACAGTCCGTAAGGCTCCCCTGGGGATCAAAGTCTATCAGAAGCGCCTTCTTTCCCGCCCGGGCCATACCAATGCCCAGGTGCATCGTTGTGGTAGTCTTTGCTACTCCTCCCTTTTGATTTATACAGGCAATAACCCTTGCCATGACAATGCCTCCCTTCCTATCAACCATACCAAAACAATGACCAGCGCTCCCCTGAACGCCCATTCTCCCGCACCCCCGGTCTTCAAGCCGCCCAGACGGATCCTTTTGACGGAAAAAGGCATAAACAGGGGAATACCGCCGGCCAGCATATCCAACAGAAGATGACTCAGCATTCCGGCGCCGATCCCCAGGGCCGTATAGCAAGAGACACTTTCTACCTGAAAATCATGTCCCACAAAAACTATCAGTCCTGCCGTCAAAGCAACCGCTGCCAGGGAATGGGTGATTCCCCGGTGGCCGATAAGGCTCCTGACATAACCCCTCGGCTTTCCCGGCAGCAATCCTGACAATCCCCTGATGAAAGCCTGCCCCAAAGAAACAAGCAAACTGACTACCGACCATCTGCGGCTGATGCTGCTGCGCCCGTTATCTATGTCCGGGAGGAGGCTGCCCAGCACAGCGCCGCCAAGCAGAAGTCCCGCCTCCAAATATGTATCCGGCCCGAGGATTCCCATTGCCGCCATCCCCGCCGCCAATCCTCCCAGCCTGTGTGTAGGAGCCATCATAATTCCGCCCTCCTCACTCGTTCAAAATATGATAGAGCCCCACGATCCTTGCAAGGGTCAAATAGATCGCATTCATCACATTATCGCAGCTTCCCCCGGGCTCGCCCAGCATGGCCTTCAAAAGCTTAAGCTGCCTAAATTGGAACACCAACCCTGCCCCAATCTGCGCATCCGTCATATCCCCGGCTATATGGCTGCTGTGCCACAGCCGATCCAGCCCTTCCTGATCGAAGCAGCTTGTCAGCACCTTTCTGTAATCACCGTCGTCCCTGCAGTCGGAGAGAAACGTCTGCCAGGAATCATACTCCGGGCCGCAATAGCTCATATCCAAATCCGTGATGTCCCTGAATATTTCCAACTGCAGGGCAGTCTCCACCGTCTGCCTCAAATCCTCCAGGACGTCGGGCCCGCAGGAAAGCTCCATCTCATTCAGCTCATCGATCAGCTTTAATTTGTCCATCTCCCGTCCTCCTCACCATATCCTGTTTAAATCCTTCTTTTCCATCCTGGGAATCTTCAGGCACTTGCTGATCCGCGTGATGGCTTCCCGGGACTCCCTCCTCCCGTTTACCACCGCAGTGACAAACTGTCTGCTGTAGCCCAGCTTCTCGGCTATGCGTTTGTTCGTCATGCCCGTGTCAATCTGCGCGTGCCTGGCCGCCCTGCTCCAGTCCTGGTACTCCTTGCTGGCTTTCCCCCGCATGGCTCCTCCCTCCCGCCGCTTTGAGCCTCTCCTGGTAAACCAGGTGATAAGGCTTCCTCCTGCCAATCGCCGCGGCATTTTCATTCTGCTTTGACTCCATCTCGTCATATTCCAGTTGCCTGCGCAGGGACTGCTCCGGCATATATCCCTTTTTCCTCACCGGCTTTATGCCTCCTTCCTCTCCTGAATCTGACTGAATTTCTTTTGGTTCCATAATTCCCAAACAATGTGGAGAAGCTTTCCAGCGCTCTTTTGCTTCCGCCATGCTCTTTGCCTTGAATAATGTCATTTTTTGTTGGCAGTCACAACACTCTACTCTGTAGTTTTCATTTTCATCATAGAACAGTGCAGCCCTACCGCCGCATACACATGGACCAATGTCATTTACTTAAGCCCTCCTTTTGTTAAGTTAAGAAATCTTTCCTTTGCAAAACGGCTCTATTTTTTCACGGAATCCATGATTTCTAAGAACGCAATGATATAAGGAAACTTCCCACTTTTATACAGAAATGGCTTTAGTAATTATGACTTCTCCTTTCATTTTTTCTTTAATTTCATCTGCCTACATTCCCACCCTACTACCCTTTAGACCATTGCTCCTATCGAACAATGATCTACTTCTATGACTGGGCCATCTGCATTGGGGGATTTCGTGGCTGTTCCGGACTTCCTTGTGAAAAAAGCAAAGCATTAGCTACAGCAATAACATATTTCTTGTTTTCTCTTGTTAAGGCGGTGCTTATGTCCTTTACTTCCTTAATTTCCGCTACTCCATTTTTCATTCGCTCTACTCCTTTCTTTTGCTTGTTACAATCATTATATTATTTCACTTTGCTTGTGCCAAGACATTTCTTGTTATTTTTTCTCTTTACAAGCATTTTGTTATGTGCTATACTCTTCTCATATCGTGCAGGAGGTACTTACATGGAGCCATATGAACGTATTAGGCAATTAAGAAAAAAAATTTTAACTTTAACTCTTGAAGACTTTTCTACTAAAATAAATATTTCTCGTTCCAATCTTGGTAATATAGAAACTGGACGAATTGGACTCACAGAGAGAGTTCTTATAGATATTTGTCGAACATTTCACGTTAGGAGAGACTGGATTGAGACTGGAGATGAACCTATATTTGAGGATGAAGCCGATCCTCTTGATTCCGAAATCTCAAAGCTTTACTCTTCTCTAACTGATGAAAACAAAAAATATCTTTATGGATATATTCAACGCTTGTTAGAAGAACAACACGAAACCTCCACACACAATTCTGAAGAATGATGCAGGTACATCACCGTACCTGCATTTTCTCAAATATTCGCTTTTCAAGACAAAATCGCCCCCTTTCACGAAATAATCTCCCTACGGGCACCACGCCAAACAGTGAATTTAAGAAATTTTTCTGTAAATGGATATTTCCGAATTTAAAAAATACAAAATTCTGCCATGACAGATTTCCCTTAACTTAACGGCTCACGCATCTAACTAAATGACATTGACACATGGACACATTCTTTTTTTCTGCCATGCCGGAAGGTCATTATATTCTTTCTCGGTCAACATCTTTTGCACCTCTGCCCAAGTCTTTACCCGCTCTTTCTCCACTAAAACCTCCAAGCCTCCCCCCAGCAGAAACCTTTCCTCTCCCAATGTCCTGACACTTTCAGACCATATCTGTCATTCTCCGGTTTGTAGCATAATTTTCCTGTCGTCATTTGTACCACCCTTCAGATATGGTCTTCGAAAATACGTTTCCCCGTATGTAAGCTTTTTCTTGAAATGTGCTTATGCGAGTTTTGTAGGCTTAATTTGGGCATCATCTTTAATTGTTTTACATCCCGCTTCTACTAATTTCCTAATCATTTCAGATTGAGAACAATTATAGAACATTTCTCTTTTAAAACTATCCAGTAACGGCTCCATTTCAGGTGTTATAGCAAATGTTACTCTCCTTAAATTTGTTGGCATATTTCACATCTCCTTTCTAGTTCACCGGTGGTGAACTTGTCAATATCTTTTTTTATTGTGCACTTGACATAGGTGGTGAACTGCTGCATAATATGAACTAGTATAATAGTTTTTAAATAACTGGACTATATTTTTGTTCCATAGTACAATGTATATATCAATTGATGGAGGCATTGTACTTATGGGAAGAAAATCAAGTATTATCAATCTTACTGCAGAAG